>NZ_JAZAQQ010000002.1:0-616574 GCF_036861315.1 Pseudomonas sp. S3(2024) | reverse complement strand
CACAGGCTGCGATCTTTTTTCTGAACGCCAGTTACTGTGGCGAGGGAGCTTGCTCCCGCTCGGCTGCGCAGCAGTCGCACAACCGTTAACCGCGCGTTGCCGGAGACACCGAGTCAGCAGGGTTTGGGGCCGCTTCGCGCCCCAGCGGGAGCAAGCTCCCTCGCCACAAAAGCCCATTCAGCTCACTTTGTCGCCTGCAATGCCTCAAGCTTGGCCATCACCCCCGCCGCCGTCTGCTCGCCCATCAACTGCTCACGCACCTTGCCCTTGTTGTCGATGATGTAGGTCACCGGCAAGGCCTCACTGCGCGGCAGGTCGAACAGGTCGGCCGGATCCTGCGCCAGCACGGTGAACTTGATGCCCAGCTTCTCGCTGGCAGATTTCAGGTCTTCACCCTGAACGTTGTCGAAGTTGACCCCGAACACCCCAACATTCTTGCTCTTGAGTTCGTCCGCCAAATGATTGAGTTCAGGAATTTCCGTGCGGCACGGGCCACACCATTCGGCCCAGTAATTGATGACTACCCATTGCTTGTCCAGACGCTCGGACGCAACCTTCTGACCATTCTGGTCAATGCCGTAGTCATTGCCGCAGCCCCCCAGCATCAACGCCCCGATTATCGTCAATGCCGCTGCCAGTCGCCGTGTCATGTCATGTTCCCTGGTCAAAAATTGAAGGCGCCTGCGACCCATCGCCTCTGAAGGTTCTGGATTGCGCGCTGCACAGTTAGAATAGCCGCCACTTTACGCCAGAAGCGACCCGCCATGACCGATCTGACGCTTTATCACAATCCGCGCTGCTCGAAATCCCGCGGCGCGCTGGAACTTCTTGAGGCCCGTGGCCTGACCCCGAACGTAGTGCGTTACCTGGAAACGCCGCTGGACGCCGCGCAGATCAAGGCCTTGCTCGGCAAGCTGAACATCAGCGCGCGACAACTGCTGCGCACTGGAGAAGATGAATACAAAATGCTTCAGCTGGCCGACACGAGCCTCAGCGAAGCGCAACTGATCGCCGCCATCGCCGAACACCCGAAACTGATGGAACGGCCGATTCTCGAAGTCGGCGACAAAGCGATAATCGGCCGTCCACCGGAGCAGATCCTGGAGCTGCTGCCGTGAGCGCGCCGTACATTCTGGTTCTGTATTACAGCCGCAACGGTTCGACCAATGAAATGGCCCGGCAGATTGCCCGCGGCGTCGAACAGGCTGGCCTTGAAGCGCGCCTGCGTACCGTACCGGCGATTTCCAGCGAGTGTGAGGCGGTCGCCCCGGACATCCCGGAAGACGGTGCGCTCTACGCCACCCTCGATGACCTGAAGAACTGCGCCGGCCTCGCCCTTGGCAGCCCGACGCGTTTCGGCAACATGGCCGCGCCGCTCAAGTACTTCCTCGACGGCACCAGCAACCTGTGGCTGACCGGCGCTCTGGTGGGTAAACCGGCCGGCGTCTTCACCTCCACCGCCAGCCTGCACGGTGGCCAGGAAACCACCCTGCTGTCGATGATGCTGCCGCTGTTGCACCACGGCATGCTGATCACCGGCCTGCCGTACAGCGAGTCGGCGCTGCTGGAAACCCAGGGCGGCGGTACGCCGTATGGCGCCAGTCATCATGCCGGGGCCGATGGCAAAAAAGGTCTGGATCAGCACGAGATGGCGCTGTGTCGCGCACTCGGCGCACGCCTGGCCAAGACCGCGCAAAAACTGGAGGGCTAAGGGTGGCGAAGAAGCCGAAAGTCCTGCCCTCCGTCGAGTGGCTCGAACCTCGCGTCAAGGCGATGCGGATCGTCAGCCTGTTGTGCTTCTTCGGCCTCGCCGGGCTGCTCGCCGCTTACTACCTGGTATTCGCCGACCTGCACGGCGCCCGACCTTGGGTGATCCTGCTGGTCGAGCTGATCCCGTGGCTGATCCTTGCGCCGGGGATGCTGATGGGCAACACGCGTGCGCACTCGTGGATGTGCTTTGTGGTGAATCTGTATTTCATCAAGGGCGCACTGGCAGCGTATGACCCGAACCGGCAACTGTTCGGGGTGCTGGAGATGGCCGCGAGCCTGGCGCTGTTCTGCTCCGCGCTGCTGTATGTGCGGTGGCGGTATCAGTTGAATCGCAAACTCGCGGGCGAAGGCGAGATCAGCGTCGCCTGATCTGACGCCTTCGCGAGCAGGCTCGCTCCCACAGGATCCTTGTTGAATCACAATTTTGTGATCGACACAAAAACTGTGGGAGCGGGCTTGCTCGCGAATGGGGCGACGCGGTCTTAATGGTTGACGGTGTACGCGAGCATCATCGAAATCTGGCTCATCGGCCGCCCGCCACTCTGTTCATGCCACTGATTGAACGCGTTCTGCACAATCGCCAGATCGCGCAGACTGGTCGGCGCCTTGTCGACGATCTTCTGTGCATTCAGCGCCGCGACCACGTCGTAGCTCGGCACGAACGTGTCCTTGCCGACCATGCGCAGGAAGCGCGGCGCCGACAGCCCGCCCAACTGACTCCCGTGCTTTTTCAGGTAGGTCCACAGACCGACGATATCGGTCACCGGCCAGTCGGCGATCAGCGCGCCGAAACTGCCCTTGTCCTTTTCCACATCGAGGATGAACTGGGCATTGCGCGGCACGCTCTTGAGCTTGCCCAGGTGGCGGATGATGCGCGCGTCCTGCATCAGGCGTTCGAGGTGTTCGGCGCTCATCAGCACGACTTTTTCCGGGTCGAACCTGAAGAACACTTCTTCGAAGGCCGGCCACTTGGCGTCCACCAGACTGTGCTTGAGACCAGCGCGAAACACGCGCAGGGCCATGGTCGAGAGGTAACGATCGTCGCTGATCTTGCGCAATTGCGCGGGAGTCTTGGGAACGGGCAGATGGGCTTCCAGTTCTGCCGCCGAACCGAAGCGGTTCAGACAGTATTCGTGCAGCCACTTGTAATCGCGCATGCCCTCTCCTATTGAATGAAACAAAAAACCAATGTGGGAGCGGGCTTGCTCGCGAAGACTGAGTGTCAGTCGGCGCATATAGCGACTGATACACCGCCTTCGCGAGCAAGCCCGCTCCCACCTGGAATGGGTTTACAGATTGACGACGTTAACGAAGCGCGAAGCCGCCGTCTCGTCGATCTTCAGGCTGGTGAAGTCGAACAGGTTGCGGTCGGCCAGTTGCGACGGCACCACGTTCTGCAGACTGCGGAAGATGCTTTCAGTTCGGCCCGGAGTCTTGCGCTCCCAGTCCTGAAGCATTTCCTTGACCACCTGACGCTGCAGGTTTTCCTGCGAACCGCAGAGGTTGCACGGGATGATCGGAAATTCCTTGAAGTCCGAGTAAGCCTGGATGTCTTTCTCGTTGCAGTAGGCCAGCGGGCGGATCACCACGTTTCGCCCGTCGTCGGCGCGCAGCTTCGGCGGCATCGCCTTGAGGGTGCCGTTGAAGAACATGTTGAGGAAGAACGTCTCGACGATGTCGTCACGGTGGTGACCGAGGGCCATCTTGGTCGCGCCGATTTCGTCGGCGAAGGTGTACAGCGTGCCGCGACGCAGGCGCGAGCACAGCGAGCAGGTGGTCTTGCCTTCCGGCACCAGTTCCTTGACCACCGAGTAGGTGTCCTTCTCGACGATGTGGTACTCGACGCCCAGCTCTTTCAGGTAGGCCGGCAGTACGTGCTCGGGGAAGCCCGGCTGCTTCTGATCCATGTTCACCGCGACGATTTCGAACTTGATCGGTGCAACCTTCTGCAGGTGCAGCAGCACGTCGAGCATGGTGTAGCTGTCCTTGCCTCCGGACAGGCAGACCATGACCTTGTCGCCGTCTTCGATCATGTTGAAATCGGCGACCGCTTCGCCGGCCAGGCGGCGCAGGCGCTTTTGCAGTTTGTTCTGGTTGACCGTAAGAGTGCCCATGACGCGAAATCCGTGAGGTGTGACGAAAGGCGGGCATTTTACGCAAAAACCCGGGGAGCGCGAAGGGCCGTGGGTCTGTCCCTTTCAACCGATCCCCTGTGGCGAGGGAGCTTGCTCCCGCTGGGGTGCGAAGCGCCCCCAAACCTGCAGCCGCTATTTTCCTGACGCACCGAACCGCAGGGATCGGCGACTGCTGCGCAGCCGAGCGGGAGCAAGCTCCCTCGCCACAGAGATGATCCGGCCTCAAATGCGCAAGATCCTGCCGCGATTACGCCCTGTTTTTACAGCGCAATTTGCTCTAAGCCCCTAGTCCCTGTGCGGTTAAGTCCTTTCTATACTGCGACATAAGGTCGCACACGTCTGAAGACCTGAATTTGCTCGGCCACCTTGGCCCGTAGGCGCTCCGCTGGGGGGCGATGGCAATAACAAGAGGAGTGACTGGCATGATCCATCACGTAGTGGGACTTTTTACCCACCCCGATCAGGAATGGAAGGAAATCCGTGGCGACCAAGAGGAAAGCATCAGCCACATGTACCTGACGCACACGCTGATCCTGGCGGCGATTCCGGCGGTTTCGGCGTTTATCGGCACCACTCAGGTCGGCTGGGTGATCGGCAATCGCGCACCGGTGATGCTCACCGTCGAAAGTGCGATCTGGATGACCGTGATGTCGTACTTGGCGATGCTCGGCGGGGTCGCAGTGATGGGCGCGTTCGTGCACTGGATGGCCCGCACCTATGACGCCAACCCGAGCCTGGCCCGTTGCGTGGCCTTCGCCACCTACACCGCAACACCGTTGTTCGTCGGCGGGCTGGCGGCGCTGTATCCGCACATGTGGCTGGGGATGATCGTCGGCACGGCGGCCATCTGCTACACGGTGTATCTGCTGTACGTGGGGCTGCCAACGTTCATGAACATTCCGTCGGACGAAGGCTTCCTGTTTTCCAGCTCGGTGCTGGCGGTGGGTCTGGTGGTGCTGGTGGCCATCATGGCGTTCACCGTGATTGTCTGGGGCCTCGGCGTGGGGCCGGTGTATACCAACTGACAAGCTTCACCCCAGAGAAAAACAAGATCTGCCAATACAGGCCGCCGCAAGGCGGCCTTCTCGTTTGGCGGATGACCATTCGGCAGGTCAGCGATTCGCAAGTCCCAGAGGTTGCGGCATACTCGACGCCTCTGGAGATCCATCAAGCATGCCCGAGCAACTCAATACCCGCGTCGAAGACTGTTACCAACTCGCTGAAGCCTTTTTCAAACGTCATTTCCAACGCCCCGTCGTCAGCCTCAAGCTGCGCGGGCAAAAAGCCGGTGTCGCGCATCTGCACGAGAACCTGCTGCGCTTCAACCCGCAGCTGTACCGGGAAAACACCGAACACTTCCTCAAGCAGACCGTGGCCCACGAAGTCGCGCACCTGATCGCCCATCAACTGTTCGGCGACCGCATCCAGCCGCATGGCGAGGAGTGGCAACTGATCATGCGCGGGGTTTACGAGCTGCCGCCGGATCGTTGCCACACCTATGCCGTCAAACGCCGCAGCGTGACCCGCTATATCTACAAATGCCCGTGCGCCGACAGTGATTTTCCGTTTTCGGCGCAGCGTCATAGCCTGGTGCGCCAGGGGCGGCGGTATTTGTGCCGGCGTTGTCGCAACACCTTGGTGTTCAGTGGTGAGATGCGGGTGGAATAGGCGGTTTGGTGTTGTCGCCGCCGACGCCTTCGCGAGCAAGCCCGCTCCCACATTTTGAAATGCATTCCCCTGTGGGAGCGGGCTTGCTCGCGAAAGGGCCGGTACAGACGCTAGAGAATCACCTTGGCACGCCGCAACTCGGCAATCCGCTCAGCACCAAACCCCAACTCCCCCAACACCTGCTCCGTATGCTGCCCCAACCCCGAACCAACATGTCGCGGCGCCGGCAGCGCCTCGGTGAATTTCAGCGGACAGGCAATCTGCGCCTGGGTCGTACCGTCGCCACGCGGCACCTGGGTCACCAGCTCCCGCGCCTGCAACTGCGGATGTTGCACCGCCTCGCTCAGGTTCAAGACCGGTTCGACGCAGGCATCGACTCCGGCGAACAATTCACACAACTCGGCAAAGTCGTGCTTCTCGAATTCAACTTTCAGCGCATCCTTCAATAACCGCTGCTGCTCGGGTTTCGGCGACAAGCCCTGCGCCGCCAGCTCCGGCCGGCCCAACGCCGTACACAGTTGCTGCATGAACCCCGGTTCCAGACTGCCCACCGACAACCAGCGCCCGTCGCGGGAACGGTAGTAGTCATAGAAGCTGCCGCCATTGAGCATCTGTTCTTCCCAATGCGGTTCGTCGCCACAGGCCAGATAGCCGGCACCGACCATGGCGTTCAGGCTGAAGGCGCAATCGGTCATGCTCACATCCAGATGCGTGCCCTGCCCGGTCTGCTGCCGGGCGATGACCGCCGCCAGCAGGCCGATCACCCCATGCAGCGAACCACCCGCGATATCCGCCACCTGCATGCCCAGCGGCAACGGCCCGCTGTCGGCGCGGCCGGTGTAACTGGAAAGACCGGCCAGGGCGAGGTAGTTGATGTCATGCCCGGCGCGATCCTTGTACGGCCCGGTCTGGCCATAGCCGGTGATCGACACGTAAATCAGCTTCGGGTTGATCGCTTTCAGCGCCTCATAACCCAGGCCCAGACGCTCCATCACACCGGGGCGGAACTGCTCGAGGACAATGTCGTATTCGCCCAGCAACTGCCTGACCACCTCCAGCGCTTCCGGCTGTTTGAGATCCAGCGCCAGGCTGCGCTTGTTGCGATTGAGGTAAGCGTGGCTGGCTGACACACCTTGATCATGCGGCGGCAGCACCCGCAGCAGATCCATGCGCGTCGGTGATTCAATGCGCAGCACTTCGGCGCCCATGTCCGCCAGCAACAGCGAGGCAAATGGCCCCGGCAGCAGGGTCGAGAAATCCAGAATCTTCAGTGAGGCCAGCGGCGCGGACATGGGCGAACTCCTTGGGCGATGCACTCAGCCTAGGCAGCGCTGCCGCGCACGGCAATCACCGGATGCATCAGCGGCAGTGACCGTAATGCTCAAATCGCAGGCAATAAAAAACCCCTGTAGCGAGGGGATTCATCCCCGATGGACTGCGCAGCAGTCCCCTTCTATCTAAGAAGGGGCCGCTTCGCGACCCATCGGGGATGAATCCCCTCACCACAAGGGCTCTCAGACTCCAGCATTACACTGGAGCCAATTCAGATTACTTGACGTTGCTCGGAGTAGCACCTTCAGCCACACCCAGGTCATCTTCCGGACGGGTATCCGCGATACCGCGACCACCCGAAGCCAGCTCGGATTGCAGCACGTCGGTGTCCAGCTCTTTCACCCACTTGGCAACCACGATGGTCGCGACGGCGTTGCCGACCAGGTTGGTCAGGGCGCGGGCTTCGGACATGAAGCGGTCGATACCGAGGATCAGCGCCAGACCGGCCACCGGCAAGTGACCGACCGCCGACAGGGTGGCGGCCAGCACGATGAAGCCCGAACCGGTCACACCGGCGGCGCCTTTGGACGACAGCAGCAGCACCACCAGCAGGGTGATCTGATGGGTGATGTCCATGTGCGTGTCGGTGGCCTGAGCAATGAACACCGCAGCCATGGTCAGGTAGATCGCAGTACCGTCGAGGTTGAACGAGTAACCGGTCGGGATCACCAGACCCACGACGGATTTCTTCGCGCCCAGACGCTCCATCTTGATCAGCATGCGTGGCAGTACCGATTCCGACGAGGAAGTACCGAGTACGATCAGCAGCTCTTCACGGATGTAGCGGATCATCTTCAGCACGCTAAAGCCGTGCATGCGGGCGATGGCACCCAGCACGATCAGGATGAAGGCCAGGCAGGTGATGTAGAAGCAGGCCATCAGTTGACCCAGTTGCACCAGCGAACCGACACCGTAAGCACCGATGGTGAACGCCATCGCACCGAAGGCACCGATTGGCGCGAGCTTCATGATCATGTTGATGATGTTGAACATCACGTGGGCGAAGCGATCGATGAAGTCGAGGATCGGACGGCCATAGTCACCCAGGCGATGCAGGGCGAAACCGAAGATCACCGAGAACATCAGCACTTGCAGGATGTCACCGGTAGCGAACGCGCCGACGATGGTGGTCGGGATCACGTTGAGCAGGAAGCCGACTACGCTCTGGTCTGCACCTTGCTGCACGTAGGTCGCGACTTTCGAGGCGTCCAGGGTGCTGACGTCGATGTGCATGCCGTTGCCCGGCTGCACGATGTTGACCACGATCAGGCCCACCAGCAGGGCGATGGTAGAAACGATTTCGAAGTACAGGAGTGCATAACCGCCGGTCTTGCCGACCGACTTCATGCTTTGCATGCCAGCGATGCCGCTGACCACGGTGCAGAAGATGATCGGGGCGATGATCATTTTGATCAGCTTGATGAATCCGTCACCCAGTGGCTTTACCGCCACACCGAACTGCGGGTAGTAGTGACCAAGGGCAATACCGATGATGATCGCGACGATCACCTGGAAATACAGGGATTTGTACAGTGGCTGACGAGTCGTCATTGCAAGTGTCCTCAAGCGTCCCGCGGGCAACATCCATCTGTTGGGCGCAGAACCTGAATTGCGAACCCTCCTGCACTGGAGGGATTTGTTGTTGGAGCGGCGCTATTCCAGCGGAATAGACGCACACTTCTGTCGCTCTTATCGCAAACGCCGTGCCACTTTGGTGCAATTCGCTGCAAGCCTTTTGATATCAGGGGATGCAGGCTAATTTTTGTCACTGCCCGGTGACGCCAGTGTGGCGGATTTCCGCCAAGTCAGCGGATCTCGTCCTACAATTTGGCGGAAATCCGCCTTGTTGCCCTGCGCATGCCCCGGCTACCATCCAGCGCCTGAGGAAGGATCTGCCGCTTATGCGCGAACGTACCATCGCCAGTCATTTCGCCCGTGCCGCCCTCGGTGGCGCACGCCGTTCGGGGTTCGACTATGCGCCGCTGCTGCAGCAACTTGGGATCAGCCCCGAGTTGCTCGATGAACCTCGGGCGCGCATCGCCCCGGAGCAATTCACCCAGTTGATCCAGAGTCTGTGGCTGGCGCTGGATGACGAATACCTGGGCTTTGGCAACGCGCCGAGCAAGCCCGGCAGCTTCGCGATGATGTGCCACGCGCTGATCCACTGCCGCAATCTGGAGAAGGCACTGCAACGCGGTTTATTGTTTTATAGCCTATTCCCCGAGGCTCCGCGTCTGAGCCTGAGCCGCGAAGACGAATGGGTGCGCCTGAGCCTTGATGACTCGCAGTTATGGGACCCGGATCACTTTCTCAGCGAGAGCCTGCTGGTGATCTGGCATCGCCTCGGCAGTTGGCTGATTGGCCAGCGGATTCGTCTGGAGCAGGCCACCTTCAGTTATCCGAAACCGGCGCACGGTGCCGAGTACGACCTGTTATTCCCCTGCCCTTTGGTGTTTTGCGCCCAGCAAAGCAGCCTGTTGTACCACAGTCGCTATCTGTCGATGCCGCTGTTGCAGGACGAACGCACCCTCAAGCACTTTCTCGAACGCTCACCCGCCGACCTGCTATCGCGCCCGGACGACGGTGACAGCCTCAGCAGTCGCCTGCGCCGCTTGCTCAGCCGCGACAGTGCGCAGTGGCCGGATCTCGAAGCGGTGGCCGCGCAGCTGCACATCAGCCCGCAAACCCTGCGTCGGCATTTGCGTGAGGAAGGCAGCAGTTTTCAGGAATTGAAGGATCAGTTGCGCCGCGACATCGCGATCTATCATCTGGGACGGGCGGATCTGTCGTTGCAACAGATTGCCGAGCAGTTGGGATTTTCCGAACCGTCGGCGTTTCACCGGGCGTTCAAGAAATGGACCGGGCTGACGCCGGGGGCGTATCGGGCGCAGGAGCAGTAAGACCCGCGCTGAACTGACTGGCGCTATCGCGAGCAGGCTCACTCCTACATTTGAAATGCATTCCCCTTGTAGGAGTGAGCCTGCTCGCGATGACGTCAGAACAGCCAACACCTAAACCGCAGGAAACTGAATCCTGAACGCCGCCCCGCCCATCGGTGAATCCCCAAGCATCAGCTTGGCGTTGTAGCTTTCGATGATGTCCTTGACCACCGCCAGCCCGATGCCCTGCCCCGGATGCTGACGATCCAGACGCTCACCACGCTCGAGAATCCGCGCGCGCTGATTCGGCGGCACACCGGGGCCGTCGTCTTCGATGCACAACTCGATGCCGGCGAGGGTGTCGCGCACGCTGATGCGCACTTCGCCCAGGCACAGGCGATAGGCGTTCTCCAGCAGGTTGCCCATCATCTCCAACAGCGCGCCCTGTTCGATCGGCACGTAGCAGTGCTCCGGCAGATCAAACGCCACCCGCACGTGTTTGTCGCGGTAGACCTTGTCCAGCGTGTCGCACAGGCTTTTGAGCACCGGTTGCAGTCGCACTTGATGGCGCACCAGACCACTTTTGCGCAGGCTGGCCCGCTGCAGTTGATAGCTGATCTGCTGACTCATGCGCTCGATCTGGGTTTGCAGCACCCAGGCCTGATCGCGATCCTCCGGGCGTTGGGCCATGTCTTCACTGACCCCTTGCAGTACCGCCAACGGGGTTTTCAGGCTGTGCGCCAGATCATCGAGGGAGTCACGGTAGCGGCTGCGCTGCTGGCGCTCACTGTGCAGCAAACGGTTGAGCGAGCCGGTCAGGCGCAGCAGTTCGCGCGGGTGCTGTTCGGTGAGACTTTCGCGGGTGCCGCTTTCGATCTCGTCGAGTTCCTGACTGAGCCGACGCAGCGCCTTGAGACCCCAGGTCAGGCCGATCCACAACAGCGCCAGCAGCACCAGCAATGCGGCGCCGAAGCCCAGGTAGAGATTTTCGCGCAGGCCTTCGAGGGTATTTTCGTATTCGCGCACCGGTTGCAGAGCGACGATGCTGAACGCGGCACTTTTACCGCCGAGCAGTTTGACTTCGACGTCGTAGACGAAGAACTCCTGGCCATTGCTCTCGCGGATCCGCGCGAACTCGTTGCCCATGCCGTCGTAACGCGGCTTGTAGTTGATCTGCTCTTCCTGCGTGCCTTTCGAGCGCCAGACCAGTTTGCCTTCGCGGTCGTAGATGTAGCCGAGCAGGCGGTTGTCGGTGAGATTGAAGCGCTCATCCGGCAGCTGCGCCGGCATCACCAGATGGCCACTGTCGACGCGTGCCGCCGAGATCAGCGTGGTGACGTCCGAGGCCAGGCGCTGCTCGATCGAGTCCTGCAGCGCCAGGCTGAACGCGCCCTGCATGGCCGGCAGCAAGCCGAGCATGAACAACACCGCCAACGTGGTGGCAGCGAGCATCAAACGAACGCGAAGAGAACGAATCAAGTGCAGCGCTCATTGAACAGGTAGCCGAGACCGCGCACGGTGTCGATCGGCTTGAACCCGCCCGGTCCTTCGAGCTTGCGGCGCAGACGGCCGACCAGCACTTCGATCACGTTCGGATCACGCTCGTCATCATCCGGATAGAGCTGTTCCATCAGGCGATCCTTGGGCACCACTTGCTGGTGGTGGCGCATCAGGTATTCGAGGATGCGGTATTCGTAGGCGGTCAGCGCCAGCGGCTCTTCATCCAGCGACGCCTGCTTGCGATTGAGATCAAGCAACAACGGCCCGGCGACGATGGTCGACTGGGTGAAGCCGCTGGAGCGACGCAGCAAGGCATTCAGGCGCGCGTCGAGTTCCTCGAACTGGAACGGCTTGACCACGTAGTCGTCGGCACCGGCGGCGAGGCCTTCGACCTTGTCCTGCCAATTGCCGCGCGCGGTGAGGATCAGGATCGGAAACGTCTTGCCGCTCGAGCGCAACTGCCGGATCAGGTCCAGACCGCCCATGCCCGGCAGACCGAGGTCAATCACCGCCAGATCGAAGTTGAACTGCCCGGTCTGGTACAGCGCCTCTTCGGCATTGGCCACGGACTCGACCACATGACCGCTCTCCGTCAGGCGGGTTTGCAGGTGATGGCGCAACAGCGCTTCATCTTCGACGACCAACAGTTTCATAACGCTCTCCCGGGTAAATCAAAAACTCCAACAACGCACCTGTGGGAGCGGGCTTGCTCGCGAAGGCGATGTATCAGCCAACATTGTTATCGACTGATAGAAGGCTTTCGCGAGCAAGCTCGCTCCCACAGGGTCTAGAGCGAACCGCGCTTTAGAAAGCGTAGTTCGCCGACAGGTAAGTCTGGGCGCTGCTGGTCAAGTCCAGCGAGCCTTGCTTGCTGCCACCGCTTTCTTTCATTTCGGTGCTGGCGTTGCTCATCAGGTAACGGTAACCGAGTTCCACCGAAACGTTCTGCGCCACTTGTTGCAGCACACCGAACTGGCCACCGACGGCGTAACCGATGTCGCTGTCACGGCTATAGCCCGGCGAGTCCTGAGTCAGCTTGGTCAAACCGGCCGTTGCACCACCGAACAGTTTGGTGCTGCCGCCCACTGGATAGAACAGATCGTAGCTGCCCAGCAGGTTTTCCTGGCGCAGTTTAATGCCATTGTGCGAACCGGACACGTTGTCGTAGGTCGCGTAGTAACGACCTTGCGAGTTTTGCTGACCGAGGCGCACGCCGTAGGTGTTGTTGCCGTCGATTGCGCCGCTGGCGTCAGGGTGGCCAAGGTTGTCGTTCAGCGCGTGGGATTTTTTAACCTTGTCACTGGTCTGGCCAAAGGTCAGGCCGGCGAAGTTGCTGGTGTCATCGGCATGTGCCGCAAGGCTGGAGCCCAACAAGGTAAAAGCCAGCAGCAGTTTGTTTAGACGATTCATCGCGTTTCCTCTTTCACAGTGCTGTTTGGGTATGGCGCAAGGTTACTGACCCGCCCCTGTACCTGCCCTGAACACTCTCTGAACCTGCACTGAATCAAATCGACTAGGCTGTCCTGACCACTTTCGATAAGGAGACCGACCATGCGCCTGTTCCTCGCCCTCGTCTTGCTCGCCGCCAGCAGTCTGGCCAACGCCGCGATCAAGACTCAGGAGATTCCCTACCAGAGTGCCGACGGCACCAAGCTGATCGGCTACTACGCCTATGACGACGCGATCAAGGGCAAACGCCCGGGAGTCGTCGTGGTGCATGAATGGTGGGGCCTTAACGATTACGCCAAACGTCGCGCCCGCGACCTCGCCGAACTGGGCTACAGCGCGCTGGCGATCGACATGTATGGCGAAGGCAAGAACACCGAACATCCCAAGGATGCGATGGCGTTCATGCAGGCCGCGACCCAGGATGCTGCGGCCTCCAGCAAACGTTTCGAGGCCGGGTTGAACCTGCTGAAAAAGCAGCCGCAGACCGACGTCAATAAAATCGCCGCCATCGGTTACTGCTTCGGCGGTGGCGTGGTGCTCAACGCCGCGCGTCAGGGCGAGCCGCTGGCGGGCGTGGTGAGTTTCCACGGTGCGCTGGCGACCACCACCCCGGCGACGCCCGGCAGTGTGAAGGCGAAGATTCTGGTCGAGCACGGTGCGCTGGATAGCATGGTCACCCCGGACAACGTCACCGCGTTCAAATCTGAAATGGACAAGGCCGGCGCCGACTATAAGTTCGTCAGCCTCGACGGCGCCAAACATGGCTTCACCAATCCGGATGCCGATCGCTTGAGCCATGGTGAACACGGTGGCCCGGATATCGGTTACAACAAGGCGGCCGATGAAAAATCCTGGGCGGACATGAAGGCGTTCTTCCAGAAAATCTTTGGCTGATCAGATAGATTGCAGCGCGGCCTTCGCGAGCAGGCTCGCTCCCACATGGGAATGCGTTCCAAATGTGGGAGCGAGCCTGCTCGCGAAAGCCGCACCGCCGATCTCGACCTTGCCCCTGCGAATCGGCAAAATGCCCGCCATGAATTCCAGCCCGCCCCTCCCCGCCTGCTGCACCCCGCTCGACGCCCATTGGCCGTTGCCCAACGTGTTGCCCGAGACCGTGCTGCTCAGCACCCGTTTCGACCCGAAGCAACTGCTGGGCGATGACTTCCAGCGCAGCGCCATCGAGCCGCCGCCGAGCATTCAGCGCTCGGTGGCCAAACGGCAGGCCGAGTTTCTTGCCGGGCGAATCTGCGCCCGGGCTGCGCTGCAGCAACTGGAAGGCTCAAACGTGATTCCGGCGATTGGCGAAGACCGCGCACCGGTGTGGCCGGCGCACATCTGCGGCTCGATCACTCACAGCACCGGACACGCGGCGGCGATTGTCGCCAACAAGCGGCACTGGCGCGGCTTGGGCATGGATCTGGAAAACCTGCTCGAGACCGAGCGCGCCGAACGCCTGGCCGGGGAGATTCTGACGCCGCCGGAGCTGCAGCGCATGGCCGCCGGTGCGCGGGAACAACTGGCGCTGTGCGTGACCCTGACGTTTTCGGTGAAAGAGAGCCTGTTCAAGGCGCTGTACCCGATTGTGCAGAAGCGTTTCTACTTCGAGCACGCCGAGGTGCTGGAGTGGACGGAGCAGGGTCAGGTCCGGTTGCGTTTGCTGACTGACTTGTCTGGCGAATGGCGTCATGGCACCGAGCTGGAGGCGCAATTTGGTGTGCAGGATGGGCAGTTGTTGAGTCTGGTCAGCATTCCTGCCTGAGGATTTTTCGGCGACTGTTGCACCGCCTTCGCGAGCAAGCCCGCTCCCACCCTTGAAATACATTCCCCTGTGGGAGCGGGCTTGCTCGCGAAGGCGTCATTTCTGCTGACACAAAACTCAACGGCGCTCCTGATTCCTCGGCCAACTCAGACTGAAACAAGCCCCACCCAGACTTTTGCTCTTGTTGATCAGCGCCCGACCGTCATGCCAGTGAATGATCCGCCGCACAATCGACAGCCCCAGCCCATGCCCACCAGAGGCCCGGGTGCGGCTGTCATCCAGACGCAGGAACGGCGTGAAGATCCGTTCCCACGCCGACTCCGGCACGCCCGGCCCGTCATCCTCGACATCGACCCGACAGCGCAACTGCCCGACCTGATAACTCACCGTGACGTTAGAGCGCGCATGGCGCATCGCGTTGCTCACCAGATTCTGCAACGCCCGATGCAGGAAGCGCGGCTCGGCTTCGACCCAGGCGCCATCGTTGTCCGCCGCTGACAGGCACAACCCGCGCTGCACCGTGACCTCGGCACGCAACGGCGCCAGTTCTGCGATCACCTGATTGACCAGCGCATCGAGGTCAATGCGCTGAAAGGTCAACGCTGGCGAACCCTGTTCCAGCCGCGCGTAAGTGAGCATTTCGTCGACCAGCTTATCGAGATCCTCGATGTCGTGATCCATGCCCTCGCGGTATTTTTCCAGCGCCTGCGGGGTGGTGGCCGAGCCGATCATCTCCAGCCCGAAACGCAGGCGCGCCACCGGCGTGCGCAGTTCGTGGGACACCGCACGCACCAGCTCGCGCTGGATCGCCAGCAACTGCTGCAGATGCTCGGCCATGCCGTTGAACGCCGCCGCCAGTCGCCCGACCGAGTCAGCTCCGCGGGCCGGCACGCGGGTTTCCAGGCTGCCCTTGGCGATGCGCGTGGCCGCGGCTTCAAGTCCGCGCAGACGTCGTTCGAGCTGACGCACCAGCAGATATACGATCAGACCGATCAAGGTCAGGCCCAGGGCAGCGATCAACACCAGCCATTGCGGCGGATACGGATTCATCTGATACAGCGGGCCGATCTCCAGCACCCACGGCGTACCGACCATGCCGGCAAACACCCGGATCGAATCCCCGCCCTTGCCCAGCGCCATCACCGTATCGCCCTCGGACACGCGACGGCTCTGGTCTTCGTCCATGTCGGCCTCGTTGACCGTGACCAGCCGCAGATCAAAACCGAAGCCTTTCTCTTCCTTTAACTGCGCCAGTCGTTTGGGCTGTTCGCCGACCGGCACCCGTACCAGTTCATCGGCCAACAGATAAATAGTCGCGCGGGCCAATTGCTCGCTGATCTGTTGTACGTCACCGGTCAGCAGCAGCTGTTCCTTGTCGCTGACCAGCCGATAGACCCGCGCCGCATGCGGGCCGGTCTGCTCCACCAAGGCCTGACCGTGCTGCACCCGGGCGCGCTGAGAGAGATCCAGATCGGTCTCGGAAAACTTCTTCAGCGCCAGCGGAATCCCCAGCAGACGCTCCCAGACCAACAACGCCCGGTGGCGCTCGGTTTCGTTCATCGGTTGCAGGTTGTCGGCCATCAGCGAGAACGTGCCGTGGGCCAGGCGCTCGCGGTATTGCTCGCTGCGCACCTGATTGAGCAGGTGCAGTGCCAGCACACCGAGCACCGCCACCAGAATCAGCGCCGCGCACATGCCGCCATAGATGCGCAGGAAGATCGAGTTCACAGCGCCAGATCCACACACGCTTCAGGGACGAACAGATAGCCTTTGCTGCGGATGGTCTTGATCAGGCGCGGGTGATCCGGGTCGTCACCGATTTTCGGGCGGATGCGCGAGATGCGCACATCGATCGAGCGATCCTGGCCGTCATAGCCGATGCCGCGCAACGCAGTGAAGATTTCTTCGCGAGAGAGGATTCGCCCGGCGTTCGACACCAACAGCCAGAGCAGGTCGAATTCGGCGCTGGTCAGTTCGATGCCGCTGTCGCTGAGCCAGGCTTCGCGCAAGGCGTTGTCCACCACCAGCGGGCCGAATTGCAGGCGACGGCTTTTTTCCGCGATCGGTTCGGCGCTGTCACTGCGTCGCAGCAAGGCCTGAATGCGCGCGAGCAACAGCCGTGGACGCACCGGTTTGCACACGTAATCGTCAGCGCCTAGGTCGAGACCCTGAATCTGGTCAGCGTCGTCAGTGCGCGCGGTGAGCATCAGGATCGGCCCGTCGTAACGGTCGCGCACCTTGCGGCAAATGCTCAGGCCGTCTTCGCCGGGCAGCATCAGGTCGAGGATCACCAGATCCGGCTGCTCCTTGATGATCCGCGCCGCCGCCAGCGCGCCGTTGCCTTCGATCTCCACGCGCAATCCATTGGCTTGCAGGTATTCGCGGGTGAGTTCGGCCAGACGCTGGTCGTCCTCGACTATCAATACCTGCCAGGCTTCTTGCTCCACCGGTGACCTCTGCTTGCTGTTTTTATTAATAAGGAAGAATGCTCGGCCTGACTCAATTCCCCTGTGGGAGCGGGCTTGCTCGCGAAGACGGCGGCATGGTCAACATGGAAATTGCCTGACCCACCGCTTTCGCGAGCAAGCCCGCTCCCACATTTCTCCCGTCTTTTTGTCATCTTTCGGGAGGATAAGAATGGGTAAATACTGCCCGATTGTATAAACGGCGTACAACCAGAACACAAGTCGGCAAATGCGTTCGGACAAGGCGGTTTTTTGTGATAGGGTTCGCGCCCTTAAAAATCCGCTGAAGCGTTTTTCCCGAGTGAAAAACAGTGACAAACGGTCTAGCTCAGCAGGTTCGCGGCCTACACGGGAATCAGCCCTTTCGCACACAATTTACGCACAGGTTTATCCACAGGCTATACGTTGCAATACTCCCCCGAAACGCATTATCTTGTAGCCCGTGCGCAAAAAAACCCTACATGTAGGGGTTAGCGCTAAAAAACCAAACACAAACCGGACAGTGAATTCAAGGCTTTTTATTGCCATTGTCGGGTTGAACCAAACGTATTTTCGAAAGCCCAAACCGCGCCTGCGGATGGCTACCGTTTTTCGGTCGACCACGACGATAACGGTACGGGTGTTGCAGTGACGAATCTGCTCCCCGAAAGGAATGCGGTTTCACGCGTAAAGCGCGAACCGAAGACTTCGGCATGGAAGCGGCGCCCACAAGGCCCCCTTCCTGAACTGTCCCGAAGTCGTTATGCCCGGCGCGTGCCGGTTGTAGTGCTTCAGGACGGAACGGTGGGCACCTTCATGGTGCCCAAACAAACATAGAGAACGTGGAGACACCCATGCAAACCGACACAACTCGCGAGAACCCGCAGGGCACCTTGCCGCAGGCCGCCGATTCGAATTCGGATCTGGCCGCCACCGCGCCTGGTCAACTGCGCGTGATCAAGCGCAATGGCACTGTCGTTCCTTACACCGATGACAAGATCACCGTCGCTATCACCAAAGCGTTTCTCGCAGTTGAGGGCGGCACCGCTGCCGCTTCGTCGCGAATCCACGACACCGTTGCGCGCCTGACCGAACAGGTCACCGCGACCTTCAAGCGTCGCATGCCGTCGGGCGGCACCATCCACATCGAAGAAATCCAGGACCAGGTCGAACTGGCCCTGATGCGTGCCGGCGAGCAGAAAGTCGCTCGTGACTACGTGATCTACCGTGACGGCCGTTCGAAAGAACGCGCTGCCCACGCGCCGGTCGAAGCTGCGGTCGACGCGCACCCGTCGATCCGTATCACCCGCGCCGACGGCAGCCTCGCGCCGCTGGACATGGGCCGCTTGAACACCATCGTCACCGAAGCCTGCGAAGGCCTGGCTGAAGTCGACGGCGACCTGATCCAGCGCGAAACCCTGAAAAACCTGTACGACGGCGTGGCCCTGAACGACGTCAACACCGCGCTGGTGATGACCGCGCGTACCCTGGTTGAACGTGAGCCGAACTACTCGTTCGTCACCGCTCGCCTGCTGATGGACACCCTGCGTGCCGAAGGTCTGGGTTTCCTGGGTGTGGCCGAGAGCGCCACTCACCACGAAATGGCCGACCTGTACGCCAAGGCGCTGCCGGCTTACATCGCCAAAGGTATCGAGTTCGAACTGCTGAACCCTGTGCTGGCCACCTTCGACCTGGAAAAACTGGGCAAGGCGATCAACCACGAGCGCGATCAGCAATTCACCTACCTGGGCCTGCAGACCCTGTACGACCGTTACTTCATCCACAAGGATGGCGTGCGTTTCGAACTGCCGCAGATCTTCTTCATGCGTGTGGCCATGGGCCTGGCGATCGAAGAGAAGCAGAAAGAAGACCGTGCGATCGAGTTCTACAACCTGCTGTCCTCGTTCGACTACATGGCTTCGACCCCGACTCTGTTCAACGCCGGCACCCTGCGTCCACAGCTGTCGAGCTGCTACCTGACCACCGTTCCGGACGATCTGTCGGGCATCTACCACGCGATCCACGACAACGCCATGCTGTCGAAATTCGCTGGCGGCCTGGGCAACGACTGGACCCCTGTGCGTGCCCTGGGTTCGTACATCAAAGGCACCAACGGCAAGTCGCAAGGCGTGGTTCCGTTCCTGAAAGTAGTGAACGACACCGCCGTAGCCGTTAACCAGGGTGGCAAGCGCAAAGGCGCTGTGTGTGCCTACCTGGAAACCTGGCACATGGACATCGAAGAGTTCATCGAACTGCGCAAGAACACCGGTGATGATCGTCGTCGTACCCACGACATGAACACCGCCAACTGGATCCCTGACCTGTTCATGAAGCGCGTCTTCGATGACGGCAAGTGGACCCTGTTCTCGCCATCCGAAGTTCCTGACCTGCACGACCTGACCGGTAAAGCCTTCGAAGAGCGTTACGAGTACTACGAAGCCCTGACCGAGTACCCGGGCAAGGTCAAGCTGTTCAAGACCATCCAGGCCAAAGACCTGTGGCGCAAAATGCTCTCCATGCTGTTCGAAACCGGCCACCCATGGCTGACTTTCAAAGACCCGTGCAACCTGCGTAGCCCGCAGCAGCACGTCGGCGTGGTTCACAGCTCGAACCTGTGCACCGAGATCACCTTGAACACCAACAAGGACGAGATCGCCGTTTGCAACCTGGGCTCGATCAACCTGCCGAACCACATCGTCGACGGCAAGCTGGACACCGCCAAGCTGCAACGCACCGTGAACACCGCCGTGCGCATGCTCGACAACGTGATCGACATCAACTACTACTCGGTGCCGCAAGCGAAGAACTCCAACTTCCGCCACCGTCCGGTCGGTCTGGGCATCATGGGCTTCCAGGACGCGCTGTACCTGCAGCACATCCCTTACGGTTCCGACGCTGCCGTCGAGTTCGCCGACAAGTCGATGGAAGCGGTCAGCTACTACGCGATCCAGGCGTCCTGCGACCTGGCCGATGAGCGTGGCGCGTACGAGACCTTCAACGGTTCGCTGTGGTCCAAAGGCATCCTGCCGCTGGATTCGCAACAGATCCTGATCGAGCAACGTGGCCAGAAGTACATCGACGTTGACCTGAACGAAACCCTGGACTGGGCACCGGTTCGCGCCCGTGTACAGAAAGGCATTCGTAACTCCAACATCATGGCCATCGCACCGACCGCAACCATCGCCAACATCACCGGCGTATCGCAGTCGATCGAACCGACCTACCAGAACCTGTATGTGAAATCGAACCTGTCGGGCGAATTCACCGTGATCAACCCGTACCTGGTTCGCGACCTCAAGGCTCGCGGTCTGTGGGACTCGGTCATGATCAACGACCTGAAGTACTACGACGGTTCGGTTCAGCAGATCGAGCGCATCCCGCAAGAACTCAAAGAGCTCTACGCGACCGCGTTCGAAGTGGACACCAAGTGGATCGTTGACGCCGCCAGCCGTCGTCAGAAGTGGATCGACCAGGCCCAGTCGCTGAACCTGTACATCGCCGGCGCATCGGGCAAGAAGCTCGACGTGACCTACCGCATGGCCTGGTACCGTGGTCTGAAAACCACCTACTACCTCCGTGCCCTGGCTGCGACCAGCACCGAGAAGTCGACCATCAACACCGGCAAGCTGAACGCTGTTTCCAGCGGCGGCAACCACGGCGACGATTCGGTTCTGGCCGCTCCAGCCGGCCCAGCGCCAGTGCCAAAGGCTTGCGCGATCGACGAGCCGGATTGCGAAGCTTGCCAATAAGCTGAGCCGGGTCAGGCGTCGCGAGACGCCTGATGCTTCCAGGCAAAAGAAAACCCCCGACAGACTTCTGGTTTGTCGGGGGTTTTCTTTTGTCTGCCAAACACCAAGGCTCTAATGAACAGGGTTCAGCCGATACAAAAAAGGCCCCTTCACAGAAGGAGCCTCCTTATTGGTGCTTACTATCGGCAGCCGCCGTTATTGTAAGGACCGGCAACACGAACCCAGCCACTGGCTTGTGGAACGTTGCTGCACATAGTACGGCCGGTCGAAGCCGACTGATAAAGCCACCAGGAAGCCGGTGCAGCTTGAACGACGACTGCACCCAACAGCAAACTTGCGGCCAAAGTCAGACCAAAACCCATACGCAGCGACATAACGATCTCCATTTCAAATAAACGTCTCAAACGGTCGTCAGCGCAATAACTTCATAGATCATCATCTTGCCGACACAACCAGAGACAGCAGTAAGAGTGTTGCAAACCGAACACCCATCATTCATCAAGGCCCTGACGAAAGAGCGCGCACCTTACATTGCGAAACAACTAAAAACAATAAATAAAACCCCCACAACCAAAACTATTTATTAATTAAATCAACTCAAAAAAAATCAACAACCAGGCAAAGACCTACAACATTAATTGCATACAAACCACTGACCTAAATCAAAAAATACGCTAACTAAAACCAGACACGCGGCACAATCTTCCTTAATTAAAAACAACATCCCAATAAGTTAACGTTTGTCTGCGCAATAAATTAACGCGCGAAGCCTCCGCCCAGCGCCAGGTACAGTCCCATTTGCGCCTGCAGTCGCTCGAAGCGATTCTGCGCCAGTGAAATTTGCGCGGCACGCCGGCTCTCTTGCAGATCCAGCCACTCCTTGATACCCGTTTGCCCGCTGCGATAACGAATTTCGGCCAACCCTTCGGCTTTCATTGCGGCGACCAGAGCCTGCTCTCGCCGTCCCCCCTGATCAGCCAACTGCACTTGCGCCGACAGGGCGTCTTCAACTTCCGCCAGCGCGATATAAAGGCTCTGACGAAAGTCGATTATCGCCGCCTCATAGTCCACCGCCGATATACCCACTGTGTACTTGCGAACATTCCATTGCACAAACGGCAGACTGATACCAACACCCAATAGACCGACAGGGTTATTGAGCACTTGGCTTAACTCTCGACTACCGCCAGTAGCCAGACCGCCCGTCAGGGTGAACGAGGGATAGAAACTGGCACGCGTTGCGTCATAGTTCGACAGCGCCTGGCGCAATCGCCATTCAGCCGCCTGCAAATCCGGACGTCGATCAACCAGATCAGCCGGCAAGCCTGCCGGCACACTCGCCAATGCCGTCGAAGGTAATTGCACAAGTTCTGCAAACCGATGCTCGGGTGCCTGATCAAAGACAATGGCCAGTGCGTTGCGCGCCACTTCAAGTTGCTGCAAATAGTCACTCAATACAGCACGCTGCGTGGCCAACACCTGCTCGGCTTGTGCCTCTTCAAGACCCGTCGCCGCACCCGCCAGATGTTGAGACTGCACCAGTTGCAACGTCTGCTCGGCGTACCCGATACTTTCCCGCGCAGACCGGACCAGTTCGTTGAACAGGCCGATCTGCCAATACAGGCGCGCCGTCGTACCCACCAGGCTCAGCGCGCTGGCACGCCGGTCAAAGTCGGTCGCCAACAGCGACCATTGCCCGGCATCGCGCGTACTCGCCAGTTTCCCCCACAAATCGACTTCGTAACGCACCGTCGCGCTCGTGGAAAATCGACGCTGGCTTGAATTGTCTCGATGTAGATTCCTGCTCCAGTCCGCCCCCGCCCCCACGTCCAGATCGGGCGTGATATTGGTGCCGGTGAGCCCTGCCTGAAGCGCTGCCCGACGCACTCTGAGCGCAGCAACTGCAAGATCGTTATTGCGCGCCAGGGCGTCGTCGACCAAGGCGTTCAGACGTGGATCATCAAACGTTTCCCACCATCGCTCTCGCACACTCAATGAGCGCTCACGGGATGCGTCGCCAAACCAGAAGGCCGGCGTCTTCACTTGCGGTTGACGATATTCGCTGTGCAGCAGAGCGCTGCAGCCGCCCAACAACAAAGGCAATGGCAATGCCCAGATCCACTTGCGCTTGGTGTACTTCATTCTCTGGACAACGCCTGAATGGGATCAAGCCGGGCGGCATTGCGCGCCGGGATATAACCGAACAACACGCCGACCAGCAGCGAACACAAACACGCTGAAATCATGGCCAAAGCCGTGAATTCCATAACGATTGTCTGCACGAAATAGCCGAACACCTGGCTGATCAACAACGAAAGCAGGACACCCAACAAGCCCCCCAGCAGACAGACCAGCACCGCCTCGATCAAAAACTGCTGCAGGATGTCCGTGCGCCGCGCGCCGACCGCCATGCGGATGCCAATCTCCCGGGTGCGCTCGGTGACCGACACCAGCATGATATTCATCACGCCGATACCACCAACCAACAGTGAAATGAGCGCCACCGCAGAAATCAGCAGGGTCAGTGTGTCTGTGGTTTTCTGTACGATTTTAAGGATGCTGTCGCTGGAGCTGAGGAAAAAATCCGCGCGCCCATGACGTGCCACCAACAATGTTTGCAGTGCTTGCTCTGCTGCTGGACTGGCAACCTGCTCCCTGAGCCGAACCTTGATCGAATTGAAATGGCTCTGCCCCAACAAGCGCCCCATCACCGTCGTATAAGGCAGATAGACCTGCAGGCTTGGCCCTGAAAAACCGTCATCGCGACTTTCCATGACCCCTACCACCGTGCAAGGCAGGCCGCCCACCAGGATGACTTTGCCCAGTGGCTGCTCCCACTCCTTGAACAGCCGTTGTCGAGTATTGTGATCAATGATCAGGGTCTGGCCGCGGCGCATTACATCGCTGGCACTGAACACCGCCCCCTTGCTCATGCGGATGCCCATCACCTGGAAGTAATCGTGGCCGACACCATTGACGGTGGCACTGACATGCAGATTGCGATAGCGAATCGTTCGGCTGCCATTGACCATCGCCGAGACACTGTCGACCCAGGACTGCCCCTGGATGATCCGCAGATCCACAGGTTGCAGGGTGCGGATCGAGGCGGCCTGCTCATCCCCCCAGTCCTTGCCAGGATAAACATCGATGGTATTGGTGCCCATGGCGCTGATATCGCGCAGTACTCGGGTCTGCGCGCCCTGCCCCAAAGCGACCACCGACACCACTGAGGCGATGCCGATGATGATCCCCAGCATGGTCAGCAATGTACGCATACGATGGCTGCAGAGGGAAACCCAGGCCATCTTGAAAGCCTCGCTGAAGCGACGCCACTGCACCGCCGCTACTTCGCGCCCCTGATCTTGCGTACTTTCACCAGCCTCGGCGACCTGCGCCGCAGGCACTTTTCGGCTGGCATTCGATTGATCCGCGACGATCTCTCCGTCATGAATCTCGATAATTCGGTCAGCGTGCTGCGCCACCTGCACGTCATGGGTCACGATAATAATGGTGTGGCCGCTACGGTGCAGTTCACGCAGGATGGCCATTACCTCTTCACCACTGCGTGAGTCCAGCGAGCCAGTAGGTTCGTCAGCCAGGATCACCGCGCCACCATTGATCAGCGCACGGGCAATACTGACCCGCTGCTGCTGACCACCGGAAAGCTGCCCCGGCCGATGCTGCAGGCGCTGCCCCAGCCCCAGGCGTTGCAACAATGCCCTGGCCTGTTGCTGACATTCGATAAACGACTGGTCGGCGTAAATGGCCGGCACCTGGACGTTGGCCTCGGCGCTCAAATGCGACAGCAAATGAAAGCGCTGGAAAATGAACCCGAAATGCTCACGACGCAATGTCGCCAGCTCATCGCTGCTCATACCGGCCATGTCGAGACCGTTGATGCAGTAGCGACCGGCGGAGGGACGATCCAGACAGCCGAGGATATTCATCAGGCTGGATTTTCCGGAGCCGGACGGACCGATAATCGCCACCATTTCTCCGGCGCCAATGGTCAGATTCACGTCCCGCAACACTTGCGTTCTGGCCTCGCCATCAGCGAACCAACGCTGCACACCTTCAAGGGACAATAGCGGCTTGGCCGGCAACACGTCGTTCATCGCATCCGGCGTCAAGCCGCGAAGATCGTTCGCGCTGCTCATTGAGGCTCCGGCTCTTCGCCGAGGACAACTTCGTCATGCTCCTTGAGACCGTCCAATACCTGAACATTAAGGTCATTGCGCAAACCGGTTTTGACCAGCACCGTCTGCAACTGACCATCAACCAGTCGACGCACTTCATAGCGGCCATCCGCGGCACGCTTGCCCAACGCAGCCACCGACACCATTGTGGCTTTTGGCGCAGAAGCGAGCAGCACACTGACCTGCGCCGTCATTGATGTGCGCAACGAACGATCGTCATTGGGCACGTCAAACAGAGCGTTGTAGTACACCGCTGCGTCGGCACCGCCAGCAGTCGAGCCACCGCTACCCTGCATCGTGTCCTGCCGGGCAATGGACTCTGGCGCCGGTTCTACCGCCCGAATATGACTTTCAAAGCGCCGATCCGGATCGCCCAGGATACTGAAGGACACCGCCTGGCCTGGCTTGACTCGAACCACGTCAGCTTCGGATATCCGCGCCTCGACCGTCATCCGGTCCAGTCGGGCCAGGATCAGCAAAGTCGGGACACTTTGCGCGGAAACGACGGTCTGCCCCTGCCTCGTCACCACGGCAATGACTTCCCCGTCCATCGGCGCACTGATACGCGTATAGCCAAGGTTGACTTCGGCGATGCGGATTTCTATCTCCGCCTGGGAAATCTGCGCAGCCAGGGAAGCCAGTTCGGCACGTGAGCTTTGCAATTGCGCTTCGGCTATTTCCAGATCAGCCCGCGAACCGGCCTCACTGGCAACCAGACTTTGCTTGCGACGAAAATCAAGTTCGTACTGGCGAATCAGCGCCTGTCGAGCCTTATATTGTGCCCGGACACTGAGCAATGCTGCCCGTGACTTGAGCAATTCGTTCTGTGGCAACAACGGGTCAATCTCGGCCAGCAGCTGACCTTGGCGCACCGTATCGCCCAACCCGGCCTTCAGGCTCTGGAGTTGCCCGTTGACCTGTGCGCCAACACTGACTTGCTGGAAAGGCTTGACCGTACCACTGGCCAATACGGTTTCTTCAAGATCCTCGACGGTGACGGTCGTGGTCAGATATTTCCTTGGCGTGGCGCCCCAGCCCTGCCCCCCTATAAACCAGACCAGCAATGCACTGACGAACAACGTCCCGAGGACGATTCGGGAGCGAGAGAAAAAAACCATGGAGTGATCGTTACATCCCTGTCTGTGGTTGGGCGAACCGTTCATTGGCGCCCGGGTGTTGCCTGAGCAAGCGCATGAATACGCCGGCACAAATACGATGCCGCAGACGAGTGGCCCCCGGCGCGCGCATTAAACAAGAAAGCCCCTCAAAGAGGGGCTTTCCGTTACAGCTTTTTACAAAACATCGATATCAGGTCATCTGAATGATGGTTTGCATGATGGTGCTCTGGGTCGAAATGGTCTTCGCGTTCGCCTGATAGTTGCTCTGGCCCTTGATCAGGTCTACCAGCTCGTTGGTCAGGTTAACGTTCGACTCTTCCAGCGAGTTGGACTGGATGGAACCCAGGGTACCGGTTTGCGGAGCGTCATAACCCGGGATACCCGAGGCGAACGTTTCCTTCCAGCTCGTTCCACCGATCGCTTGCAGGCCCTGCTCGTTAGTGAAGCTGGCCAGCGCAACCTGGCCGATGGCCTTGTTCTGGTTGTTGCTGAAGTTGGCGAACAGGGTACCGGTACCGTCGATGGTCAGGTTAGTGATCTGGCCAGTAGCATAGCCGTCCTGGGTCGGGATCGAACGGGCGGTATCGGCGTTGTACTGGGTAGTCTGCGCCATCGAAATGGTAATGCCGGCCGTGTTCGCGGCGGCACCGTTAGGTTTGAAGGTACCGTTGACCACGTTACCCGGAACCCAGCCGCTGAGCTTCAAGTCGCTGCTGATCACCGGACCAGGCAGGGTGCTGACCTGAGTCAGTTTGCCAGCGGAGTCAAACGTCATGGTCGAAGGTGTCGGCGCGGTGACCTTCGGATCGCTACCGGTAGCGTCCGGGTTACGCCCGTCTACCAGGGTGTAGACCTTCCAGGTGTTGGCACCGGTCTTGACCACGTACTGATCCATCGGGTGCATGTTGCCCTGGCTGTCATAGATCGGCGTGCTGAACGATTTGGTGTAGGTCGCGAGGTTGGTCGGGTCGAATTTGCCGGCCGGCGCTGTGTCGTCGATCACCGGAGCGGTCGAGTCCAGGTTGATAGTCGACGTCACCAACGAGGTGGACTTTGGCGCCAGGTTCGAAGTGTCGATCTTCAGGTCGGTCAGTACGCCGTTGATGACCTTGCCGTTGGCATCCACACCGTAACCCTGCAGACGCGAGGTGTAGTCGGTGTTGGTGATGTAGCCTTTATCGTCGACCTTGAACGTACCGGCCCGGGTGTAAGAGATCGAGCCGTTGTTGCTCATGGTGAAGAAGCCCGAACCGTTGATGCCCATGTCCAGCACGTTACCGGTGTTGTTGATGTCACCCTGGGTGAACTGCTGGGATACGTTGGCCAGACGCACACCGTTGCCGATGACCTTACTGCCGGTACCCAGGCGAGTGGCCGAGTAGACGTCTGCAAATTCTGCACGGGACGATTTGAAACCGGCGGTCGCGACGTTGGCGATGTTGTTGCCGGTCACGTCCAGTTGTTTGTTGGCTGCATAGAGACCGCTAAGGCCGATATTGAAAGACATATTCCACTCCTTTGTGCCGGTTAGTCGGCTCTATATACCAATGGTTTGTACTTTGGACAGGGCGACGGTGCCCTTGCCGGACAGGTTGAGCATCAGCTCGCCGCCGGTCTGGCTGATGGTCACGCTGTTGACCGTGGCTGGCAGGTACGTTGCCAGGTCGGTCGCGGTGCCATTGATCGATGCGTTGGCTTTGACGGTGTAGGTTCCGGCCTTCACCAGATTGCCGTCTTTGTCCTTGCCGTCCCAGGTGAAGCTCGCGCTGCCTGCGGCGCGACTGCCCAGATCAATGGTTCGCACGATCGCGCCGCTGCTGTCGGTGATGGTGACCGTGCCGCCGGCAATCGACGACGGCACGGTGGCCGAACCGGTCATGCCCTTGCTCGGGTCGTCCATCTGCACGCTGTTGGTCTGCACGATCACGTTGCGACCGACCAGCGACGACGCCTGCAGCGCCTGTGACGAGTTGTAGTTGCCGGCCAGCGAGCTGACGGTGCTGTTGAGGGTGGTAATGCCCTCAAGGCTGCTGAACTGCGCCAACTGCGCCACGAAGGCACTGTTGTCCTGCGGATCGAGCGGGTTCTGGTTTTTCAGCTGGGTGACCAGCAGTTGCAGGAACGCATCCTTGCCCAGCGCCTGGCCGCCGGTGGCGCTGTTGGTGGCCGAAGCAATGCCACCGGTGGTCGAACTGGTCTTTTTCGACGAGTTCGCCAGGATGTCATTCATGCTCAGGCTGCTGGTGGTATCGGTAACGCTCATGGCAGTCGCCCCTTATTACTGACCGAGGGTCAGTACCTTCTGCATCATGGTTTTGGCGGTGTTCATCATTTCGGCGTTGGTCTGGAATGAACGGCTCGCGGAAATCATGTCAGCCATTTCTTCCACCACGTTGACGTTCGGGTAGTAGACGTAGCCTTTGGCGTCAGCGGCCGGATGGTTCGGCTCGTAACGCGCTTCGAGGTTGCTCTGGTCTTCGACCACGCCAAGTACCTGCACGCCCTGCCCTGCGGCGTCCTGGCTCTGGAACAGCGAGTTGCTGCCACTGTTCTGGCCGCCCTGGAACATGGTGGCAAACACCGGGTGACGGGCGCGGTAGGTCTGGTCGATGCTCGACGAAACGGTTTCGGCGTTGGCGATGTTCGAAGCCACGGTGTTCAGACGCGTGGTTTGTGCGCTCATGCCGCTGCCGGCAATGTTGAAAACGCTGGACAGGGACATGGATTACTCTCCGCGCAGGGCTGACACCAGCCCTTTGAATTTGCTGTTGAGCAGGGTGAAGCTGGCCTGGAAGCCGACCGCGTTTTCCGCGTAGTTCGACTGTTCAAGCTGAGCGTCCACGGTGTTCTGGTCGATCGAAGGCTGCATCGGCGTGCGATACATCAGCGACTCGTCGCCATTGCCCAGGCCTTCAGCTTCGATGTGACGGCTGTTGGTCATGTTCAGGGCGATGGTGCCGTTGGCGTTCTTCTGGGTCTGTGCTTCAAGCACTTTGGAGAAGTCCAGATCCCGAGCCTTGTAGTTCGGGGTATCGGCGTTGGCGATGTTGTTGGCCAACACTTCGGCACGCTGGGCGCGGAAGCCCAGTGCCTTTTCGTGAATGCCGAGCGCTTTATCGAAGCTGATGCTCATGTCGGGAACCTTCGGGTGACCGGTTTTTCGTACCTGAGCTTTAGCAAGCGCCGTGCCAAACAGAACAACCCCCATAAACCGGGGCTTTGCGAGGAGTCGGCAAAGCGGCAATGCCAGAAAAGCGGCAAACGGTTTCCGCTGGCTGCCGCTTTTCTGCCGCCTGTCCCCCCCCACCGACACCGTACGACTGTGGGAGCGGGCTTGCTCGCGAAGGCGTCATCTCAGTCAATATTTGTTTTCCTGACACACCGCCTTCGCGAGCAAGCCCGCTCCCACAGGGGATTTGTGGTGTGTGAGGGAGATAATTCAGGCACAAAAAAACGGCAGGCCTTTGCGGGCCCGCCGTTTTTTCGTATTGCCGGTGCAATCACTTCGCCTGGTAAATGATCCCCGGGCTGCACTGGACCATCTGGTAATGATCCGGCAAACCGTTCAGCGCTTCGGACGCGCCAAGGAACAGATACCCGCCCGGCTTCAATGTGCTGTGAATGCGCAACAGGATGTCTTTCTTCACCTCGGCGGAGAAGTAGATCAGCACGTTGCGGCAGAACACGATGTCGAACTTGCCCAGACTCGCGTAGCTGTCGAGCAGGTTGAACGAACGGAATTCCACCCGGTTCTTGATCGGCGCCTTGATCACCCAGCGCCCCGGCCCTTTCGGGTCGAAGTAGCGCTGCAGACGATCGGCGGACAAACCGCGGCCGATCGCCAGGCTGTCGTACTCGCCGGTCTTGCAGTTGGTCAGCATGCTGCCGGACAAGTCCGTGGCAACAATCTGCACGCCCATCTTCAACTGACCGAGGTTGCTGCGCTCGAACTCGTCGATCGACATCGACAGCGAATACGGTTCCTGACCCGATGAGCACGCCGCCGACCAGATCCGCAGACGCTGGTTGGGACTGGCCTTGATCGCCTCGGGTAGCACCTTGTTCTTCAAGACTTCAAACGGATAGGTGTCCCGAAACCATAGGGTTTCGTTGGTCGTCATGGCATCGACCACCTGCTCGCGCAAACCGCTGCGCGGCTGGGCCTGGATGCGCTGTACCAGCTCACCCAAGGACTTGATGCCTTGCTGCTCCATCAGTTTGTTGAGACGGCTCGAGACCAGGTACTGCTTGTTTTCACCGAGCAAAATGCCACAGGCTTTTTCCAGGAAGACCCGGAACTGTTCGAAATCCAAATTACCCGTAGACAATGATGCCGCCTCTTAAATCGTGTTGACCGCCAGGGACAAAAGGTCCCTAGCTGATATCTGCTGCTTTGATCCGGTCGACTACCCGGGATGCCAGGTCATCAGGACGGAATTTGGCCAGGAAGTCATCGGCACCGACTTTCTTGACCATCGCCTGATTGAATACCCCCGACAACGAAGTATGCAGGATGATATGAAGCTTTTGCATGCGCGGGTCGCTGCGGATCTCCGCCGTCAGGGTGTACCCGTCCATCTCCGGCATCTCGATGTCGGAAATCATCATCAGGAACTCTTCTTCCGGCTTCTTGCCCTCTTCGACCAGCTTGCGCAGGTAATCCAGCGCCTGCTTGCCGTCGTTCAGCGCCACCACTTCGACCCCGACCGTCTGCAGGCAACGCGTGACCTGCTTGCGCGCCACTGACGAGTCATCGACCGTCAGCACCCGCAGCGACAACGCCTTGCTCTGGGTTTCGACATCGACCACACCGACCGAAATCGCCTCGGGCGTCGGCGCCACTTCCGCCAGCACCTTCTCGACATCGATGATTTCGACTAACTGATTGTCGACCCGAGTCACAGCGGTCAGGTAGTGATCGCGACCCGTGCCCTTGGGCGGCGGATGGATCTCTTCCCAGTTCATGTTGACGATGCGCTCCACCGAGCGAACCAGGAAACCCTGGGTCTTGGTGTTGTACTCCGTGATGATCACGAACGGACTGTTCTTGTCTTTCAACGCCCCGGAACCGGTCGCCATTGCCAGATCAAGGATCGGAATGGTCGCCCCCCGGATATTCGCCACCCCGCACACGACAGGACTGGACTTGGGCATCAACGTCAGCGACGGGCATTGCAGCACTTCCCGCACCTTGAACACGTTGATGCCGTAGAGCTGCTGACCGTCAAGACGGAACAACAACAGCTCCAGGCGATTCTGCCCTACCAGTTGCGTGCGCTGGTTCACCGAATCCATTACACCAGCCATGCCCAGACTCCTACACCAACGCCAAGTGTTGTTGCGACGCACATTCATTGCTAAACGGCACGGCGCTTGCTTTTTAACTCTTATGAACGCTCAAACGACATTTTTCCGACGCCTGACCTCCCGCACCCGCAAAGCGCTGTGCGCGGTGTCTGCCGTCTGCTTCTTCTTCGCTGGCAGCCCTGCCGGTGCTGATACGGTTACCTTGCCTGACATGCTTATCGGCGTCACCCAGGGCTTTCTTGAGTTCACCGTAGAAGACTATCTGGCTACCAGTCAAACGGAAGGCCGCTACGAAATCGAGGTCAACCAGCTCGACCCGCGTATGCGCATGCCTATGTGCGACAAGGAATTGACAGCGTCGCTGGAGAGTCCGGCCCGTCCGCTGGGCCGGGTTACGGTCAAGGTCCGGTGCGAGGGAAGCTCGCCGTGGACGGTGTTCGTGCCCGCTCAAGTCCGCCTGTTTCGCGAGATTGTCACCACCACTCGCCCGCTGAAACGCGCCGGAATTATCGAGCCGCAGGATGTGACCTTGCGTGAACGCGACATCAGCCAGATCAATCAGGGTTTCCTGACGTCGGTGGATGAAGCCATCGGGCAGAAATTGACCCGACCAACGGTCGCCGATCAGGTGATTACCCTGGTGCATCTGGAACAGGCTGAAGTGGTGCGCAAGGGTGATCAGGTGGTCATCATCGCCCGCAGCGGTACGCTCGCCGTGCGCATGCCCGGCGAAGCCCTGGCCAATGGCGGTTTGAAAGAACAGATCCGGGTGAAAAACCTCAATTCCAACCGGGTGATCAAGGCGCAGGTCATCGCGCCGGGCCAAGTGGAAGTGGCCATGTAAAACGCTCAGGCAGAAAACTGGCGCCGGCCTCGATGCTTCCCTAAACTGTGCCGCAGCAGAACACGCTTCGGCACATGCAGCTCATTGCAAAGTGAGCCTAAAGTTTTCCAGGGAATGGCCGAGAACATGGCAAGCGTCCAAATTCCCAGAGGTTTTTAACATGGTCATCGATTTCAGCCGTTTGAACAGCTCCTCGTCACTTACGGGCAGTACACGTACCAGCAACGCCAAGGAAACCGCCGAATCCGGCACCTCCGCGCCGCTGAATACCCAGGCCGAAACGGCCAGTACCGCAAAAAGCGGGGAATCGGTACACCTCAGCAATGAGGCTCAACAGTTGCAGAAGGTCACTGACAAGCTGCGCGATCAGCCTGCCGTCGACAAAGCCCGGGTGGCCGAGTTGAAAGCAGCGATTGCCGATGGCAGCTATAAAGTCGACAGCAACCGTGTAGCCAGCAAACTGCTCAACTTCGAAGCCCAGCGCTAGGCTTTTGCCGGCGCCAGGCTTTTGGACGCTTAAAACCCAAGGCCAGCCATGCACGACACTAATTTATTGCAACTGATCACCGACGACTTTGCTCCAGCTCAACAATTGCTGGAGTTGCTGCAAACCGAGTCCCTCGCTTTGCACGGTCGCGACATGCCTTTGCTCGAAGATATTCTGGCGCGCAAACAGGCATTGATCATTTTGCTTGAACAGCATGGCCGCAAGCGCAGCGAAATCCTCGCCAGCCTCAACCTGCCGCTCGACCGTCAGGGCCTGGAGCAACTGGCCAGCCACTCGAGCATTGGCGACCAGCTGCTGGCCCAGAGCGACGTGTTGACCGACCTGATTGCCCAGTGCCAGGCGGCGAACGTCAAGAACGGCCAGTCGATCCAGATTCAGCAGGCCGCCACGGCCAATCAACTGAAAATCCTCACCGGGGGCGAGCCGCCAGCGTTGTATGACGCCTCGGGCACTTTCGCCAAACCCACCAAGCCGCGTACGCTCAGCCAGGCGTGAGCCATTCGATGTGCCTGCACTATCAACCCGCGAAACATGCTGGCAAAATGCTGGCTAGTCGTAGTCAAATTTTGTCTGGAGATTGAGAAAACGTGCCAAACGCCCTAAGCGCGGATGATAGTCCGCAGCCACCAAAGGTGCTGACCACGCCCCTGGAAATCTCCAGCAACCTGCGCCAGCTGCAAGAAAGCCACGATCCGCTGATCATCACGTTCCACGAGCGCAGCCAGCGCTTTCAGAGCTACCTGATCAAGGTCGACCGCGAAACCGCAACGATTGCCCTGGACGAAATGATCCCGCGCGATGGCGAGCGCTTTCTGCAGGCGGGCGAACCGTTCAAGGTCGAAGGCTTCCACGAGGGCGTGCGCATCGCCTGGGAATGCACCGGTAAGCTGAACATTGAAGAGTCCGAGGGCGATCGCTTCTACACCGGTGAACTGCCGACCGAAGTCGTTTACCACCAGCGCCGCAACGCCTTTCGTGCAGCCCTGAAGCTGACTGACCTGGTCAGCGTCGAACTCGGCGGCGAAAAGCTCAAGGCGCCGATCAACGGCAAACTGCTGGATATTTCCGCCACCGGTTGCAAGCTGCGCTTTGAAGGCGACATCACCGACCGCCTGCAACTGGGTCAGGTCTACGACCGCATGATCGCCACCCCGCTGTTTGGCAATCAACCGATCTCGGTCGAACTGCGTTATCTGCACTTCGAAGAAAAGCTCAACATCACCTTCGCCGGCCTGCGTTTCCACAACATCAGCGGCCAGGCGGCGCGCAACGTCGAACGCTTCGTCTATCAGTTGCAGCGTGAAGCACGCCGGTTCGATAAAGACGATCTGTAATTCCTACAGGCAAATAGAAAGGGCAGTCCTTGGCGGGACTGCCCTTTTTTATGCGCGATTTAATCTCGCGGCGACTGGAGATCCATTGTGGGAGCGGGTTTGCTCGCGAATACGGCCCGACATTAAAAATTGATGCTGGCTGACACGCCGCCTTCGCGAGCAAGCCCGCTCCCACATTTCAGGGTCTGGCCCCACTGATGTCCGGTGCTGGTTTATCCCCCTCATCAGCCGGATCAGCTTCCACCGCCGCTTCAGGCTGCACTTCGGGTTCTGGCTCCGGTTCTGGCGTAACCGTGGTCTGCATCTGCTCCTGCACCACCTGCTCATCCACTCGCGGATCGAGTGCTGCCACCAACGGCGAGCTGGACATGCTGTCCGGCATCGCCACGTGATGCAGCGGTGCGTCGTCGACCTGATGCAGATTGGTCACCGCTTTCGGGCGGATGCGCCACACCAGCACCAGCGCGAAGAAACTGAAAAACGCGTACAGACTCTGGCTGCCAAACAGCTTCATCAGCACACCGGCCAGTAACGGCCCGATACTGGCGCCGACACCGTAAGTCACCAGCAGCATCGCCGTCAGCGACACCCGGCGATCGCCCTCGACGTGGTCGTTGGAGAACGCCACTGCCAACGGATACAGGCAGAACTGCACCAGCGAACACATGAACCCGACGACAAACAGAACTTCCAGCGGCACCTGCGGCAGGATCGCCAACGGCAACGCCGCCACCGCGAGGAACCCGGCGAAGCAGCGGATCAGCAGCGCCCGGTCATAACGGTCGGACAACCAGCCCAACGGCCACTGCACCAGCAGCCCGGCAAAAATGCAGCTACCCATGAACAGACCGACCTGCTCGGTCGACAGCCCCTGCTGCGACGCATACAGCGGCGCCAGACCGTAGAACGAGCCGATGATCAGACCAGCACCGAGCACCGTGCTCAACGACTGCGGCACCCGCTTGATGAAGAAGCGCGGTTCCATCGGTGCCGGATGCAGCGGCGCCGGGTGAATTCGTCGGGTCAGCGCCACCGGCACCAGACACAGGGCAAAACACAGCGCGACCAGCATCAGCAGCTCCAGGCCGAGGCCCGGATGCATGACCAGAATCAACTGACCGAGCACCAGCCCCAGATACGAAGCGATCATGTAGCCGCTGAACACCAGCCCACGCTGGTTGGCGTCGGCCTGCTCGTTGAGCCAGCTCTCGATCACCATGTATTGGCACATCATGCCCAGACCGACGATGGTTCGCAGCACCAGCCACGCCGGCAGCCAGTCGACCAGGCCATGCCCGAGCACCGCCGCGCCGACGATCCCGGCACACGCCGAATAAGCGCGAATGTGGCCGACCCGGGCAATCAAGCGGTGACCGATCTTGCCGCCCAGCACCAGGCCGAAATAGTTGGCCGCCATCAGCGCACCGACCCACAGCCCGTCGACATTGTCAGCGGCCAGGCGCAATGCCAGGTAAGTAGATAGAAGACCCGAGCCGATCAACATCATCAGCGAGGCGAAATACAGCGCTCGAAAGGATTTCCAGATTTGGCGCATCGGCGTTCCGAGCGGCTCCTTGCAGTGAGTATCGGACTTTCAAGACGATAGCCCGACGGCGACAGTTAGTCAGGCCTGGGCTGCTAGAACACGCCGTTCCCAGGGAGTGATTTCATCAAAGAAGCTGGTCAACTCCATGGTCTTCGAAGCGATGTAGCCTTCGATGAACTCCTGTCCGAACAGTTCCCTGGCCAATTGGCTACGTTTCAGACGTTCGAGTGCGGCATGCAAGGTACACGGCAGCGAAAGATTGTCCGGCACTTCGAATTCACCCTGAATAGCCGCAGTCGGTTCCAGCTCATGCTCGATCCCATGCAAGCCGGCGGCCAGACTCGCGGCAATCGCCAGATACGGGTTGGCATCGGCGCCAGGCAAACGGTTTTCCACGCGTCGAGCCACCGGCGAACTGGCCGGAATCCGCAACCCTGCGGCGCGGTTGTCATGGGACCAGCAGGCATTGTTCGGCGACGCATACGGGTGACACAGACGCTGATAGGAGTTCACGTTCGGCGCGAACAGCGCTGTGAAATCAGCCATGCCCGCCTGCTGCCCACCGATGAAATGGCGGAACATCGCCGTCGGCTGGCCATTCTCGTCACTGAACACGTTGTTGCCGGTGGCGATCTCGACCAGGCTCTGGTGAATGTGCATCGAACTGCCCGGCGTGTGCGCCAGCGGCTTGGCCATGCACACCACGCTCAGACCATGCTTGAGCGCGACTTCCTTGAGCAGGTGTTTGAACAGGAAGGTCTGGTCGGCCAGCAACAGCGGATCACCGTGCAGCAGATTGATCTCGAACTGGCTGACGCCCATTTCATGCATGAAGGTATCGCGCGGCAGGCCGAGGGCGGCCATGCATTTATAGACTTCACTGAAGAACGGCCGCAGACCGTTATTGGAACTGACGCTGAAGGCCGACTGCCCATCCTCGCGACGTCCGTCGAGGCCGACTGGCGGACGGAACGGCTGGGTCGGATCAGTGTTCGGCGCGAAGACGAAGAATTCCAGCTCGGTCGCCACTACCGGCGCCAGACCGCGTGCGGCGTACCGGGCAATGACTTTCTTCAATTGACCGCGGGTCGACAGGTTGGAGCTTTCGCCGCTCAGTTCGTCGGCATCGCAGATGGCCAGGGCACGTGGCTCGTCGCTCCATGGCAGGGGATGGATCATGCTCGGCTCGGCCACCAGCGCCAGATCGCCGTCATCACTGCCGTAAAACCGCGCCGGCGGATAACCGCCCATGATGCATTGCAGCAGCACACCCCGCGCCATCTGCAAACGCCGCCCTTCGAGAAAACCCTCGGCGGTCATCACCTTGCCGCGCGGCACGCCGTTCAAATCCGGCGTGACACATTCAATCTCATCAATGCCGGTCAGTCGCTGCGCGAGTGAACGCTGGCCATCGGTTGTCATGACGCAATCCTTGTTATTGTGCGAGCCGCAAGCGGCGACCCGTACAAAATAGGCTCCGGCTGTTCGGAATATCAAGCAGCGTCAAACAAAAACCCGAGTCACGGTAAATAAAGGCTGAACACCCCGCCACCCAACGGTCCGCCATTGCGGATTTCGGTGTGCCCGACCACGCCATTGCGCTGATGCAACGCAGCAATGCGGTTGGCGAAATACAGGCCCAGGCCGGTGCTGCCGCTGCTGTGATTGATGCCCTGCACGTAGTCGGCCTGACGCTCGAGCATCTCGGCCGGGTAACCGTCGCCGTCATCGTTGATGCTCAACACCAGTTGCCCGGCCTCGTCGCTGACGGTAATCAGCAGCGACTCGCGGGCATAACGAATCGCGTTGTTGATGCAGTTACCCAGCACTGACGCAACCAATTCGCGATCGAAGAAACCCAGCGGGCTCAGCGGATCGACTTCGTAGGTAGCAATGATCCCGCGACTGGCGAACACCTCTTGATGCGCGGCCAGTTGCGCCTCGATGAAATCATCCAGCTCGTGATACGCCGGTTGCAGCGGCAACTGGTTGACGCCGAGTTTGTACAGCCCGAGCAACTGCACCAGCATGCCGTTGAGGTGGGCGAACTCAAAGTCGATCACGCCCTGCTCCGCCCCGCTACGCTGCTCTTGAGGCAAACGCGCCAGCCACTGGCTGTGGGCCTGCATCAGCATCGCAAGCGAGTTCTTCATGTCGTGAACGGTGGAGGCGATCACCGTGGAGAAATCCAGCGCCTGCTCGTCTTGGTTCATTCGCCAAACGCCTTGCTTTTCAGCTTCTGATAACGCGCAAAACGCGCGTCGGTGTCGGGCATCAGGCCGACCATTTTCAGGCAGGCCCGACATTCTTCCAGCTCCGCCGACGGCACACTGGTGTCGGTGCCGTGCAGCAGCGACTGGGCCATGTTCAGCGCGATACTGATGTTCTTCGGTTGCATCTTCAGCGCCTTGCGGAACACCTCGCGGGCCTCCACCAGGTTGCCGGTCTTGTACACACGCACGCCCTGCCGGTTGAGGTCGGCCGCGGCGTTGCTCGAACTGAGGATAGTCGGGTCGTCAGTAAGCTTGGCGATGTCTTTCATCACCGCCGGATCGTCGCCGTAGATCTCCGCACAGCTCTTGAGCATCGACGTGCCCGCCTCGGCCTGACCGAGCATCTGCAATTGCTTGGCGACCAGCAGCGCCGCCTCGGGACTCATGAACTGCTCCATGCCGTCGAGGCGCATCAGCGCTTGTTCGGTGAGCTTGTCGGCGGTCTCGGCATCGTTGAGCAGCAGACTGGTGGCCTTCATCAGCCGCGCACGAATCTGCAGGCCGGGGTCAGACGGATTCTCTTTGGCGACGGCGCTGAGCGTGGTGTTGATCTCCAGCCGGGTGCGCGTATCGAGCCCGCGCTCACTGCCCTTGCTGATCAAGGCATGGGCCAGGCCGAGGTTGCTTTCCGGGTCCTTGAAACGCGACTGCGCGCCCTGCGCCACCGCCTGACGATAGGCCCGGGACGCGGTGTCGAAGTCTTCGTTGGCCATCGCCAGTTTGCCAAGCAACGCCTGCCGGCGCACCGCCAGCGGCGACAAACGAATCGCCTCCTCCAGCACCCGCTGCGCGCCTTTGGTATCGCCCTCGGCGACCAGCACATCGGCCATGCCGTCGTACAACGCCGGCATCATCGGGAACACTTTCAGCGCCTTTTCGTAAACATCCTTGGCCTGCGCCACTTGTCCACGCTTGAACAGCAACTTGCCCAGCCCGGCAAACGCCCACGGCAACGGCCGGTCAGCGATGATGCTGTCGTAGAGGCGTTCAAGCGCTTCGTTCTGGTTCATGTCGCGCAGCGCATCGGCGCGATAACGCAGGCACAGCGGCGAATAACGGATGTCCTGCTTGCACAGCGCAATACAGGCATTGAGCACCTCGACCGGTTTACCGCGATCAAGGGCTTGCAGAATCGGTTTGAGCAACGTCTTGCGCTGCTCCAGACGCTCCAGGCGCTGCGCCAGGCCGGAGCGGTTGAACGGCTTGGTCAGGTAGGCATCCGGCTCATGCTCCAGGGCACTGAGCACCATCGCCTGACTGGTCTCGGCCGTGACCATGACAAACACCGCTTCATGGCTGATGAGCTTTTCCGACATCAGATCTTCCAGCACCTGCTGGCCGTTCTTCTTGCCGTCGCCGAGGTGGAAATCCTGCAGGATGAAATCATAGGACTTCTGCGCACACATCTTCAGCGCCTGCTCGCCGGTATCGGCGGTATCCACATCCTTGACCCCCAGTTCGCGCAGCATCGAGCGTACGGAACTGCGGAAATCCGAGAAATCATCGACGATCAGAAAACTCTTTTGGTGATACGACAGCATCGAGGATTTCCAGGCAATTGAAGTAGGTGAACCGGGGGCGTTTTCACAGGCGCGCAGATGATAGCTGGAGGCTAAATGCTATCAAGCGATTTCGCGCGAGTCTGAGGTCGCCGAATGAGTTATCGGCAAGGAGTGGGGTTCTCTGAAGTGGAGGGGTTCAAGATTCCTTGTGCAGCGATTACCCTGCGCGCCGGGTCATCTTTTCACTACAGGGTTTATCTCGTGTACATCAAAGGACGTTGCATCGTGTCCGCCTGTGCGCTGCTGTTTTTCCAGCAGGCAATGGCGGGAGGAATGGATTGTGCGAAAGCGGCGAGTGCCGTGGAGAAGGCTGTTTGTGCGGATAAAGGATTGTATGAGCTGGATGCGCAGATGGGTGCTGCATACAGCAAACTCATGAAGTCAGCGCCAGATAAAACGACCGAGCTTAAAGGCGCTCAGCGCCTTTGGCTAAAGACCCGCAATCAATGCGTTGAAAATGTCATTTGCCTTAATCAGCGCTATCGCGAACGGCTCGAATCATTGCAAACGCAATGGATCGATACGCTGGCGTACTTGCCCGACGAGATAGACAGACAGGCGATGGTCGAGCTGCAGCAACGTATCGGGGCGGCGAGCAAGGTTGATCCCGAGTTTGCTCTGGAAAAGACTCTAGGTGCATTCACGGTAAGCCTTGATAAAACTTCGTTTGCCGGTGTTCCCGATGATGATGAGCAAACACACTTTCCCGAAACGATCCCGAAAGAAGTGAGCCAGGATGAATGGAAGGCATTGAATGCATCCAACATCACAGGTGCCTCTGAAATGGGTCAAACGACTTACATCCTTACCGATCTGGATGGCGATGGATTGCGCGACCTGATCGTTGAAACATACTCAGGCGGCACCGGGTTGTTCTGGTACACCGAAACCTGGCGCGGCACAGGAAGCAGGTTCACCAGACGAGGTGCCGAAGCTGCTACCGAACCCAACGCCGAGACCACCCTTTTCTACACCAATGATCGCGGCGCCAACCAAGCGGTCAACTGGATCAAGGTGCATGACAGAATTTACGCCGCCTATCGAGATGGCGCTTACGGTGTTGATAAGGTCTATCTGCTCAACCCCCTGCGGATCAACCATCACGTCCCCACGATAACGGTGGAGTATGGTTATGAACTGAACGTGCCTCGCACTCAGGCGAATCAGGACAATCCGACAGCCTATGAACTGGACCCCACCGTACAAAAGGCACTCATTCAAGGCTTATCCAAGATAAGAAATACGGAGGCGAAGAACTCGACCCCCATCTGCCCAATCCCCCCATCAGGCCCGGGGGACGATGACTATTACAGTTACGGCGCAAGTTATTACGCGGTTGAACCCGTCGCCGATTTCCCGGTGATCATCGGCGACGACTGCTTTATCGCCAGACTAATCAATTGGTTTGGTAGCTACGATGAAAAAGTCGGGCTGTTTGCGCAACTGGCGTTGCGAAAGCCGGGATCAGAAAAGCAGGCACAAAGCTATACGGTTAACGGGCGCCGCCACATAACTCAAGTAAGCATCTCAATAGGCAAAGCCGAGGGTGGCGCGGCAAACTAGCCAGCAGCAATGAAACGAAAAAGCCCCGTCAGATCATTCTGTGCGGGGCTTTTTTGCGAGCCTTGGCGAGGCTCTGAATAATGGTGTCCCAGGGCAGGTTCGAACTGCCAACCTTCCCCTTAGGAGGGGGATGCTCTATCCAATTGAGCTACTGAGACACTGAGTTATCGCGGCCGGACGCGGCGCGACGGACGGCGTGCATGTTAACGGCCAGCCCCTGATTTGTCATGTCGTCCGTGGGCTTTTTAAGTGTAGGCAGGCGCCTTGCAATGCTGCGAGAACATTTACCGTGCAATTTGCACTACCTCAAAAAGCCATCATTGCAGATTGCAACCCGCGACTTATGAAAAACCCTTGCAAATCCTTGTATTTAAAGGACTTCACAGCGGTTAGACTGTTGGCACGACGGCTGCTTTGTCTGTTCTCATAACAGCACAAACGGAGTCCGCCCCATGAACAGCACTCTCCTGCTCGCAAACGCTATCGCACTGGCGGTTTTGGTTGGCTTTCATTTTGTTCCAGAGAGTGCTGAACCGGTGGCTCAGCGTATGCCGCATTATTTGCAGGTGCAGAAAGCGCCGCAGTTGGCGGTGCTGAGCGATCAGAGCGACTACGCGGCGCAGGCAGTCAATGAGCCTGAGCAAGCAATGCCGACGCGCGACACCGAACGTCTGGTTTTTTGAAATATCTTCAGGAGTACAGCATGTCCAGATCAGCCGCAGGATTCTGATCCTCGCCTTATTGAGTGGCGTTGTGCATTTTTCGCTGTTCGAGGAAACCTCAGTCACCCTGCCCCTGATTGGCTGCGGCGTGTTTGCGGTGTTGTTTGTGCTGGCCCTGGTGGCCGGGCGCAGGATCAAGTTTGATCCGGTGCTGCGTTAAGACGGATCAAGCCCAGCAGTTGCTTGATGGCGTCCGCCAGGTCGCCCGAGTTGTCGATCAGATGCACGGGCAAGTCAGTTGCCCTTCTGTCCTTGAACAGCGCATTGCGCGCCAGCCTCGCGTCAATCTGCTCAGGCGTCTCCCGCCCTCGTCTGAGCAGGCGTTCACGCAAGACCTCATCCTTGACCGTCAGCAGCACCGGCAGCAGCGTCGGATAGCGCTCAAGCGCCTGACGCAGGTTGCCGCGTGAGCCGTTCACCAGCACAGATCGTCCAGCGCGCAACCATTCGTCGATTTCTGCCGGGATACCATAAGCCAGCCCATTGGCCTGCCAGGACAGCGAGAAATCCCCGGCTTGCTGGCGTCGCTCAAACTCTTCGGGCGTCACGCTGATGGCATCCTCACCCACCGATTCCGCTGATCGGGTAATCACTCTGCGGATGATTTCGCAGTTCAACTCGCGCAAAGGCTCTCGCGCAGCCTCGATCAGGCTGTCCTTGCCTGAGCCGGAAGGTCCCATTAGATAAATAAGCCTGCCATCCATCCTGAAAACGCCCTCCAACGGGTGTTTGCCCTAGTAAATCGGCAAATTGCCACTATCCTGTACAGGTAAGGAACAAGGATTGAAAGCCGCATAGCATGCACGTTCTGACGTCTTCGGACATCAACAGATGTGCACCCGGAAGCGGTCATTGATGCGGACCAAGGCAAAGTTTTCAAACCAGTCCGCATTTCTGATAATTGGTGCTGGCATTACGCCTTTACCCAGCTCAATATTTGTCACAGAATTGACGCCAATGATCTGGCAATTTTGAGGCATGATGCGGGCCTCTTAACAATTCAGGTTGAACCATTTGGCGCGGATGCTTGTCCTACCACACATCCTGCGGCCAATCCCGAGAACCGCTCCCCTGAACTAACCGGTTAAATATATGCGCCCATTGAAACAGGCAATTTATTCCAGCCGTACGGCTGACAAGTTCGTCGTACGTCTGCCAGACGGGATGCGTGAACGCATTGCCGAGGTGGCTCGCAATCATCATCGCAGCATGAACTCCGAAATCATTGCGCGCCTTGAGCAGAGTCTTATTCAGGAAGGTGCACTGGGCGAAGAGTTGAGCATGCGCCTGGACAGCCCTGAGCTTTCGCTGCACGAGCGTGAGCTGCTGCAACGCTTCCGTCAGCTGTCGCACCGTCAACAGAACGCCCTGGTGTCGCTGATCGCTCACGACGCCGAAATGGCCGCAGACGCGTCCTGAGCCACACCGAACATCTCAAGCCAGCTTAAGTGCTGGCTTTTTTTTGTTTGAAATCTGACCCTCACCACAAATAAAGACACAGGCACAAAAAAGCCCGCCATTTCGGCGGGCTTTTGTATGGCAGCGAATCAGAGCAGGAAGATCGTCGCCAACCCCAGAAAGATGAAGAAGCCACCACTGTCGGTCATGGCCGTGATCATCACGCTGGCGCCCATCGCCGGGTCGCGGCCCATTTTGGCCAGCGTCATCGGGATCAACACCCCCATCAGCGCCGCGAGCAGCAGGTTGAGGGTCATCGCCGCCGTCATCACCACGCCCAGCGACCAACTGCCGTAAAGCAGGTAGGCGACCACACCGATCACCCCACCCCAGACCAGACCATTGATCAACGCCACCGCCAGCTCCTTGCGCATCAGACGCGAGGTGTTGCCGGTGCTGACCTGGTCGAGCGCCATGGCACGCACGATCATGGTGATCGTCTGGTTACCGGAGTTACCGCCGATACCCGCCACGATCGGCATCAGCGCCGCCAGCGCCACCAGCTTCTCGATCGAACCTTCGAACAGACCGATCACCCGCGACGCGACAAAGGCCGTGATGAGGTTGATCGCCAACCACGCCCAACGGTTGCGCAGGGATTTCCAGACGGAGGCGAAGATGTCTTCCTCTTCGCGCAGACCCGCCATGTTGAGGACTTCGCTTTCGCTCTCCTCACGAATCAGGTCGACCATTTCGTCAATGGTCAGACGGCCGATCAGCTTGCCGTTCTTGTCGACCACCGGGGCCGAGATCAAGTCGTAACGCTCGAACGCCTGAGCCGCGTCATAGGCGTCTTCGTCCGGGTGAAAACTCACCGGATCGCTGGCCATGACTTCAGAAACCTGCTTCTCCGGGTCGTTGACCAACAGACGCTTGATCGGCAGCACGCCCTTGAGCACGCCGTCGTAATCGACCACGAACAGTTTGTCGGTATGGCCCGGCAGCTCTTTGAGCCGACGCAGGTAACGCAGAACCACTTCGAGGCTGACATCCTCACGGATCGTCACCATCTCGAAGTCCATCAGCGCACCGACCTGCTCCTCGTCATAGGACAGGGCCGAACGCACGCGCTCGCGTTGCTGCTGGTCGAGCGTCTCCATCAGCTCATGGACGACGTCTCGCGGCAGCTCGGAGGCCAAGTCAGCAAGTTCGTCGGCGTCCATGTCCTTGGCCGCAGCCAGGAGCTCGTGATCGTCCATGTCGGCGATCAGCGTTTCACGAACGGAATCGGATACTTCGAGAAGAATGTCGCCGTCGCGATCAGCCTTGACCAGTTGCCAGAGCGTCAGACGGTCGTCCAGCGGCAAGGCTTCAAGGATGTAGGCAACGTCGGCGGAGTGCAGATCATCGAGTTTGCGTTGCAGCTCGACGAGGTTTTGCCGGTGAACCAGGTTCTCGACCCGGTCGTGGTGCGCGCCTTCCTGGCGATGAGTCAGGTCTTCGACGACCTTCTGGCGCTGCAGCAGCTCAACGACCTGAGCCAGGCGATCCTGCAGGCTTTCCTGGGTTTTCTTTACTTCGATTTCGGACATAGGCGAACTCCACTCCCAGCAGCGGGGCACGCCGGAAGGATCAATCAGTCAATTCATGATTGGTGAAACGGGCTACTGAGTAACTACTGGGTAAGTCCATGGAGGTTTTCCATAAGCCCCGGCGGGGCTGACGGGCGCAATGATACACCGCCTGACGGTTTTAAACGTTAAAAAATCGCGGTCGAAACAAGTGCTTGCGCGACAAAGTTGAGCGCTGTCCTGACCCGTGCAGATGCGACGACTCATCTTGAAAAGAAAACACACCGGCGTTGAAAAATGTAGCGACTACCCTTGAGCGTAGACCGTCATGGAGGACGTCGAATGCTATCCAGAACATCCCTTTTTGTAGTCGCCAGCCTGCTCTGCCTGCCACCCGCCGGAGCCGCCACCACCCTTCACCGCTGCGAGGCTGCCGACGGCGGCATCACCTTCACGACCCTGAGCTGTGCGAGCGACGAGCAGCTTTCAGAGCAACAGGTTCACCCCTACTCGCCCGGATCCGTCGTACCGATCATGCCGGAACACAACCATGAGGAAATATCCGGTATGACAATCAGAGGACGTGAACCGGGCATCGTTGGCCGCCTGGCGGACAAATGCGGCAACCTGATCGATGCCAGGCAGCGCCGCGCAGCAATCATCAATCAACGAGTGATTGCCGGCATGAGCCAACAGGATGTCGAGAGCGCGCTCGGCAAACCGGACAAGGTGAATATTCGAACGTCGACGACTAGCTATCGCTATGACCTGAAAAGAGGCCGAAGTGCTCAAGTCGATTTTGACGAGAAGGGATGCGTGAAAGGAAAAGCCAAATCGCAGACAACAAAAAGCCCGCGTTAAACGCGGGCTTCTTGAATATGGTGCACTCGACAGGATTCGAACCTGTGACCGCTCGGTTCGTAGCCGAGTACTCTATCCAGCTGAGCTACGAGTGCATTTTGTGTTTTTAGACCAGATCACAACTGGTTGAAGCCGAGTTGCCTGTATTGCTACAAACGACTCTTAAATGGTGCACTCGACAGGATTCGAACCTGTGACCGCTCGGTTCGTAGCCGAGTACTCTATCCAGCTGAGCTACGAGTGCATTTGTGTTTTTAAACCAGACCACAACTGGCTGAAGCCGAGTTCTTTATATCGCTATAAACAACTCTTAAATGGTGCACTCGACAGGATTCGAACCTGTGACCGCTCGGTTCGTAGCCGAGTACTCTATCCAGCTGAGCTACGAGTGCATTTGTTGCGCCGCATTATAGCCCGTCTAATCTCTATTCCAACCACTTTTTCTAATAAATTCAACAACTTACAGAAAAAGCCAGATTACAACGTACTAAGCAAATAATGGCGGAGAACGGGGGATTCGAACCCCCGACACCCTTTTGAGGTGTACTCCCTTAGCAGGGGAGCGCCTTCGGCCACTCGGCCAGCTCTCCGCAACACGGGGCGTATATTAACCACCTTCTTCCCCGTTTGCAAACATAAAAATCGATAAAAATTAATGGCTTGGTTCTTCGTCCTTCTCTTTCTTTATACGCAGGTAAATTTCCTCACGGTGCACGGCAACCTCTTTCGGGGCGTTGACGCCGATGCGCACTTGATTTCCTTTGACGCCGAGCACGGTCACGGTGATTTCGCCATCACCGATAATCAGGCTTTCTGCGCACCGACGAGTCAGAATCAGCATACCTTTCTCCTCACGCATTTCATTTCAGGGACAACAGTCTGCAAAAAAAAGGCACCCGACCTACAACCGGAGCGATCGTAGCCCTACATGCCTGAGTATTGACCAGCGCGAGCAAAAGAACAGTTCAGGGCTCGCGCCATTCAAAAAATAAAGGGCGCGGTCAGACCGCGCCCTTCAGGTGACCGGATTTACTCGCCCTGACGGGCCGGCGCGTCCAGTTCGAAAGCCGTGTGCAGGGCGCGCACGGCCAGCTCCAGATACTTCTCTTCGATCACCACGGAAACCTTGATTTCCGACGTCGAGATCATCTGGATGTTGATGCTTTCCTTGGCCAGGGATTCGAACATGCGGCTGGCCACGCCTGCGTGGGAACGCATGCCGACGCCGACGATCGAGACCTTGGCAATCTTGGTGTCGCCCACCACTTCCCGGGCACCGATCTCGCGAGCGGTGTTTTCCAGCACGGTCTGTGCGGCCTGGTAGTCGTTGCGGTGCACAGTGAAGGTGAAGTCGGTGGTGTTATCGTGCGCAACGTTCTGCACGATCATGTCGACTTCGATGTTCGCGGCACTGATCGGGCCGAGAATCTTGAACGCCACGCCCGGGGTGTCTGGCACGCCACGGATGGTCAGCTTGGCTTCATCGCGGTTGAAAGCGATGCCGGAAATGATCGGCTGTTCCATGGTTTCCTCTTCATCAATAGTAATGAGGGTGCCCGGACCCTCCTTGAAGCTGTGCAGTACGCGCAGCGGAACGTTGTACTTGCCGGCGAATTCCACCGCACGGATCTGCAGCACCTTGGAACCGAGGCTGGCCATTTCCAGCATCTCTTCGAAGGTGATCTTGTCCAGACGCTGAGCGACCGGCACCACACGCGGGTCAGTGGTGTAGACACCATCGACGTCGGTGTAGATCTGGCACTCGTCAGCCTTCAAGGCAGCCGCCAGTGCCACGCCTGTGGTGTCGGAACCGCCACGGCCGAGGGTGGTAATGTTGCCGTGCTCGTCGACGCCCTGGAAACCGGCGACAACCACCACGCGACCTGCTTTCAGATCACCGCGAATCTTCTGGTCATCAATCTGCAAGATACGCGCTTTATTGTGCGCACTGTCCGTCAGGATCCGCACCTGATTACCGGTGTACGACACCGCCGGCACACCGCGCTTGATCAGCGCCATGGCCAACAGGGCAATCGTCACCTGCTCACCGGTGGAAACGATCACGTCCAGCTCACGCGGAACCGGTTGCACGTCGCCACTGATTTGCTTGGCCAGATCGATCAGACGGTTGGTTTCGCCGCTCATTGCAGACAGCACAACCACCAGGTCATCGCCGGCATCGCGGAATTTCTTAACCTTGTCGGCGACCTGCTCGATTCTCTCGACAGTGCCGACCGAGGTGCCTCCAAATTTCTGTACGATCAAAGCCATTTCAAAGCCGCCTCTGCCCATGAAGGGCGCCCAATAATCACTCGAACAGCCGCCGGGCCCGCCACTAGACTGCGGGCCCGACGGGCCGTCTTATAAACCCTGCTCGACGAATGGAACGGTCAGCGCCAGTGCGCCATCCAGTGCGCCGGCGTCGACACCACCGCCCTGCGCCATGTCCGGACGACCACCGCCCTTCCCGCCCACTGCCGCAGCAGCCTGTTTCATCAAATCACCGGCTTTGAGTTGGCCAGTCAGGTCCTTGGTTACACCTGCAACCAGTACGACCTTTTCCTCATGGACACTGCCGAGCAGGATCACTGCGCGGCCGAGTTTGTTTTTCAGCTGATCGACCAGCGCCAGCAGCGCCTTGCCATCCTGACCATCCAGACGTGCGGCCAGAACCTTCACGCCCTTGACGTCGACTGCCGAGTTCGACAGATCGTCGCCCGCGGCGCTGGCAGCCTTGGCCTGCAACTGCTCGAGTTGCTTTTCCAGCGCGCGGTTGCGCTCCAGCACGGCCGACAGCTTGTCGATCAGATTGTCGCGGCTGCCCTTGACCAGGTTGGCCGCTTCCTTGAGTTGTTCTTCTGCAGCGTTCAAGTAGGCCAGTGCCGCAGCACCGGTGACTGCCTCGATACGACGCACACCCGATGCCACACCGCCTTCGCTGATGATCTTCAGCAGGCCGATGTCACCGGTACGGTTGGCGTGGATACCGCCACACAGCTCGACGGAAAAATCGCCGCCCATGCTCAGCACGCGCACGTTGTCGCCGTACTTCTCGCCAAACAGCGCCATCGCGCCTTTCTGCTTGGCGGTTTCGATGTCGGTTTCTTCGGTTTCAACTGCAGAGTTCTTGCGGATCTCGGCGTTGACGATGTCTTCCAGCGCCTTGATCTGCTCAGGCTTGATCGCTTCAAAGTGGCTGAAGTCGAAGCGCAGACGCTGGCTATCCACCAACGAACCCTTCTGCTGAACGTGCTCGCCCAACACCTGACGCAATGCAGCGTGCAGCAAGTGAGTTGCGGAGTGATTCAGCGAGGTCGCGTGACGCACCTCGGCATCGACGTGGGTTTCCACTGGCGCGCCGATGGTCAGGCTGCCGGAATCCAGCACGCCGTGGTGCAGGAAGGCGCCGCCGGTCTTGGTGGTATCACGGACGTCGAAACGCGCGTTGCCCGCCTGGAGGAAACCGCAGTCGCCGATCTGGCCGCCGGATTCAGCGTAGAACGGCGTCTGGTTCAGTACGATCACCGCCTCTTCGCCTTCATTCAAGACGTCGACCGACTGGCCATCTTTATAGATAGCGACGATTTTTGCCGAACCGCTGGTGTCTTTGTAACCGGTGAACTCGGTGGCCACATCAACCTTGACCAGGGTGTTGTAGTCCAGACCGAACGAGCTGGCGGAACGCGCACGAACACGCTGGGCTTCCATTTCACGCTCGAAGCCGACTTCGTCGACGGTCAGGCCGCGCTCGCGAGCGATGTCGGCGGTCAGGTCCATCGGGAAACCGTAGGTGTCGTAGAGTTTGAACACCACGTCGCCCGGCACCACGGTGCCTTTGAGTTCCAGCAGATCCTGTTCGAGAATCTTCAAGCCGTGCTCCAGGGTCTTGGAGAACTGCTCTTCTTCGGCCTTCAGTACGCGCTCGATGTTGCTCTGCTGCTTCTTCAGTTCCGGGAAGGCTTCGCCCATCTCGGCGACCAGCGCAGTGACGATCTTGTAGAAGAAGCTGCCGGTAGCGCCCAGCTTGTTGCCGTGACGGCAGGCGCGACGAATGATCCGGCGCAGCACGTAGCCGCGGCCTTCGTTGGACGGCAGCACGCCGTCGGCGATCAGGAAACCGCAGGAACGGATGTGGTCGGACACCACTTTCAGCGACGACTGGTCGCCATTCTCGCAGCCGATCGCTTCGGCCGAGGCTTTGAGCAGGTTCTTGAACAGGTCGATGTCGTAGTTGGAATTGACGTGCTGCATCACCGCACTGATCCGCTCCAGGCCCATGCCGGTGTCGACCGACGGCGCTGGCAACGGATGCAACACGCCATCGGCGGTGCGGTTGAACTGCATGAACACGTTGTTCCAGATCTCGATGTAACGGTCGCCGTCTTCTTCCGGCGAACCCGGTGGGCCGCCCCAGATGTGCTCGCCGTGATCGTAGAAAATCTCGGTGCACGGGCCGCACGGGCCGGTATCGCCCATGGTCCAGAAGTTGTCGGACGCGTACGGCGCGCCTTTGTTGTCGCCGATGCGGATCATGCGCTCGACCGGCACACCGATCTCTTTGGTCCAGATGTCATACGCTTCGTCGTCGGAGGCGTAGACGGTGACCCAGAGCTTTTCCTTCGGCAGTTTCAGAACGCCGGTCAGGAAGGTCCAGGCGAAGGTAATCGCGTCGTGCTTGAAATAGTCACCGAAGCTGAAGTTACCGAGCATTTCGAAGAAGGTGTGGTGACGAGCGGTATAACCGACGTTTTCCAGGTCGCTGTTCTTGCCACCGGCACGCACGCACTTCTGGCTGCTGGTTGCGCGGGTGTACGCGCGCTTTTCCTGGCCCAGGAAGCAGTCCTTGAACTGGTTCATCCCCGCGTTGGTGAACAGCAGGGTTGGGTCGTTGCCCGGAATCAAAGAGCTGGAGGCTACACGGGTGTGGCCTTGCTCTTCGAAGAAGCGAAGGAAGGCTTCACGGATTTCTGCGCTTTTCATTAGGTTCTTCCACGGAGGCTGCGGCCAAAGGCCTGTACGAAACGTCAACAGACGAAACGACGGCAAAGGGCCGCATTATATCGGCCCTTCGCGCGGGGTACAGCGTGTTTATACGATAGTAACGGTCAATTGGACGGCTAACCCTGTCACTTGCGCGAAAACTCGACGAATGTCGCGATCACTTGCTCGATTTGCGAGCGACTGACGTCCATGTGCGTGACCATGCGCAAGCGCGCCGCGGCGCTCAACTTGATCCCGCGTTCGGCGGCAAACACCTTGAGCGCTTCGGCCTGATCGCCCATTTGCACGTAGACCATGTTGGTCTGCACCGGCTCGACGCTGAACCCGGCCTCGCGCAAGCCTTCGGCCAAAAACCGGGCGTTGGCATGGTCATCCGCCAGGCGCTCAACGTGGTGATCCAGCGCATACAGCCCCGCTGCCGCCAGCAACCCGGCCTGACGCATGCCACCGCCGACCATTTTGCGCAGGCGGCGGGCCTTGCCGATCAACTCGGCTGAACCGCACAGCACCGAACCCACCGGCGCGCCAAGCCCCTTGGACAGGCACACCGACACCGAATCGAAATGTTGCGTGATCTCGCGGGCATCCACCCCAAGTTTGACCGCCGCGTTGTACAGCCGCGCGCCGTCCAGATGCAGGGCCAGACCGTGCTCCCGCGTGAATTGGCGCGCGCGGGCCAGATACTCCAGCGGTAACACTTTGCCCTGCATGGTGTTTTCCAGCGCCAGCAGCCGGGTACGGGCGAAGTGGAAGTCATCCGGCTTGATCGCGGCCGCTACGTGAGCCAGATCCAGCGAACCGTCGGCCTGCACTTCCAGCGGCTGCGGCTGGATCGAGCCGAGTACCGCCGCGCCACCCCCTTCGTACTTATAGGTGTGCGCCTGCTGGCCGACGATGTATTCGTCGCCACGTTCGCAGTGCGCCATCAGGCCCAGCAGATTGCTCATGGTGCCGGTCGGCACGAACAGCGCGGCGGCGAAACCCAGCCTTTTCGCCAATTCGGCTTCCAGACGATTGACCGTCGGATCTTCGCCGTACACGTCGTCACCGGTAGCCGCCGCACTCATCGCGTCGAGCATGGCAAGAGTCGGTTGAGTGACGGTGTCGCTGCGAAGATCGATAACGCTCATGAACCTGGCCTCAGAGTCAGCAGGGGAAATCCCTTTTCGAAGGTGAATTACTGCGGTCATGGCGCCGATTAATCAACCCTTGAATGAGAAAAAGCACATTACTCCTTGAAGGACACAACCCAATGTGGGAGCGGGCTTGCTCGCGAAGGCGGTGTGTCAGCCGGCAAATTGATTGGCTGACACACCGCCTTCGTCGGAACGCCGCCCGGAGCAAGCCCGCTCCCACAGGTTCTGTGCAAGGCCGGAAAATATGTGATAAAAACGCTGCGCCGCCCGAGAAAGGGCGGCAAAAACGTTCTCAGGGCGGGGTGCAATTCCCCACCGGCGGTAATTGCGCGCAATGCGCATAGCCCGCGAGCGCTTGGCGACGAACACGGCAAAGGCTGTGATCGGCGGCAAGGTCAGCAGACCCGGTGTGATTCCGGGGCCGACGGTCATAGTCCGGATGAAGAGAGAACGGGATTGACACCAAAGGGCCGCCCGCGCGCTTGTGTGCTCGTGCGTACCCTTGAATCCCTTTCGATTCATAACGCCCTGTTTTTCACACAAACAGGAGTCAGAACATGCAACCCACCGCTATCGACAGCAAAACCAAACACCCTCACGGCGAGCGCGTCGCGTTCATCCAGGCCTGCTGGCACAAGGAAATCGTCGACCAGAGCCGTAAGGGCTTCGTCGCCGAAATGCTGGCTCAAGGTTATCAGGAATCGGACATCGACTTCTTCGAAGTCGGCGGCGCCTTTGAAATGCCCCTGCACGCCAAGTTGCTGGCCAAAACCGGGCGTTATGCCGGCATCGTCGCGGCCGCTCTGGTCGTGGATGGCGGCATCTATCGTCACGAATTCGTTGCCCAGTCAGTGGTCAGCGGCCTGATGCAGGTGCAACTGGAAACCGAAGTGCCGGTGTTCTCGGTGTCCCTGACCCCGCATCACTTCCATGCCGGTGAAGAACATCAGAAATTCTTCTTCGAGCATTTCGTGCACAAGGGTCAGGAAGCGGCGCGGACTTGCGCGGATACGCTGCAGAAGGTTCGTGCGCTGCGTCGCAGTGAGCCGCGTGCTGTAGCGGTCTGAGTCTGTCTGGGTCGAGCGCGGCCCCAAACCTCACTCAAATCTAAATGTGGGAGCGGGCTTGCTCGCGAAGCGGCGTGTCAGTGACGAATCTGTGTACTGACACACCGCTTTCGCGAGCAAGCCCGCTCCCACATGGGGTCTGAGGTGTTCTCAGGATAAGTGTTCGTCGGTGGTCGGCACGATCAGGATGCCGGCACGCAAGCCGTTCTTGACCTTGGGATTAGGGAAGATGATCCGCGCACCCTCTTCCTCGATGACCCAGCGGGTATTGGCCAGATCTTCGGCCAGCACATAACCCACATCCAATTCAGAAAAGTTCTCGATGTCCGCTGGCAGGTTCAGGCGGAACGCATCGCTGTGCTTGATGATTTCCCGGGCGACGCTGAACAGCTGCAAACCATCCAGTCCCTCTGCTGCCAGATCCGGCTCATTGCCTTCGATGATCTGCTTCAGACGAGTTTCCAGACGTGAAACATCCACCCCTTCGTTCTGCCCGAACGGCCGCGCCTTGCCCAGTTCCAGGGTGAAAGCCTCGGCACCGAGCTTGTCGTAGGTGTAGGAACTGAACACGATCGACGGCTTGTTCTGCAGCAGCACCGCTTCCATCCCGGCGGCGCGCAGACGCGCCAGCTCGCGGCGCGAATGCTGGCGACCTTCCTTCCACGGATACAGCGCGAACTGCTCGATCTTCGAACCACGAATGGCGGTGTGCAGGTCGTAGTGCAGGCGCTGCCGATCCGGCAGGCTGAAGAAGCTCGCCGCCAGCCGTTCCAGCTCGCAGGCGCGGATGGCTTCGGAACCGCTGGTTTGTTCATGCCGGCCGTTGAACAGCCGATTGACGTCCTGCTCGACGAAGCGCTCGCCCTTGCGAATCGCTTCCGGGTTGCCGAACAGGAACAGAATGCGTGCACGCGGCTTCAGATCCCCGCGAGCGATGTCATGCAGCAGCCGATCGAGCAACTCGATCGGCGCTGTTTCATTGCCGTGGATGCCTGCCGACAGCAGCAGGTCCAGGCCATTGTCACGCGCTTCGGGAGGCCGGACTTCCAGCGCACCCTCGCTCAACCAGCGCATGCGCACGCCTTCGACAGTCAGTTGAGTCTTCTCCGCCGGTTCGCGGCCGGCGAGGGTCAGTTCAAGCAGTTTGCCGAGGGCGAGCATAGAGCGGTTTCCTTAGTGATCGTGGTTGCAATCCGGGCCGTGCACGTGGTCTTCGTCGTCGCCGACTTCAGCCGGTTCCATTTCCAGTTGCAGACTTACCAGATTAGTCGCCAATGGGCGCAGCAGCAGGTTGGCGTACTCTTCGTCACCTTCCTCGACGTCCACGCCGATCAGCAGTTGGCCACGGCCGTCCTGCTGGATCCACAGCTCTTTGCCTTGCCACATGACCGCGACGCGGGTGCACGAGGTTTGCAGTTGCGTGCCGTCGGTGTCTTCAAGGATCAGCTGCAGGGAATCGCTCATGTTTTTACTCTCTTGGGGAGACAAGCCGCGCGCCGTATTCAGGCAACGCGCCGGCCATCAATTGATCTGGAATGGATAAACCGCGCCCAGTTTAAGGATTTGCGTCAGTTCATCCAGTGCCGTCCGGCATTCAAGCAGCAACTGCGGGTCCGCCAGATCGGTTTCGCTCAGGCGGTCGCGGTAGTGCTTTTCAACCCATGCGGTCAACGAACCGTACAACGGGGCCGTCATGATAACCCCTGGGTTGACCGCCGCCAGCTCGGTTTCGTTGAGCGCGACGCGCAGTCGCAGGCACGCCGGTCCACCGCCGTTCTGCATGCTTTGCTTGAGGTCGAAGACTTTCACTTCGCGGATCAGCCCGCCGGAGCTGGTCAGCCCTTGCAGGTAGTTCCACACGCGCTCGTTGCCACGGCATTCTTCCGGCACGATCAGCAGCATCGAGCCATCAGGACGCGACAGCAACTGGCTGTTGAACAGATAGGAACGCACGGCGTCATCCACGGTGACCGCCGAACGCGGCACGCAGACCGACTGGAACTTGCCGCCGACCTTGGCCAGTTTGCCCTGCAACTCGGCCAGCATCTGCTCGGTGTCGAGGAACGCGTCCTCGTGATAGAACAGCACCTCGCCGTTACCCACCGCGATCACGTCGTTGTGGAATACGCCCTGGTCGATCACCGCCGGGTTCTGCTGCGCGTAGACCACGCCCTCGTCACGCAGACCGTGCAGACGCGCCACCGCTTGCGACGCTTCTAGGGTCTGGCGCGCCGGGTACTTCTGTGGTGCCGGGTAACGGTTGTCGAACGCACTGCGACCGAACACGAAGAACTCGACACCGGCCTCGCCGTACTCACGGCAGAAACGCGTGTGGTTGGCTGCGCCTTCGTCACCGAACTGCGCCACCGCCGGCAACGCGGCGTGATGGGCGAAGTGCTGCTGATCGGCGAACATCGCACCGAGCACGCGGCTGGTGGTCGGGTGTTCGATGCTGCGGTGGTACTTGCAGTTGAGGTTGGCGGCGGTGAAATGCACGCGACCGTCAGCGGTGTCGGCACTCGGACTGACAGTGGCGGCGTTGGCCACCCACATGCTCGATGCCGAGCAACTGGCGACCAGCAACGGCATGGCTTCCTTCGCGGCGCGCTCGATCACTTGCGCGTCGGTGCCGCTGAAACCCAGACGGCGCAACGCGGCCACGTCCGGACGCTCCTGCGGCGCCAGCACGCCTTGCTGAAAGCCCATTTCCATCAGCGCTTTCATTTTCGCCAGACCTTGCAGCGCCGCTTCCTTCGGGTTCGAGGATTGCTGGCTGTTGCTCTGGGACGCGACGTTGCCGTAGGACAGACCGCCGTAGTTATGGGTCGGCCCCACTAGACCGTCAAAATTGACTTCATAGGATTTCATCAGCGAGGCTCCACGAGAATCTGTTGTTATAGGCTTCAAGTAACAATTCAGTCAGACCGCGTCGCGGCTATCGCGAGCAGGCTCACTCCTACAGGTTTGGCGGGGAACACACATGTTGCGTACGACACAAATCCTGTAGGAGTGAGCCTGCTCGCGATGGCCGTTACGCCATTTTCACGCCAGGCGTCAGGGCCGCAGGCAACACCAGATTTGGGGTTTCCAGCGAGGCCACCGGGTACGCGCAGTAATCCGCCGCGTAGTAGGCGCTGGCGCGATGGTTGCCCGAAGCCCCGACGCCGCCGAACGGCGCGCTGCTCGCCGCACCGGTCAGCTGTTTGTTCCAGTTGACGATACCGGCGCGGCTTTCCAGCCAGAACTGCTGATAACGATCTTCGGAATCCGACAGCAAACCAGCCGCCAAGCCATAAGCGGTGTCGTTGGCCTCAGCGATCGCCGCAGCGAAATCGGCGTAGCGAATCACTTGCAGCAACGGGCCGAACAGTTCTTCGTCCGGACGCTCGGCCACGGCGGTCACATCCAGAATGCCCGGGGTCAGCAAGGCAGACTGCGCTTGCGGCTGAGTCATCGCCAGCAACGACACCGCGCCATTGGCCAGCAGGTGTTGCTGGGCATCCATCAGCGCTTTCGCCGCGCCAAGGGAAATCACCGAGCCCATGAATGGCGCCGGCTGTTGATCGAACGCACCGACTTCAATCGTTGCGCTGACTTCCACCAGACGCTTGAGCAGGCTGTCGCCCCATGCGCCTTGCGGCACCAGCAGACGACGCGCACACGTGCAGCGCTGACCGGCGGAGATGAACGCCGACTGAATGATCGTGTACACCGCCGCGTCCAGATCAGCCACCTGATCGACCACCAGTGGGTTGTTGCCTCCCATTTCCAGCGCGAGGATCTTGTCCGGACGCCCGGCGAACTGCTGGTGCAGGTGATTGCCGGTACGGCTCGAACCGGTGAAGAACAGACCGTCGATGCCCGGGTTCGCCGCCAGCGCGATACCGGTTTCGCGAGCACCTTGCAGCAGGTTCAACACGCCGGCCGGCAGACCGGCTTCGATCCAGCACTTGACCGTCAGCTCGGCGACTTTCGGCGTCAGCTCGCTTGGCTTGAACAGCACGCTGTTACCGGCCAGCAGCGCCGGCACGATGTGCCCGTTCGGCAAATGGCCGGGGAAGTTGTAAGGGCCGAATACCGCCACCACACCATGTGGCTTGTGGCGCAGCACGGCGGTGGCGTCGCCCAGCGGGCCGCTCTTCTCGCCGGTACGTTCGCGGTAGCTCTGCACCGAGATCGCGATCTTGTTGACCATGCTGGTAACTTCGGTCGCGGCTTCCCACAACGGTTTGCCGGTTTCCTCACCGATGGTGCGGGCCAGTTCGTCACTGTGGTTTTTCAGGGCGGCGGCGAAGGCCTCGAGCACGCTGATGCGCTCGTCCAGCGAACGCCGCGCCCAACCCGGAAAGGCCTGACGCGCAGCCTGCACGGCCGACTCGACCTGAGCGGCAGTCGCGCCCTCCCCCGACCACAGCACTTGCTGGGTCACCGGGTTCAGCGACTGAAAGGCTTCGCCCTGACCGGCCAGCCATTCACCTGCGATGTATAGCGAATTCATTATTTCGACTCCCGAGCAGCAGACAACGCCACGGCGCGCACTTGATCGCCGGCGTTGAGTTGAAGACGTTTGGCGGTCAGCGGATCGACCACCAGCGTGCCAGCGGCCAGACGGGCCGGCGCAGCAGTGATGCGGCAGTCTTCGCGCTTGCGGTTATGGATGATGAACGGCGTGGCGTCATCGCCCGGTGTACCGATCGCCAGCACCAGCGCTTCGCTGTCGCGGACTGCGCGGATCTTGCTGGTTTCGCACTCGATGGCCGGGCCGGCGTCGAAGATGTCGACGTAACCCTGATAGCTGAAACCTTCGCTCTTGAGCATCGCCAGCGCCGGCTCGGTGTCGGGGTGTACCTGACCGATCACGTTGCGCGCATCCGGCGACAGGAAGCAGGTGTACAGCGGGAATTTCGGCATCAGTTCGGCGATGAACGCCTTGTTGCCAACGCCGGTCAGGTAATCGGCCTGACTGAATTCCATCTTGAAGAAGTGCCGACCGAGGCTCTCCCAGAACGGCGAGCGTCCGGCTTCATCGGAGACGCCGCGCATCTCGGCGATGATCTTGTTGCCGAACAGCTCAGGGAACTCGGCGATGAACAGCATGCGCGCCTTGGACAGCATGCGGCCGTTCAGACCGGTGCGGTAATCGGCATGCAGGAACAGCGAGCACAGCTCGGAGTTGCCGGTGAGGTCGTTGGCGAGGAACAGCGTCGGAATCTCGCGATAGATGTTCAGCTCTTGCGAGGCGCTGACGGTCAGGCCGACGCGGAAGTTGTACCACGGCTCACGCAGACCGACCGCGCCGGCGATGGCGGAAATCCCCACCACGCGACCGTTGTCGTCTTCGAGCACGAACAGGTAGTCCGCATCGCCACGGCCGGCTTCGCCGCGAAAGGTCTTCTCGGCCCAGCCGACCCGATGGGTCAGGCGCTCTTCGTTGGCCGGCAAGGTGGTCAGGCCGGTGCCGGTGCTGCGGGCCAGGTCGATCAGCGCGGATAAATCGCTGCTGCGTACGGGACGAACAATCATGCTATCTCCTCAAACGGGCCGCCTTCGCCACCCGTGAAACTCGCTAAGGCGTTAAACCGCCACCAGGCGCACGCTGGCACCTTCACCGACGCCCAGGGCTTCGGCTGCTTCAAGATCCAGGGTCACCGGTTTGCCCGGCGCGTAATCGAGTTCCAGCAACACCGCGCGGTAATCCTGCAACTGCGCGTTGGCCACCAGATACTGGCGCCCGGCACCTTTGACCGGCTCGCCGATCTTCACCGGCACCACACGGCTCTGGGCGATCGAACGGATCCCCGAAACACGTGCATGCAGGGTCGGGCCACCGTCGAAAATGTCGATGTAGTGATCGGTCTCGAAGCCTTCGCGCATCAGGATGTCGAAGGTGATCTGCGCACGCGGGTGCACCTGGCCCATCGCTTCTTGAGCGGAATCCGGCAGCAGCGGCACGTAGATCGGGTAATGCGGCATCAGTTCGGCGAGGAACGTGCGGCTCTTCAGGCCACACAGGCGCTCGGCTTCGGCGTAGTTGAGGTCGAAGAAGTTGCGCCCGATCGCGTCCCAGAATGGCGAATCGCCGTTTTCGTCGCTGTAACCGACGATCTCGGTCACCACCGAATCGGCGAAACGCTCCGGGTGGCTGGCGACGAACAGCAGGCGACCACGGGAATTGAGCTCGGCCCACGGCGACCCCACCAGCTCGCGCTGCACGTAGAAACTGGTCAGCAAGCTGTTGCCGGTCAGGTCGTGGCATTGCGAAAGGACGTGGATCTTGTTGTGGATCTTCAGCTCGCGGGAGGCGTGGACGAAGGTCTCGTTGCGGAAGCTGTAGAACGGCTCGGAGTAACCGGCCGAGGCAACGATGGCCGAGCAGCCGACCAGTTTGCCGGTGGCGGTGTCTTCGAGGACGAAAAAGTAGCTCTCCTCGCCGTTGAAACTCACTTCGGCGGCGAACGAGGCTTCGCTTGCGGCGATCTTGTCGCTCAGACGTTCCACGTCATCCGGCAAGGAAGTGACACCAATCGGACTGTCCGCAGCCAGACGCTGTACCTCGCCCAGATCAGCCATTTGCGCAGGGCGCATCACCAGCATGGTGTCACTCCTTTCTCTTATAAATTTACAGAAGAAAAAACACCGGACCTTGTAGGAGTGAGCCTGCTCGCGATTGCGGTCTGTCAGAAACCAATGAGTCGACTGACATACCGCAATCGCGAGCAGGCTCACTCCTACAGTGGATCGGGTCCGGCATAAAATTTTGATCGACGCCCGAATCCTCAGGCGCCGAAGGGTCTATCAGGCTTGCGTCAGTGCTGCTGCCGCGCGTTCGAAGCGGTCGAGGCCGGCGTCGATATCGGCGTCTTCCACCACCAGGCTCGGGGCGAAACGGATCACGTCCGGGCCGGCCTGCAGAATCATCAGGCCTTCTTTTTCAGCGGCGTTGAAGATGTCCTTGGCCTTGCCTTTCCAGGCGTCGCTCAGCACACAACCGATCAACAGACCGAGGCCACGCACCTGAGTGAACAGGCCGTACTTCTCGCCGATCTGCTGCAGGCGGGTCTTGAATTTGTCGTGCTTGGCGTTGACGCCGCTCAGCACCTCAGGGGTGTTGATCACGTCGATCACCGCTTCGGCAACCGCGCACGCCAGCGGGTTACCGCCGTAAGTGGTGCCGTGGGTGCCGACGACCAGATGTTTGGCCAGCGCTTCAGTGGTCAGCATCGCGGCGATTGGGAAACCACCGCCCAGGCTCTTGGCGCTGGTCAGGATGTCCGGGGTTACGCCGTAATGCTGATAGGCGAACAGGTGGCCGGTACGGCCCATGCCCGTCTGCACTTCGTCGAACACCAGCAGCGCGTTGTTCGCGTCGCACAGTTCGCGGGCACCTTGCAGGTAAGCCAGTTCGGCCGGCAGTACACCGCCCTCGCCCTGGATAGGTTCGAGCACGACCGCACAGGTCTTGTCGGACACCGCCGCTTTCAGCGCGGCCAGATCGTTGTAAGGAACGTGGGTGATGCCGGTGATTTTCGGACCGAAACCGTCGGAGTACTTCGACTGGCCACCGACGTTAACGGTGAACAGGGTACGACCGTGGAAGCTGTTGAGCGCAGCGATGATCTCGTACTTCTCGCTGCCGAAACGGTCGAACGCCACGCGGCGGGCCAGCTTGAACGCGGCCTCGTTGGCTTCGGCGCCCGAGTTGCAGAAGAACACGCGCTCGGCGAACGTGGCGTCGATCAGCTTGTGCGCCAGGCGCAGGGCCGGCTCATTGGTGAACACGTTGGACACGTGCCACAGCTTGTTCGCTTGCTCGGTCAAGGCACCGACCAGCGCCGGATGCGCGTGGCCCAATACGTTTACGGCAATCCCGCCGGCGAAGTCGATCAGCTCGCGACCGCTCTGGTCCCAGACGCGGGAACCGGCGCCACGCACCGGAATGAAAGCGGCAGGCGCGTAGTTGGGAACCATTACCTGGTCGAAATCGGCGCGTTGTACCGCAGCGTGCTCAACGGACATCGGAGTCTCCTGAAGAGGAACACCCGCCTGAAACTGGCGAGCGATGGGGGGATTGTAAGGACAGTTTTCAGCCCGGCCTTGCCGCCAAGCGACAACTTCTTATAGCGCAAACCCCGGATTTTCCCGGGTTTACGGCAATGCGACATATAGCGTCGCAAAGGCGCAGTTTAAACTGCACGCCGCCATTTGCGCAGACGTACCGGGGATCTTAATCAAGAGAGTTTTGTGGCGTGCGGTATATATGTACCGCACATCGAATCAACGGTCGGTGTTTGCTAGGGACCTTTCTCCAGGCAAACGGCCTCACCCCATGATTCAAGAAACCACACCCGCCCCCGCGACTCTGCCCGACCCACTGCTGCTACCCCGGCAGGACGCACACTATCAACCGCTGCTCCAGGCTATCCCGACATGGCTGATTCAGGCTGCGGCACACAAGCGCACGGCATTGAAACGGGCCAGTCCGCTGCTGCCCGCCAACCTCAAACAGGCATCACGCACCGAGCATGCAAAACTGCGCGCGCTGAATGCCGCGCACTGGACCGCACACAACCGCGTCGAACGAAGCCTTGCCCGGCTGCAGGATGCCAAAGCGTTCGCCGAACCGCTGCTGCGCGCCGAGATAGAAAACCGTTTTGGCCTCAAACTGGATGTCAGACAGACCTTCCTGCGCCTGTATCTGCCCGACCATGTTCCGTGGCTGCGCATCAAATCCGGCGCCGCACGCACCTGGACTGTCTCGCTGCTGGACGCCGCGCTGCACAATTTTGAAAGCAGCGAGACCAGCGCTGACGCCTTTGAGTCCGCCTCGGGTTATGTCAGTCAGCCCTCACCTGACGGTCAGTTCAGCGTGCTGCCGAACATCCCCAAGGCGATGCCGATCCCTGCCTTCACCCGCCTGTGTCGCGAGCTGGATATCGGCCGCCGCTACAACACTTATCTGCAAGACAATTTGGGCGTCAGCAATCCGCTGGTCGCAGCCGTGCTGCAACCACAGGTTTGCACGAGTGACAAAGCCGCACTGATCGCCGCCCTGCAAATGGCCTACATGCAAAAGCTGCTGGGGGCCGATGTCCATCGCCTGATCCTCGGGCTGCTCGATGGCTTGCAGCATTTGCGCCTCAATCGTCAGGCGTGGCATTGCCATGCGTTGACGATGATGAAAGTCAGCCTGACCGGCATCGTGCTGTTCGCGCCGAATCTTGAAGCTGCACACGCAGCAGCGCGAGTCGTGGTTTATATTCCTGATGACCCGCAACACCCGGTCAAGGAATACGCCAGCAGCGCTGCCTTCGCTGAGGAGCTGGCGCAACGCTTGCGCGATCCGGACTATCAGGTGTTCTTCAGCCGTTTTATCGACCACGCCGAGCGCGGCGCTTTCTTCGGCCAGTTGCGGGCCACGCTCAGCCCCGTCACCTGGCAACCCGTACCGGTCGGCGATCCACGCCCCACCTGGCGCGAGCATCCAACCGTGCGGCCTGCTCTGCAGATCGTCGCGACCCCAATCCGGGGTGAGCTGTGGGTTTACCTCTACCAGCGCAAGCTCGACAAGATGCTCAACGATGCCCGCGTCATCGCCGTCTCGACGGCCATGGTCGATCGCAAGGCGCGCTGGGCGCTCTGGGACTCCTTCACGGACATCGCACAGTCGTTGCTCAACCTCGTCGCGTTCGTCGTTTTGCCATTCGTGCCATTTCTCGGCGAGCTGATGCTTGCCTACACGGCCTACCAACTGCTCGACGAGACGTTCGAAAGCATCGTCGACTGGGCCGAAGGACAACCCCGCGAAGCGTTCGCGCATTTGATCGGCGTCGTGGAGTCCATGGTGCAGGTCGGCACTTTCGCCGCCGGCGGCGCTATCGCCGTCAGCGAGTTTCGCGCGCTGTTGCCTGCCGATGTCGTCCAGTTCATCGACCGCTTCATTCCGGTGAAAACGGCCAATGGCAAGACCCGCTACTGGAAACCCGACCTGCGCCCTTACGAGTGGCCCGGCACGCTGCCCAAAGACATCCGAACCGATGCACTGGGCTTGCAAACCCACCTGGGCAAGAGCCTGCTGGCCCTGGAAGACAAGTTGTATGCCGTCAGCCTTGCCCCCGAAACGGGCGCCCATCGCATCGACCATCCGACGCGCCCCGAGGCTTACAAACCCGCACTCAGGCACAACACCGCAGGCGCCTGGCAAACCGAAATTGACCAGCCACTGGCTTGGGATCGCGCCACCGTGCTGAGCCGCAGCAGTGCGCAGATGCAGCGCCTTCCCGCCGCTCTGCGGGAGCGCCTGCTGAATATCAGTGGCTGCGATGAAAACACCCTGCGCCAGATGCACGTCGAGCGCGATCAATTGCCACCCTTACTCAGTGACACGCTGCAGCGCTGGCAGATCGATCAGGACATTCAATTGTTCATCGAGCAGATTGGCAGCTCGAATGCCGAGGATTACCTCAAGGCCGACCCGGCCACCCAACTGCAACTGCTTTTCGACAACGGCGACTGGCCTGCCGACCGAGGCCTGCAACTGATCGACCGTCAAGGCAGAACCCTGTGGCGCAGCCCCGTCGCCGACGTGCCCTTCATACAAATCGAGGGCTCACGACTGGACGATGGCGACCTGCTCAAGACCTGTCTGCAACGCCTGACAGAATCGCAACGAAGGCGGCTCTTGAGCGAAGCCCTGCATACGCCCGCACCCTCGGCCGAGGCCCGCGCAACTAGCCTGCGGCGCAGCGTCGCCGAGCTGGCACAGCGCAAGCGCCAAAGCCTGTTCGAGGATCGATATCGTCAGTTACAGCGCGGCGCCAGCCCACTGGTACAGATACTGATGAATGTCGAACCCGGCCTGCCGAAGGCGTTGGCGCAATCGATACTGGAAACGGCAAGTGATGCTGAATACCTGCAATTACAGCGTGGAACACTCTCCGAAAGACTGGCCGCTCTGACCCAGGAGACGAGCCTGCAAGTGCGCGCAACTCGAGCCCTCGAAGGGCTGGAGTTGCAAGCGACAGTCAATAATCTGGATACCGATCGGCTGGCCCTACATTCCTTGCCTCGGCTGCCGGGCTGGTCGCCGTCGATACGACTGGAGCTCAGGCACTACAGCCATAGCGGGCAACTGATCGACAGCCTCGGCGCGCAGGACGCGCTCATTCGCAAAGTGCTGGTACTGACCGAACAGGGCGACTATCAGCCGTTCGACGCTACCGGTGAGTCGCTCAGCGCGCCGGGCTCACTGTATTCAAGTCTGCTGCATGCCCTGCCCGACGCAGAACGTTCGGCGCTGAACATCCACATCACGCAAGACCTGCAGCTCAAGCAGTTGATTCGTGACCACGCGCTCGACCGTCAAGCGTTGCTGGATCTGTTGTCGCAAAACCCGATTCGCAAACCCGCTTACGACCCCACCGTGATGCGCCTGCGTGGCGGTACCAGCGGCTATCGGCGCATGCCGACCAATACGCCGACGCTGCACGCCCATGCCCACTGGCTACTGCCGCACTTGCTGCCCGAGGAACTCAATGCATTCGTCGAGCGCCTGCAACGCCATCCGAACGGCCCGCGAGCGGAGCTGAGCCGCTTGATCACTGAACGCAACCGCCTCGACGCGGTGCTGAGTCCGTGGACTGAGGGTATTCCCCTCGTTCATCCGCAGTCCGGCGCCCGCCTCACCACCGAGCAATATGCGATCCAGCGTCATCGCCGACGGCAGATGCGGGTCGACATTCTGGACTGCTGGAAGCAGCAGGTTTCCTTGCCGCAGAACACCGAGCAGACCATCGATCTGCGCCTGTCACAGTCAATCATCGGAGAGCTGCCACAACTTGAGGTGAACTTCAGTCACGTGGACTACCTGACCATCGAAGGGGTCGGCAGCACTCAGGGTATACACGGTTTTCTAAACTGCTTCTCCGGCCTGCGTCGCCTGGCGCTGCGCAATTTCCAGCTGGGCAACCTGCCGGAGTCGATCAGCCGTTCGCCACAACTGCGCGAGCTGATTCTCAGCGACTGCAGCATCACCCTGACAGCCGAGAGCCAAACCACACTGGCGGCGTTGACTCAGCTGAGAACCCTGGACCTGTTCAGGAACCCGCTCGGACTCACCCCCAATGTCGAAAAAATGCCCCGACTCAATTACATCGATGTGTCGGAGACCGGCATTTCCGAACTGCCACCCGGCCTGCTCACGCGCCCGCTATTGCGCACCGCGCTGCTCAACGACAACCAGATCCAGTCGTTGTCTCCCGCCCTTTTCGAGCTGCCCAACAACGTTCCGGAAGGCTTCGATCTGAGCGGCAATCCGATTGCCAGCGCAGACCGGGAGCGCATCAAAAGCCATTTCAACGACACCCGACAGGACTTCGGCGTAATGGCCGAACAGGCTGATTTGCTGCGCGTACAGGCGCTGTACACACACATGGATCTGGAACAGGCCAGTGAATTTTTCTATCTGCTACCCGGCACCCTGGCCGAGGGTCGAATCGAACTTGCACGGCTTGAGCGTGAATACAGCGACTTGAGTAGCAACCTCGCCCACTGGGCGACCGACCATCCTGCCTTGCACCCGATCAGTGGCGAGCCCTTCACGATCGAGCAAGTGCTGAATGAGCACGCCGCACGTCACGAATTCAAATCGCTCATTGAGCAGTGCTGGCGCCGGGAAACCGAGCAAGACGAACCGGATCAGAACCTCCAGCCACTGCATGACTTGAACCTGGCGACAATCATCCGCGGCGACTTGCCCGTACTCAATGCCGATTTCAGCCATGTCACGCATCTGTACCTCAGAAGCCTGCCGGGTCAGACGTTTGGAATCGACAGGTTTGTCGAGACGTTCGCCAGCCTCAGAGGACTGACGATTTATCAATATCGGCTTGAACACATTCCGCCGGCGGTGTTTCGCATGGCTGAGCTGACCTATTTGTCGCTTTCACACTGCGATTTGACGCTCACGCCTCAAGCCGCCCTTGAGCTTGCGCAAATGGAGCGCCTGGATCACCTGGATCTGAGTGATAACCCGCTGGGTGAGACCCCGGATGTCAGCCAGATGCCCCATCTGCAAACGCTGATGCTGGACAACAGCGGCATCACCAGCCTGCCACCGGGCCTGCTGCAACTCGAACACCTGGAAATCGCCGACCTGAGCGACAACGCAATCACCCAGGTTCCCAGCGATATCCTGGAGTTGCCAGAAGAGCGTGCGGACAAATTCAGCCTGCGGGGCAATCCACTCTCTGAGCTGAGCCTGCAACGGCTGATCGCCTACTTCAGAAAGCACCGCATCGATTTTGGCGTGGAAGCCGTCATCGAGCGGGCGGAAATGGAGGTGTCCACGTCCGAAGATTCCGGGGTCGATGAGTAACGCTCAGCGGGTTCTGCCGGGGTGCGTCAACCGCGCTCCGGCGGCACTGACGACAGTTCGAACGGACTGCTGCTGCGCCGCTGGTTGCGGTCTTCGCGCGGCGTGGCGCCGAAGAAGTTGCGATAGGCGCTGGAGAAATGCGGCCCCGAGGAGAAACCGCAGGACAGGCCGATCTGGATGATCGACTTGCTGGTCTGCATCAACATCTGCCGGGCCTTGTTCAGGCGCAATTCCAGGTAGTACTGGCTCGGCACGCGGTTGAGGTATTGCTTGAAGATCCGCTCCAGCTGTCGACGGGACACGCACACGTGCTGGGCGATTTCGTCGGTGGTCAGCGGCTCTTCGATGTTGGCTTCCATCAGCAACACCGCTTGGGTGAGCTTCGGATGGCTGGAACCGAGGCGGTTCTGCAGTGGAATGCGCTGGCGTTCACCGCCCTCGCGGATGCGCTCGACCACCAGTTCTTCGGACACCGCACCGGCCAGTTCTGCCCCATGATCACGGGCCAGCACCGCCAGCAGAAGGTCGAGTACCGACATGCCGCCACACGCGGTCAGGCGATCACGATCCCAGTCGAACAGGTGACTGGTGGCGATGACTTTCGGGAAGCGCTCGGCGAAATCGTCCTGCCAGCGCCAGTGCACGGCCGCGCGATAACCGTCGAGCAGACCGAGCTGCGCCAACGGATAGACACCGGCCGACAGACCACCGATCACGCAACCGGCACGCACCAGTTGCTTGAGCGCGCTGCTGAGGGCCGGGGCCAGAGTGGTCGGAGGCTCGTCGGCGAGCAGGAACAGTTTCTGGAAGTTTTCCAGCTTGCCGGTCCACGCCTCGCCCGGCAGTTGCCACGCCCCCTCGGCCGCAACGTCTGTCACGGTTTCGGCCTGGAGGAACGACAGTTCGTAAACCACCTCCGGATGCACCCGCTGAGCAACACGCAAGGCCTCCTCCGCCAGCGCCAGCGTCAGAGCTTTAGTGCTGGGCCAAATCAGGAAACCAATTCGATGGGCAGTCATGGGCGGGCAATCCGAAACGAAGAACGGTGATGAAGGCATGGGCCAATGCTAGCCCGTAATCGAAGCTGTCGCAGGTCCATTGTGGGAGCGGGCTTGCTCGCGAAGGCGGTGGTTCAGGCAGCAATGATGTTGACTGATCGACCGCTTTCGCGAGCAAGCCCGCTCCCACAGAGGGACCGAGCCAGCCTTCAGGTCGCGAAGCATGACCTAATCTGGTGCATAACGGCAGCGATTACTTGAGGCTACCTGAGAGGAATTGTTGCAAACGCTCGGATTGCGGATTGACCAGCACTTCGCGCGGGTTGCCGCTCTCTTCCACGACCCCTTTGTGCAGGAACACCAACTGGTTCGACACTTCACGGGCGAAGCCCATTTCGTGCGTGACCACGACCATGGTGCGGCCTTCCTGAGCGAGGGCCTGCATGACTTTGAGCACGTCGCCGACCAGTTCCGGGTCGAGCGCCGAAGTCGGTTCGTCGAACAGCATCACTTCCGGTTCCATCGCCAGCGCACGGGCAATCGCCACACGCTGCTGCTCGCCACCGGACATGTGCCCCGGGAACGCGTCTTTGCGATGGGCCACGCCAACCTTGTTCAGGTAGTGCTCGGCTTTCTCGCGGGCTTCGGCCTTGGACACGCCCAGTACGTGGACCGGCGCTTCCATGATGTTTTCCAGCGCAGTCATGTGCGACCACAGGTTGAAATGCTGGAACACCATCGACAGGCGCGAGCGCATGCGCTGCAGCTGTTTCGGATCAGCGGCTTTCAGCGCGCCGTCCTTGTTCGCTACCAGCTTCAGCTCTTCGTTGTTGAGCAGGATCTTGCCCGCGTGCGGCTGCTCAAGCAGGTTGATGCAGCGCAGGAAAGTACTTTTGCCGGAGCCACTGGAGCCGATGATGCTGATCACATCGCCGGCTGCCGCTTTCAGGGACACGCCCTTGAGCACTTCGTGACTGCCATAGCGTTTATGCAGGTCTTGGACTTCAAGTTTGTACATGCGGTCGGTTCTCACAAAAACAGTCAGTCAGTCGTTGAGCAAGCGCCCGTGACGCAGCGCTTCGCGCCCCGCCACCTTGGCCAGCCAGAAACCGGGTTGGGCATAGCGCAGCCGTTCAATGGCAAACAGCACCCCGGACGTACCAGCACACACCGTGCTGACCCGATCGGACACAGGGTCGATCACTTCGAAAATCTCATCCCCGGCTTCAACCCACTCGCCGGGTTTACGCAGAAAACTCACCACACCGGGGTGCGGTGCCAACAGTAATTCAGTGCCTTCGAACGGCATGCCTTCGCACGGCTCGTTGGCCGGCTTCGGCCACTCGCCAGTGATCAGGCCTTGCTCGGCGAGGAACGCCAGAATGCCCTCGGCCCAGGCCACCGCATCCGCGCGGTCGGTATTGGCCTGACCGCCGAGCTCGACGGTAGTCGCCAGGCACGCCAGTGGAATCTGCGCGTCGGGGAACTGCCGCGACAGTCGCAACCACGGCAACGAGCACGCTTCATCGAAGGAGCTGCCGCCAGAATCTTCCGCCAGCAGACCGACCTTCACGTTCAGATGCGCAGCCAGCGAACGCCACTGCGGCCAGTGCTGCGGCAGCGCATACATGTGCAGCGCCGCTTCAGCATCGCAATGCAGATCAAGCACCACATCGGCAGTGCAGGCGTGGCTGAGCAAAACGCGCTGCATGCCTTGCAACTGGCTGCTTGCCTCGGGCAACGCCGCCAGATGATCCGCCATGGCCTGACGAATCAGGCGAATGTTGGCGTGCGGATCGTCAGCAAGACGCTCGGCCAGCGTCGCCGCCACCGGCGCGCTCAGCTCGACGAAATCGCGGTTGAAATTCTTGCCGCTGCCCGCCTCGAAACGCCCCTGATGATTGCCTTGCAGCAACTGGCCGAGGCCCAGCGGGTTGGCGACCGGCACCAGCTCGATCACACCGTTGAGCAGGCCTTGGGCTTCGAGTTCGCCGAGGCGCTTTTTCAGCTCCCAGGCGGTGCGCATGCCCGGCAGTTCGTCAGCGTGCAGGCTGGCCTGGATGTAGGCCTTGCGCTCGCCGCTGCCGAAGCGGAAGACCGAAATCTTGCGCTCGCTGCCCAGATGGCTCCACGGCAATACGTGGTCGATGCGTTCCATATCAGTGCTTCCGTGGGGCCAGATAGCTCAGCCAGCGACGCTCGGCCAGCTTGAACAGGCGCACCAGAATGAAGGTCAGGCACAGGTAGAACACGCCGGCGGTGATGTACGCCTCGAACGGCAGGTAGTACTGCGCGTTGACAGTACGGGCCGCGCCGGTGATGTCGATCAGGGTCACGATGGACGCCAGACTGGTGGTCTGCAGCATCATGATCACTTCGTTGCTGTACTGCGGCAGCGCCCGGCGCAGAGCCGATGGCAACAGGATGCGCTTGTACAGTTTGAAGCGCGACATGCCCATGGCCTTGGCGGCTTCAATCTCGCCGTTCGGCGTGGCCTTGAGGCTGCCGGCAATGATCTCGGCGGTGTAGGCGCTGGTGTTGATCGCGAACGCCAGGCACGCACAGAACGTCGCGCTGGACAGCCACGGCCACAAGAAGCTTTCACGTACCGCTTCGAACTGGGCCAGACCGTAGTAGATCAAAAACAGCTGCACCAGCATCGGCGTGCCGCGGATCACGTAGGTGTAGAGCCACGCGGCGCCGTTAACGATCGGGTTCTTGGAGACGCGCATCAGGCCCAGCGGCAGTGCCGCCAACAGACCGAACAACAGCGACAGCGCGAGCAGTTTGAGGGTGGTCAGCAGGCCGCCGAGGTACAGCGGCATGGCCTCCCAAATGACGTTGTAGTCGAAGATCATAGATCAGCCGCCCTTACGCCTACCGAGTAGCGCTTCTCAAGGTGACGCAGCGCCAGCAACGAGACACTGGTGATCACCAGGTACATCGCCGCCACTGCGAGGAAGAAGGTGAAAGGCTCGCGGGTGGCATCTGCCGCCTGCTTGGCCTTGAACATCATGTCTTGCAGACCGACCACCGAAATCAGCGCGGTGGCCTTGGTCAGCACCAGCCAGTTGTTGGTGAAGCCAGGAATCGCCAGGCGAATCATCTGCGGCACCATCACCCGGAAAAACACCTGAAAACTGCTCATGCCGTACGCCATGCCCGCTTCGGCCTGGCCTTTTGGGATCGCCATGAACGCGCCACGGAAGGTTTCCGAAAGGTACGCACCGAAGATGAAACCGAGGGTGCCGATACCGGCGGCCAGCGGATTCAGGTCGATGTAGTCGTCATAGCCGAGCATCGGCGCGACGCGGTTGAGCAGGTCCTGACCGCCGTAGAAGATCAGCAGGATCAGCACCAGGTCGGGAATCCCGCGGATCACCGTGGAATACAGATCGCCCAGCCACGCCAGCCAGCGAATCGGCGACAGGCGCAAAGCGACCCCGATCAGCCCGAGAACGATGGCCAGGGCCATGGACGACAAGGCGAGCTGAAGCGTCAGCCATGCGCCATCGAGGATGACAGCCCCGTAGCCTTTCAACATGATTCAGGTCCTCGAAAGTTGGGATGAAAAAATGGCGCAAACCGCAGAGATCCTGTTGCTTGCGCCATTTCTGACTTGTCGCAGAGACGTGTTACTTGCCGTAGATATCGAAGGCGAAGTACTTGTCCTGGATGGCTTTGTATTTACCGTTTTCACGGATGGCCGCAATCGCAGCGTTGATCTTGTCTTTCAGCGCGTCGCCCTTGCGCACTGCGATGCCTACGCCGTCGCCGAAGTATTTGACGTCGGTGAACTGCGGGCCAACGAAGGCGAAGCCTTTGCCGGAATCAGTGTTCAGGAAGCCGTCTTGCAGCAGGGTGGCGTCAGCCACAGTACCGTCGAGGCGACCGGCGGCCACGTCGAGGTAGATTTCGTTCTGCGAACCATATGGCTTGATCTCGGCACCCAGCGGGGCCAGGACTTCGCGAGCGAAACGCTCGTGGATCGAACCACGTTGCACGCCGATGTTCTTGCCTTTGAGCTCAGACAGGTTGTCGCTGACAACGGTGCCTTGCTTCATGACCAGACGGGCCGGGGTGTTGTAGTACTTGTTGGTGAAGTCCACGGATTTCTTGCGGTCTTCGGTGATCGACATGGACGACAGGATCGCGTCGATCTTGCGCACTTTCAGTGCCGGGATCAGACCGTCGAACTCTTGCTCGACCCACTGGCACTTGACCTTCATCTCTTCACACAGGGCGTTGCCGATGTCGTAGTCGAAACCGACGATGCTGCCATCCGGCGCTTTCGAAGCGAACGGAGGGTAAGCCGCTTCGATACCGATCTTCAGAGGTTTTTCATCAGCGAAGGAATTCAGCGACAGCACGGACAGTGCCAGGGCGCCAAGCAGCACAAGTTTCTTCATCTTGGGACTCCATCGGTAAAGGGCAAAAACGGCAGAGTGAGCGACAGCCCAATATGCGAATGGGTGAATCGGGAAAGCGGTGCAGCATCGGTGGGAAATTTCCCATTGAAACCCTCGGGGGTTTCAACGTCAGCCACGATGAGCGAGTGATCGGCATTCTAACGACAGGCCCGAAGCCGATATTTCTTCAATGCGACAACTAATTACAGATGCACAGAGAAACCCGCTTGAGCGCATTGACAGCCTTGCAAATTCATGCAAGAGCGAAAGACAGTGAACCGATCTATGCTGCAAATTGCGGGCCTATTATTCGCAAACCCTTCTAATCCGGCAAGCGCAGCGTTGTGTCTTATTTTTCACCGGGGGGTTTAAGGCTCTAAAACGGGGCGATGCGTTTCCCTTCGCCCCGCGGCGGGGCGGGCGGTTACACATTTGGTTACTCGGGTAGGCATGGGTAACAGCGGGAAATGGCTTGCACAGGAAATCGATAATTATTGGTTGGGTGGGTTTGGGTTTCTGACAGGGGATTACTGCGGCGTCTGACAGATTGCCTTCGCGAGCAAGCCCGCTCCCACAGTGGCCCTGCATTCTTTCAGACGGACCGCGATCAACCTGTGGGAGCGAGCCTGCTCGCGAAGAGGCCCCACCACAAACCCACCAGACAAAATAGCCCCGGCTGGACTGCGTTCCTCCAGACAGAACACACCTCAACCTGTGGGAGCGAGCTTGCTCGCGAAGGGGCCAGCAAAACCACCACAACCCCACCAGATAAAATAGCCCCGGCTGGACTGCATTCTTCCAGACAGACCACACATCAACCTGTGGGAGCGGGCTTGCTCGCGAAGGGGCCAGCCCTGCCACCCCAAAAACCTCCAGACACAAAAAAGCCCCACCCGGCAAACACCGGACAGGGCTTTCCAATGCATCAGACCGGCTTAAGCCACATTCATCGTCTTGTGCGTATCAATCAAATGCTGCACCACACCCGGATCCGCCAGGGTCGAGATATCGCCCAACCCATCGTATTCCGCCGTAGCAATCTTGCGCAGAATCCGCCGCATGATTTTGCCCGAACGGGTCTTCGGCAGCCCCGGCGCCCACTGGATCACATCCGGCGAAGCAATCGGGCCGATCTCTTTGCGCACCCAGTTCTTCAGTTCCAGACGCAGTTGCTCGCTCGGCTCTTCGCCATTCTTCAGGGTGACATAGACATAAATGCCCTGCCCCTTGATGTCATGCGGCACACCGACCACCGCCGCTTCGGCGACTTTCGGGTGGGCGACCATCGCGCTTTCGATCTCGGCGGTGCCCATGCGGTGGCCGGAGACGTTGAGCACGTCGTCGACACGCCCGGTGATCCAGTAGTAACCATCGGCATCACGCCGCGCACCGTCACCGGTGAAGTACATGCCACGGAAAGTCTTGAAGTAGGTGTCGACGAAGCGGTCATGGTCGCCATACAGCGTGCGCGCCTGACCCGGCCACGAATCGAGAATCACCAGATTACCCTCGGCCTCGCCCTCGATGATGTTGCCGAGGTTGTCGACCAGCGCCGGTACCACGCCGAAGAACGGACGTGCCGCCGAACCCGGCTTCAGTGCATGCGCCCCCGGCAGCGGGCTCATCATGTTGCCGCCGGTCTCGGTCTGCCACCAGGTATCAACGATCGGGCAACGCGACTTGCCGACATTCTTGTAGTACCAGTCCCAGGCTTCCGGGTTGATCGGCTCGCCCACCGAACCGAGCAGACGCAGGCTGCTGCCATCAGCGCCCTCAACGGCGGCGGTGCCGGAGGCCATCATCGCGCGGATCGCGGTCGGCGCGGTGTAGAGGATGTTGACCTTGTGCTTGTCGACGATCTTCGCCACCCGGGTGATGTCCGGGTAGTTCGGCACGCCTTCGAACAGCAGTGTGGTCGCGCCATTGGCCAGCGGCCCGTAGACGATGTAACTGTGACCGGTGACCCAGCCGACGTCGGCGGTGCACCAGTAGATTTCGCCCGGACGGTAGTCGAACACACGCTCGTGGGTCATTGCCGCATACAGCAGATAACCGCCGGTGGTGTGCTGCACGCCCTTCGGCTTGCCGGTCGAGCCGGAGGTGTAAAGAATGAACAGCGCCTCTTCAGCGCCCATCTCTTTCGGCGCGCAGACGGTGCCCGCCACTTTCATCAGGTCTTCGTACCAGATGTCGCGATGCTGGTTCCACTTGATGTCGCCGCCGGTGCGCTTGCACACGATGACTTTCTGGATGCTGCTGGTTTCCGGGTTGGTCAGCGCGTCGTCGACGTTGGCCTTCAGCGAGATCTTCTTGCCGGCACGGATGCCTTCGTCAGCGGTGATCACCACTTTCGAGCGGCAGTCGATGATCCGCCCCGCCAGCGCTTCCGGCGAGAAACCACCGAACACCACCGAATGAATCGCGCCGATCCGCGTGCAGGCCAGCATGGCGACCACGGCTTCGGGGATCATCGGCATATAGATAGTCACCACATCGCCGCGGTGTACGTCCTGACCACGCAGGGCGTTGGCCAGTTTGCACACTTGTTCGTGCAGTTCGCGATAGGTGATGTTACGGCTTTCGGAAGGATCGTCGCCTTCCCAGATGATTGCGACTTGGTCGCCGCGCTCGGCCAGATGACGGTCGAGGCAGTTGTAGGAAACGTTCAGGGTGCCGTCGGCGAACCATTTGATGTCGACATGGTGATCGTCGAAGGAAGTCTGCTTCACCGTGGTGAAAGGCTTGATCCAGTCGAGGCGCTTGGCTTGCTCGCGCCAGAAACCGTCAGGGTTGACGACCGACTGCTGGTACATGGCTTTGTAGGTCGCCTCGTCAGTCAGCGTATTGGCCAGAACCTCGGGACGAACGGGATACAGAGAAGCCGCACTCATCTTTCTTACCTCGGTGGAATAGTTGTTTTTGTATGACCCCGTTGTAGCCGGGCCGGGCCCATAGAACCATTCGACGATGGTAGTAACAAGCCCCTACAAAACATGGCGATACCCAGACAGCAAGCCCGACGCACTACCCCCAAACACCCCAACCCCCTTGTAGGAGCTTGCCTGCAAGCGATCCAGACAACTCGGTTCCCCAGACAAATTGCATCGCCAGAAAACGCTCTTCCCCACCCTAACGACCGATTGTTACCAAAACCGCCAAAAGTGTTTATCAAAACCCCACCTGTTTACCCCCACCCCACCTGCCTAAAATCCACCTCGCCGACAAGGCAAACGCGATTAACAACGTTACAGCCCCCACGAAGGCCGTTAATCCAGCTCTCAAGTAATAACTGCAAATGATGAAGTTCCACACGCAACCCTAAAAAGGTTGCGTGACCCCACTCGACCTCAAAAAGGTAAATCTGAAATGAAAGCTTTATTGGTTCTGGCCCTCAGCAGTCTGTGCGCAACCGCCATGGCAGACGAGGTCCCGACTGATGTCGCACAGCAACAACCGGCTATCGAGGAATACACTTACTCCACTCACCTGGACATCGCCAAAGTTGTATCGATGAGCGAAGTGCCGAATGTCTGCGAAGTGGTACCGGCCAAAATGGAGTACGACGACTCCAAGGGTCAGCGCCACATCCTGCGTTACAGCGTCATGGGCAACGGCTGCACCAATTGATGATTGAGACTGCACCGAATCGGACCGCTCAGCGCCTCATTTGAGGGTCGATTCCAGCCCGGCTTCGGTCGGGCTCAGTTGTGTCTGGAGTCGCTCAAAAGGCTTGCAAAACACAAGATATAGTGAAAAGCCCGGTTTTTTGCTCATTTCTTGAGCAACCGAAGCCTCGCAAAAAAATTAATGAAAAAAAATTCTCGCCGGCCAATCCCAGCGAAAGCCCTGTAAACCCTCGCTCCGATCGAAATCACCCGGCCAATCGAACGGCCTGCGGTGTTTCGCCCTCCCCCACGCCCGTGTTTTTTTCCCTATAATGCCGCCCTAATCGGGTCAGCAATATTCCCTTACAGGGAGCAAAAGCCATTCTGAAGCCCCGCAGCAGCGTCAACGCTGATCTGCGCCCGTCAGAGGCTCTCGGAAACCCGTACAAAATTCTGTTTTATTGCCTGCCTTGGCTGCCGCAAAAAACGATTCCTTAAGATCCAACGCGGTCTGTACGACCGTGTGAAAAACCAACCAATCAGGTTTCACACGGGGCGACAGGCCCTCACGCAGGAGACGACACGTCATGCTGAGCTGGGACGAATTCGACAAAGAAGACAGTGAAGTAGCAACCGTGAAAGGCGCCAACGCCGGCCACGCTACTGAAGCCAACATGGACCGCCTCGACAGCGCCGGCGGTGCCGCAGCGCTGGAAGCCCGCGCCGTGACCGCCGACGACTCGGCCGCCGTGGCCCGCGCCAAGGCTGCACTGGATTCCCTCGACGTCGCCGAAGGCCTCGCCGAACTCGAAGGCGCCTCCGCCCGTGTCGCTGTTGACGAAAAGCGCATGATCAACTGCCGCGCCGACCTCAACCAACTCGTACCCTTCAAGTACGACTGGGCCTGGCAGAAGTACCTGGACGGCTGCGCAAACCACTGGATGCCGCAAGAAGTCAACATGACCGCCGACATCGCCCTCTGGAAAAACCCGGAAGGCCTGACCGACGACGAACGCCGCATCGTGATGCGCAACCTCGGCTTCTTCTCCACCGCCGACTCCCTGGTTGCCAACAACCTGGTGCTGGCCGTGTACCGCCTGATCACCAACCCGGAATGCCGCCAGTACATCCTGCGCCAGGCCTTCGAAGAGGCGATCCACACCCACGCCTACCAGTACTGCATCGAATCGCTGGCCATGGATGAAGGCGAGATCTTCAACATGTACCACGAGATCCCATCGGTCGCCAAAAAGGCAGCCTGGGGCCTGAAATACACCCGTTCGATCTCCGATCCGAAGTTCGAAACCGGCACCCCGGACACCGACAAAGAACTGCTGCGCAACCTGATCGCCTACTACTGCGTTCTGGAAGGCATCTTCTTCTACTGCGGCTTCACCCAGATCCTCTCCATGGGCCGCCGCAACAAAATGACCGGCGTCGCCGAGCAGTTCCAGTACATCCTGCGCGACGAATCCATGCACCTGAACTTCGGCATCGACGTGATCAACCAGATCAAAATCGAAAACCCACACCTGTGGGATGCCGAAATGAAGGAAGAAGCGACCCAGATGATCCTGCAGGGTACGCAGCTGGAAATCGAATACGCCCGCGACACCATGCCTCGCGGCGTACTGGGCATGAACGCGGCGATGATGGAGGACTACCTGAAGTTCATCGCTAACCGTCGTCTGTCGCAGATCGGTTTGAAAGAGGAATACCCAGGGACCACTAACCCGTTCCCTTGGATGAGCGAGATTATGGACTTGAAGAAAGAGAAGAATTTCTTTGAGACTCGGGTTATTGAGTATCAGACTGGTGGTGCTTTGAGCTGGGATTAATACTCACACCCGCAAAAAAGGCCTCTATAGAGGCCTTTTTTATATGTTTAGTCAAAACATATCTCACTTAATACCACGACTCAGCTGATCGATCAGATACTTATTTCTCAATTGGCGTGCTCTAGTGCTATTAACCGCCTCAGTCGCCGCCAACTTATAATCCTCAGGAAGAGTACGCTCGAAAGACTCGAGAATCAATTTCACCTTAGAGGGATCTAAAACAACGCCTTGTTCCTGAAGCGCCACGACGGCAATAATCAAAGAAAAGAAATTAGCTTTATTCAACCAGTACGACTTCCCTCTAAAACCAATTTTCAGGATAAAGTCGGCAGCTCTCTCTAAAGCATCGACAACTACATCTCGCTCCTTGAATGACGTAGCGTAATCATCTAGGTGTTGGATCGCTTTCTCATTTCGATTTGAAAACCCTCCAATCACTGCAGAAATTATATTCAAAACGTGCATCAAGTTTGTTTTTCGCGCTATCTCATGACTATTAAACACACCCTTCTCATTAACCAACTTTGAAAAATTTTTAATATTTTTAGAATTGGCCCATAGATAAAACTCCTCTGGAACATTAGGATCCTCTCGGAAGTCATCCTCTTCTTTTCTATCCAAAGAAATGTGATCAGAGAGAAACTTCGCCACCAACATAAAATCTGATGTAGAGTATTGCGAAGCCAATTTCTCAATAGACGTTAACGAGTTCGAAGTGCGATTGATACGTTGAAATATCTCTTGAACTTTTGGATCATCATTCTCTAGGTCGAGTTCAATTACAGCGATTTCATATTTTAGAAACTCAGACTTCTGCTTTTCAGGAAGATCGCTATATTTAGCGCCTTCAACCTCAAGCTTATCCGCAATAAAACTTACAATTGCATCGCTTCTCTGCTGCCCATCGACTATGCATGAAACTGTAGACATAGTCTCAACATCAACTTTACCTTTCGATATGAAGATTTGCGGAAATGGAAAGCCCAGAAGAATCGTTTTTATAAAATCTTTTTTATGAACATCTCGCCATACCAGGTTTCTTTGAAAATAAGCATCCGGAATCAAACGCCCCGCCTTAATGTCATTCACCAAATTCAAAAGCGAAACTGACCGCACTCTATACTCAACCATCAGTAAACCCCACCTTTAACAACATTCGCTATAACAGATCGTTGTTTATTCTCAAAGAACGCTTCGGACAGATATACAGCAGCATTTATCGAACTAAAAAGACCACTATATTTCGAAGATAAAACGCCAAAAAAATTATTAATTTCTGCTCGTTTCTCCCCATTGACCATCAAATCAGGTCGAAAAATTCCTTTTGATAAATACCTCAAATAAGACTCACAAGTAGAAGTAATTCCCATCATAGGAAACCTAGTCAAATCCGAGTAATTTTTTGAAACCTTACAAACATATTCCATATACTTTAAAAACAAGCGAGAATCAATAATTGCGATGTCTAAATCCGAAATGCCGGGTTCAAAATCACGACCCTTATGAATGCTTTTACCTATTTTCGCCGATCCTGCAACGTGAATAGAGCTAATTGGAACATCAAAAAATTTAGAGATCTCATTATAAACGGTATACTGATGCTCCTCACTCCCTATAAATACATGGGTAGGAAATGTCAAAAAAATTTTTCGCGCAATTTCGTTATAAGGAGTGTTCGCATCCTTACCTATCTTTATAGCCTTTAAGTAATCCATTAAAAATCGCTCAAAGTTCAACTTCAAAAAAACAAGTTAGCACGTTAAGATCAGCTCTTACACTCCAACCCCATTTAAAACCTCAGAAACCACAGAAGCTATTTTATAAGCAAGCAGAGGAGGAACCGCGTTACCTACTTGGTGATACTGCTGAGACCTATTCCCCTGAAAAAAATAGTTATCAGGGAATGTCTGTAGACGGGCAGCTTCCCGAACACTCAAGCTTCGGCATTGAGCGGGATCGTAGTGGATGAAGTAATGGCCATCTTTAGAGATATGACTGGTTATTGTCGTGGAGGGAAGTTGGGCACACTGAACCCTGAAGCGATCACTAAACTTTCCAGATTCCCAATTTTTATGCGCCGGGGCCAGACCAGGTAAGTTAAATTCCAAATGACCTTTTGGGGAGTAACCATTGGCCTTGGCAAAAGATGCTGCATATATATACCGACGAAGATCAGAGGTCATATGACCACGCGCGTCATGGTTTAACCATCGCTCTAATGCATTATCATGAAACCAACCTCCTAGCGAGCTACCGGCATCTGGGTTATAATCGGGAAAACGCAACGCCCCCACGCTCAAATCACCGTTAGTTAAATCACTACGCGCTACATCTAATTCCAAAGATAAACTTCCACTTCTCTTTGCATCAACACTGGTTATGAGCTGATCCAACTCTTTCAAAACTACGCTTCGCCAGATATCATCACTATCAGTCTGCTTCGTTAGCCGGCTTCTAATCTTCGGAAGGTCTTTAATAACATCACGAACGCTCAGGGGTTCAGAAAAGTTTTCAAGCTTTGTATAAGCTGGCACCTCTTCATTACTATCAACAGCGATACCAAGCAGAATAACTCGATGCCTAGCTTGAGGAATACCGTATTTTTCCGCCCGTATTATATATTCCCGAGGATCAATTTCGTGACCTACGCCCGCACCTGCGGCGCTATCACTGACAAAAGAGCAAATTCTATACTTCTTACCTGAACGAGAAACACCTAAAGCCCTATCGGGATCTGAGAGATCTTGTAGAATTTTCTGGAAAATACTCTCACCATCAATCTTCGAAGATAGTATACCTTTCACATTTTCCATAACGAAAACCGTGGGCTGACGTTCCTGAATTATTCTTAAATACTCTTTATACAAAAAATGGCGATGATCTCCCTCAGGAGTATAGTTTGCTTTACTCTTATTTCTTGATCTTCCTGCCAGAGAATATGCTTGACAAGGTGGACCACCTATTAGCACCCAAGGTCTACTCTCATCTAGCTTAAAATCAAGAATATTATCAAGTTCGTCATCTCCCGCTTTTGTGCCTAGCGTAATACACCTCGCCTCCTCTCCAGCCTTTTCCCACTCATCCTCGCTAGCAGAAGTCCATGGCTGGGGAGAGTAACCATTACAGAAATCGTAATAGTCCTTTAGAGCAGGTGATTTTTTATTTCGTAGAAGTCGATAAAATGCTCGTAGCCTAAGGGTATCTCTTGCGACCGGATCCGCCTCTGCTGAAACAATAATATTGAAGCGTTGCCCTTCGTAGAAAGACGAAAAACCCTCACCCAGGCCTCCCGGCCCCGCAAAAAGATCTACAATTTGAATTGGATTCGGTGACTTCATATTACCTTCAAAAATCTTACTACTCATAAACCAACTTAGGAGTTAATCATGGATATCGTTAGCACTGCGAACAGATCGAAATTAATGGCTAACATAAAAAACAAAAACACTTCGCCAGAAATCAAAGTAAGAAAATTTATATATTCGCGCGGCTTTAGGTACAGACTCCATCAAACAGACATCCCTGGAAAACCCGACATCGTCATAAAGCGGTATCGTCTTTGCATATTTGTAAATGGATGCTTTTGGCACCGACATCCACGATGCAGGTTAAGCTCAACACCTGTAACCAGAAAAGAATTCTGGTCAAAAAAATTCTCAGACAATATAGCTCGAGACATCAAAAATAGAAACATTTTACTCAGAAATGGCTGGCGTGTGATTGACATATGGGAGTGTGGCACAAGAGGTAAACCATTAAATTTAGAATGGCTAATTGCGGTGATACCTAATATGGAAATACATTATCAATCTTGGCCATAGCCCACCCTCTCCCTATACAAATTGTAGAAACATAGAACAATGCACCCATAATGAATGCATCATTCTTTGCTCATACTTGTTTACTCGCTTGAAAACCCGGGTGTACCTATCCGACTAAAATACCCTCCGAAACGTTCAACTAATGACGGCACAAACATAGGTGACAATGACGCAAACCTTAATGGAACTAACTCGGCTAAAGCCCTCTCTGAAGGCAACGCACAAATATCATCAAACTGAACCATCCAAGGCCCCTGCGGAACTGAAGAAACGTCGCGCATCGGCAACAAAAAATGCTGTTTCAGAGATCCATCATGCTGAATGAGCTTCTTAATTTTTTCCCGAGAAGCATTTGAATTAGCAGCTATTAATGCCGCCCACTTTTCCGATATATTTTCCAAGGCAGCCATGAGAATAGTTTTTACTTTTCCTTGATTCGCTAAATCGCATCGAGGAGAAACAACTATCCACTTCCTCCCTTCGAAATCAACCAAATCTCCAGTATCCAAACGCTCTTTCATAGGAGGAACGAAATATGTCTCCTCAGGATGAGTCGCATCTCCACCAGCGACCAAGAGCGCATCATGCACATGCGCAATTACATGCCTTGCTACTACTTCTGTTAGATCTTGGGATAAATCTGATGTCCAGTGCTGCCAGCGAGGCCAAATTGACTTATAGAAAATCTTCGCGGTTTCTCTATTATACGTCGCCTTAACACCACGCAACTTTAAGAACACATCTTTATTATTTGTCAGCCAATTAAAAACCTGATCAAAACCGTCTCCCTTATCCATAACTTCAACCTGAGGGCTACCATAGCTACCTACATCAGCGTCTACACGCTGACCGGTATATACCGCAACCCCCATTGGCAGTGCGCTTATCAGGTGACGCACGAATATGTTCCCGTCACTGTTATTTGCAGCTACACCTACCTCAGTCTGCAAACGCAAGTCAACCACCGCAGCATCAAACCGGTGGAGATCTAACAGCTCTTTAGCACCAGCAACTGTTTTAGAGGCTAAAAAATCAATAGAGAACCCTTTAGCTTCAGAATCTGCATTATGCGAATCTATTGCATCTTGCCATTCCACCAGCTTTGAATCTTCATCTTCTACAATTAAAATTTTTAAAGTAATCGCTGGTGAATTCATTCTATAGAAGCCCTCTGCATTTCAATTACAAAAGTCGTTTGATCTGCTAGAGGATCAAATGCGACATCTCCTTTACTTGCTCTCATTGCTTCCCTTGCGATAGCCAGCCCAATACCCGACCCCTCTGTCTTAAGGGAGAATCCTGGATGAAATAAATTCCCGTGAAAGCGATCCGCAATCAGAGGGCCATTATTCGAAACAGCAATCCTCACATATTTCTTAGACATACTTACAGAAAAAGCCAGTTGCCTCGGATACTCAGGACTAACACTTAACCAATGGATCGCATTATCTATAATATTTATCAGCGCTGCCATCAAGTCTGATTCAAAGCCCATTACATGGGGGTGTAGTTCTTCGTCCGGCATATCGAGTGCGATTGATGCTTCAGCAATACTGTCGCTAAAAAAACCAATACACCGATCCAATACAGAATTTACTTTAAAAATTTGGCTCCGACCTCTTCTCTTTCCTGAGATCGGATCGAGAGCTTTGAACAACTTACTTAACTGTCCGGAAGAATGATGTATGGAATAAGCCTCTTTTCCAAAAGCAGAGCGGAAATGTTCGCCAAATTTTGACTCCTCCCTCAACCGAGGTGCGCCGTCAGACAATCGTTTAGATCGCGTGGCGATATCCGATAGAAACCGTCTACCGTCATGCAGTATCTGTGCAACGACAAGCCCCAGCGTTGATCTAGAGGAAAGCGCTTGCTGGTAAGTTTCTAGCTCTGCAATAGACGTTTTCAAAGCTAAGCTATCAGCTTTCATTGCCCGCTCAATTTTGTTTCTGTACTGGGCAGGAAGAGTCGCGACAGCACGGGTAGTTGCACTCAAGTTAGCCTTACTGCGTACTGACTCAGTATCAGTTGCGGACTTCCTACTTAATCCAGCAGTCTGCCTAAAGTCCTGACGCATTGCTTCAATATGAGTTAACAGCTCAGCTACGAGTCGCTTCAGTCGTAGAAACGCCCCATTATGCTCCAATCCCTCCCGACTACTTCTCTCTACTAAGCCAGACTCTTTTTCATCTTTTATTTCAACCAATCCCCAGACTTGATTCAAACCCAGCTTTTTAGAAGGATTTTGAACACGCATCCGTTCTAGCTCTAGCCAATCCGATTCGGCATCGCCATATGGCCTGATTCGAAAACCTCCGCGATATATACCAATCCCAATATTCTCATCTAACACTCGTTTTGCATCTAGGCGGCCAATCCCCCCTAGGCCTAGCTTTTCAAATAGCTCAACTACCGCCTCACTCTCGCGATCATATATATTTAAGCGCAATGAAACCACACCACATTTAGACTCTTCGGAAGTTGGCTCCGTCGCTGAAATCTTTACTTCTTGGCGAACACCATCACCTCTTTGATTTATAAAATATCCTGCGAATCCACCATCGCTATCAAACTGCCCTTCAACCATATAGTGAAAAATTTTATTAATCGCGAATGGCTTTATTTCTTGCGGATCAAACGATTCTTCTTCGGCACCTTCCACTCCTTCTAGAGCTCCGGCAACAATAGTTTGCCCGTCAAACCCATGAACGTCTTTTTTAAAGGAGCTTATATCTAGGTATATCTTAAACTCATCTTCTCGAGCCTTTATTGGTGAAGCTAGGCGCCGCAACTCCCTCACGAGCAACTCAAGTTGCTTTTTTGTCCACTGATCCCGTAGCCCGGTGATTTCCAGAGAAACACCTGGACACTCCTCCTTGCTTCCAAGCCTAGTAGAAATATCAATATCAACTTGATCGAGATAAAGAGTCTTATCAAATAAGTCCCAATCAACGACTATTTCACTTACTTCTAATGAAGCATTCGAGTCCATGCTTTTAGTTTTTAGATGCAACTTCTTGCCCAATCGCGCCGTTGCGAATCGACCAACTCCTTTGGCACCTAGCATGGTTCGTTTTTTTTCGGGGCTTGACTTCCTAGTAACCTTGTCACTTGTGGCTGGTTCAAACCACTTATCAAGGAGATCAGCCGCACTCATACCGTGCCCAGCGTCTACGACCGTAATCGATCCCTCGTCATCGTTTCCTTTGCCATCCTCCGGCGGAGCTATCTTGATATGCACGGAAGGAGAATCCGCGTCGAAAGCATTTTTCACCAATTCAATCAGAGCTGCTTCTGGGCCGCTTATTAATTGGTCTCCAATTGTTCGTACGATCCTTGCTCTGGGCCTTAGCTTTGCCATCTTCACTCCCTATGAACCGTTACATAGCCATGCAACGTTTAGCCTCGCCGGCTAACCATCAGTTTGGTGTCGTCCGACAATGTACATCAAGTGCCATCATTGCAAAACGCCGAAGCAACAACAGTAATGCTCTAGTCAGGGACCGTTTGCTTGACCCCCTTTTTTTCTTAGGCTAACCTCAGCTCCGAGCCTAAGAAACTCTACAAACCAGAGCGGTCCTCCGCACCCGACAGTCATGCGGCTTTTTTTCGTCTGCGGTTTCTCTACGCCTGCGAAAAATCCCGTTATGTCGGGAGTGGGCGAATACAAGACCCGAAAGGGGAATATGTCCGGCCCGTCTCTGGTGGGTTTCTTAGCTCCCGACACCCTAACGAATGCCCTAAGAAAGCAGCCAGAGGTAAATGGAAATGCCTGACTATCCAACCTTCATGATGAAGGTGAATCGCTGTACTCGCCATTCGAATCCCGTGCTTTCAGGTCTGGAGGCATGCCATGTCTGAACCACTTCTCCCGACTCGTTTCACCCGCAACAAAACCCACCTGCACGCCCTTCTGGTCGAGAACCAGGCGTGGTTCTGCGTCCATGAGCTGGGGCGATTGATGGGCAAACATCTCGATGAGCGCCAGTTGCGCAAACTCGACTCTGATCAGCGTCAGATGATGTGCGTGGAGATCTATGGCGAAACCGAGGACCACATGATGGTGAGTGAGTCCGGTGTGTATGCACTGCTGATCTATCACTACTGTCCTGAGTATCGACAGCTTCGCGAGTGGCTGACGCATCATGTCGTGCCTGCGCTGCGCGATGCTCGTCCGGCGCGCTCGGTTGAGCGGCCGACGCTGAGTGTCTTGAGTTGGCCGCAGATGTCGCTTAGTACGCTGCACTGGCAGGACGAGCCGTGGATTCGGTTGCGGGATATGCCTCGTTTGCTGGCGGAGGATCCGTTCAATCGACAGGAGACCTGGTGGCGTAAGGCTTCGCGATTGTTGCGTGGTTGCTGAGGGTTTCAAGATCCGCTGTTTGAGGTTCAAGCAGCGGTTTTTTTGTGCCTCAAAATGCTTGGGGCTGCTTCGCAGCCCAGCGGGAGCAAGCTCCCTCGCCACAGGGGGGATGTGTGGCCCGCAGTTGCGGGGTGAGGATTGAAATCTGGTTGATGCCTGGAATCGCCAGCAGGCTGGCTCCCACAGATTCCGCATCATCCTGAAAACAATCAGTGCAACCCGCGCCGCCTCCCGCTATTAATACCCCTCCCCCACTCAAGGATCCGAGCCCCGCCATGAAATTCGATCTCGCCTACTGCCTCAGCCTCGACGACAAGTTGTCGATCTATGACGTTCGCGATCTCAATTTCGATGAGACAGTGGCGTTCGATTCGGCCAAGGAGCATTTCCAGTGCCCCAACGATGCCTGTCGTTTGGCGTTTGATGCATCAAACGAGTTGGGCACGTTCAACGCCAAGAACGTGAATTACGTGCGCACGCCGCACTTCAAGAATCTGCCCACGACGCAGCATGTGGCGGGTTGTCCGTATGTGAGTTTGAAGGCGTCGGCATCCGGGGTTGAGGCGGTGGATGGCGAAACGGATGACGGGCGGGAGGAGCATTTTCCGTCGGAGTTGTTGCTGACGCGGCGTGAGTATGTGCGCAAGCCTGTTGCGCCTGCGGGGGCGGCGGATGTGTTGCGGGATGATCCTGTGCGGGTGGCGCAGGTGAGTTCCAAGGAGTCGCCGGGGCGTGAGACGGCGCCGGACAAGACCAGTGTGTTTGCGCATCCGGTGGAGTGTTTTGTGTCGAACTTCGCCGACAAGGAGTTGCTTAAGCGCATGCCGTTGAAGATCGGTGAGCACACGGCGCCTTATGGCTCGTTCTTCAAGAAGATCGAGTATCTGACGGACAACAAGGGGCTGATTTACTGGGGCAAGATCAAGGAGATCAAGGATTACACCCAGAGTTTTCGCATCGATTTCGAGCAGAAGGTCTGGTTCAAGCAGGCGGATGAGGCGAAGAAGAAGCCGTATTCGGTGAACGTGTACTTGAGCAAGAAGTTGATCGACAACTACCGCAAGCGCAAGGCGTTTCTGGAAGAGATCAAGCATGCGATCGACAGCGATAAGGAGTTGTTCTGTTTCTTCTATGGCGTGACGCCGGAGTTGAAGCAGGTGCCGAGCAAGAAGAACCCCGAACAGACGTTCGGGGTGTTCAGTGCCAACATCGAGAATCTGGATCACTTTATTGTGCGGGAGGCGCCGGGGTTGGTGTGATGGTTAGCCTTTGGGCAATTGCAGTTTGGCTGCGCCACGGTGCTGGTTGACCAGCGAGTACGGCAGCACTGACCAATCGGGGTTGTCGCAGTTACGTTGGTAACGGGCGAAGTAAGCGCCCAGGTAAATCCCCTTCGGCGTGAAGTGCCAGTTGGAATAACCCCAGACGCTTTCATCGGTGTAATCGCAGCCGCCGTCGTCTTCGGCAGGCTTCTTCATCTCTTCGGGATAGAGCGTGGTGAACTGTTTGACCAGCCACGGCGCCATGACTTTCAGCTGATCGTATTCGGTGGCCGCGCTATTCGGTTCACCAATCCACAGTACATCTTTGAGTTTCAACAATTCGCCGGTGTGGACGTCGAGGTTGATTGGCGAACTGCCGAAATCCGGGTGGGCACCGCCGCAGCTGTAACCGGTGGAAATGTCCAGGCTGACCACATCCGGCGAGAGAAACTCCGGGGCAGCCCCTTGATCGAACTCGGCATATTCCCCGCCATCCATCATGCAGCGGTGATAGTCGATGACTTCAGTCCAGAGCCGTCCGAGCAAGTGGTTATTAATCCGCTGCTGCTCTTCTTTCGTATAACCAGACTCTACACTAAACAAAGATATCTTCGACTCAGACTCCGTCCACCATTGCAGGTCGTAGCCCATGAAGTTTTCTTTCTTCTCCGGTTTGAGCTTGAGCCCCTGCAAGCGCAAATACTCGTAGGGATCGTCTTTCGGCAATGTGGCAATAAAGGGCAACGTCGTTGCAGTCGGCGCGGGAAGTTTGGCTTCGGTCAGTTGTACCGGCAGCTTCTTGCCTTTGGGGTTTTGCCATTCGCCCTGCCAACCGTTGGCGGTGGATTTCAACTTCAAGGTTGGCAACGGTTTGTCGTCGCCATAGCGGTTGTTGCCTTCAACAAGGTTCAACGTGCTGTCTTGCAGCGAGCCGCTCAGCTCCAGGTCGCGGTGATACTTCTCATAGAAGTAGCGGCCGGTAACTTCGTCCTGCTGCGTGGTGTTGAGCTCCACCACAATCGGCATCTTGCCCAGCGTACCGGTGAACACGCGTCGGCCATCTTCGGCATGGGCGGTGGAAATCAGTGTGAACAGCGCCGCAGCGTATGGCGCCAGGCGCAGCAGTCCCTTGAGCATGGATCGATCCCTGAATGAATGAGGCTGCGAAGTATGCAGAGGATGCGTGCAGGAATCGAGGCTCTACTTGAGCAGCATGCCCAACATCACGATGATCAGCAGCGCGATATAAACCCAAGCATGCGCCCGATCCGGTATCCGCCCGATCCACGGCGTGGCCAACCGAATCCCGACCAACGACCCCAGCGTCAGCACCGCAAACGCCAGCAAATCCACATACCCGACAAACCACACGCCCAGATCCGTCTCGCTGAAACCGGCCAGTGCCATGTAGGTCAGCGTCCCGGCCACCGCCACCGGCACGCTCAACGGGTTCGCCATGGACGTGGCCTGGGACATGCTCAGTCCGCAGCGGCGCAGGAGCGGTACGGTCATGACGCTTCCTCCTACACCGAGGAACGTGGCGATGGCGCCGATGCCTACGCCGCCGGCGGATATTTCCTTACGATCCAAACGGCGTGGGATGACGCCTTCACTGCGTGTGAGGAAGCCGCGTCTGAGCAAGCAGTCGATGATGGTCACGCCGAGGTAGGCAATGAAGGCGTAGCGAATGACCTCGCCGCTGACCCACACCGCGGCGATCGCGCCGATGATCGCGCCCAGGGCGATGAAGCCGCCGAGGGGCCACAGGTAATGGCGGATCAGGTTGCCGGCGCGGCGGTGTTTGTCGGTAGCGATCAGGGCGTTGACGATCATCACGCAGGTCGAGGTGGCGACGGCGATGTGCATGGCCGATTGGCCGACGGGGTCGTCGGCGCCGTGGCTGGCGCTGAGCATGCGATAGAGCAGCGGCACGACGACGAAGCCGCCGCCGAAGCCGAAGAGCACGGCGGTGATGCCGGTCATACAGCCGAAGAGGGTCAGCAGAAGGTAGAACATGGCGCGTCTTCCGGTGGTGGCGAGCGGTCGACGATAGAACGACGCGGCTTGGCCTGCTTCAGCAACTCAGCCAATAATGTTTGCGTTTACGCCAATCACCGGGACGCCCTCGATGCGCAATATTTCGATCAGTCAGTTGGATGACACGCCGCGCCCGGTGGTGGCGATCGGTACGGATTATTCCCACGGCCATCTGTTGCCATTTCATACCCACCGGCGGGCGCAGTTGTTGTACGGCGCGACTGGGGTGATGCAGGTTCGTACTCATGACGGCAATTGGGTGGTGCCGCCGCAGCGGGCGGTGTGGATTCCGCCGGGAGTGGCGCATGAGGTGCTGATGCTCGGCGTGAGTACGCGCAGTTTGTACATCGAGCCGGGGGCGGTAGATTTGGGCCAGCGTTGTCAGGTGATCAGCGTTTCATCGTTGATGCGGCACTTGTTGATGGAAGCCGTGGAAGTGCCGCTGACTTATGACCTCGAAGGACGCGACGGCGTATTGATCGACCTGCTGCTGCATGAACTGACGCGCAGTGCACCCCTGCCCTTGCACATTCCGCTGCCGACTGACGGAAAGCTCCTGGCTTTGTGTCAGAACTTTCTGCATCAGCCGAACGCCCATCAGTCACCGCAACACTGGGCCGGGCAGTTGCACATAAGCTTGCGCACCTTCAACAGATTGTTTCGGCAGCAGACCGGGTTGAGCTTCAGCCAATGGCGGCAACAGGCCTGCGTGGTGCTGGCGCTGGCGCGGCTGGCGGCCGGTGAAGCGGTGACGCGGATCGCCCTGGACTTCGGTTATGAGAGCCCGGCGGCGTTCTCGACGATGTTCCGGCGCATCCTCGGACAGGCACCGTCCGTCTGGTTGGAGGCGGCGAACTAGGGCAAATCAAAAAATGCGTTTGATCCCGGCCGAAAACAACTGTACAAAAACACAGTACATTTTCAATCAGCACTCTTGAGCCCGGAGCACACCATGGCCTCTCTTGCGATGAACCACATCCTCGAACGCATTGCCCTTTTCCAGTTCACCCCGACGCACTGCGTCCAGGCCCGAGCGATGCTGGGCTGGAGCGTGGAACAACTGTCGCGCGAGGCGGAGGTTGCGGTGGATGATATCCAGCGGTTTGAAGCGCAGCAGGACGTGGCGGATGCGACGCGGCTGGCGTTGGCTTATCGGTTTGAGGCACAAGGGTTGGTGTTCTTTCCCGGGTTTGCGCCGGGTCGCAAGTTGAATCCCCAGGCCATGCAGCAGAACGTTGCAGAGCGTGGGGATTTTGCTTAGGTGGAATGATTACTTGAACGCAGGGTGCCGCAGCTCGGCCGAGGCTTGTTCATAGCTGTAGGCCATGGCGAACAATTGCGGCTCGCTCCATGCTTTGCCGAAAAAGAACACGGACGTGGGTATACCGTTAGCGCTCATGCCCGATGGCAGGGTTACCGCCGGATAACCAGCCACTGCGGCAGAAAATTGCGAGTAACCATCCGCTTCGGCAACCATTGCGTCGAGGTTGTGTTCGCGCAGTTGCTCGTCAATGGCGTCCTTGAAGTTTTTGCTGATGCTCAAGATCGATCCGCTGGCCTGTTCGTGAGTCATATCCAGCGCATTCATCGCTTCGAGCGTGGCCTGCCCATAGCCCTCCTTGCCGGGATTGAGCTGATTGAAGTCGATCAGGTCCTGCAACGACTGGATCGGCAGACCGGAACGGCTGACGAGATATTCAGGCAATTCGTACTTCATCGCGCCCATCAGACCGGGTACGAAATTATCGATATCAGGTAAACGAACGGTCACTGGCACGAGCGTCGCACCTTGTTTCTCGAGTGTGATCATTGCCTTCTGAAACTCCACTCCGGGAGTCAGAACCACGCCGTCCGTTCCCTCGTAAGCGGCGGGATAACCGATACGCTTGCCTTGCAGGGCATCGTTTGCCAGTAAAGCGGTGTAGTCGATTCCTGTCGGGGCGATCGATGTCGCGGAGTCTGTCGCATCCGTGCCTTGCAACACGTTGAACATCAACGCTGCGTCACGGACAGTACGTGTCAAAGTACCAGGGGTATCTTGCAGACGGGTGATTGGCACCACCCCGGTGCGACTGAACAGACCCAAGGTGGGTTTGACGCCGATTACGCCATTGGCCGATGCCGGGCAAGTGATCGAACCGTTGGTTTCCGTGCCCAAGGAGATCGGCGCGAAACCGGCAGCCACGGCAGCGGCCGATCCAGAACTGGAACCGCAGATCTCCTCGCTCAGTGCATGTGGGTTTTTCCCTTGCCCACCACGTCCGCTCCAACCATGGGGCAAACCCATTTCCCGCACATAAGCCCATTCGCTCATGTTGGCTTTACCCAGAATAATCGCGCCGGCATCCCGCAGCTGTTTAACCACAAAGGCATCGTTGGCTGCCGGCTGGCCGACCATGGCCAAGGAGCCGGCGCTGGTTTGCAGGCTGTCGGCGGTATCAAAATTGTCTTTGAGCAGCACCGGAATACCATGCAACGGGCCACGCGACTGTCCCTCGTTACGCTCGTTATCCAGCGCGGTAGCTATTTCGATGGCTTGTGAATTCAGTTCGACGATGGCGTGGATAGCAGGGCCTTGCTTGTCCAGCTCGGCAATTCGCTGATGGAAGTGTTCAACCAGTTCAACAGCAGTGAGCTCATTGTCGGCCATCATTTGGCTGAGTTCACTGACGCTGGCGTAATGAAGATCAGTGGCCGAATGGGCGGTGGCAGCGACACCTGTCGCTGCCAGTGCGACCAATATGGATTTCGTCAGCGTATTCACGCGACGTTTGAAGAAATGCGTCATGTCTATCGTCCTTGTTTAGGCTAATCACGAGTGATTCATTCACTCGCGACCAAGCCTACCGAGGACATAGGAAAGAGCTGTCAGCCAGCTGGACTACCGACAGTAGGAAAAGTCATCCCGACTTGTAGCCGCTACCAGCAATTGGGGCGTTTTCCGACACATCCTGCTCCATATTCAGCCACCACGTGTGCCCCCGCTGCGGCTGCATCAAATTAAACGCCTCGCCCATTCGCGGCGTGGTAATCGAAACACTACGCTCCCAGGCCAGCGCCAGAATCCGGTCAAACGGCTCATGCCAGGCGTGCATCGCCAGGTCGAAGGTGCCGTTGTGGATCGGAAACAGCCAGCGGCCCTTGAGGTCGAGGTGCGCCTGCAGGGTTTCTTCGGGTTGCATGTGCACGTGTGGCCATTCGACGTTGTAGGCGCCGGTTTCCATCAGGGTCAGATCGAACGGGCCGTATTGTTCGCCGATGCGTTTGAAGCCGTCGAAGTAGCCGCTGTCGCCGCTGAAGAAGATCCGCGTATCGCCATCGATCATCACCCACGAGGCCCACAGGGTGCTGTTACTGTCGAACAGGCTGCGGCCGGAGAAGTGCTGCGAGGGAGTGGCAACGAAGCGGATGTCGGCGACTTCGGTGCCCTGCCACCAGTCGTACTGGCGAACTTTATTGGCGTCGATGCCCCATTTGATCAGGGTATCGCCCACGCCCAGCGGGGTCAGGAAATAGTTGGTTTTGGCCGCCAGTTTCAGTACCGCCTGGTAATCGAGGTGGTCGTAATGGTTGTGCGACAGGATCACCGCTTCGATCGGTGGCAACTGGTCTATGCTGATCGGCGGCTGGTGAAAGCGTTTGGGCCCGGCCCACTGCACCGGTGAGGCGCGCTCGGCGAAGACCGGGTCGGTGATCCAGAATTTGTCGCGCATTTTCAGCAGCAAGGTTGAATGACCGAGGCGGTAGACGCTGTGGTTGGGTGCCGCCAGCAGGTCTTCACGGGTCAGCGGTTGCACGGGGATCGCGGCGGCCGGGCGGGTATTGCGCGGCTTGTGGAAGATCATGTTCCACATGATCCGGACCATCTTGCGAAAGCCTTCGCGCTGCACTGGCGCATGGTTACGGAACAGCCCTTGATCCTGGCGAGAGGCTTCAGGCGTGGAAGTTTGATCCGCAGAAAAATCTGGATTGGCCATGACTGAGAGACTCCAGAAAAACCGCGCAATTCACGGTTTTTCACGGTGGGACGATAAATGGCCAAGGCACGCACGCATCAGCCGAACTGTCTGTTTTTAGGTTGCGCGGATTAACGCAACATTACACTGGGCGGTGTAGTTTCTAGGTTGCATGAAACGTGATGACAAGTAAACTGCCAAGTGTAATTCCACCCCTTCTCTGCCGAAGCGTACTTATGACAGCTCCACAACGCCTCACCGACCGCAAACGCGAAGCCATCATCCAGGCGGCAATTGCCGAATTCCGTGCCAACGGGTTCGAGGTCACCAGCATGGACAAGATCGCGGCCACCGCCGGGGTGTCGAAGCGCACGGTGTACAACCACTTTCCCAGCAAGGAAGAGCTGTTCGCCGAAATTCTCAACCAACTCTGGGCTCGGATTACCGACGAGCAAGCCGTGACCTATCGCGCGGATCAGCCGCTGCGCGAGCAACTGCTGCCCATGTTGCTGGCTAAACTGCAGATGATGGCCGATGACAACTTTCTCGGGCTGGCGCGGGTGGCGATCGCTGCCACCATCCATTCCCCGGAGCGCGCGCAGGACATGGTGGCGCGCATGGGCGAGCGGGAGGAAGGCCTGACGGTGTGGATTCGCGCTGCGTTGGCGGATGGTCGGCTGAAAACCGTAAACGCAGAATTCGCTGCACAGCAGGTGCAAGGGCTGTTGAAATCGTTCGGTTTCTGGCCGCAGATTTCCATGGGCCTGCCGCCGCTGGACGCAGACACGCAAAAAGCCGTGGCCGAGTCGGCAATGGAGATGTTTCTAGCCAGATACCAGCTCTAAACCGGCCCTCTCCTGCGCCCCGCCACGATTAAATGGCTCGGAAGGACACTGATTATTCCCGGTGGAATAAATGACAATGTCCGACAATTGACCGACGAACGGTCAACCTGAAAAAACACTTCAAAGTATTTCAGGATGAATCTGGCGCAGGACATCATGGAAAATCAACGCGGCAAAGGCTTGTCATTCGCCAGACGCATTTATCTGCCCAGGATCATCGGTCTGGGCGTCGGCTTTTTCAGCGTCGCGGCCGCGCTGTATCCGTTGCACATGCCGAACTGGCTCTGGGCGCTGCTGGTGTTCAACGGTTTTATCTGGCCGCATCTGGCCTATCAGATTTCGACCCGCTCGACCTTCCCCTACCACGCCGAACGCCGCAACCTGTTGTACGACTCGTTGTGCGGGGGCTTCTGGACCGCGTGCTTTCAGTTCAATCCGCTGACCACCGTGACCATCCTGTCGATGATGACCATGAACAATGTCGCCGCTGGTGGACGACGTCTGTTCCTGCTGGGCGCTCTCGCCCAAATCGCCGGCGTGCTGCTGGGCTGTTTACTGTTCGGCTTCAAGTTCAGCCTGACGATGACGCAAATCGAGGTTTGGGCCTGCCTGCCGATGCTGACCTTGTACCCCTTGGCCTTGGGCATGGTCAGTTACCAACTGGCGATCAAACTTGCACAACACAAACGTGCACTCAGAGACCTGAGCCGCACCGACAGCCTCACCGGGCTGCTCAATCACGGCGCCTGGAAGGATCTGCTCCATACGCGTTTCACCCGCTGCCGAGATAACAACACCCAGGACATTCTGGCGCTGATCGACATCGATCATTTCAAGACCATCAACGACAACTATGGGCACATCGTTGGCGACGCCGTGCTGCGCGAGTTGAGCCAGGCACTCAAAGGGCTGCTGGCCGAAGGTGAACGGGCCGGCCGTTATGGCGGCGACGAGTTTTGCCTGATCCTGCCCGACCAGCCACTCAATAAAGCCGAGGCGCAAATGGAACGATTGCGTCAGGCGATGGATCAATATCGGCACCCGGATGTGCCAGAGCTGCGCGTCAGCCTGAGTATCGGTCTGGCCCGGTTTCAGCCGTCGTACAGCGACGCGGTTGCCTGGCTGGATGACGCCGACAAAGCGCTGTACACCGCCAAACACACGGGGCGCAACACCATCAGCGTGGCGCTGAGCAGTCCGGGCTAAGAAGACGCCCCCCCCTCTCTCAGCCTTGAAAAGGCTGCAAACAGGTTGATTCGCAATTTCTTGTACAACTCAACGCAGTTTGTATAAGATCAGCTCGTCAGCCTGGATGCTGGCACTTTGCAGTCAATGACAAATGCTCATCCAGCATTTGCTCTGCCAGCGCGGAAACAGGGACACAAACCTCGTCTTTCCCTACTTCCAGGTACTGCCCCTATGTTTTTCAAACGCCACCAGTCCGAACTCAACGACCTTCAACACACCATCACCGAACAGAACGGCCTGCTTGAAGCGATCAATCGCTCCATGGCGGTGATCGAGTTCGACCTTGAAGGCGTAGTGTTAAAGGCCAATGACAACTTCCTCAAAACCATGGGTTACCGCGCCGAACAGGTGATCGGCCAGCCGCATCGCTTGTTCTGCACCGCGGAGTTTGGCCGCAGCGCGCAATACACCGAACTGTGGTCGCGCCTGAAAAACGGCCAGTTCCAGTCCGGTACCTTCGAGCGGATCAACAGCCAGGGCCAGCCGGTCTGGCTGGAAGCCAATTACAACCCGATCAAGGATGCGTCGGGGCGCGTGGTCAAGGTGGTCAAGTTCGCCATGGACGTGACGACCAAAGTCCAGCAGGAAAGCGAGGCCAACGCCAAGCTGCAGGCGATCGACCGGGCAATGGCGGTGATCGAATTCGACCTCAACGGCGGCATTCTCACCGCCAACCAGAATTTTCTGACGCGCATGGGTTACACGCTCGCTGAACTCAAGGGTAAACATCACCGTTTGTTCTGCCGGGCGGAGCTGGTCAACAGCAGCGCCTATGAGGATTTCTGGCGGCGGTTGAATCAGGGTGAGCTGTTTCAGGGTCAGTTCGAACGCGTCGACAAGCGCGGCCAGAGTGTGTGGCTGGAGGCCAACTACAACCCGGTGTACGACGCTGCCGGGCGGTTGTGCAAAGTGGTGAAATTCGCCACGGACGTCACCGCCCGCGTCGAGCAGCACGAGCACGATGCGCGCAGCGCCAGCGCTGCTTATCACATCTCGGTGGAAACCCGGAAAGTCGCCGAGCAAGGCACTCAGGTGATCCAGCAGGCGGCCAGTGAGATGCGCGAAATCGCTGACGATATCGCGCAGTCATCAACGCTGATCGCGCAACTTGGCGAACGCTCGGAGCAGATCACGGCGATCGTCAACACCATCCGTGCGATTGCCGACCAGACCAATCTGCTGGCGCTCAACGCAGCGATTGAAGCAGCGCGCGCCGGGGATCAGGGGCGCGGGTTTGCCGTGGTGGCGGACGAAGTGCGGCAACTGGCGGCGCGGACCAGCGGCTCGACGGCGGAGATATCCAACATGATCGGTTTGATCCAGAGCGAAACCCGCCAGGCGATCAAGAGCATGGAAGGCACACGCGGGCGGGCGGCACAAGGCGTTGAACTGGCGGATCAGGCCGGCAGCGTGATTCTGCAGATCCGCGATGGCGCCAGTGAAGCGGTGCAGGCGGTGAGCATGTTTGCCAATGAGCGGGCGCCGGGCTGATCGATATGTCGGGCCGTTGGACCGCGTCGCGGCTTTCGCGAGCAAGCCCGCTCCCACAGGGATTGAGTCGATCTCTTAACTTGTGATCAACCATTAACCTGTGGGAGCGGGCTTGCTCGCGAAAGGGCCATAAGCCGCGATGCAGGACTATAGTGACCCTCAGTCCCAAATCCTGCCGAGCCCATCATGACCACAGAAAAACCCGACGTCCCCGCGCCCGCCCCCGTCGACCACTTGCGCTTCCACCGCCCCCACGCCCACCTCAACACCACCTTCGGCAACGACACGTTCGCCTTGCGGGCCGAGGCCTTCGCGCGGTTCTTCGGCACGCCGACCTTTCTTGGCGCACAAACCCTGATCGTGCTGTTGTGGGTGTGCCTCAATGCGACGGGGATCACCACTTTCGACGTGTACCCGTTCATTCTGCTGAACCTCGCGTTCAGCCTGCAATCGGCCTACGCCGCACCGTTGATCCTGCTGGCACAAACCCGGCAAGCCGCGCGGGACAAGGCGCAATCGGACGCCGACGCGCAACACCGTGAAGCGCTGGCGGTGGCCAACAGTGAGCGCCAGGCGCAGGCCGCGCAGACCACCGCGCAACTGCTCGAACTGCTGGAGCAGAACACCCGCCTCACCGAAATGACCAAGAGCCTGACCGAACGCATCGAAGGCCTGACCCGCGAACTGCATGCGCACATCTGCCAGAACCCGCAACGCTGATCATGGCAACCGCAGTGCCCGCCCCAGTTCATCGAACAGCGTGACCACCGAGCGCAATGCTCGGCAATCTGGGCGGGTCAGCAACCACAGCGCGGTGTCGTAGCCGTGCAGCGGTTCGCTGAGGGCCTGCAAACCTTCAGTGATCAGAAAATCCGGCAACGCCGCCACACCGAGTCCGCCGCGCACCAGTTCAGTCACCGACAGCATGCTGTTGCAGCGATAAGCCGGGGTCACGCCGGGCAACTGCTGGCGGCGCCAGGCAACGGTCGGGTGATCCGGCAGAAACTCGTCCGGGGCGATCCAGGTCAGCGTCGCCAGATCCGTTGCATCGACGTTTTGCAGATAACGCGCACTGGCGCAGACCCGGTAGGAAATCTTCGCCAGTTGCCGTCCGACCAGATGCTCTGGCGGCGTACGCGTCAGGCGCAGGGCGATGTCGGCATCGCGGCGGTTGAGGTTGGCGAAATCGTTGGAGGTGCTCAGCTCGAGAGTCAGTGCCGGATAGTTCGGCATGAACTGCGCCAGCGCCGGCAACAGCAGGCCTTGCAGCACCGAGTCGGTGCAGGTCAGGCGCACCGTGCCGCTGACCACTTCGCCGCCCTGCTCGACACCGATCCGCGCCGCTTCCAGTGCCTGCTCGGCGCGTTCGGCCTGCTCGGCGAGGGTCTGCGCGAGGGTAGTTGGCAGGTACCCGGCGCGACTCTTTTCGAACAATTGCTGACCCAGTGCTGACTCCAGACGACGCACCGCGCGAAACACCGTCGACACATCGACTCTGAGCAGCTGCGACGCCCGGGCCAGAGAGCCGCCGCGCACCAACGCAAGGATCAGCGCCAGGTCCGGGTAATCGAGTCGATAGTGCGTCGCTGCATTGATCACTTGGGGAAACGCCAATATTGAGTGCGTGAACGCCAATCTATAGTGAGCCCCGGTGATCGACAACTGCACACCCTCACCACAGAGGTTCATCACTCACTCAAATCAAGGAAATCCCATGGACGCCATTTCCATCGCCCTGATCGGCGATCACGATCCGCAAGTCACCGCCCACCAGGCGATCCCCGTTGCCCTCGGCTTGATCGCCGAGCAGTCCGGCCACAATGTGCAATTCGAATGGCTGCCCACCGAGCAGATACACGCCGACACTGCGCTGGATCACTTTGACGGCTTCTGGTGCGTCCCGGCCAGCCCCTACAAAAGTGAGGCCGGTGCACTCAGGGCCATCCGTTTTGCCCGCGAACAACAGCGCCCTTTCCTCGGCACCTGCGGTGGTTTTCAGCATGCGCTGCTGGAGTTTTCCCGCAATGTGCTGGGCTGGGCCGATGCCGAGCATGGCGAAACATCGCCGGATTCACCGCGAGCCGTGCTCACACCGCTGACCTGTTCGTTGGTGGAGGCGGTGGACAGCATTTATCTGGTCGCCGATTCGTTGATCGCCAAGGCGTACGAAACGTCCGAAATTCTTGAAGGCTATCGCTGCCGGTTCGGGGTGAATCCGCGGTTCGAACGAGAGTTGTTGACCCATCGGCTACACGCTGTCGGCCATGATTCGGCGGGCGACTTGCGCGCGATCGAATTGACTGACCATGTGTTTTTTGTCGCCACGTTGTTTCAACCAGAACGCGCGGCGCTAAAGGGCCAGGTTCCGCCGCTGGTGCGAGCATTTGTCGATGCGTGTGCGGAGCAACGTCCATGAAGCCGAACGAGCCTTGCTTTGCGGTGATTTTCACCTCGACCCGCACCGAGGGTGACAACGGTTATGCGGCGGCGTCGGAACGGATGATGGAACTGGTCAGCCAGCAGCCGGGGTTTCTCGGCATTGATACGATTCGCGGGGAAGACGGGGTCGGGATCACCATTTCCCACTGGCAGAGTGAAGCGGCGATTCTGGCCTGGCGCGAGCATCCCGAGCACCGGGTGATCCAGGCGCGCGGCCGGGCGCAGTGGTATTCGAAGTTTCAGACCCGGGTGTGTCGGGTGGAGCGGGAGTATCGGTTTGGGCAGTGACTTTGGCGGCGCGCTGACTGGCCCCTTCGCGAGCAAGCCCGCTCCCACAGGTACCGCGTTTGGGTTTTGAATTTGGTTGTGTGCTCACTGGCCTCATCGCCAGCAGGCTGGCTCCCACAGGGATTTGTGAACGCCACAGATCCAATGTGGGAGCGGGCTTGCTCGCGAAGAGGCCGGCACAGCCACTACAAAACTTCAGCCCTGCACCAGACTGCGCACCGCCACAATCTCCGGCACCTCAACCTTGCTCATGTACACCCGCAACGGCTCACTGATGTTGATCCGCTCATCGATGTTCTGATCCAGCAGCAACTGAATCAGCTCGCGCTTCAAGGTCATGGTCGTCTCAGAAGCCGGCGCCCAGACAAACTCGCTGGTGGGAATGATGCCGTCATCCGCCACGTCCATACCGAACGAATCTTCGCTGAAACGCACGATGTACTGGCCGGTCTTGCGGTTGAGGCCGACAAAACCCTTGAGGTCATCGGCGGCCTGACAGATGAGTTGGGAAGTGATGCGCATGGTAAACCTCACGAAAAATCATCGATGGTTTACACGCAGGGCAACAGAATCGGCGCGCCCTCTGCCGGAGCGTCTGCCGAGGGCAAGCGTACTGCAAACCGCGCCACAAAAGTGCAGGAAAAATCGCTTTTAATACGTTTATGTCGGTCTGGCGATAGCACCCAATCGATTCAGTTGTTAAAAGGTACGTCTTTGAAAATGCCCTGCGAAAGGAACTCGAACATGCCCGCCACTTTCACCAAAAGCGCCCTCATGCTGAGCCTGCTGCTCGGTCTCGGCCAGGCCCACGCCGCCCAGACTGACATCAACGCACTGGCAGCCGCCCATGGCATCCCGCATCCAGCCGTGATCGCGCACCGTGGCGCGTCCTTCGATGCTCCGGAGTCCACCGCTGCCTCCTACAAACTGGCCCGCGACCTCGGCGCCGACTACCTGGAAATGGATTTGCAGCGCAGCAAGGACGGCGTGCTGTTCGCCCTGCACGACAACAACCTGCAACGCACCACCGACGTCGCGACCAAGTTTCCGGAGCGCAAGGACAGCCCGGCCACCGCCTTCACCATGGCCGAACTGAAAACCCTCGACGCCGGCAGCTGGTACAACAAGGCTTACCCGGATCGCGCGCGTCCGTCCTACGCCGGGCTGAAAATCCTCACCCTCGATGAAATCATCGACATCGCCCAGGCCAACCCGAAACACAAGCCGGGTCTTTACATCGAAACCAAGGAGCCGCAGCTGTTTCCGGGCATCGAGCATGACCTGAAAGAGAAGCTGCAAGATCGCGGCTGGCTGAGCCCGGCCGGTTCGAAACTGGCGAAAAGCGAGTTGGCCGTCGGCCAGGGCAAAGGCAAGGTGATCCTGCAGACCTTCGAGAAGAACAGCCTCGAACTACTGCAAAAGGAAATGCCGCAAGTGCCGAAAATCCTGCTGCTGTGGGTCGGTGAAGGCAGCATCGAGCCGAAATCGAAGGTGACCTTTGCCGAGTCCGGCGAGAAGGACAAGAACGTGTTCTACGGCAAGCAGGAGCCGAAGTCCGAAGCCGAATTCAAGCAATGGGTTGATTTCGCCAAGTCGCAGGGCGCCATCGGCACCGGCCCTTCGGCCAGGCTGACCAAGGGCGGCGACCAGAGCTATTCGGATCTGGTGCAACCGTGGATGAACCAGTACACCCACGATCAGGGCATGCTGGTGCACGTCTACACCGTCGATGAGCCGGTGGATTTCGAGAAAGTCATGGCGGCCGGCGTTGATGGCATCTTCACCAACCGCGCCAGCGAACTGTTGAAGTTCTACAAGCGCCCGGCCAGTGCCAGTGTTGATCAGGTGTTGAAGAACAACGGGTTCTGATCAGCAGACCGGGTTGTCCGCATCGCGAGCGGGCTCGCTCCCACAAGAGCGCTGCACGCGATGTGGGGTTTTAAGGGTGAATTAAGTTGTGGTGGTTAACCTGAGCCCACTTCAACGAACAACCCAAGGAATGACCCGATGAAAACTTTGACTGCCCTGTTTACCGCCGCTGCCCTGACCCTGACTGCTGGCCTGGCCCAAGCCGATGTGCGTGTCGACCAGATCCCTGAGTTGGTCAAATCCGGCAAGATCAAGTCGCTGGAGTCGATGAACGCCGAAGCGCTGAAACTGCACCCGGGTGCGACCATCACCGACACCGATCTGGATAACCACTTCAACGGTTACGAGTACGAAGTCGAGCTGAAAACCGCCGACGGCAAAGAGTTCGACGTCGACTTCGATGCCACCACCGGCAAAGTGCTGAGCAACAAGCAAGACACCTGATACACCGCCAAAGCAAAGCCGCACGATCAGCGATCGTGCGGCTTTTTTGCGTCCGTTGCCCGGCGAATCACGCGGATGCAGCCTGAAGGGATGCCAAAACCGCCATCAGACCGCTAGTATGGCGACCATCAGATAACGATTGCAGCCGAGAACGATGGGCATGAGGCAGACAGCGGCAGCAGACATCGCGACAATCGGACGGATCAGCGCGGTTCCGGCGATCCTTCAAGTGATCCGCGAACTGACCGGCCTGCGCTTTGCCGCCGTAGCGCGGGTTACCGAGGATTCGTGGACAGCCTGCGCGGTCCTCGATCAGCTGGATTTCGGCCTGCAGGTTGGTGGCGAGCTGGATGTGGTCACCACGCTGTGCCACGAAATCCGTGCTGCGCACACCTCGGTGGTGATCGACAAGGCCAGCGAAGACCCGCTCTACCGCGATCATCACACCCCGCGCCTGTACAAGTTCGAGAGCTACATCTCGGTGCCGGTGTTCCGCACTGACGGACGGTTTTTCGGCACGATCTGCGCGCTCGATCCGAACCCCGCGCAACTCAAGTCCAGCAGCATCCAGAGCACCATGGAGTCGTTCGCGCGGATGCTCGCATTGCAGATCGAAGCCGAGGAAAACGCGCAGCTCACCGAAACCGAGTTGTTGCAGGAGCGCGAAACCGCCGAGTTGCGCGAACAGTTCATTGCCGTGCTCGGCCACGACTTGCGCAACCCGTTGTTTGCCATCAGCGCGGGCGCCGAAATGCTCCTGCGCAAGCATCCGGATCCGGCCATCGAAGTGCGGGTACGCAATATCCTTGGCAGTGCGCAAAGGGCAACGCGGTTGGTGGATGATGTGCTCGACTTTGCTCGCGGACGTCTGGGCAATGGTATTCCGGTCGCGATCCAGCCCTGCGCCGACTTGACCGACGCGGTGCAGCAGGTGGTGACGGAAATCCGCAATGTGCATCCGCAGCGCACCATTCACGCCTGCATCGGCGAATTGCAGGGCGTGGCCTGCGACCGTGGCCGGATTGCCCAGTTGCTGTCGAACCTGCTGGCCAATGCCGTGACCCATGGCGACCCGGAAGGGGATATCGAAGTCATCGCCCAGGTCGAGCACGGTGCGTTGATGCTGGCGGTGAAGAATCAGGGGCATATTCCCGAGGCGGTTTTGCCGCATCTGTTCCAGCCATACTCGCGCCCAAGCGCCAGCACGCCCCAGGCCGGGCTCGGTCTGGGGCTGTATATCGCCAGCCAGATCGCCCAGTCCCATGGCGGGCATTTGCATGTAGCGTCCACCGCACAGAGCGGCACGCTTTTCACCTTCAGCCTGCCAACCCTCTGAAACACACCGCAGTTCTCTGTAGGAGTGAGCCTGCTCGCGATAGCGGTGTGTCAGTCACCATGAATAAGGCAGATATACCGCTATCGCGAGCAGGCTCACTCCTACAGGGGAATCGCGTGATGCTTAAGCCGAAGTGCTGACCAGCGAGCCCGAGCTGCTCGATCCGGAATCCTGCAACGCCTGCAACAACGCCGCCGTGGCCGTCTGCAACGAAGCCGAGGTGCTGGAGATTTGCGACTCGGCGGACGCCACGTCGGCAGCCTTGGCATCAGCGTCTTCCTGCTTGGCCTGAGCCGCTTGCAGCGCCTGCTGCTGTTCCTGCAATTGCTTTTGCAGCTCGGCGATCTGCTTGCGCAGTGCTTTCACCGAATCCGATTCACCGCTGCTGTCGGAACTGCTGTCACCTGCCGGAGCCGCGCCCCCGCCAGCCGCCACTTTGCTGGTGTCGGCGCTGACGCCCGCGCTGCTGGTTGCAGGGGTCGAAGTGTCGTCGCTAGCGTCGCTGATCCTGGTTTTGCTGGTGGCGGTGCTGACGGTCTGATTGATCGAAACGGAGGTGATGCTGACCATGGGAGGGCTCCAATGCCGGTTATAGATAACCGGCCATCGGCGGCACTCGCACGGATTTGAGATCGACTGTGTACCGACTCGGTAACCGAACCGGTACACGTCAGCTGACGTCAGGCGCTCAGGCGCGCGGTGACTTCGTTGAGTTGCCCGGACAGGCCATGCAGGTTCTGGCTGGCGCTTTCGGTGCGCTGCACGCTGTTGAGGTTGGTGCTGGCGATGGACGTGATCTCGGTCAGGTTGCGCGAGATGTCTTCGGCCACCGAGGTCTGCTCTTCGGCGGCGGTGGCGATCTGGCGGTTCATGTCGCGGATCGCTTCCACCGCGTGGGTGATGCGCTCCAGCATCGCACCGGCCTGGGTCACTTGCTCGACGCTTTCGTCGCTGCGTGCCTGACCGCTTTCGATCGCTTGCGCAGCATCCACGGCGCCGGTCTGCACGTTCTGAATGATCTGGTTGATTTCAATGATCGACTCGGCCGTACGCTGCGCAAGGTTGCGCACCTCGTCAGCGACCACGGCGAAACCACGCCCGGCCTCTCCGGCCCGTGCCGCTTCAATCGCTGCGTTGAGCGCCAGCAGGTTGGTCTGTTCGGCGATGCCGCGAATCACTTCCAGCACTTTGCCGATGCGGCCGCTGTCGCTTTCCAGACGACGAATCACTTCCGCGGTGTTGGCGATTTCGCCACGCATCTTAGTGATGGTGTGGATGGTGCCCTGCATGACCTTTTCACCCTGCTGGGCAGACTGGTCGGCATCGTCGGCAGCGCGCGCCGCATCCGCCGCGTGACGGGCGACTTCCTGGGCAGTGGCAGACATTTCGTTCATCGCCGTGGCCACCTGATCGGTGCGGTTGAACTGCTCGTTGGTGCCGCCGGCCATGGTCGTGGCGATCGCATTCAGTTCGCCGCTGGCGCTGTCCAGATCACTGGCGCTGCGTTGCAGATGAGTGAAGGTTTCGGCGAGGAAATCACGCAGGGTATTGGCCGCGGCGGCGAGGTTGCCCAACTCGTCCTGACGGTCGTTGGCAACGCGCTCGGCGAGGCGCCCACGGCTCAACTGGGTGACGTAGTCGATCAGCTTGCGGATCGGCTCGATCAGGTTGCGGTTGACCAGCCACAGGCTCAGCAAACCGATCAGCAGACCCGAGCCGAGCATCACCAGAATCCCCAGCAGCACGGTGCTGTCAGCACTGGCGCTGATTTGCGCCGACTGTTCGGTGCCCTGCTTGCGCAGCTCGGCGACCAGTTCGCTCATCTGATCGCTGGTGGCACGGTCCACACCTTTGACGGCGCTGTCGCCAGCCGTTGGATCGGCACCCGCAGCGACATAGGCATCGCGGCCCTTCTGGTAAGCGCTGCCGAGTTGGCGGTGCTCATCACGCAAGCGTTCGATGCGGGATTTCAGCGCCGGCTCAAGACCTTTCTGCCCGGCCAGTTCACCGAGAATGTTCTGCACATCGCGCTGACGATCTTCGAACTGGCTCCAGTACTTGGCCAGGTCCGCCGGTTGCTTGCCGCGCAGCAAGACGTTTTTCCACTCCTGCACCTGCACTTTGAATTGCAGGTTGGCCTCGTCGATCAGTTGCGAGGTGTGCAACGGGCCGGCGATCAACTGGCTGTAGTTCTGCACGCCGTTGGACAGGAAATGAAAGCAGGCCAGTGCGATCAACAGCATCGCCAGCAGGCTGCCGCCCAGCAGGGCGAGAATTTGTGCTCTCAAGGATTTTTGCAGCATCGCGAGATACTCAGGACAGGGATGAGGCACGCCCGGTAAGGCGTGGAATTTTGCCGGACATCCGTGTCGGCGAGCCTTGGCTCATGGCCAAGCGCGCGCAACGTAACCCAAGCGTGATCGGCGTACCAGAGCGCTTCTTGAAGAAAATCCGACCGCCGGTAAGACATTGATCTGGCGTCACTTTGTCGTCACACAAGTGTCATCTGCGGTTGCGATGATGCGGCTCAGTGAACCTGCCATTCCGCGACCGACGCGCCCTCCTCGCAGCGAGCCTCCATGAACCACAGCCTCGACCTCAGTCATCGCGATCCTGATTTGTTCGGTCTGCTTTACGGCTTCCGTTTTCGTCCCGGTGAACGTGGCCGCGAAGTCGATTCGGCGACCGCCCTGCGTTGTCTGCAAGACGACAGCGACAGTGATGAATTCCTCTGGCTGCACCTGAACCTGGCGCACGCCGCGTGCGAGCGCTGGATGAAAAGTCATCTGCAATTGCCCGAAGAGTTTTTCGAGGCGCTGCACGAAGGTTCGCGCTCGACGCGCATCGAACACGTTGACTCGGCGTTGCTGGCAGTGGTCAACGACGTGGTGTTCAACCTCAGCAGCATGGTTTCCTCAGACGTGTCGACGCTGTGGGTCTGCGTGCGCAGCAAACTGATCGTCAGCGCACGCCTGCAACCGCTGCACTCGGTGGACAAATTGCGTTCGTCGGTGAAGGCCGGCGAATGCTTTCGCTCGCCGTCGGAACTGCTGGTGCACTTGCTGCGTGATCAGGGTGAAGTGCTGACGCAGATCGTGCGCAAGACCAGCATGAGCGTCGATCAGGTCGAGGACGAATTGCTCTCCTCACGCCTGTCGACCAACCGCGCCGAACTCGGCGCCAATCGCCGGGTGCTGGTACGCCTGCAACGGCTGTTGGCGCTGGAGCCGGGTTCGCTGCTGCGCCTGCTCAATCGTCCGCCGCCGTGGCTGCAGAAGGAGGACGTCAAGGAGCTGCGCAAATCCACCGAGGAGTTCGCGCTGATCATCAACGACCTCACCGCCCTCGGCGAGCGGATCAAACTGCTCCAGGAAGAAATCGCCGCCAACCTCAACGAACAGAGCAACCGCACCCTGTTCACCCTGACCGTGGTCACGGTGCTGGCGTTGCCGATCAACATCATTGCCGGTTTCTTTGGCATGAACGTGGGGGGAGTGCCACTGGCGACGGATCCCGAGGGGTTCTGGATATTGGTGGCGCTGGTGGCGACGTTTACCGTGATTGCCGGGCGCTGGGCGTTTCGCAAGCGTGGGGATTATTGACCCCTGATTTATGTGTTCACCACAGATCTCTGTTGGAGGGGGCTTGCTCCCGAAGGCGTCAGGTCAGCCAACATCATCGCTGAATGACAGACCGCATTCGCGAGCAAGCCCGCGACCACCCCGGATCGCGACCAGCCAAAATACTTCATTCACGGCCCATCTCCTGTGGGAGGGGGCTTGCTCCCGAAGGCGTCAGGTCAGCCAACATCTTCGCTGAATGACAGACCGCATTCGCGAGCAAGCCCGCTCCCACATTAAGATCTTCATCAGCCTTCAGATCAGCGGTGAGCTAATCCGCCAAACACTGACCTGCCGCAGTCTCTCTGTAATATTTAGCAACGATCATGACCGACACTCCTTCCCTCGCTCAGGATTGTCCGCTCATGGCTACTCCCTCCCTGACCGCCGCCCGCCCCACGTCCGCCCACGGCGGCCGGCCGGCACTCGATAAAAAACCCGGCCCGTTCACTTATGTGGTGTTCTTCGCGGTGCTCGCGATGGGGATGCTGTTCACCGCTTACAGCCTGATGCACGACATGCATGAGCTGGGCACCACCGTCACCACCTGGACCCCATTCCTGCTGCTCGGCGTAGCGCTGCTGATTGCGCTGGGCTTTGAGTTCGTCAACGGTTTCCACGACACCGCCAACGCGGTCGCGACGGTGATCTACACCCACTCGCTGCCGCCGAACGTGGCGGTGGTCTGGTCGGGTTTCTTCAACTTCCTCGGGGTGTTGCTGTCCAGTGGCGCGGTGGCGTTCGGCATCATCGCCCTGCTGCCGGTGGAGCTGATTCTGCAGGTCGGTTCGTCCGCCGGTTTCGCGATGATCTTCGCCCTGTTGATCGCGGCGATCCTGTGGAACCTAGGCACCTGGTGGCTGGGCCTGCCGGCCTCCTCTTCCCACACGCTGATCGGTTCGATCATCGGCGTCGGCGTGGCCAACGCCTTGATGCACGGGCGCGACGGAACCAGCGGCGTGGACTGGGCGCAGGCGACCAAGATCGGTTATGCGCTGCTGCTGTCGCCGTTGGTGGGCTTCGGCTGCGCGGCGCTGTTGCTGCTGGCCATGCGCGCCTTCATCAAGAATCGCGCGCTGTACAAAGCGCCGGAAGGCAACAACCCGCCACCGTGGTGGATTCGTGGTTTGCTGATCGCCACCTGCACCGGTGTGTCTTTCGCCCACGGCTCCAACGACGGGCAGAAAGGCATGGGCCTGATCATGCTGATTCTGGTTGGCACCTTGCCGATGGCTTACGCGTTGAACCGCACCATGCCCGCCGATCAGGCGCTGCAATTCGCTGCCGTCGCCGAGGTCACCCAGCAAGCGCTGGTGAAAAATACCCCGCTGCCAGCCCCGGTGGATCCGCGTCCGGTACTGTCCGATTACGTGCGCAGCAAGCAAGCCACGCCGCAACTGATCCCCGCCCTCGCTGCCCTCACCGGGCACATTGGCGAAGAGGTCAAAGGCTATGGCTCGCTGTCGAAAGTCCCGGCCGAGGCCATGGGCAACGTGCGTAACGACATGTACCTGGCCAGCGAAAGCATTCGCCTGATGGACAAGAACAAGGTCGGCAACTTCGACGCCGACACCACGGACAAACTGCAACTGTTCAAGCAGCAGATCGACAACGCCACGCGCTTTATTCCGTTGTGGGTGAAGATCGCCGTGGCCATCGCCCTGGGCCTCGGCACCATGGTTGGCTGGAAACGAATTGTGGTGACGGTCGGTGAAAAAATCGGCAAGACCCACCTGACCTACGCCCAGGGCGCCTCTGCGGAAACCGTGGCGATGCTGACCATCGGCGCGGCGGACATGTTCGGTTTGCCGGTCTCGACCACCCATGTGCTGTCATCGGGTGTGGCCGGGACCATGGTTGCCAATGGCGGCGGGCTGCAGATGAAGACCATCCGCAATCTGCTGATGGCGTGGGTGCTGACCTTGCCGGCGGCGATTCTGCTATCGGGCAGCCTGTACTGGCTGTTCACCCAGATTTTCTGAACAACCCGGCCCCCCCTGTAGGAGTGAGCCTGCTCGCGATAGCGGCGCTTCAGTCACATCTGCATCGACTGACAGCACGCCATCGCGAGCAGGCTCACTCCTACAGTTGATCTGCGGCGAGTTACAACGTCGAACGGATGACATCGCCCAACCACTCCATGAACACCCGCACCCGCAGCGGCAAATGCCGTTGCCGCGCATACAGGATGGCAATGCCCATCGCCGGCGCCGTGAACTGCGGCAGCACAGTCACCAGTTCTCCGTTATCCAGATGCGGCTGCATGCCGGTGCGCGGTACCTGAATCAGACCGAAGCCGCCCAGGCAGGCCGACTCGTAAGCATCGGTGCTGTTGACCGTGACGCTGCCAGCCATCGGCAATCGCCGCACCTGTCCGTCCTGTTCATACACAAACCCTTCCGAGCGCGAACCGAGCACCCCGACGTAGTGCACCAGCCGATGCTGCGCCAGATCCTCCAGCGTCTGCGGCACGCCGTAGCGCTCAAGGTACGCCGGGCTGGCGCAGTTGATCATCGGGAAGTCGCCCAAGTGCCGCGCCACCACCGATTGATCCGGCTGCGCGCCGATGCGTACCACGCAATCGAAACCTTCGCTGAGCAAATCGACACGGCGGTCGGTGCTGCTGATTTCCAGTTCCAGATTCGGGTGGCGCACCATGAACTCCGGCAGCAGCGGCATGATCAGGCGCCGCGCGAGGATGTTCGGCATGTCGACACGAATCCGCCCGCTCAGCGAGGCCGGATCCTGCCGAAACAGCCCCTCGATCTCGTCCATGTGCGACAGCAGATCCTTGCTGCGTTCGTACAGCACCAGGCCGTCCTGAGTCGCCTGCACCTTGCGCGTGGTGCGTTGCAGCAGGCGGGTGCCGAGCAGGGTTTCCAGGGCCTGGACATGTTCGGAAACCGTCGAGCGCGGCAACCCGAGACTCTCGCCAGCAAGGGTGAAACTCGACAGTTCGCTGACCCGGACGAAGGTGCGCAGCAGTTCCAGTTTGTTCATGAGGACACCCGTTGATTGTTCGGCTGAGTCGATCAGTGATTCCGGTTTCAGTCTGTTTATCACCCCATGGCGGATAAATAAACTTTGCTCATCACCACTCAACGCAATCGAGGATTTCACATGAGCCGCAAAATCGCATTGATCACCGGTGCCAGCCGTGGCCTGGGCAAGAACGCCGCCCTGCACCTCGCCGCCGAAGGCGTGGACATCATCGGCACCTACAACAGCCGCGCCGATGAAGCCCAGGCACTGGTGGCTGAACTGGAACAACGCGGCGCCAAAGCCGTGATGCTGCAACTGGATGTTGGTCGCAGCGAAACCTTTGCCGATTTCGCCTCGCGGGTTGCGCAAGCGCTGCAGCAACTGGAGCGTCCGCGTTTCGACTTCCTGATCAACAACGCCGGGATCGGTGTGCACGCGGCGTTCGCCGAAACCACCCCGGAACAGTTCGACCTGCTGATGAATATCCAGCTCAAAGGGCCGTTCTTCCTGACTCAGCAACTTCTGCCGCTGATCAATGACGGCGGCCGGATCATCAACATCTCCAGCGGCCTGACCCGCTTCAGCCTGCCGGGTTATGCCGCCTACGCGGCGATGAAAGGCGCGATGGAAGTGCTGACCCGCTATCAGGCCAAAGAGCTGGGCGCGCGGCAGATCGGCGTGAACATACTGGCGCCGGGCGCCATCGAGACCGACTTTGGCGGCGGTGCGGTGCGCGACAACGCGGCGTTGAACGCGATGGTCGCGAGCAATACCGCACTGGGTCGCGCCGGGCAGCCGGATGATATTGGTGGCGCGCTGTCGATGCTGCTGGCGCCGGGGGCGCAGTGGATCAACGGGCAGCGGGTTGAAGCATCCGGCGGCATGTTTCTCTAAACCCAACACGCCCCTGTAGGAGCTGCCGAAGGCTGCGATCTTTTGATCTTGTTTTTAAAAAATCAAAGTCAAAAGATCGCAGCATGCGGCAGCTCCTACAGGGTTCGGGTTAGCCCTGACAGGCGCTGCGCTGCACAAACCGCTCCCGCACCACGTCATAGCCCCAGTGATACACATAGGTGTACGGCAGGAAAAACAGCAGAACGCCGATGTCGAGCAAGAACGCCTGCCACAGGCTGACCGACAACCACCAGGCAATCAGCGGCACGCCCATCACGATCAATCCGCCCTCAAACAGCAACGCATGGACCACCCGCGTCCAGGCGTTGTGCGCGACGTGCAGGCGCTTGAGCATGCGGTCGAAAAAGCCGTTGAACAGCACGTTCCACGCCAGCGCCAGCAGGGCAATCAGCACGGTCACCGCGCCCATGTCCAGCAGCGGTTTGTCCATGATCCACGCCAGCAACGGCGTACAGATCAGGATCGCCAGACACTCGAAACCGATGGCCTGGAAGATACGTTCAGTGATGGATTTGTTGGCAGTCATGGCCTGACTCCTTGAGTGAAGAGGGTTGCCATGATCGGCCACCACGCCGATACTTCATAACCAATAACCATCGATCAAGGCGATAGTTCATGGCTTCGCAAGAAGTGCTGTTGGCGTTTGTTCAGGCTGCCACTCAGGGTTCGTTTTCGGCAGCGGCGCGCAAGCTGGGGCGCAGTCAGTCAACCATCAGTGCCGCAGTGGCCAGCCTGGAGATCGATCTGGATCTGGTGCTGTTCGACCGCAGCAGCCGCAAACCGACCCTGACTCCGGCCGGCCATGTGATGCTGCAACGGGCCGAGGCGATTCTGGCGGCCACCAGTCGTATGGAAATGAGCGCCCGGCAACTGGCCCAAGGCGTTGAGCCGAAGCTAACCGTGGCGATTTCCGACACCTATCAATCGGCGCGTTTCGAAGCGGCGCTGGTCGGCTTCGAGCAGCGTTACCCGGATCTGGAACTGGAATGCCTGATCGCCGAGTGCGACGACCTGATCGAGTTGGTCCAGCGTGGCCGCGCGCACCTGGCGTTTGCCGAAATGCAGGACACCTATCCACCGGATCTGGTGACCTCGACCGTCGCCGAGCGCACTGACCTGGCGCTGTTCGTCAAAGATGATCATGTGCTGACCCGTGTCGAACGGGTCGACCAGCAGGTGCTGGAGCAGCATCGCGAGTTGCGCCTGGCGACCATCGTCAATCCCTACGACAGCCGGGCGAAGGGCCGGGTGTGGTCGGCGCCGAGTTACCTGATGCTGATGGAAATGGCGGAGATGGGCTTTGGCTGGGCGGCGCTGCCGCGCTGGCTGGTGGCGCGTTTCGGTAATGGCTCGCTGGTGGAACTGACGGTGCGCGGCTGGCCGCGGCCGGTGTATGTCGATGCGTTGTGGTCGCGGATTTATCCGCCGGGGCCGGCGGGGAGCTGGTTGCTGAGCAAGATGCTGGAATAGAAGCTCCCAATCGCGAGCAAGCCTGATGTTTTCATGCTGACTTTACCGGCCCCTTCGCGAGCAAGCCCGCTCCCACAGTTCGAATGCGCTCACCTGTGGGAGATGCTGGAATAGAAGCTCCCAATCGCGAGCAAACCCGAACTTTTCATGCTGACTTCACTGGCCCCTTCGCGAGCAAGCCCGCTCCCACAGTTGGAATGCGCTCACCTGTGGGAGATGCGGGAATAGAAGCTCCCAATCGCGAGCAAACCCGAACTTTTCATGCTGACTTCACTGGCCCCTTCGCGAGCAAGCCCGCTCCCACAGTTGGAATGCGCTCACCTGTGGGAGCGGGCTTGCTCGCGAAGGGGCCAGTATTGCCAATGAATTCCTCGGATCATTCCAGTTCGCTCAGCCGCCCCTCGATAAACCGCCGCTCCGGCTCTTGCCGGGTCAGTTCCAGTGCTCGCCGATACGCCGCCCGCGCCTGCTCCACCCGACCCAACTGCCGACAAAACTCCGCCCGCGCCGAATGTGCCAGGTGGTAATACTGCAACTCGCCGCGATCCAGGATCCCCTCGATCAGCGTCAGCCCCGCCAACGCGCCATCGCGCTTGGCCACTGCCACCGCGCGGTTCAACTCGATCACCGGCGACGGCATCGCGCGCAACAGCACGTCATACAGCCCAACAATCTGCTGCCAATCGGTTTCTGCCGCTGACGGCGCTTCGGCATGCACCGCGGCGATCGCCGCTTGCAGGCAATACGGCCCGAACCTTCGGGTGGTCAGCGCCCGCTCCACCAGCGCACAACCTTCAGCAATCAACCCGGCATCCCAGCGCGAGCGATCCTGATCGTCCAGCAGGATCAATTCTCCACTGGGTGACGTGCGCGCCGGCCGCCGCGACTCATGCAATAGCATCAACGCCAGCAGGCCCATGACCTCCGGTTCCGGCAGCAGCTCCATCAGCAACCGCCCAAGCCGAATCGCCTCGCGAGTCAGATCTTCGCGGGTCAGCTCGGCGCCCATCGATGCCGAATAGCCTTCGTTGAACACCAGATAAATCACCCGCAACACGCTGTCGAGGCGCTCGGGCAGTTCGCTCAGGCTGGGGACTTGATAAGGAATTCTGGCGTCGCGAATCTTCGCCTTGGCACGGACGATGCGCTGGGCAATCGCCGCCGGTGCCGAGAGAAACGCGCGGGCGATTTCCTCGGTGGTCAGGTCACAGACTTCACGCAGGGTCAGCGGCACTTGCGCATCCGCCGCCAGCGCCGGGTGACAGCAGGTGAAGATCAGCCGCAGGCGGTCGTCTTCCACGTCTTCGCCACTCCAGTCGGCCTGCTCCAATTCTTCGAGCTGCGCCAGCAACAGCGGCTGCGAGGCCTTGAACCGGGCGCGGCGGCGCAATACATCGATGGCCTTGAAGCGCCCGGTGGACACCAGCCAGGTACGCGGATTGTCCGGTACACCGTCGCGCTGCCAGCGCTCGACCGCGACGAAGAACGCCTCGTGCAAGGCTTCTTCGGCGAGATCGAAATCCCCGAGCAGACGAATCAGGGTCGCCAGAATCCGCCGCGAGTCTTCGCGATAGACCTGCTCGACCCGCGCCCGGACTTCAGACATTCAACTGCCGCACCGGACGCACTTCAACGCTGCCGACCCGGGCCGCCGGAATGTTACCGGCGACCTGAATCGCTTCGTTGAGATCCTTGGCATCGATCAGGTAAAACCCGGCCAGTTGCTCCTTGGTTTCAGCGAACGGGCCATCGGTGATCGACAGCTTGCCGTTGCGCATGCGCACGGTGGTCGCGGTCTGCACCGACTCCAGCGCTTCGGCCGCGACCATCCGCCCGCTGCCCTGAATCGACTCGGCATAGGCCCAGCACTCGGCGTCTTCCGGGCTGTCGGGCGAGGTGTGCAGCAGGCGCTCATCGCTGTAGACCAGGCATAAATACTTCATGGCGTTCTCCTGAATCGAACGGATCAACTATGGCTGAAGATCAGGGTTGTACATCGAACAGCGTGCTGCCGCTCATCGGATCGAACGGTGCCGACCAGTGCTCGTGAGCGATCTTCCACGTCCCGCCGACCTGCCGATAGCACGCGGTGGCGCGCATCCAGCAGCTCTGGGTTTCGCCCTTGTCGTTGGTGCCGCCGCAATGCGTTACCCAATGGGCGAAGGCGAGGTTGTCGGCGGTCTCGATGGCGATCTCGTGAAACTCGAAAACGTGCGGGCCGGAACACATCTCCATGCAGGCTTCCCAATGTGCACGGTAGGCCGCTTTGCCCTTGAATTGCAGGGCCTTGATCGCATCGAAGGAGACGATGTCGTCGGTGTACAACGTCATGACCTTGTCGACGTTCTTGGTCATTACCGCGTCGCGGTAGGTATTGATCAGGGTCTGGATTTCAGTCTGTGCGCTCATGGTGTTCTCCGTGTTTTTGTTGTGAAGACACCCTTAGTCGTTCGGCAAACCGGCAGATCGACAGCCGAAACAAAAAATTTCCGCCGAACACAAAATCGCTAGAATCCGAGGCTCATCTTTGTAGGAAAAAGGAAATTCCCGTGTCAGCCCAACTCGTGCCGTACGACCGCCTGAACGCCTTGCAGCGTCAGCAAGTCGAGGCGATTGAAATCCATCCCGAGCAGATCAAATTCTCCGGCGACATCCATGGCGCGCTGCACACGCTGCTGTCCAGACCCGGCCCCGGCGTCAAAGGTTTCGCGCTGCTGGCCGATCAGGTGCCGGTGGCTTTTCTGCTGCTCAAGCGCCCACCGGTGTTGCCGGACTGGGCCGATGAACACAGCGCCACCCTGCACGCCTTGCAGGTCGATCACCGGGCGCAGGGCAAAGGTTACGGCAAGGCTTGCCTGCAGGCGCTGCCCGAGGTGGCGCGTGAAGCATGGCCGGAGATCAAGGGGCTGGAACTGTCGGTGGATGCCGATAACGATGCCGCCATCGCGCTGTACGCCAAACACGGTTTCGTCGACAGCGGCGAAGCGTACAAGGGCCGGGTCGGTTACGAACGGCGTATGGGACTGTTTTTCTAAATCATCGAGGGATGCACGATGATCGATTCAATCGAAGCACTGGAAGCTATTTACGGCCTGCCCCACGACCGCGCGGTGCGCAAGCAGATCGGTTTTCTCAACGAGGATTATCAGGCGATGGTGCGCCTGTCGCCGCTGGTGATCGTCAGCTCGGTGGGCGCCGACGGTCTCGACAATTCGCCGCGCGGTGACAAAGCCGGGTTCGTGCGGATCATTGACCAAAACACCCTGGCCCTGCCGGACCGCCCGGGCAACAATCGCATCGATACACTGCGCAATGTGCTGCACGATCCACGGGTGTCGTTGCTGTTCATCATTCCGGGCATTGGCGAGACCTTGCGGGTCAATGGCACCGCGACCATCAACGCCGATCCTGAGCTGCTGGAAAGCTTTGCGGTGAACGGCAAACCGGCGAAAACGGTGTTGCTGGTGACGGTAGAGGCAGCGTTTTTCCACTGCTCGAAAGCCTTTGTGCGCTCTGACGCCTGGAACCCGGAAACCCACCTGCCGCGCTCGGCCCTGCCCTCTGCCGGCGCCTTCCACAAGCGCCTGAATGACGGGCAGTTTGACGCCGAGACCTACGACCGCGAAGCACCGAAAAGAGTAAGCGACACTCTCTACTGACACCTATCAACGAGTCACCACTGCTCCCCTGTGGGAGCGGGCTTGCCCGCGAAGGCGTCGTGTCAGATAAATCATTGGCAACTGACACACCGCCTTCGCGAGCAAGCCCGCTCCCACATTTGGGCTTGCAGCGATTTTCAGAGGGTCAGAATCATCTCGTGCCACGCCATCCCGCCGTGATCCGACTCCGACGGCTTGATGTAGGCAAAGCCGAACCCGGCGTACAACGGAATGTGCTGTTCCTTGCACATCAAGTGAATCGTCGCCTTGTCCATCCCGCGCATGCGCTCGATGAACTCGGCCATCAGTCGCTTGGCCAAACCCTGGCCCTGATAGTCCGGGTGCACCACCACCGACATGATCACCACGTTCGGCCCTTGCGGGTCGTGACCGATCAGCTCCTTGAACGCCTCGTCGGACATTTGCACATCAAACGCCGCGCCCGAGTTGATGAACCCGGCGACTACGCCGTCTACTTCGACGACGATGAAACCCTCGGGCCAGGTGGCGATGCGCGTGGCGATCTTCTCGCGAGTGGCGGCTTCATCGCCTTCGTAGGCAACGGTTTCGATCGCGTAGCAGCGGTCCAGGTCGGCGGCGGTGACGTTGCGGATGACGGTGTTCATGGCAGCTCGAAAATCAGCGGAGAAAAGTGCGCAAAGCATAAAGGAATAAGGTGTTCATATCGATCCGCGCCAGGGGTGTAAAGCCTGCGTATAAGCGCTTTTCTTCGTGCCGGTGACAGGCTATTCCTGCGGTGTGTCTCTGATCATCCTTGGGGGTAACCGCTTATGAGCAGCGTTGAAATCGGCCTGTTGATGGTGTTGGGCATCAGTACGTTCGGCTTTATCACCTTGGGCATCGACCTGTTGCGGGCGCGACGGCTGGGCAAGGGCAAACGCGGTTGAACAGCATGAGGCGGATCAGTGATCCGCCTCATCGTCATGGGCTCAGGCTTTGCTGTCGACTGGGACGCAGATTTCCAGTTTGCCGGTGTGCAGTCGCGGATTGAAATCGGCGCTGTAGCGTTCCAGTTCCGGGGCATTCAGTTCCACGTAATGGGAAGTCGGTAGCCAGGTCTTGTAGATGTATTGCAGGGTTTGGGGCAACTGGTCGAGCGGTCCCTTGTGCTCGAACACCGCGTACTGCCGGGGCAGCACTTCGACCCACTGATAGACCTTCTGGTCGAGGTCATCGAGCTTGCTGATTTCTACCCCTGCGATGTAGTCGAAGCCACCCTTGCCGTCGAAATTGCTGCAGACGCCGTAGGTCACTTCGTTCTTTTGTCCCGGTATGTTTCCCAAGTGCGGCAAGAACTTTTCCCACAGCGCGGGGATGTCCTTGGTAGCAGTGCCCTGGGTAAATCGACCACGAAATCCCGCGATCAGCAGGAAGTGTCCATGTTCGAAGCGAGGTTCCGCCACTTCGACGCGTTTTTGCTCATCCATGACTCGACTCCTGGAACAAAATTAGGGGTTCGGCTGCTGAGTATAGAAGCCAAACACGATTCGCAATGTCACAAGGTGTGCAACTGGTCGGCAGCGCCGGAGCCAACGAACTCGTTATAACCGGATACGATCACGTAAACCGCGAAATAGCAGAAGATCGCCGCCGATGCCATGTAGGAGTAGCGCAACAGCTTGTCGCCGAGCAACTTGCCGCCGTGGCTTGCGGCAAAGCACAGACCGGCCGACCACAGCAGGCCGGCGCAGAGAAAACCGCCGAGAAACAGCGCCGAGCTGAGCGGGCCGCCGCCACCGGAACGGGCGATCAGGGTGCCGCCAACCGCGGCGAACCACAGAATCGCGCTGGGCGAGGACATGGCGAGGAAGATCCCGCGAAAGAATTCCTTGCGATGCGAGTTCTGCCCCACCTCCGCCGTCGCTGCCAACTGCGCTTCGTGGTGAATCGCCGAATAGATCATCTTCGCCGCAAAGTAGATCAGCAGCGCCGACCCGCCGATCCACAGCACCCAGCGCACGCTTTCGTACTGCAGCAACACGGTCATCCCGGCCAGCGCCAGCACCGCGTAGATCAGGTCGCCGACGCAAGTGCCGAGGCCCAGCGCGAAGCCCTGAAAGTAACCGCGCTGCATCGCCAGGGTGATCATCGCGATGTTGGCTACGCCGATGTCCAGGCACAGCGAAAGGCTCAGCAAGAAGCCGCTGGTGAATTCCATTAAGCATTTCCTTGGAAAAAATTATTGTCGTGCACGCTGGACAGTCTGCCATCGCTGCCCTTATCTTCCGCCACAGGTCACCGCAGTGACCAGCGTCGCTCGGACGGTTCCGGGCGCTTACGTTATCCGAGGCAACAATGGCTGAACAAGGTTCGCCGCGCCGCTTTGCGCGCATAGATCGACTCCCCCCTTACGTTTTCAACATCACCGCCGAGCTGAAGATGGCCGCGCGGCGTCGTGGTGAAGACATCATCGACTTGAGCATGGGCAATCCCGACGGGGCCACGCCGCCGCACATCGTCGAAAAACTCGTACAAGTTGCCCAACGTGAAGACACCCACGGTTACTCCACGTCCAAGGGCATTCCGCGCCTGCGCCGGGCGATTTCCAACTGGTACAAGCAACGCTACGCGGTCGATATTGACCCGGAAAGCGAAGCCATCGTCACCATCGGTTCCAAGGAAGGCCTGGCGCATTTGATGCTGGCCACCCTGGATCAGGGCGACACGGTGCTGGTGCCCAACCCGAGCTACCCGATTCACATCTACGGCGCAGTGATTGCCGGCGCCCAGGTGCGTTCGGTACCGCTGGTGCCGGGCGTGGACTTCTTCGATGAACTGGAGCGGGCGATTCGCGGTTCGATCCCCAAGCCGAAAATGATGATCCTCGGTTTCCCGTCCAACCCCACCGCGCAGTGCGTGGAGCTGGATTTCTTCGAACGGGTGATCGCCCTCGCCAAGCAGTACGACGTGCTGGTGATTCACGACCTGGCCTACGCCGACATCGTCTACGACGGCTGGAAAGCCCCGTCGATCATGCAGGTACCCGGCGCCAAGGACATCGCGGTGGAGTTTTTCACCCTGTCCAAGAGCTACAACATGGCTGGCTGGCGCATCGGTTTCATGGTCGGCAACCCGGAGCTGGTCAACGCCCTGGCGCGGATCAAGAGCTATCACGACTACGGCACCTTCACTCCGCTGCAAGTGGCGGCGATTGCCGCGCTGGAAGGCGATCAGCAATGCGTGCGCGACATCGCCGAGCAGTATCGCCAGCGCCGCAACGTGCTGGTCAAAGGCCTGCATGAGCTGGGCTGGATGGTCGAGAATCCGAAAGCGTCGATGTACGTCTGGGCGAAGATTCCCGAGGCGTACGCGCATCTGGGTTCGCTGGAATTCGCCAAGAAGCTGCTGGCCGAGGCCAAGGTCTGCGTCTCGCCGGGGGTGGGTTTTGGTGAGTATGGCGATGATCACGTGCGCTTTGCGCTGATCGAGAACCAGGACCGGATTCGTCAGGCCGTGCGCGGGATTCGCGGGATGTTCCGGGCGGATGGCCTGGCCCCGAAAACCACTGCCTGACACCTACCCCCCTGTGGGAGCGGGCTTGCTCGCGAAGGCGTCGTGTCAGTCAACATTTTCAGCGACTGATACACCGCTTTCGCGAGCAAGCCCGCTCCCACAGGGGTAATGCATTCATCCTGATATTGTCGGGCACAAAAAAACCGCATCGCTGCGGTTTTTTTGTGTCTGTGTGATCGCTTACACGAACAGCGACAACAGCAGGATAAAGCCCAGGCCCACCACCGACAGGATAGTTTCCATAGCGGTCCAGGTCTTGAAGGTTTCGGCCACGGTCATGTTGAAGTACTGCTTCACCAGCCAGAAACCGGCGTCGTTCACGTGGGACAGAATCAACGAACCGGCACCGGTGGCCAGCACCAGCAGCTCACGGTTAACGCCCGGGATCATCCCCACCACCGGCACCACGATGCCGGCGCCCGTGATGGTCGCCACGGTGGCCGAACCGGTGGCGATACGAATCACCGCCGCCACCAGCCATGCCAGCAGAATCGGCGAGATCTGCGCGCTGACTGCCATGTGGCCGATCACGTCGCCCACACCACTGGTCACCAGCATCTGCTTGAAGCCACCGCCAGCACCGATGATCAGGATGATCGCGGCGGTCGGCGCCAGGCTCGCGTCCAGCCACTTGAGCATCTGCTGCGAACCGATGCCCTGCTTGTGACCGAAGGTGTACAACGACAGCAGCAAGGCCAGCAGCAGGGCCGAGATCGGGTGACCGATCATGTCCATCCAGGTGCGGAAGAAGTGACCGTCCGGCAACGCGACGTCAGCGAAGGTTTTCAGCAGCATCAGGAACACCGGCAACAGCACGGTAATCAGGGTGATGCTGAAGCTCGGCAACTTGGTTGAGTCGTCGCTTTCACGGGCCAGTTGATCAACCAGTTCCTGATTCGGGTGACCGGGGATGTGCTTGGCGATGAAGGTACCGAAGATCGGACCGGCAATGATGGCGGTCGGCAGCGCGACGATCAGACCGTAGAGAATGGTCTTGCCGATGTCAGCGCCGAACACGCCGATGGCCAGCAGCGGGCCCGGGTGCGGTGGCACCAGACCGTGTACCGCGGACAGGCCGGCGAGCAGCGGGATACCGATCTTGATGATCGACACGCCGGTGCGCCGGGCCACGATGAACACCAGCGGAATCAACAGCACGAAGCCGATTTCGAAGAACAGCGGGATACCGACGAGGAACGCGGCGAACATCATTGCCCACTGCACCTTGTCCTTGCCGAAGGCGCGGATCAGTGTCTGGGCGATCTGATCGGCACCACCGGATTCGGCCATCATTTTGCCGAGCATGGTGCCCAGCGCGAGGATGATGCCGACGAAACCGAGCACGCCACCGAAGCCGTCCTGGAACGCCTTGATGATGGTGCCGATCGGCATGCCGGACGTCAGGCCGAGGAACGCGGCCGCAATGGTCAGCGAGATGAAGGGGTGAATCTTGAATTTGGTGATCAGGATAATCAGGCCGATTACCGTGACCACTGCATCGAGCAGCAGGTAGGCGTCGTGGGACATGCCAAACATTGGGGGTGTCTCCTGGCTTGTTGTTGTTATTAAAGCGGGTTAAACAGAATTCGTGAGGACAGCGCTAGCTCTTTCAACACACTCATACCGCCTGTTTCAAACCGTGGGCCTGCCACCAGACGTGCGCCTGGGCCGCCAGTTCTTCAACGCTGTGGATCGAAGCATTCAGCGCCAGGGTCAACGGCTCACCTACCGGCGATTCGAGGGTGGCGAACTGGCTTTCGATCAACGTTGCCGGCATGAAGTGTCCCGGGCGATGGGACACGCGGTCGGCGGCCACTTCCGGGGTCAGCTCAAGAAACACGAAGCCCAGGCCCGGCAAGGCACTGCGTAGCACTTCGCGATAACTGTGTTTAAGGGCCGAGCAGGTCAGCACCGGGCGTTTACCCGATGCATCGACGCGACGCAGTTCATCGCACAGGCTGTCGAGCCAGCCGGCACGGTCGTCGTCGTTCAAGGGGATCCCCGCGCTCATCTTTTCGATGTTGGCGGCCGGATGAAAAGTATCGCCTTCAATGGCAGTGGCGCCGCTCAATTGGCACAGGGCCTCGCTGACGCACGTCTTGCCGCAACCGGCAACGCCCATGATGACCAGGGCGGTGATGGGATGACTCATATAACACCTCAGCGCGCAGACAGCGCTACCTTTGCTAGCTATGACTCTAGTGCACAGGCAGAAGTTGCCGACGCCTTCTTGTCGTTTTTTTGGGTTGCAGCAGGTTTGTTCCCAACGCCAAAAAGCGAAGATCAGGCAGGACCTCGCTTACGCATTTGCAGCTGCATCAGGACAGCGCTACCTTAGTGCCTTGATTTTTGTTTGGCAAGCCGCCCGATGACCACCCCTAAAAACGATAAAAACACTCGCACCACCGGCCGTCCCACCCTTAATGAAGTTGCCCGCCTCGCCGGCGTGAGCCCGATTACCGCCTCCCGCGCCTTGCGCGGGGTCAGCACCGTGGCCACGGAGCTGGTGGAAAAAGTGCAGAAAGCAGCCAGTGAACTCAACTACGTGGTCAACCCTGCCGCCCGCGCCCTGGCCTCGGCGCAAAGCCATTCGGTGGTGGTGCTGGTGCCATCGCTGTCCAACCTGCTGTTCATCGATACGCTGGAAGCCATTCATCGGGTGCTGACACCCAAGGGCTTCGAAGTGCTGATCGGCAACTTCCACTATTCGCGCGATGAAGAAGAAAACCTGCTGCGCAACTATATGGCCTATCAGCCACGTGGTTTGCTGCTGACCGGCTTCGACCGCACGGAAAGTTCGCGGCGGATGATCGAGGCCAGCAATATTCCCTGCGTGTATATGATGGAACTAGACAGCGCCGCCGGCGTGAATTGCGTGGGTTTCTCCCAGCTCAGCGCCGGCGAAACCGCGGCCGAACATTTGCTCTCGCGCGGTCGCAAGCGTCTGGCCTACATCGGTGCGCAACTCGATCAGCGCACCTTGTTGCGCGGTGAAGGTTTCCGCAAAGCCCTGCAGAAGGCCGGGCGCTACGACCCGGATCTGGAAGTGCTGACGCCGCGCTCCTCGTCCGTGGGCCTGGGCGGTGAGCTGTTCCTGCAACTGCTGGCAGCGCATCCGGATGTGGATGCGATCTTCTTCGGCAACGACGACCTGGCGCAGGGTGCGCTGCTGGAGGCGCTGCGCAACGGGATCAAGATCCCCGAGCAGGTGGCGATTCTCGGCTTCAACGACTTGCCGATGTCCGAACACATGGTGCCGCGCCTGAGCAGCATTAACACCCCGCGTGAAGCGATCGGCCGGCGCGCGGCGGAGCAGATGTTGACGTTGATGGCGGGCAACAGCGTGGCGCGGCCCGTTGAGGATATGGGTTTTGAATTGAAGATTCGCGAGAGTACCTGAAACCTCCTACAAGGATCGCCTGCACACTGCAAAATCCTGTGGGAGCGGGCTTGCTCGCGAAAGCGGTGGATCAGTCAGCACATACTTTTCTGACACACCGCCTTCGCGAGCAAGCCCGCTCCCACAGGAGATCTGAGTCGGGTTCAGTGGCTGAGCAGTTCGACGAGCGCCAGCGCGCCCTTCTGCAACGGCTGGCTCTTGAGCCACACCGCGTGCACCGGCAGTACCAGGCCGTTTTCGATGTTGCGAAAATTCAGTCGCTTCAAGCGCCCGCTGTCCAGCCACGGCTGCACCACCGACAACGGGAAATTGCCCCAGCCCAGCCCCGCCTCGACCATCTCCAACGCGGTCTCCAGCGTGTCGGTGCGCCAATGCGATTCGGCCACCAGCGGCCGGGTTTCGCTGATCGGCAAGTCGCGGCTGGCGACGAAGATCTGCCGCACATGCACCAGGTCTTCGAGAAACAGATCCTGCCCCTGCAACAACGGACTGTCCGCCGCGAGCGTGGCGATCATCCGTTCGCTGCCGACAAACTGAAAACGCTCCAGCACGTTCATGCTCAACCCGGCGAACGCCAGACACACGCTGACGCGGCCACTGTGCAGCATCGCCAGCACATCGTCCTGCGGCGCGGTCAGCACTTCGATGTCGAGTAACGGATGGCGTTCGGCAATCACCTTGATCGCGGCGAGCAAGCGGCGCCGGTCAATGTCCGCGACCACGCCAATCGACAGCTTGCTCTCCAGCCCCAGCGACAACTCCACCGCATGCACTTGCAGTTGCTTGAGCTGCTCGGCAATCAGCCGCGCGTGGGGCACCAGTGACAGTGCCATCGCTGTCGGCTGCGGCTCGCGATGGCTGCGGTCGAACAAGGCGTAGCCAAGCTCCGCCTCCAGATTGCCGATAGCCATGCTCACCGCGGAAGGTACCCGGCCCAAAGCGCGGGCAGCAGCGGAAAACGAGCCACGCTCGATCACTGCGAGGAATAGTTCGATGCTGTCGCTGTTGAAATTCAAAACACCACCTATCACCAAAACTGAAAGCTACTGACTTTTTCTGTCACGCATATTGAAGCTATCTTTTGCCGCCTTCGCCAGTCCCGCTGGCCAACACGTTGCAAGAAAGAGGCAAATCCCCATGCAAGGCGTCAAACGCAAACTGGTCTACGTGTCGCTCTACGAAGTGATCGGCATGACCTTCTCCGCCCTCGGCCTGGCGCTGTTATCCGGCACTTCGCCCGGCAGCACTGGCCCACTGGCGGTGATCATCACCACCATCGCGGTGACCTGGAATTTCATCTACACCTCGCTGTTCGAGCACTGGGAAAGCCGCCAGCAGTCACGCACCCGCACGGTCAAACGGCGCGTCGCTCATGCAGTCGGTTTTCAGCTGACACTGATCGTGTTCCTGATTCCGCTGATCGCCTGGTGGATGAATATCAGTCTGGTGCAGGCGTTCCTGTTGGATCTGGCGCTGATCATCTTCATCCCGTGCTACACGTTTGCCTTCAATTGGCTGTTCGATCGCGTCTTCGGCTTGCCGGCCTCGGCGCTGCCCGATTCGACCGCTGCGGCATAAATCGTTAATTGGTAAGCAGTTATTGCAAGAAATCGGCGGTTCTCCGGGGCTAACCGCCGAAATTCACAATCCGTGAACTCCGATAGCAGGCTAAGCTTTTCCATCAATAAAAAATGGATCCGCAGATGACTGCTCATGCCCCCGCCGCCGCGCAAAGCGACGGCATCGACCCGATACGCGCCGCCGAGATTTCCGCCCGCATCGACCGCCTGCCCGCCGTCGCCACCATCTGGCGACTGGTGGCGCTGTTGTCGATTGGTGGTTTCTTCGAACTCTACGATTTGTTCCAGACCGCCTACATCAGTCCGGGGCTGATCCGTGAAGGGATCTTCGCCACCGGCAATCAGGGCGTGTTCGGCTTCTCCGATCAGGCAGCGTTCGCGTCGGCGACCTTCCTCGGCCTGTTCCTCGGCGCGAGCCTGCTCAGTCCGTTGGCTGACCGTTTCGGCCGCCGCGCAATCTTCACTTTTGCGCTGGTCTGGTACACCGTGGCCACGGTGCTGATGGGCGTTCAAAGCTCGGCGCTGGGCATTATCTGCATGCGTTTTCTGGTGGGCATCGGCCTCGGGATCGAGCTGGTGACCATCGACGCCTACCTCTCGGAACTGGTGCCCAAACGCATGCGCAGTTCGGCGTTTGCCTTCGCCTTTTTTGTGCAGTTTCTCTCGGTGCCGGCAGTGGCACTCATGTCCTGGTGGCTGGTGCCGCAGGCGCCGTTCGGTGTGTCCGGCTGGCGTTGGGTGGTGTTGGCGAGCGCGGTGTTTGCACTGTTCATCTGGTGGCTGCGCAAGCGTCTGCCGGAGTCGCCACGCTGGCTGGCGCAGCATGGGCGGTTCGATGAAGCGAACAGGATTCTCGACGACATCGAAGCCCGCTGCGAAAAGGATCACCGCCAACCACTGGCCGCTCCGGAAGCGGTGCCTGTCGATGTCGAGGGCAAGGGCCGCTTCGCCGACATCTGGCAACCACCATATCGGCGTCGCGCATTCATGCTGATCGTGTTTCACGTGTTCCAGGCGATCGGTTTCTTCGGTTTTGGTAACTGGCTGCCGGCGTTGCTTTCCGGCCAGGGTGTGAGCGTCACCCACAGCCTGATGTACGCGTTTATCATCACCCTCGCCTACCCGCTCGGGCCGTTGCTGTTTGTGAAGTTTGCCAACCGTTTCGAGAACAAGTGGCAGATCGTCGGCTCGGCCCTTGGCGCCATGACTTTCGGCACCTTGTTCGCGTTGCAGACCAGCGCCTTCGGCCTGATCTTCTGCGGGGTGATGATCACCTTCTGCAATGCCTGGCTGAGCTTCAGTTATCACTCGTACCAGAGCGAACTGTTCCCGACCAACATCCGCGCCCGGGCGGTGGGCTTCTGTTATTCGTTCAGCCGCTTGTCGACGGTGTTCAGCAGCCTGCTGATCGGGCTGTTTCTCGACCACTTCGGCACGCCCGGGGTACTCGCTTTCATTGTCAGCAGCATGCTGATCGTGATGCTGACCATCGGCTGGTTCGGCCCGCGCACACGCAATCTGGCGCTGGAAAACATTGCCCACCGCTGAGGCTACACGGTCATCCTCTGCCGCCCGACGGCAAGGGATGACCGCTTTGCTGCACATGCCAGATAACTAACACGTTGAAATAAAAGAACTTTCTTTAAAGGCACGCTAATTGCTCGGATATGCCCGTCAGCAATTATCCAAAGGTCTCCATCATGATGTTGGTCAGTGCCAAACAGCAGCAGCTCATCCACCTGCCCAAGCGGCTGGCGGATGACGCGACCACGACCGCCGCTGCCGGTCTGCAAAGCGGCCTGCACGGCGCCATGCTGCAATCGCTGCAGAACCAGGCCCAGTCGCAAGCCACCGATGCGACCTCCAGAGTCGAGGATTCGGCCACGCAGATCGCCACCCAGCAAGTGGCCGCCGCCACGCGCATCAGCGATAACGTCGACGAAGCCTTCGCCAAAACCCGTGTCGGCCTGCAAACCACCGACGCCACGGCGGCCGGCACCACCGCCGGGACCTCGGCCACTGACGCGTTCAAGGACTACATGAGCAAGTCGCCGGAACAGCGCCTGCGCGACAGTATCCTTCAGAGCATGGGCATCACCGAAGACGACATCAAAGCCATGCCGCCGGAGAAACAACTGGCCATCGGCAAAGAGATCGCCGAGCGTCTGCAGGACAAGATGAAGCTGGCGCAAGCGGAAAAAGACAACGTCAATGACGTCAAAGACAGCGACAAACTGGCGGACAAGTTTCTCGCGGCGCTTTGATCTGAAAGTTGCTTAGAAACCAATGTAGGAGTGAGCCTGCTCGCGATAGCGATACATCAGTTACTTATCCAGTGACTGACGCACCGCAATCGCGAGCAGGCTCACTCCTACCGTTGTTGATGGGTGTCAGTTCAGCTGCAACGTCGCATTGAACTGCCCGATCGCATCCACCACATGCCGTGATCCCTGCTGAATTTCCAGAATCACCTCCCCGGCCTCATTCGCCAGTTCCACACCCAGCCCGGTGCGGCTCAGGCTCGACTGCATGCTCGACACCGCGCTCAGCGACAGGTCATGGTTTTTGCGTACCACTTCGACAATCTCCAGGGTCGCCTGACTGGTGCGCGCCGCGAGACTGCGCACCTCATCCGCGACCACGGCAAATCCGCGTCCGTGTTCACCGGCTCGCGCCGCTTCGATGGCCGCGTTGAGCGCCAGCAGGTTGGTCTGGTCGGCGATGCCGCGGATGGTCTGGACGATGGTGCCGATGATGTCCGACTGCTTGCTGACCGCATCAATGCTCAGCGCCGCTTCGTTGAGGTCGCGGGAAATGTCCTGAATGATCTGCACCGTCTGCTGCACCACCTGTGAGCCCTTTTGCGCGCAGGCGTCATTTTGTACCGAGGTGCTGTGGGCCGATTCCGCGGCGTTCTGCAGCGTAGTCATTTGTTGGGTGATGTCGCTGGCGAACTTCACCACCTTGTACAAACGACCTTTGGTGTCGAACAGCGGGTTGTACGAGGCTTCGAGATAAACCATCTGCCCAGACTTGTTCTTGCGTTCGAAACGGTGCGAGTGATATTCGCCGCGATTGAGCGACGCCCAGAACGCCTTGTACTGCGCCGATTCGGATTCGGAACGGTGACAGAACATGCTGTGGTGATGGCCAACGATTTCGTTGAGCGAGTACTGCATGGTTTTCAGAAAGTTGTCGTTGGCGGTAATCACATTGCCCTCGGGCGTGAACTCGATCACCGCCATCGAACGGCTGATCGCCGCCAGCATGCTTTCCTCTTCGTGTTCTTTGTTGACCCGGGCGGTGATATCCGACGCGACCTTGATGACACTTTTTACTTGTTTGTCCGCGCCGTACACCGGCATGTAACTGGCTTCCAGCCAGATCTCCTTGCCGGACTTGTTCAAGCGCAGAAACGTGCCGCTGATCGGCTCACCCCGGGCCAGGTCGCGCCACAACTTGGCGTACTCCTCGCTGCGGTAAAACGCTTCTTCGCAAAACACCCGGTGATGTTTGCCGCGCACTTCCTCGGCGCTGTAACCCATGGTCTTGCAGAAGTTTTCGTTGGCATCCAGAACAATGCCCTCGGGGGTAAATTCGATCATCGCCATGGAGCGGCTGATCGCTTCGAGCTTGGCGTTGGCTTCGGTCAAGGCGCAGCTGAAACGCTCGATTTCCTGCAGGTCAGCCTTGTGATGTAGGTTGAACATGGTTGTATCACCTTCCGCGCGGTCTTTTGATTTGATGAAAGTCAGGTCTTTCAGCATCCACCACTACGTTCCACAGAACAGGCACACGCATTCCTCCACGGGAGGAAGTTGTCAGGTGATAAATGATGTTTAATCCGAGGGTCCATGCAGCGACGCTCTAATCAAGACATCCTTCTCTTGATAGCCCAGCAGCGGGCCAGCCCTAACGTGCAGAAAACTTCCATGTACAACTTGCTCCTTGTTGGTTCAGTGTCCGGTGCCTTGGGTTGCGCACTCTGGCAGCGTTGAAATCACGGCTAACAGATGACGGTCGACATAGTTAGTTACAGCTAGCATAGCCATCGCCATGCCGTGCGCAAGGCCACTAGTCGGCCAGTATCTGGCACTTTTTGCACAAGAAACGGTTCAGCGAGCTGTCGCGACCGCCGTCTCCGCCACCAGATCCAGCAACGCCTGCACCGCCGCTGGCGGCGTCTGCCCCGCAGGCAGCACCAGCGAAAACACCCGTTCGATACGTGGCTGCAGGGCAATCACGCGCAAGCCCTGGCGCTCGGCCGGCAAGGTCATTTCCGGCACCAGGGTCACGCCGAGATTTTCCCGCACCAACGTGAAGGCGCTGCTCCATTCGCGCACCTCGACCCGCACGTCCTGCAACTGCAACCCGGCCTCGGCGGCGAGGCTGCGGGCGTTGGTCGAGCAACCGCCGGTGGCCAGCACAAAAGGCAGCGCCGTCAGTTCTTGCAGGCTGACGCCCTGCTCGGTTCCTCGCAGCGCCAGCGGATGCCCTGCCGGCACCACCGCTACCCATTCATCCCGACCCAATGGCCCGGCGTTACGCTCGGGTGTCGGGTTGAGCACCACACCAACATCCACCAGACCGGCCGCGAGCAGGGTTTCCACCTCGTCGTCGCTGACCTCCAGCGCCACCACTTCGATCCCCGGATACAGCCGATTGAACTGGCGCAACAGCGGCGGCAGAAAACTCGCCAGCACCATGGGAAAACTCGCCAGACGAATTGTCCCGCGCAGCATCGGGCGCACGCTGTCGACGGTCTGGCGAATGGTCTCCAACGCACCGAGCATCAGCCGCGCCTGCTCGATCACCGGCAGGCCGATGGCGGTGGGCAAGGTCTGTCGGCTTTCGCGGCTGAACAGTTGCACGCCGAGGGTTTCTTCCATCAGCGCCAAGGCCTGACTCGCGCCGGACTGGGTCATGCCGACCCGCTCGGCAGCGCGGGTGATGTTGCCGTGATCGGCCACGGCGACCACCAGCCGCCAATGCATCAGGTTCATCATGGCAGTAGCTGTCCTTATGGCAGGTTTCTGAAAGATTAATTTTACCGAGGGTGCGGCGCACTATGACACTGGCGCCAATTCCTCACCAGAGAGCTGCCGATGAAGCTGTATTACGCCCCGCAAGCCTGTTCACTGGCGCCGCACATTGTGTTGCGCGAACTGAAGCTGCCCTTCGTGCTGATCCGCGTCGACAACCGCAGCAAGCTCACGGCCAGCGGCGAAGACTTTCTCGCGATCAACCCCAAGGGCTACGTCGCGGCCCTGCAACTGGACGACGGCGCGGTACTGACCGAAGGCCCGGTGATCCTGCAATATCTGGCGGATCTGCAACCACAGCCAGGACTGGCGCCAGCACCCGGCAGTTTTGAACGGCTGCGTTTGCAGGAGTGGCTGAATTTCATTTCGAGCGAGATCCACGGCGGGCTTGGTGCGCTGTTCGATGAGCGGTTGCCGGCCGAGGTGATCAAGGAGAAGTTGTTCAAGCGTTTTGCGGTGTTGGTCGCAGTGCTGGAGCAGCAGGAGTATCTGCTGCCGAGCGGCTTCAGCGTCGCGGATGCCTTGTTGTTTGTGGTGTTGCGCTGGGCCGGGTTGTTCGGGATCGAACTGGCGCAGTGGCCGGCACTGGCGCGGTTTCAGGCGCGGATTGAGCGGCGGCCGACCGTGATGGCGGCGTTGGCTGCGGAAGCGGCGTAAGTCTTTAGATCATTCGCGAGCAGGCTCGCTCCCACAGGGGTTTTGTGCACGTCAAAAATCCAGTGTGGGAGCGAGCCTGCTCGCGAAGGCATCAGTTCAAACAACACCGATCAACCGGCAGAAACTCAAAGCCCCGCCGTCACCTTGCTCGCCACCTCCCCCGGTACCCACGCCCTCCACACCTGCGGCTGATCGCGCAAAAACGCTTCGGCAACCTGCCGCGGTGGCTGGCGTTTTTCGCTCATTCCGGCCAGCGTCTGGTTCAGCAGATCAATCGGCAAATCGACTTTCTCGAAGAACGACACCAGCTCCGGGTATTGCGCCTTGAACGGCGCCGACACGCCAATCGCCAGGCTGGCCGGCATCGAGCGGGTGCCCTTGGGATTCGGGTTGTTGGCATCGGCCAGGGTTTTCCAGGCTTCAGCATCGAACGGCGGCTCTTCGAGCTTCACCAGTTTGAAGCGCCCGAGCAGCGGCGTCGGCGACCAGTAATAGAACAGCACCGGTTTGCCGCGTTTGATCGACGACGCCACCTCGGCATCCAGCGCCGCGCCGGAGCCGGTGCGAAAGTTGACGTAGCTGTCGGTCAGCGCATAGGCCTTGAGTTTCTGGCTGTTGACGATCTCCGAAGTCCAGCCGGTCGGGCTGTTGAGGAAGCGTCCACGGCGCGGGTCTTCCGGGTCGCGGAACACGTCCTTGTAGCGCGGCAGGTCGGCCACCGATTTCAGCTCCGGTGCCAATGGTTTGATCCCGCGCTCGGGGTCACCCTTGATCACGTATTCCGGCACCCACCAGCCCTCGGTCGCGCCCTTGACCGTGTCGCCAAGGCCGAACACCTTGCCTTCATTGGCAGCCTTGACCCACGCCGGACTGCGCCCGGCCCACTCCTCGCCGATCACCTGAATATCGTTCTTCGCCAGCGCCGCTTCCAGGCTGACGGTGCTGCCCGGCAGCGTGTCGGTCGGGTAGCCGTAACCTTTTTCGACGATCAGGCGCAGCACTTCGGTGATGAAACTGCCGCTTTCCCAAGTGATGTCACCGAAGTGGATCGGTGCGGTTTTTTCCGCCGCCGAAACAGCGCCGACGCTCAGGCTCAGCGCCAGTAACGAACGGCCGAGCAGGGTTTTGATTGATCTCATGCGGACCTCTTGTCTGTCAGGATTTGGTTGGCGCTGTGGCGGTCGCACAGGGCTTGGGAGCGGCTCATGTAAACGCTGACCGAACGCTGAGAGATGCCCAGTTCGGCGGCGATTTGCGGGTAGGTCAGGCCATCGATGCGCGCCAGCAGAAAGGTCGAGCGAACTTTGCCCGGCAGGCGTTGCAGGCTGTGATCGAGGCGTTTGAGGGTCTGGCTCAGTTGCGCGAGGTCTTCAGGCGAGATAGCGACCTCGACGTCGATCTGCTGCGCATGCCGGCGCTCCAGATCCGCCCGGCGCCAGCGCTGATAAAGCAAGCGCTGAGCAATCGTGGTGAGCATCGCGCGGGGTTCGCGAATCGCCGTGATACTGGGCGCCTGAAGCAATTGCACGAAGGTTTCGGCGGCGATATCTTCCGCGCCTGCGGAGTCGTGCAGATGTCGGCTCAGGTAAGTGCACAGCCAGCGGTAGTGGGCGCGGAACAGAGCGTCGAGATGATTGCGGTGAGCGGTGTCGGCGCCGGACATAAGGGCTCCTGGGTAAGGGTCGCTGAATGTCCGGTGATCCGGTGGCGCGATCGTAGCAAGGCGCCTTATGCATTAATAATATTTATATTTCATTTTTATATTCTTTTTGGAGATATAAGGCTGTTCAGCGCAAGCGCCCGTAGCCCAACTCTTCAGCCTCACGTTGATAGTCGAGCAAGATCTGATAATCGCTTTCGCTGGCGGGCAACACTTCAGGCAAGCCGAGGATCTGCGCCACATCAGGCAATTCACGCAACGCCTGATTCATTACCCGGCGCAACTGTTCGATCTGCTCATTCGTGGCAGTCGCGGCGGTGATAAACGGCAACGTCGGGCTGAACGCACTACGCGCCACAACCCGCAATCCGTTGACCTCCTCAGGTGCGTATTGCGCAAGGCAGGCATAGGTCACGCTGTCGATCGCCGCCAGATCGGCGCGCGCTTCACGCAACCAACGCAGACTTTCGCGGTGCGCCCCACTGATGCCGACCGTGGCGAAAAACTGCCCGTCGCGGTGCAACGGCGCCAGACGCTGGCGCAACAGGTTCATGCCGCTGTTGGAGTCGTCACTGTTGATCACCCCGCGACTGCCACGAAAATCCGCCAGGGTTTTGCGCGTATCGTCAGCACGGCTGAGAATCAGGCTGCAATGATTGCCGGCAGTGGCGTCGGGCAATTCGTAGCGCGGGCGACCGACGATGCGTACCTGATCGCGCAGCAAGGTCATCAAGGGATAGCCGCAGGTCTGGGTCAGCAGCAGATCCGGCGACAACCAAAGCTCGGGGAGCGACAGGCTTGCGGCGTTGAGGCGGGAATGGCCGAGGTGTTCAAGAATGCGGGCGATCCAGCGTTCGTTGGCCGCGCGAATGGGCTCGGGGGCGGTGTACATCAGCAGTTCGAGGTGGTGTTGGGTCATACACATTATTCCCGGACAACAGATTTCCACTGTAGGCCTTCGCCTGCTCGCGAATGCGGTGTGTCAGCCTCCATATGCGTTATTGACACACCGCTTTCGCGAGCAAGCCCGCTCCCACAGGGGTTTTGTGGTGTTTTTGAGGTTAGTGGTAAGGATGTTGCGGACTGTCGATCGGCCTGAATCCATGCTGCCGCCACAACTGCCCATAACCCTGCACCAGAAACCCGCCACTGCGCGCCACCCATTGTTCGCGGCGCATCCGGTAGGCCGCCGGCAAGTCGTACCACGCCAGCCCCGGCAGGTCGTGATGCACCAGATGAAAATTCAGATTCAGAAACAGCCAGCGCCACGGCCAACCGGCTTCGTTGAGCACGGTGCGCTGCTCCGGTTGTGCGTGCGGGCGGTGTTCATAGTAGGAGCGGATCATCGCGATCGACAGTGCCGGCACACTGATCAGCAGCAGGTAATGCCAGACCGGCAACACGCTGAAGCGCGCGATAAACCACAGCATCAACACGCTGAACGCACCGTGGGTCAGCCACATCGACCAGGCCTGACGCTCGCGGTTTTTCAGGCGTTGCAGTTCTTCGGCAGCCAGCGCGATCAATCCCAGCGGCGCACCAATGATGAAGCGGCCGATTACGGTTTTATTCAGCCAGTGCAGGCTGCGTTCGAACAAGGAACTGCCCTGCCAACGCGCGGCCGTCAGATAACGGCTTTCCGGATCGATACCGGGCACAGTCAGGTGTTCATCGCGGTGATGCAGCAGGTGGCTGTCGCGATACAAGGTATACGGGTACCACACCGCAAAAGGTGCGTAGCCGAGGATTTTATTGAAAAGCACCGAGCGGGTCGGGTGCCCATGCAGCAATTCATGCTGCACTGACAACCACAGCACCAGCAGCGGAATCAGCAGCAATGTGCTCAAGCCGCGACCGAGCCACTGACCGTTGATGATGATCGCGAACCAGCCGCCATACACGCCGATCAGCAGCAGCCAGGTCGGCCATTCGGTGCGGGCGGTGAAGCGCTGGCGCAGGGTTTCGATCTGCTGGCGATGGTCGGCGTCGAAGTAATTCGGCATGGCGTGGCTCGGAACGGGAATCTTCCCCTTCTGTGCAACGAAGCCGAGCAATCTTGCAGATTATTTTTGCGCTGAAACGGGAGCCCGGGGGACGGGCTCCCGAAGGACGTGATCAATGACCGAAAATATCGACCTTCTTGGCTTTCTTCTCTGCACGCTTTTCAATCGCCGTCTTCACCGGTTTCTTCTTCGCGGCTTTCTTTGAATCCATACCTTTGGACATGATGCGTACTCCACTCACAGGGATGTAGGCTCAGGTATACACCTATCGCGCGTCGCGCGTTCTTTTATAATCGGCGCTTTGCCCGCCGCCAGTCCGATCCCATGCCCGATACCCGATACGTCCTGCTCGACGAGCCGTTGTGGCCGTTGATGAACAAGTTTTACCGCAGCCACCAATCGTCGATGAAGGCGGTGCGCGATGCGCAGTTGTGGGTGGCCCGTCGAGAGGACATCGTTGCCGCATTGTGCTTGCGGCCGGTGGCGGGCGGGTACTGGTTGACCGGATTGTTTGTTGATCCGGGTTGCCGTGAGCAAGGGATCGCCGGAGAGTTGATCACGGCGGCGGTGAAGGATTTGCAGGAGCCGGTGTGGCTGTTCTGTCATCCGGACTTGCGCGGGTTTTACGAGCGGCGCGGTTTCAGTTTCGATCCCGCCCTGCCCTACGCACTGGCCGAGCGGTTGAGCCGGTATGCGCGGAGCAAGCCGATGATTGCAATGGGGCTGGAACCACATTCAATCTAAGATCACAGATACCCTTGTGGGAGCGGGCTTGCTCGCGAAGGCGTCGTGTCAGTCGCTGCATCAATTGACTGATACGNTCAGCAAGTTCGGCTTTACCGAAGTGATGTTTCCGGATCTCGATCCCACAGCCGATGACTGATCCTGAGAACACCTCTATCCCAATGTGGGAGCGGGCTTGCTCGCGAAGGCGTCGTGTCAGTCGCTGCATCAATTGACTGATACGACGCCTTCGCGAGCAAGCCCGCTCCCACATTGGGATAGAGGTGTTCTCAGGATCAGTCATCGGCTGTGGGATCGAGATCCGGAAACATCACTTCGGTAAAGCCGAACTTGCTGAAATCGGTAATCCGCGACGGATACAAGCGGCCGATCAGATGATCGCATTCGTGCTGCACTACCCGCGCATGGAAGCCTGACGCCACGCGTACGATCGGCTCGCCCTTGGGATCAAAGCCTTCGTAGCGAATCTGCTGATAACGATCCACCGCACCGCGCAGGCCGGGCACCGACAGACAGCCCTCAAAGCCCTCGTCGGTCAGCGGACTCAGCGGCGTGATCAGCGGATTGATCAGGATCGTCTGCGGCACCGCTTCGGCGTCCGGATAACGTTCGCTGTGCTCGAAACCGAAGATCACCAGTTGCAGGTCGACGCCGATCTGCGGCGCGGCGAGGCCGACGCCACCGACACTTTCCATGGTCTGGAACATGTCATCGATCAGTTGCCACAGCTCGGGGCTGTCGAACATTTCCGGCGGCACGGGTGGAGCAATGCGCAGCAGGCGTTCGTCGCCCATTTTGAGGATTTCACGGATCATGGTCGGGCTTCGTCAGTGTCCGGCTTGAGCGAGTGGTCACGCCCCAGGCCAGAGACATGTTGTTTGGGATGTTCATCGAGTTCGCCGGGGACTTTCTCGCCCTCGTCCTTGCCCTCGCTGGACATGTGTTCGATCACCGCATTCATCTCGGCGCCGAGCAGCAGCACCGCCGAGGAAATGTAGAAATACAGCAACAGCACGATGATCGCCCCGATGCTGCCATACATCGCGTTGTAGTTGGCGAAGGTTTTGACGTAGAACGCAAAGCCCAGTGAGGCGATGATCCACACCACCACGGCGAGTACCGAGCCGGGGGTGATGAAACGGAATTCCTGTTTGACGTCGGGCATCACGTAATAGATCAGCGCCACCGCGACCATCATCAGAAACACGATCACCGGCCAGCGCGCAATCGTCCACACAGTGACGATGAAGTCTTCCAGCCCCACCTGCGCGGCAATCCAGCCCATCACTTGCGGCCCGAGCACCATCAGTGCGGCCGCCACCAGCAACATGCCGGCAATGCCGACGGTGTAGAACACCGACAGCGGGAAACGCTTCCAGATCGGCCGGCCCTCGACCACGTCGTAAGCGGCGTTCATCGCGCTCATCATCAGCCGCACGCCGGCAGACGCGGTGTACAGGGCGATGACGATACCGACCGAAAGCAAGCCGCCCTTGGACTGCTGCAACTGATCGATCACCGGGTTGACCTGTTCCAGCGCCTGCGGTGGCAGCACCAGTTCCGACTGCAGGCGCAACCAGCTAAAGAAGTCCGGCAGGTGCAGGAAACCGATCAGGGCAATCAGGAACAGAATGAACGGGAACAGCGAGAACAGCATCTGGTAGGCCAGTGCCGAGGCGTAGGTCGACATCTCGTCGTCGACGAATTCAGTGACCGTGCGCACCATCACCCGGTGCAGTGGCAGACCTTTCATATCTGGAAAAATCATTCGCGTCTCCTTTCGCCGCATTACAGGTTGAAGTCGTGGCGACTCAGGGGCCGTTTTCTACATCACGGTAGCCTACTTGGCGACCTTCGTGGATGGCTGTCGGGTTTTGACACAAAAACGGCCATCCTTGGATGGCCGCTCGTGTGTTTCGTTCAAGGCGGAATTACGCCTTGTCGACACCTTTCTTGATGGCGTCTTTGGCTTTGCCGACAGCTTGCTGGGCTTCGCCTTTTTTCTCTTGCAGTTTGCCTTCGGCTTGCAGCTTGGTGTTGTCGGTTGCTTTGCCGACGCCTTGCTTGACGTTGCCGACTGCTTCGTTAGCCATGCCTTTTACTTTATCGCCAGCGCTACTCATGGTGTTTCTCCTTGGTGCATTGAAGGGGAAAAGTCAGTACGTAATGATTGACTGGCCGGGTTTGCCACGAGTTTCATTTATTTTTGCCGTTCATTTCGTCGTGCCATGCAGGTTGGGCTTTATGTTTACCCCGCAAGCCCCGAGAATGCGCAGCTATGGGCGCGGTGCGCCAACGATCAGATCCCGCAGGAATGTTATGAAACTCGATAAAAAGCAGGCCATTGCCCGTCGCAACCAGGAACTGGGCGGCGCTGTGCTCGGCACCAACAACTGCCACTTCGCCGAATTGAACCGCAACCGCAACATCTGGTGGTTCGACCTGCCGGTGACGCGCCTCGCCGTCGGTCAGTACGAGTGGATTCACCTGCTGATGCACACCCCGGCCACCGACGAACTGCTGCACCTGAAAGTGCCGACCGTGTTCCTGCGCGAAAAGCTCGAAGGCCTGGTGATTCGCAACCAAGGCAAGCGCAAGGCGGCATTGAGCCTGGAATTGAGTGCGGACAAGGATTCGTATCTGCAGGACATGCGTCCGGCGGGAACCAACGTGAATTTCGCGCCGTTCCGGCAGTAACCGAAAAGCTTCGCGAGCAAGCCCGCTCCCACATTTGACTGTATTCCAACTGGAGGAACGCGGTTGAATGTGGGAGAGGGCTTGCTCGCGAAGGCGGCATCACAGTCACTACAGATCCACCACCTACCAACAAAAAGCCCCGCATCTGCGGGGCTTTTTGCTTCAGGCGGCGGACTTGGCCTTGATCTTCTTCAGCTCTTCATCACGCAACTCACGGCGCAGGATCTTGCCGACGTTGGTGGTCGGCAGCGCATCGCGGAACTCCACCGAACGCGGCACCTTGTAACCGGTGACGTTGGCGCGCATGTGGTCCATCACGGTTTCCTTGGTCAGGGTCACGCCCGGTTTGGCCACGATAAAGATCTTGATCGCCTCGCCCGACTTCTCGTCCGGCACGCCGATGGCCGCGCACTGCAACACACCCGGCAGGGTCGCCAGCACGTCTTCCAGTTCGTTCGGGTAAACGTTGAAACCGGAGACTAGGATCATGTCTTTCTTGCGATCGACAATGCGCATGTAGCCATCGGGCTGGATCAGCGCGATGTCACCGGTCTTCAGCCAGCCTTCGCTGTCGAGGATCTCGTCGGTGGCTTCCTGACGCTGCCAGTAGCCCTTCATCACTTGCGGGCCCTTGACGCACAGCTCGCCGATTTCGCCCATGGGCTGCTCGACACCGGCATCGTCAATGACTTTGCACAGGGTCGACGGCACCGGAATGCCGATGGTGCCGATCTGAATGTTCTGGATCGGGTTGACCGTGGCCACCGGGCTGGTTTCGGTCATGCCGTAACCTTCGCAGATCGAGCAACCGGTCACCGCTTTCCAGCGCTCGGCGGCGGCCAGTTGCAGGGCCATGCCGCCGGACAGGGTGACTTTCAGATTGGAGAAATCCAGCTTGCGGAAACCTTCGTTGTTGCACAGCGCGACGAACAGCGTGTTCAGGCCAACGAAGCCGCTGAACTTCCACTTCGACAGTTCCTTGACCATCGCCGGCAGGTCGCGCGGGTTGCTGATCAGGATGTTGTGGTTGCCGATCAGCATCATCGCCATGCAATGAAAGGTGAACGCATAGATGTGGTACAGCGGCAGCGGGGTGATCAGGATCTCGCAGCCTTCATTGAGGTTGGAACCCATCAGCGCCTTGCACTGCAGCATATTGGCGACGAGGTTGCGATGGGTGAGCATCGCGCCTTTGGCCACGCCGGTGGTGCCGCCGGTGTACTGCAACACCGCGACATCGCTGCTGTGCGGATTGGCTTCGGCCACCGGCTGGCCCTGGCCCTTGCTCAGCACGTCGTTGAACTTGACGGCTTTGGGCAGGTGATAGGCCGGGACCATCTTCTTCACGTACTTGATCACGCTGTTGATCAGCAGGCGCTTGACCGGCGGCAGCAGGTCGGCGACTTCGGTGACGATGACGTGCTTGACCCCGGTTTTTGGCACCACGGCTTCCGCCAGGTGCGCCATGTTGGCCAGGCAGACCAGGGCTTTGGCGCCGGAGTCATTGAATTGGTGTTCCATTTCCCGCGCGGTGTACAGCGGGTTGGTGTTGACCACGATCAGCCCGGCGCGGATCGCACCGAAGACGGCGACCGGGTACTGCAGAACGTTGGGCAGTTGCACGGCGATTCGATCACCGGGCTGCAAGTCGGTATGCTGTTGCAGATACGCGGCAAACGCACCGGACAATTCGTACAGTTCACCGTAGGTGATTGTCTTGCCCAGGTTGCTGAAAGCCGGCTTGTTGGCGAAGCGTTGGCAGGATTGCTTCAACACTGCCTGAATATTCGGGTACTCGTCTGGATTGATGTCGGCAGCAATTCCAGCCGGGTATTTATCCTTCCAAAAGTCTTCGATCATGGAAGCCCACTCCTCAGCAACGCGAATTCTTCACCGCATTTGATGCGATTATTATTGGTGTGTGTTTTGTATTGGTGAATCTGGCTTTTCTACAGGCCGAGAAGTCACAAAGCGCGCCGAGAGTAGCAGCTTTGCCGAGGGCCGACTAGAGCCAAAAGCGGCCTCCATGGTCACTTTAGTGACTCAAGACTTTCCAGCAGTCATTTTAGAGCAAAAATCCTATACCACCCTGAAAGCCCCGGTTTTCCGGGCCTTCACCCCCCAAAAAGCATCGCGGGCAAGCCCGCTCCCACAAGGTTGGTGGAGATCCCTGTGGGAGCGTGGCTTGCCCGCGATCCGCGCCACGCGCGGCCATTCACCAATCAGGCAATGTCGCGCAACTCCCGCCGCAGAATCTTCCCGACCGGCGTCATCGGCAACGACTCACGCAGCACGATGTGTTTCGGCACCTTGTAAGCGGTGAAATTCTCTTTGCAGTACGCCTTCAGTTCTTCGAGGCTGACCCCGGTTTCCCGCGCCACCACAAACAGCTTCACCGCTTCGCCCGAACGCTCGTCCGGCACGCCGATCACCGCGCAGTTGGCGACTTTCGGGTGGGCCATCACCACGTCTTCGATCTCGTTGGGGTACACGTTGAAACCGGAGACGATGATCATGTCCTTCTTGCGATCGACGATGCGTACGAAGCCGTCCGGGTCGATCACCGCGATATCACCGGACTTGAACCAGCCCTCGGCATCCAGCACTTCGGCGGTGGCTTCGGGTTTGTGCCAGTAGCCTTTCATGATCTGCGGGCCTTTGATGCACAGCTCGCCACGCTCGCCCATCGGCTGCTCGACACCCTCGTCATCGATGACCTTCAGCAGCGTACCCGGCACCGGCAGACCGACGGTGCCCAGACGCGACTTGTCGCCATACGGGTTAGTGCAGGCCACCGGCGATGTTTCCGTGAGGCCGTAACCCTCGGTGATGCGGCAACCGGTGATCTGCTCCCAGCGCTCGGCGGTGGCCTTGACCAGCGCGGTACCGCCGGAGTTGGTCAGCTTGAGGCTGGAGAAATCCAGGGTCTTGAAGTCCGGGTGCTCCATCAGCGCGACGAACAACGTATTCAGTCCGAGCAACGCCGAGAAGCGCCAGTTCTTCAGCTCTTTAATGAAGCCTGCGATGTCGCGCGGATTGGTGATCAGCACGTTGTGGTTGCCGGAAACCATCATGCACATGCAGTTCGCGGTGAAGGCATAGATGTGGTACAGCGGCAATGGCGCCACCATCACCTCCTGCCCTTCGCGCAGCAATGGCTGACCGTCCGGCCCCAACTGCGCAAGACACGCGCGCACCTGCTGCATGTTCGCCACGAGGTTGCCGTGGGTCAGCATCGCGCCCTTGGCCAGGCCGGTGGTGCCGCCGGTGTATTGCAACACGGCGATGTCGTCGAGACCGACTTTCAGCGGCTTGATCCCCAGACCACGGCCCAGGCGCAGCGCACTCTTGAGCGAGATCGCCTGCGGCAGCGAATAGTCCGGGACCATTTTCTTCACTTTGCTGACCACGGTGTTGATCAGCCAGCCCTTGGCGGTGGGCAGCATGTCGCCCATCTTCGCTTCGATCAGGTACTGGATGTCAGTGTCCGGCAGCACTTCCTGGACCTTCTGCCCGAACATGTTCAGGTACACCAGCGCGCGGGCACCGGAATCCTTGAACTGGTGGCGCATCTCGCGCGCGGTGTACAGCGGGTTGGTGTTGACCACGATCAGCCCGGCGCGCAAGGCACCGAACACGGCAATCGGATATTGCAGCACGTTGGGCATCTGCACCGCGATGCGATCCCCCGGCACCAGATCGGTGTGGGCTTGCAGGTAACCGGCGAACGCCGCGCTGTAGCGCTCGAGTTCAGCGTAGGTCAGGGTCACGCCCATATTGCTGAAGGCCGGACGGTCCGCGAATTTCTTGCAGGAACGCTCAAACACCTCGATCACCGACTTGAACTCGCCCATGTCGATGTCCAGTGGTACGCCGGCGGGGCGTTTGTCATTCCAGAAATCAGGTTGCATTGTTCTTGTCCTCTTTACCTGAATCGATCCGGGAGCCGCTTTTCTGTGGTTTCGCGCTGATCCCTGAGGGCACAAAGCAAAAAGCGGAGCTTCACGGACACTAGCAGTTATGGCCATTGAGGCAAATATGGGCGATGGCGACATTGATCGTATGAATCTTCCTGCCGTGGCGTGAGCTGATCGGACGCGCTATACAATGCAACGACTGCGGGCCGATACCGCTCGATAAAAAGGAATTGCCATGATCCACCGAGGCTTTTGGCTGGACGCGAGTGACCGCAGCCGCCTGTTCGTCAACCAGTGGTTGCCTGCCGCGCCCTTGAAAGCGCTGATCCTGCTGGCCCACGGCATGGCCGAACACAGCGCGCGCTACGAGCGGCTGGCGAATGCGTTCTGTGAACAAGGCTACGGTGTGTACGCCCCGGATCTGCGCGGCCATGGCAAAACCGCCGAACACGGGACGCTCGGGCATTTCGCCGATGACGACGGCTGGTGCAAGGTGATCGGCGATCTGGCCAGCCTCAATCAGCACATCGGCCAGCAGCATCCCGACGTGCCAATCATCCTGCTCGGGCACAGCATGGGCAGCTACCTCGCTCAGGGTTATCTGCTGCATCACAGCGCCAGCCTGCACGGGGCGATTCTCAGCGGTTCGAACTTCCAGCCGGTGGCGCTTTACGGCGCCGCACGGCAAATCGCCCGTTTCGAAAAACTGCGTCAGGGCGGCAAGGGCCGCAGTGCGCTGATCGAGTGGTTGTCGTTCGGCTCGTTCAACAAAAAATTCAAACCGGCGCGCACGCCGTTCGACTGGCTGAGCCGCGACCCGGTCGAGGTCGATCTGTATGCCAACGACCCGTTGTGTGGCTTCCGCTGCACCAATCAATTGTGGATCGACTTGCTCGGCGGCTTGCAGCAGATCAGCAAAGCGTCCAATCTCGCCCAGATCGACCCGGGCCTGCCGCTGCTGGTGATCGGCGGTGAATGTGATCCGGTGAGCGAAGGCAAGCGTCTGACAGATCTGGCCGAAGCGTTGCGCTCGGCCGGCAGCCAGAACCTGCAACTGAAGATCTACCCGCAGGCGCGGCACGAATTGTTCAACGAAACCAATCGCGACGAAGTGATTGCCGATGTGCTGACCTGGATCGACCAGGCGCTGAGCCATCGCCGCCCCCATCGCAGCGAATAATTTTTGTGGATTCACTTTAATCCGTCACAGGAATCAAGACCGATGACCCAGGTTACCAACATCCCTTACGAAGCCCTCGAAGTCGGCCAGACCGCCAGCTACAGCAAGACTGTCGAAGAGCGCGACATTCAGCTGTTCGCCGCGATGTCGGGCGACCACAACCCGGTGCACCTGGACGCCGAGTTCGCCGCTGCCAGCATGTTCAAGGAACGCATCGCCCACGGCATGTTCAGCGGTGCACTGATCAGCGCGGCCGTAGCGTGCGAGCTGCCTGGGCCGGGCACCATCTACATCGGTCAGCAGATGAGCTTTCAGAAGCCGGTGAAGATTGGCGATACCCTGACCGTGCGCCTGGAAATCCTTGAGAAGCTGCCGAAGTTTCGCGTGCGCATCGCCACTCGCGTGTTCAACCAGCGCGATGAGCTGGTGGTGGATGGCGAGGCCGAAATTCTGGCACCGCGCAAGCAGCAGACCGTGACCTTGCCGACGCTGCCGGCGATCAGCATCGGCTGATCATCAGGTACACAAAACAAAAGTGGGAGCGGGCTTGCTCGCGAAGGGGTCGTGTCAGCAACAGCATCGTTGCATGACACACCGCTTCGCGAGCAAGCCCGCTCCCACAGTTTTTTAGCGTGGCTTACGAACGAGCGCGAGCCTGGTTACGCAGGGCTTTCACTTGGTCGTGGTTGCGTTGTACGCCGTGGTACTGACGCTCAACCAGGTCACGAATACCTACCAGGCCGTGCTTGTTGATTTTCTCGATGGCTTCACGATAGGCCTTCAGGGCGTGGTCTTCACCGCGCTCGGCTTCGTTCAGCACAGCCTCTTCGTCCTTGCCAGTGAACATGGCTTTGACGTCGACCCAGCGACGGTGCAGGTCACCGCTGACGCTGGTAGAGGTTTCCGGATCACCGCCCAGTTTACGCACTTCAGCCTGCAGTTCAGCGGCGGCAGTCGCGCAATCGGCAGAACGGGTCACGAACAGGGTTTTGAGTTCTGGATGCTTGATGTCTTCAGCGCAAGTCTTGAACCCTTCCTGGCCGTCCTTGCAGGTTTCGATCAGGTCGTTGAGTACAGAGATCGCTTCTTTATTCATGTCAGTCATTTTTCAATTCCTTGCGGTTGGTTGAAGATGCAAGGGTTATTGCAGTGTGCGTGCCAGCTTTTCATTCAAAAATAAATCGTTATTTTTCAACAACTTAAAGATATTTGAACTATCTGTATCACGGTTATTTGCATGATCTGTCATTTGGCCTGCATGCAGAATGCCTGTATTTTCCTGACTGATTGAATCCAGATGACTGCCACTGATGAATCCTGAAAAACTTGAACTGCTGATCACCCGTGAAATGCCCTTCGGCAAGTACAAGGGCCGAATCATTGCCGACCTGCCGGGGCCTTACCTGAACTGGTTTGCCCGCGAGGGTTTTCCTCACGGCGAACTCGGCGGACTGCTGGCGCTGATGCAGGAAATCGACCATAACGGCCTGTCGGACCTGCTCGAACCGTTACGCGCCAAACACGGCAAACCTGCCCCGCGCCACTGAAGCGCCCTCCTCCCTAGAGCCTCGACCATGCCTGATAACACCCGCCGTGCCCGTGACGAAGCGTTCTGGCAAACCTTCGCCGATCGTTACGAAGCGCAAACCGGCCCGCTGAACCTGGAGAACGGTTACTTCGGGCGCATGTCGCGCACAGTGATCGAGGACTATCAGCGCAATATCGAGCTGATCAACACCAGCAACTCGGTGTACGTGCGCCAGCGTTTCGAACAGCACGACAGCCTGGAGATCCGTGCGCAACTGGCCGAGACCATCGGTGTGCGCGCGCAGAGCGTGGCCTTCACCCGCAACGCCAGTGATGCGCTGCAATCGCTGATCCGCAATTACAATCGCCTGCTTCCGGGCGATCAGGTGCTGATCAGCGACCTGGAATACGACACGGTGAAAGGTGCCATGCGCTGGCTGTCACGCCATCGCGGCGTCGACGTGATCGAGATCAACCACACTCACCCGGCCAGTTTCGACAGCCTGCTGGACAGTTACCGCGAAGCCTTCATCCGCTATCCGAAACTCAAACTGATGGCCCTGACCCATGTTACCCACCGCACCGGTCTGGTGATGCCGGTGCAGGCCATCGCCGAACTGGCGAAACAGCATGGCGTGGACATCATCCTCGACGGCGCTCACGCCCTTGGCCAGATCGAGTTCAACCTTGAGGCAATGGGCATCGCCTTCGCCGGTTTCAACCTGCACAAGTGGATTGGCGCGCCATTGACCTTGGGCTTTCTGTACATCGCCCCGCAGCGCCTGGCCGACATCGATCCGGACATGGGCGAAATGCACTTTCCGGCCACCGACATCCGCGCCCGCACGCCGTACAGCACGCCGAACATTCCGGCACTGATGTCGCTGCCGCTGGCGCTCGAGGAGCACCGCTCGCTCGGCGGCGCTGCGGCCAAAAGCGCCCGGCTCAATTACCTGCGCAATCTGTGGGTCAGCGCGGTGCGGCACCTGCCGGGGATCGAGGTGATGACCCCGGACGATCCGCGCCTGTATTGCGGAATCACCTCGATGCGTTTCACTCGCCACGCCGATCAACAGGCAATGGTCGAGCGCCTGCTCAACGAGTACAACCTGTTCACCGTGGTACGCAACGGCGCAGCGAGCGGGCCGAGCATTCGCATCACGCCGGGGCTGACCACCACTGCGGCTGACATGCAGTTGCTGACCCGTGCACTCAACGAGCTGCGTTGATCGGTTCACACGGTGTACTTGTCGAAGTCCTCGGGTTTGATCTGCGACGAGGCGGCAAAGGTGTCGATGCCGATGGTCAGGTGGCCGAAGAAACCGTCCTCGTGAGAGTCGCGGCCGATCGGCCACACGGTCAGGGTCGAATCTTCGCCGCGCATGTTGCTGTAGTAGCTGTCATCGGCATTGTTCAAGGGTGTCGAGGCTCGCCCGCGATAGTCACGGGCATTGAGTACCGCGCGTGACACCACTTCGGGGAAATACAGCTGACCGACCCAGGCCACGTTGCGCTCCTCCAGATATTCACTGCCGCTGACCATGCGCACCGCCACATGAATGTGCAGCGCCCGACCGGCATAGAACCCCGGATAGATGGTGGTGAAGCGCACCCGCCCCTGCTGGTCACAGAACTGGCTGCCGCGCAGGTAAGTGTCATCGTCGGTGCGCGGCACCGAGCCGATGGCATCGGAGCCGACCTCCAGATCCGGATTGATCCGGCTCCACCCCGAATAGGCGCCTCGTGCATTGCAGTGCCAGATGTCCACCAATGCTCCGCTCACCGGTTGACCGGTCATCGCGTCGACAATGCTCAGGCGCAGCAGCAAGGGCAGGCCTTCGGCGCCTTCGCTGATGTTGCGCCGCAGCAACTTCGGATTGCGAAAGTACGGCCCGGCGATCTGCTCGGGGGCCAACTGATAGATCGATGGTGACGGTGCGGTTGAAGTGTCTCGTTCCATGACGCGTTCTCTTTTCCATAAGATGAACGCAGATTAACGGCGCACGAGCCCCGCGGTGCGGTAACTATGTGTCGCGCCGTTTCCATGAGTATTTTTGCCGGGCAAAAAAAAACGGTGCACCGACCAAGCGCACCGTAAAGCCGTAGAACACACAACGAAGTGTCAGGTAAAACGTTTAGTCCAGCAGCGCCAGGGCCTCGGCGGTGCATTCCTGAATGCGCGCCCAGTCGCCGTTCTTGATCCATTCGGGATCGAGCATCCAGCTACCGCCCACGCACATGACGTTTTTCAGCGCCATGTAGCTCTTGATGTTGGCCGGGCCAACACCGCCGGTCGGGCAGAATTTCACTTCGCCGAACGGGCCGCCAAGGGCCTTGATCGCTGCCACGCCACCGCTGACTTCCGCCGGGAACAGCTTGAAGCGGCGATAGCCCAGGCCATAGCCTTCCATGATGCCAGAGGCGTTGCTGATGCCGGGCAACAGCGGAATCGGGCTGTCGACGCTGGCTTCGAGCAGGTCACGGGTGATGCCTGGGGTAACGATGAATTGCGAACCCGCCGCTTCCGCTGCTGCAAGCATGTTGCGATCAAGCACGGTGCCGGCACCGGTCACCAGTTCCGGACGCTGCTCACGCAGGATCTGGATCGCCTTGAGACCGAACTGCGAACGCAGGGTCACTTCCAGCGCGGTCAGGCCACCGGCGGCCAGAGCGTCGGCCAGTGGCAGCACGTCCTGTTCACGGGCGATGGTGATCACTGGCAGGATCCGCGCCTTGGCGCAGAGGCTGTCGATCAGGGCAACTTTGTCCGCCATGGAAACGGTCGGGGATGGATTTTTCATAGCGGCTGATCCTTGGCTCATGGGCACCAGTAAATCTCTAACGTAGGTTGCAGAAACGCGCGCACCGGCATGGCCGCGACGTCGTCGGATGCCAGTGCGGCATTCAGAGTGGTCAGTTTCGACTGACCGGAAATCGACAGAATCTTGTGCTTCGCCGAAGCCAGCAGCGCACGGCTCATGGTCAGACGTTGACGCGGCACACTCGGCGCCAGCATTGGCCAGCAGCGACGGCTGCCGTCAGCCTGCAAGGCTTCAGTCAGGTTCGGGCTGTCGGGGAACAGCGACGCGGTGTGACCGTCATCGCCCATGCCCAGCACCAGCACGTCGATCGGCGGCAATTCCGCGAGCAGACGGTCGGCCTGTTCCGCAGCCTGCTCGACGTTGGCCGCCGCGCTGTAGAGGCTGAGGAACTGCGCCTTGGCGGCCGGCCCTTTGAGCAGGTACTGCTTGAGCAGGCCGGCATTGCTGTCGGCGTGTTCGACCGGTACCCAGCGTTCGTCGGCGAGGGTCACGACGACCTTCGACCAGTCCAGCTCCTGCTTGGCCAGGTGCTGAAAAAACGCCACCGGGCTGCGACCGCCTGAGACCACCAGCACCGCGTTGCCGCGTGCAGCGATGGCATCGCTCAACTGCTTGGCGACGTTCAGCGCCAGACCTTCGGCCAACAGCACCGGGCTCTTGAATTCGTGGGCATTCACGCCCGCGGGCAGTTTCACATCAGATATCGCCATACCACGACCTCCCGTCCCGCGTAATCAGTGCAATCGAGCTCATCGGCCCCCACGACCCGGCCGCATACGGCTTGGGCGCGTCACCGGACTTCTTCCAGCCGGCGATCAACTGGTCACACCACTTCCACGCGGCTTCGATTTCATCTTTACGGACAAACAGGTTCTGATTGCCGTTCATCACTTCCAGCAACAACCGCTCGTAGGCATCGGGGATCCGCGCGCTGCGCCAGGTGTCGGAGAAATTCAGTTGTAGCGGGCCGCTGCGCAGTTGCATGCCCTTGTCCAGGCCCTGCTCCTTGGTCATCACCCGCAAGGAAATGCCTTCGTCCGGTTGCAGACGGATGATCAGTTTGTTGCTGATCTGCAGGCGCTGTTCCGGCGCGAAAATGTAGTGCGACGGTTCCTTGAAGTGGATGACGATCTGCGACAGTTTCTGCGGCATGCGCTTGCCGGTGCGCAGGTAGAACGGCACGCCGGCCCAGCGCCAGTTGCGGATGTCGGCACGCAGGGCGACGAAGGTTTCGGTGTCGCTCTGGGTGTTGGAATTCGGCTCTTCGAGGTAGCCCGGCACGGATTTGCCTTCGCTGTGGCCGGCGATGTACTGACCGCGCACCACTTGGGTGGTCAGGCCTTCCGGGCTGATCGGCGCCAGGGCCTTGAGCACCTTTACCTTTTCATCACGGATGCTATCGGCGGACAGGTCGGCCGGCGGGTCCATGGCGATCAGGCACAGCAGCTGCAACAGGTGATTCTGGATCATGTCGCGCAGTTGGCCGGCCTTGTCGAAATAGCCCCAGCGGCCTTCGATGCCGACCTTCTCGGCCACGGTGATTTCCACGTGGGAGATGTAATTCTGGTTCCACTGGGTTTCGAACAGGCTGTTGGCGAAACGCAGGGCGATCAGGTTCTGGACGGTCTCTTTGCCCAGGTAGTGGTCAATGCGGTAGGTGCGGTTCTCCGGGAAGAACTGCGCCACGGCGTCGTTCACCTTGCGCGAGGATTCCAGATCGGAGCCGATCGGCTTTTCCAGGACCACGCGGGTGTTTTCTGCCAGACCGACTTTCGCCAGGTTCTCGCAGATCGCGCCGTACACCGCTGCCGGTGTGGCGAAGTAGGCAATCATGCGTTGCGCGCTGCCGGCCGCTTCGGCCAGCGCCACATAGTCTTCAGCCTTGAGGAAGTCGACGTGCAGGTAGCTCAGGCGCGCCAGAAAGCGCTCGGCCACGGCCTCGTCCAGCTCTTTGCCGACGTAACGGCGCAATTCGGCGGCGATGAACGCCATGTGCTGCTGCTCGGAACCGGGTTCACGGGCCAGCGCGATGATGCGCGTGTCCTCGTGCAACAGGTCGGCGCCATCGAGGTGATAAAGGGCAGGAAACAGCTTGCGCAGGGCCAGATCGCCCAGAGCGCCGAACAAGGCAAAGGTGCACGGTTCAACCGTAATCGAAGGCATGATGTTTGTTCTTTTATCAAGTTAAGCTACAAATACCTTTTTTCAAGGCATCACTCAAGGGAAAATGTAGTAATAACCACAACATTTTCGCAAAATACAGATTCCGAGTGGTGGTCGGTCGGAGCCACCAGTAGGATAGGCCACCGTTACGGGCCACATCAAAGGCCCAATTTGCATAGCCCGGCGCACCTTTGCGCAGGTGAATTAGGAATTCCATATGGACCGCGTGCGAAATTTACTGGAACAGATCCAGAGTCGCCTTGAAGAGCTGAACAAGGCCGAACGCAAAGTCGCCGAGGTGATCCTGCTCAACCCGCAGCAGGCCACCCGCTTCAGCATCGCCGCCCTCGCCCAGGCCGCATCGGTGAGCGAGCCGACGGTCAACCGTTTCTGCCGTTCGTTCGGTGTCAGCGGCTACCCTGAACTCAAGCTGCAACTGGCGCAAAGCCTGGCCAGTGGCGCAGCGTATGTCAGCCGTGCAGTGGAGGCCGATGACAATCCCGAGGCGTACACGCAGAAGATTTTCGGCAGCGCCATCGCTTCGCTGGACAGTGCTTGTCAGGCGCTCGATCCGAACCTGATCAGCCGCGCCGTCGACCTGTTGATTCAGGCGCGGCAGATTCACTTCTTCGGCCTCGGTGCGTCAGCGCCTGTGGCTTTGGATGCGCAGCACAAATTCTTCCGTTTCAACCTCGCCGTCACCGCCCATGCCGATGTGCTGATGCAGCGAATGATTGCTTCGGTGGCGCATACCGGTGAGCTGTTCGTGATCATTTCCTACACCGGCCGCACCCGCGAACTGGTGGAAGTGGCGCGCATCGCCCGGGAGAACGGCGCTTCGGTGCTGGGCCTGACCGCCGAGAATTCACCGCTGGCCAAAGCCAGTACCCTGAGCCTGAACATTCCGCTGCCGGAAGACACCGACATCTATATGCCGATGACCTCGCGGATCATTCAGTTGACGGTACTGGATGTGCTGGCGACCGGCATGACGCTGCGTCGCGGGGTGGACTTCCAGCCGCATCTGCGCAAGATCAAAGAGAGCTTGAATGCCAGCCGGTATCCGGTGGGTGATGAGTTCAACTGATCCAGAATTTAGGCTGATTGATCCGGCCTCTTCGCGAGCAAGCCCGCTCCCACAGTAGATGGCATTCCAATTGAAGGAACCCGATCACCTGTGGGAGCGGGCTTGCTCGCGAAGGCGTCAGCAGACACACCACAGATCTAGGCAGCAGCCCACGCCTGCAAACTCAAATGCGCCTTCTCCCCCGGCGCCAGATGCAGGCTGTCGGTACCGCCCGCCGCCGCTTCGACACAAACGAACTCCGTCACTTCATCCCAGCTCACGCCCAACAGGGGGCGCGAGCCAGGATGCCAGACCACGGTATCGCCGCTATCACCGGTATCGATGCACAACTCGCGCTGCCAGGCGTGATCCTTGAGCTGTAATTCGCCGTCGTGCTGGAACACCCGCTGACAGCCGCCATCGACGCGCAACTCGCCTTCCTGCTGACAGGACTGGCGGCTCAGTTGGTCATAACCCTGCGCACCTTCAAGCCCAGACAGCGCTATCTCACCGACATCACCAATACGCCAGTAAGCGTGCAAAGCCTGGCTCAATTGGCACGGCATGTCGTCCTGATGCTCGGTGCTCAGGCGTAACTCCATGCGTTCACCCAGGTGCGCGTGCAGGTCAACCTGCCAGTCGCACAGCTGCAATTGCCAATGCAGACGTACGCCATCTTCGGCGCTGCTGCTGTCGAGCAATTTCCAGTCGAGCAGTCGTGCCCAGCCATGGGATGGCCAGGCATTTTCGCTCGGATGGCGGCCATACCACGGCCAGCACACCGGCACGCCGCCGCGAATGGCGCCAACGTGGGGCCACTTTGCCGCACACCACAGCCACGGTTTCTGCCCGCGTGGCTGAAAGTGCAGCAACTGCGCGCCCTGGCGGCTGAACACCGCCTGACACAGCGGATGGTCGATCACCAGCACATCGCGCATCTGATAGCGCTCCCAGGCGAACACCGGTCGCTCGCGCAGGGATTTGAAGAAGCGTTGCAGCGGATGCTCATGCATTGGCCACGGTCCTGAAAATCATGGGGGTACTCAACAATCCACATTGCTCTTGTGGCGAGGGAGCTTGCTCCCGCTGGGCTGCGAAGCGGCCCCAAAACCATTCACTGCGGTGTGTCATTTAAACCTCATCATCAGGATTTACGACTGCTGCGCAGCAGAGCGGGAGCGAGCTCCCTCGCCACAAATGGGCACGACACAAACCTTGTATACGAGTCGCAAAAAAAAGCGGACAGCCTTGGCTGTCCGCAAATATGCGCACATAGAGAGGAGCTTATCGCAACAGCGTTAGAACGTAGACTGAATTTTCAGGCCAGCGACCAAAGCGTTGTCCACTTCATCCACACCACCCGGGTGAGTGATGTATTGCAGGTTAGGGCGTACGGTCAGCCAGTTGGTGACGTGGAAGCCGTAGTTGATCTCGTAGTTGTATTCGGTTTCACGAATTGGCGAGAACACCGGGTTGTCGTAGTCCGAAACACCGTTGGAAGCATTCAGGAACTCGGCGTTTTTCTTCACGTCATCGTTGACGTGGATACGCGCCGCACCAATGCCGACGTCATCTTTAGGACGCGCGTCGAACGGGCCCTTGTAGACAAACATCACCGACTGGTAGTTGTCGATGAAGTTGGTGTCCTTGTCGTGGAACGTGGCGTTGGCGGCGATGTTCAGACCGCGCGAAGCATCACCGTTGTGGCTGGTGAGTTGCTGCTGCGCGACGAACCAGTAGCCGTGTTTGCTGCTGTGGGTCTTGTACGCGTCGCCAGTGGTTGCAGCGTCGAAGCCGTTGACGTCTTCACGGACGTCATTGGCGTCAGCCGTGCTCTTGTAGTAACCGACGCGGTATTCACCCGGCAGGCTGTTGACCTTCGGCGACCAGACCAATTCAACCGGCAACACAGTACCTTTGGTGCCGCTGCCGCTGAGCTTGAAGCCGTTGCCGTGTTCCAGCTGCGACGGGTTCTGGTTGTAAGCACCGATCTGCGCGTAGAGCTCGTCGTTGATGTTGTACTTCACACGGATCGCGGCCTGGCTGACCGGCCAGTTGTACCAGATGTTGGTCGCCCAGTTACCCACTTGCGAGCCGCAGAACGCCAGGTTCTGGAAGTCGCACGGGAAGGTGTTGAAGTCTTCGCCTTCACCGAAGTAACCGGCCTTGACGTCGAGCTTGTTGTCGAAGAACTGGTGCTGAATCCACAACTGGGTCAGACGCACCATGTGGCCACGACCGTAGACTTCCTGCGAAGACGACAGAGTGCCGGCACGCGGATCGCCAACGCGGTCGTTGGAGATGTTTTGCCCGTTACGGTTGGTCAGCTGGATCTTGGCCTGAGTGTTGTCCCAGCCCCAGAGTTTTTGCAGATCCAGCGCCACGCCCAGACCGAACTGATCGCTGTAGCGACCGGTCTTGTCGTCGTTATAGCCGCCATGCAGGTTGGCGCCCATTTCCCCAACGTAGTCAGCCTTGATGTCGATACCCTGCTCGATCAGCTTGGTCCGCTCGCCACCCCAGTCACCGGTCATCCATTTCGAGTCGGAGCTGAAGGCATCCGCCGCCATGGCGTTACCGGCCAGCACCAATGCCGCCGCAGCTGACACTTGGCAGATCAACCGGGCATTGACGTGTTTCTTTTTCATCCCTACATCCTCGTCTTTATTGTTATTAACTGTTTTTTTCCAACGCGGTTTACATAAATTGCGATGCTCGACAGACCGGGCAGCGCTTGCTCCTTGTAGGAGTGAGCCTGCTCGCGATAGCGGTTTTACATTCAACATCTCTGTCGACTGATACACCGTCATCGCGAGCAGGCTCACTCCTACATTGCTCTTCAGCGACCCTTGAACTGGGCCACGTTCGCCGACCGCGCTTCGGTCTGCGCCTGGCCCGCAACGCCCAGACGCTCGCCAGTCTTGGCATCGAACAACAACACTTTCGACGGATCGAATTGCAGGGTCAGGGTCTCGCCCACCTGCGGCGCCACGTCCGGTGCCAGGCGGCAGCAGACCTTGGTGTCATTCAGGTTGACGAACACCAGGGTGTCCGGACCGGTCGGCTCGGTGACCTGCACTTCGGCCTTGATGCTCGGCAGACCATTGCCCTCGCCGTTCGCCAGAACAATCTGTTCCGGGCGCAGGCCGAGGATCACTTCGCGATCTTCCAGCCCTGCATCCTGCATGCTCATCGGCAACTCGCAACGCGCCTGACCGCTGTCGAGCAGCGCCAGCAGACGACCGTCCTTGCGTTGCAGACGCAGCGGAATGAAGTTCATCGGCGGCGAACCGATAAAGCTCGCGACGAACAGGTTGGCCGGGTCGTTGTAGATCTCTTTCGGCGTGCCGAACTGCTGAATGATCCCGTCCTTCATCACCGCCACTTTGTCGCCCAGGGTCATTGCTTCGATCTGGTCGTGGGTCACGTAGACCGTGGTGGTTTTCAGGCGCTGGTGCATCAGTTTCATTTCGGTGCGCATCTCGACGCGCAGCTTGGCGTCGAGGTTCGACAGCGGTTCGTCGAACAGATAGATCTTCGGACGACGCGCCAACGCACGGCCCATCGCCACCCGCTGTTGCTGACCACCGGAGAGCTGGCCCGGCTTGCGGTTGAGCAAGTGTTCGATCTGCAGCAGCTTGGCCACGCGCGCGACTTCTTCGTCGATCGCCGACTGGCTCATCTTGCGAATTTTCAGACCGAACTCGATGTTCTCGCGCACGCTCATGGTCGGGTACAGCGCGTAGGACTGGAACACCATGGCGATGTCACGATCCTTCGGGCTCATGCCGCTGACATCCTGATCGCCGATCATGATCGCGCCACCGCTGATGGTCTCGAGGCCGGCGATGCAGTTCATCAGGGTCGATTTGCCGCAGCCCGACGGGCCGACCAGGATCAGGAACTCACCGTCCTTGATCGACAGTTCGATGTTCTTCAGGGTGTCCGGCAGGCCGGCACCGTAGGTCTTGTTGACGTTGCGAAGTTCGAGCGTTGCCATGATTACCCCTTGACTGCGCCGGCCGTCAGCCCGCGCACGAAATACTTGCCTGCGACCACATAGACCAGCAGGGTCGGCAGGCCGGCGATCATCGCCGCTGCCATATCAACGTTGTATTCCTTGGCGCCGGTGCTGGTGTTGACCAGGTTGTTCAGCGCCACCGTGATCGGTTGCGAATCACCGCTGGAGAACACCACACCGAACAGGAAGTCGTTCCAGATCTGGGTGAACTGCCAGATCAGGCAGACCATGATGATCGGGGTCGACATCGGCAGAATGATCTGCCGGAAGATCGTGAAGAAACCCGCGCCATCCAGCCGTGCAGCCTTGATCAGCGCATCGGGAATGCTCACGTAGTAGTTACGGAAAAACAGCGTGGTAAACGCCAGACCATAGACCACGTGAACGAAGACGAGGCCGGTGGTGGTGCTCGCCAGGCCCATCTTGCCGAGGGTGAACGAAGCCGGCAGCAGCACGGTCTGGAACGGCAGGAAGCAGCCGAACAGCAGCAGACCGAAGAACAGCTGCGAACCGCGGAAGCGCCAGAACGACAGCACGTAGCCGTTCAACGCGCCGATGGCAGTGGAGATGACCACGGCCGGCACGGTGATCTTGATCGAGTTCCAGAAGTAACCGTCCACCGTGGCCCAGGCCTTGACCCAGCCGATGCCGCTGACCACGGTCGGCCAACTGAGCAGGTTGCCGGTGCTGATGTCTTCCGGGGTCTTGAAACTGGTCAGCAGCATCACCACCAGCGGAATCAGGTACAGCAGGACCGCGAGGATCAGCACCGCGTAGATCGCGACGCGACTCAGGCTGAAAGCGGGTTTGGCAGCGAGACTAGTCATTACGCTTGGTCCTCAGCTCGGAGTACAGGTAAGGCACGATGATCGCGAGAATCGCACCGAGCATCAGAATCGCACTGGCCGAGCCCATGCCCATCTGGCCGCGACTGAAGGTGAAGGAGTACATGAACATCGCCGGCAGGTCGGAGGAATAACCCGGGCCACCCGCCGTCATCGCCGCGACCAGGTCGAAGCTCTTGATCGCGATGTGGGCGAGGATCATCACCGCACTGAAGAACACCGGACGCAGGCTTGGCAGTACGACTTTCCAGTAGATGGTCGGCATGCTCGCGCCATCGATCTGCGCGGCACGGATGATCGACTGATCAACCCCGCGCAGGCCGGCGAGGAACATTGCCATGATGAAGCCCGAGGCTTGCCACACGGCGGCGATCACCAGGCAGTAGACCACGCGATCCGGGTCGATCAGCCAGTCCAGACGGAAGCCTTCCCAGCCCCAGTCACGCAACAATTTGTCCAGGCCCATGCCCGGGTTGAGCAGCCATTTCCACGCGGTACCGGTGACGATCATCGAGAGCGCCATCGGGTACAGGTAAATGGTGCGGATAAAGCCTTCGCGACGGATGCGCTGGTCGAGGAACACTGCCAGCAGCACACCGATCACCAGGGTGATGCCGATGAACATGCCACCGAACACCGCGAGGTTCTTGCTCGCCACCCACCAGCGATCGTTGTCGAACAACCGCGCGTATTGCGCCAGGCCGGCCCACTTGTAGTTGGGCAGGAACGTCGAGGTGGTGAACGACAGCACGAACGTCCACAGGATGTAGCCATAGAAGCCCACCAGCACGATGAACATGCTCGGCGCCAGCACCAGTTTCGGTAGCCAGCGCTGCAGTGCATCGAACGGCGAGGCCTTGCTGAACACAGCAACAGAACTCATGGGGAAATCCAGTACGAGAGAAAAGGACTACTTGGGCAACTCGTCCCCTTGTAGGAGTGAGCCTGCTCGCGATTGCGGTGTGTCAGTTGATGAATCTGTTACCTGACAAACTGCTATCGCGAGCAGGCTCACTCCTACAGGGGCCAAGGATTACTTGGCCGACTGAACCGCCGCGCCCAGTTTCTTGGCCGCATCGGCCGGGTCGGCTTTCGGGTCGTTGATGTAGTTGGTCACGACATCAAAGAACGCGCCCTGCACCGCCAGCGTGGTCGCCATGTTGTGCGCCATGCTCGGCTGCAGACCACCGGACTTGGCGTCTGCCAGGAAGTCCTTGGCAGCGGTCTGCGCGCAGGAGTCGAAACCGAGTTTGTCCATGTTGTTCAACATGTCGTTACGTACCGGGATCGAGCCTTTGTTGATGCTGAAGACTTTCTGGAAGTTTTCACCCAGCACGACTTTGGCGATGTCCTGCTGACCGGCCGCAGTGCCTTTGTCTTTCTGCTTGAACACCGCCAGGGAGTCGATGTTGTAGGTGAACGCCTTGTCGGTCCCCGGGAAGGCCACGCACTCGTAATCCTTGCCGGCGACTTTCTTGGCGGCGGTCCATTCGGACTTGGCCCAGTCACCCATGATCTGCATGCCGGCCTTGCCGTTGATGACCTTGGCCGCTTCCAGGTTCCAGTCCTGGCCTTTGCCGTCCTGATCCATGTAGGTCGCGACTTTCTTCAGCTCGGTCAGCGCCTTGACCATTTCCGGACCGGTCAGCGCTTTGTTGTCCAGGTCGACCAGGGCTTTCTTGTAACCATCAACGCCCATGACCGAGAGCACCACGGCTTCGAACACGGTGCTGTCCTGCCAAGGCTGACCGCCGTGGGCCAGCGGGATGAAGCCCGCAGCCTTGAGCTTGTCGCCGGCGGCGTAGAATTCTTCGAGGGTGGTCGGGTTCTTGGTGATGCCGGCCTTTTTGAAGACTTCCGGGTTGATCCACAGCCAGTTCACCCGGTGAATGTTCACCGGTACGGCCACGTAATCACCGTCGTACTTCACGGTATCGGAGACTTTCTTGTCGAGCAGGCTGTCCCACTTCTCTTCTTTGGCCACGTCCTTCAGGACGTCGGTGTCGAGCAGACCGGTGGAAGCCCACTCCTGGATGTCCGGGCCCTTGATCTGGGCGACACCTGGTGGGTTGCCGGCAACGGCGCGGCTTTTCAGCACGGTCATGGCCGTGGCACCGCCACCGCCGGCGACAGCGCCGTCTTTCCAGGTGAAACCGTCTTTTTCAACTTGCGCCTTGAGCACATCGACAGCGGCTTTTTCGCCACCGGAGGTCCACCAGTGCACGACTTCGACCGAACCTTTGGATTCGGCAGCGGAAACACTGAGAGGCAGAATTGCGAGCGGGAACAGGGAGGCGACAGAAATGACAGTAGCGAGGCGAGAAATCGCATTCATCTGAGATGTACCTTTCTTGTTGTTATGCATGCAAGTCTGGTGCTTGCGCTGCACAGGAGTTTAAACAGGGCGATTCCCTTCGCAGGTAACGAAGGGACGCGCAAATGTCACCACATGGTTACACAGGAACAGGCCGGGATATTTGCGCCAGAGCTGTCGCCATACTCGGTGACAAGGGTAGACGAGGGATCAATACCGCCTGCCAGGCATGATACAGATCGGGTTTGCCCGGCCAGATATCGGCGCTCGGACGGTTTTGCGGATCGAGTTCGTGATGCCAGCTGCCGTCGCAGCGATCGATGAAATGGCCTTCACAGAATTCCCAGAACAGCCGGTACCAGGTTTCGTATTGCGCATCACCGGTGCGTTTGAGCAAGGCGCTGGCAGCCGCGCTGGCTTCAGCATGGGTCCAGTGCAAGCGATGACGCACCACGGCTTTGTTGCCCCAGTCGAGGGTGTAAACGATCCCCGGCGCGCCATCGACGTCCCAGCCGTTGCGGCAATTCTGTTCGAAGAGTTTCTGTGCATCGGTCGCCAGCCAGCCCGGCGTGAGCATCCCGGCCTGAACCCGCGCGGCTTCGAGGTGCAGCAACAGCCGCGCCCACTCGAAACCGTGGCCCGGCGTGGTGCCGTAAGGGCGGAAGCCATCGGCGGGATTGTCGTGGTTGTACTCGCGCAGCGGTTGCCAGTCGCGGTCGAAGTGCTCGATGACCATGTAGCCGTTGGCGGCGGCGTGACCGTGAATCACCCGCTCGACGATGCGCTGCGCACGTACCAGCCAGCGCGGATCTTCAGTGACATCGGCCAGCGCGAGGAACGCTTCGGTGGCGTGCATGTTGCTGTTGGCGCCGCGATAGGCCTCTTCTTCGCGCCAGTCGCGATTGAAGAATTCGCGCATGGCGCCCTCTTCTTCGCTCCAGAAATACGTGTCGATGATGTCGATCGCATCATCCAGCAGCGCCTGGGCGCCGGGACGCTGCGCGACCACCGCCGAGCTGACCGCGAGTGCGACAAAGGCATGCAGATAGGCGTTCTTGCCGGTGTTGCCATCGCGATGTTCGGCGACCGCAAACCAGCCGCCGTGCAGCGCATCACGCAATGGTCCGCGCAAGGCTGCGATACCGTGATCGACCAGTTCGGCAAACCCCGGCAGGCCCTGAATATGGGCCATGGCGAAACTGTGGGTCATGCGCGCGGTGTTCATGGTTTCGGCTTGCGCGTGCGCCGGCAAACGGCCGCGCTCGTCGAGATTGCCGAAACCCTCGGGCAGTCTGGAAGCCTTGGCGAATGCCAGCAGGCGCAGACCTTCGTCGGCGAGCCATTGCTGGTGGGCAGGGGCATTCAGCCAACTGCTGAAGTCTGGGTGAAAGGTGTCCATGAGTGGCCCTTTTTTGTTGTTATGACTGCGGGCAGTCTAAACAACGGGCCGGGGTGGGCTTGTAACGAAGGGGGCGGGTTTTGTCACCAGCTCGTGACATTCACATATTACTTGTGGCGAGGGAGCTTGCTCCCGCTGTGGCGCGAAGCGGCACCAAAAGAGGCCTGCTGCGCAGTCCAGCGGGAGCAAGCTCCCTCGCCACAGGGGCGGTATCAGTCAGCACTGCGCGGCAACTGCAACGTCACCCGCAACCCGCCCTCACGCAAGTTCTGCAACGTCACCTCACCGCCATGGCTGTGAGCAATGTTGCGCGCAATGCCCAATCCGAGACCATAACCCTGCTGCTGCCCGGCCAAGCGAAAGTGCGGCTCGAACACCTGCTCCAGCCGCTGCTCCGGAACCCCCGGGCCTTCATCGTCGACGTGCAGGACAAACGCGCGCTCATCGTCGTCGATGTGCAGATGCGCGTTCTGCCCATACTTCAACGCGTTGTCGATCAGGTTGCCGATGCAGCGCTTCAACGCCAGAGGCTTACCCGGATACGCCGCCAGTGCCTTGCCTTGCTGGGTCACGCGGCCATTGCCGTTGGGCGCCAGGTACGGCTCCACCAGACAATCGAGCACATGATTGAGATCCACCGGCTCGATGTTCTCGTGGATGTCGGTGTCTTTCACGCATTGCAGCGCGCCCTTTACCAGCAACTCCAGCTCATCCAGATCGCGGCCGAACTTGGCTTGCAGCGTCTCGTCTTCGAGCAGTTCGACGCGCAAGCGCAGACGGGTGATCGGTGTGCGCAGGTCATGGGAAATCGCGCTGAACAACTGGCTGCGCTCGGTCAGGTAACGGCTGATGCGCTCGCGCATGGTGTTGAAAGCACGGCCCACTTCCACCACTTCACTGCCGCCGCCCTCGGCCACCGGCTCGACGTCGGCGCCCAGCGACAGATCCCGCGCCGCCCGCGCCAGACGCTTGAGCGGCCGGCTCTGCCAGTGCACCAACAGGCCGATGAACAGCAGCAAAAAGCCGCTGGTGAGGACGATGAACCACACCTGCTGTGCCGGCAGGCCTTGCTCTTCGAGACTGGTGTAGGGTTCGGGCAGCAACGAGGCGATGTACAGCCATTCGCCCGGCGCCATTTGAATCTGCGTGACCAGCACCGGCGGATTCACCGGTTCCAGCGTCAGTGCGTAATGCGCCCACGAGCGCGGCAGCTCATCGAGTTTCAGCCCGGCATTGAAGATCCGCAGATCCTCGGGGCTGACGAAGGTCACCGAGATATCGGTATCGTGGCCCAGCGACTGGCGCAACACTTCGTCCACCGCCTGAATCACCGCAGCCTTGCGCGGGGTGATCGGCAACACGTCCATACCCAGCGGTTTGTCGTTGAGCGTCACCACGAACCGGGTGCCGCCCATGCTGCGCAACTGGTCGAGCACCAGCGGTCGATACGCCACCGGCAGCGAACGGAAATAGCTGACGCTGGCGGTCATCGAATGGGCCAGGCTGCGGGCGCTGGTGACCAGGCCTTCGAGCTGGGTGGCGCGCAGTTGCGAGACCCAGATCACGCTCGACAACGTCTGCGCAAACAACACCGCCAACAAGGTCAGCAGCAGCATCCGCCCAAGCAGCGAACGCGGCACCGGGACTTTGCTGGCGAGCCGGCGCAGCGACTCAGTGAGCATTGCCGGCAACCACATTGGCTGCCAGTTGGTAGCCACTGCCGCGCACGGTGCGGATCAGTCGTGGCGGTTTTTCCGTGTCGCGCAGACGTTGGCGCAAGCGGCTGACGGCCATGTCGACAATCCGGTCGAGCGGCATCAGGTCGCGGCCACGGGTGGCGTTGCCGATGGTGTCGCGGTCGAGGATTTCCTGCGGATGATCGAGAAACAACTTCAGCAGCGCAAAGTCGGCACCGGAGAGAATCACTTCCTCACCGTCGGTGTGAAACAGCCGATGACTGACCATGTCCAGCCGCCACTCGTCGAAGGCCAGTACGTCGCTGCCGCTGCGCTCTTGACCGAACTGCGCGCGACGCAGCAGCGCCTTGATTCGGGCTTGCAGCTCGCGGGGGCTGAAAGGTTTGCCGAGGTAGTCGTCAGCGCCGAGCTCCAGCCCGATTACCCGGTCGGCTTCGTCGGAACTGGCGGTGAGCATGATGATCGGCACCTGCGCCTGACGCGGATGCTGGCGCACCCAGCGGCACAGGCTGAAACCGTCTTCATCGGGCAGCATCACATCGAGGATCACCAGATCGCTGGGCGCCTCGTTGAGGGCCTGGCGGAAACTGGCGCCATCGGCCGTGGCCCGCACCTGAAACCCGGCGCGGGTCAGGTAGGTTTCCAGCAACTCGCGTATTTCCTGGTCGTCATCGACCAACAATATCGACTTGTTGACTGAGCTCACTTCGAAGGCATCCTTGTTGTTGGAATTGGGGCGGATTATGCCTTAAGCATCGAACTTGCAAACACCACAGAACCACTGTGGGAGCGGGCTTGCTCGCGAAAGCGGTGTATCAGAGACATCTACGGTGACTGACACCCTGCTTTCGCGAGCAAGCCCGCTCCCACAATTGGATCGTGTTTCAGGCAGGGATTGCTTGCTCCAGTGCCACACCGGCACCCACCAACCCGGAATACGGCGCCGTCACCAGCCACACCGGAATGNCCCCCCCCCCCCCCCCCCCCCCCCCCCCCCCGCTCCCACAATTGGATCGTGTTTCAGGCAGGGATTGCTTGCTCCAGTGCCACACCGGCACCCACCAACCCGGAATACGGCGCCGTCACCAGCCACACCGGAATGCCCTTGAAATAATCGCTCATGCAGCCCTTGTCGGCAAAGCTGCGGGCGAAGCCGCTTTCGACGAAGAAATCGGCAAAGCGCGGAATCACCCCGCCAACGATGTACACGCCGCCACGCCCACCGGTGGTTAGCACGTTGTTGCCGGCCACGCGGCCGAGCCAGCAGCAGAACTGCTCCAGCACTTCCAGCGCGATCGGATCGCCAGCCAGGCCGGCTGCGGTGATCGCTTCTGGCGTATCAAGCGTTGGTTCATGTCCGTCCACCGCACAGATCGCCCGGTACACACGAGGCAAGCCGCCGCCGCTCAACGCAGTCTCGGCGCTGACGTGCCCAATCTCGTTGTGGATGTGCTGCCAGAGCTGGGTTTCACGCGGGCTGCTCAGCGGCAGATCAACGTGACCGCCCTCCCCCGGCAAGGCGGCAAACCGCCCTTCGCCGAGATCGAGCAAGGTGCCGACGCCCAGGCCAGTGCCCGGGCCGATCACCACCGCCGGGCGCAACGGCTCCGGCGTGCCTTCGCAGACCACGCGGAATTCGCCGGGTTGCAAGCGGGTCATGCCCAGCGCCATCGCCGAGAAGTCGTTGATCAGCAGCAGTTGCTCGACCTGCAAGGTTTTGCAGAACGCAGTGCGGCTCAGGCGCCAGTGGTTGTTGGTGAATTTGAATTCATCACCACTCACCGGCCCCGCCACCGACAGGCACACCGAACCGATCGAACCCGGCGCCAGACCGAGGCCGCTCAGGTACAGGCTGATCGCCTGTTCCGGGCTGGCGTGGTCGGCTGTCGCCAGCACCTGAACCGATTCCAGTTGCTGGTTTTTCCACAACGCGAACCGCGCGTTGGTGCCTCCGATATCACCGACCAAAGCCAGTTTCAATTAAGCGTCTCCAGGGCAGAAGTGAAGGCGCTGGCGCCCTGCTCCGCCGAGCTGAAGGCCAAACGCATGAAGCCAAACAGTTCGCGACCGCTGCCGATGTTGTTGCCCAACAGGCCTTTGGCAGGTTCACGCGCTGCAAATTCGGCGGCGTCGACCTTGAGTTCCAAAGTGCCTTTGACGCCATCGACGCGGATGATATCGCCCTCTTGCACCCGCGCCAAAGCACCACCGACATAAGCTTCGGGGCTGACGTGAATCGCCGCCGGGATTTTCCCCGACGCGCCGGACATGCGCCCGTCGGTCACCAGCGCGACTTTGAAGCCGCGATCCTGCAGCACGCCGAGGAACGGCGTCATCTTGTGCAGCTCGGGCATGCCATTGGAGCGCGGGCCCTGGAAGCGCATCACCGCGACAAAATCCTTCTCCAGCAAACCGGCCTTGAACGCATCGGCCAGATCCTGCTGATCCTGGAACACCATGGCCGGTGCTTCGACGATCTGGTTTTCCAGCGCCACGGCGGAGACTTTCATCACCCCGCGACCGAGGTTGCCTTCCATCACCCGCAGACCGCCCTCGGCGGAGAATGCACGGGCGACCGGGCGCAGGATGTTTTCGTCGAGGCTTTCGATCGGGCCTTCGCGCCACACCAGCTCACCGTTATCGAGGAACGGCTCTTTGGTGTAGCGGCTCAAGCCATGGCCGAGCACGGTGTTGACGTCTTCGTGCAGCAGGCCGGCTTCGAGCAGCTCACGGATCAGGAACGACATACCGCCAGCGGCCTGGAAGTGGTTGATGTCGGCCTTGCCGTTCGGGTAGACGTGGCTCAGGGTCGGCACGACTTCGGAGAGGTCGGCCATGTCCTGCCAGGTCAATTGAATACCCGCAGCCATGGCGATGGCCGGCATGTGCAGGGTGTGGTTGGTCGAGCCGCCGGTGGCGTGCAGCGCGACGATCGAGTTGACCAGCGCCTTCTCGTCGACGATTTCGCCGATCGGCATGAAGTTGCCGTTCTGCTTGGTCAGGCGCGTCACCTGATGCGCGGCTTCGCGGGTCAGGGCATCACGCAGCGGAGTGTTCGGGTTGACGAAAGACGCGCCCGGCAAGTGCAGGCCCATGACTTCCATCAGCAACTGGTTGGTGTTGGCGGTGCCGTAGAAGGTGCAGGTACCCGGGCTGTGGTAGGACTTCATCTCCGATTCCAGCAGCTCTTCGCGGGTCGCCTTGCCTTCGGCGTACTTCTGCCGCACGTCGGCTTTTTCCTTGTTGGAAATCCCCGAGACCATCGGCCCGCCCGGGACGAAAATCGTCGGCAGATGGCCGAAGCGCAGCGAACCCATCATCAGCCCCGGCACGATCTTGTCGCAGATGCCGAGCATCAGCGCGCCGTCGAACATGTTGTGCGAAAGCGCCACCGCCGTGGACATCGCGATCACTTCGCGGCTCGGCAGGCTCAGCTCCATGCCCGGCTCGCCCTGGGTCACGCCATCGCACATCGCCGGCGTACCACCGGCGAACTGGCCGACCGAGCCGATTTCGCGCAAGGCGTTTTTGATCTGCTGGGGAAAGACTTCGTACGGCTGGTGCGCCGAGAGCATGTCGTTATACGAAGAAACAATGGCGATGTTCGCCGAGTTCATCATCCGCAAGCTGTGCTTGTCTTCGCTGCCGCACCCGGCCACGCCATGGGCGAAGTTGGCGCATTGCAGCTTGCCGCGCATCGGCCCGTCGGTAGCGGCACCGCGAATCAGTGCAAGGTAAGCCTGACGCGTGGCGCGGCTGCGGGCGATAAGCCGTTCGGTGACCTCAAGAACGCGGGGATGCATGTGTAGAACTCCAGGCTAACGGATGTGGCGACCTGATTGTCTATGCTGATCAAACGCCGTTGTTGTTGGAATGACAGACGGCTTTTTTGACCATTCGGACCAGTTGATTCAGGTCACTCGTTGTAGATAAAACAAAATATTGCCACTAAAAAGGCTTGTTTTCTATTTTTATGCGAATAATCTTGTAATTCCAACAACAAAACGACGGCGGCGCTGTTCAATGACTCTTCGAATCGCAATCAATGGTTTTGGCCGCATCGGCCGTAATGTCCTGCGCGCACTGTATACCCAAGGCTATCGACAGGATTTGCAGATCGTAGCCATCAACGATCTGGGCGACAGCGCCATCAATGCCCATCTGCTCAAATACGACACCGTTCATGGCACATTCGACGCCGAAGTGGCTCACGACAACGAAAGCCTGACGGTCAATGGCGACCGTATTGCGGTCAGCGCCATTCGCAACCCGGCCGAGCTGCCATGGGCGGCGGAAAAGATCGACGTGGTGTTCGAATGCACCGGTCTGTTCACCGACCGTGCCAAAGCCGCCGCGCATCTTACTGCCGGCGCGCGCAAAGTCATCATCTCGGCCCCGGCCAAAGGCGCCGATGCCACCGTGGTGTACGGCGTGAACCACGACATTCTGCGCCAGTCGCACCAGATCATCTCCAACGCGTCGTGCACCACCAACTGCCTGGCGCCAGTGGCGCAGGTGTTGCACCGCGAGCTGGGGATCGAAAGCGGCCTGATGACCACGATTCATGCCTACACCAACGACCAGAACCTGACCGACGTCTACCACACCGACCCGTACCGCGCGCGTTCGGCCACGCAGAACATGATCCCGAGCAAGACCGGCGCCGCCGAAGCGGTAGGCCTGGTGCTGCCGGAACTGGCGGGCAAACTGACCGGCATGGCCGTGCGGGTGCCGGTGATCAATGTGTCGCTGGTGGACCTGACGGTGCAGCTGAAGAAGGAAGCCACGGCCGACGAGGTCAACGCGCTGATGAAGGCGGCCAGCCAGCACTCGAAAATTTTGGGTTACAACACGTTGCCGCTGGTTTCCAGCGACTTCAACCACAACCCGCTGTCGTCGATCTTCGATGCCAACCACACCAAAGTCAGCGGCAAACTGCTGAAGGTGCTGGCCTGGTACGACAACGAATGGGGCTTCTCCAACCGCATGCTGGATAACTGCCTGGCGCTCTGCAACGCGGAGTAATTCCTTCCTCCCATGTGGGAGCGGGCTTGCTCGCGAAGGCGTCGTGTCAGGCAATTGATGTATCGACTGACTCACCGCATTCGCGAGCAAGCCCGCTCCCACAGGTTTCTGATTTCAATCTGAAATCAACACTTGACCACTCGACTAGATGATAAGCATTATCATTCGCTCGAAATGGATCAGGTTCCCCCGTGAGTCAATCGCGCTTCAATCATGTCTTCCTCTCTCAGCGCACGTCCCTGCTGCGCACGATCGAGCGGATGGTCAACAACCACAGCACCGCCGAAGACCTGTTGCAGGAGACCTACCTGCGCGTCACGCGGGCGCTGAGCGAGCGCGCCATCGATCACCTTGAACCCTTCGTGTTCCAGACCGCGCGCAATCTGGCGCTGGATCATCTGCGTGCGCGCAAGATCCATTCGCGGACCATGGTCGATGACGTGCCACAGGACGTGGTGCACAGCGTCGCCGCCCCCGCCAGCAGCGCCGAAGACGCCGCCCACGCCGAACAATTGCTGGAGCGCCTGAACGTGAGCCTCAGTCAACTCAGCCCGCGTCAGCAGCAGATTTTCATCCTCAGTCGCCTGCACGGGCACAGCTATCAGGAAATCGCCGACGAACTGAATGTTTCCCTCAGCACCGTGCAGAAAGAACTCAAGCTGATCATGACCATTTGTATTGGCGTCGCCGAACGTCTGAATGGCGACTGAAGTCGTAGGGCTTTTCTGTAAGTGTCGGGATCGCCTGCACTGATCATTGGGCTTTGCTACCCTTGGCCGACTTTTACGCTTCATTTAAAAAACAGCCGTGCACAGACACTGCCGAGGAAACACCGTGACGGACACCCACCGCTCGCCTTCGCCCGCAACGGCGCAGGACGCCGCCCGTGCAATGGATCAGGCACTCGACTGGCTCATTGTGCTCGGCAGCCCGGACGAGGAACAGACCCGGCAGTTCCATGCCTGGCTGGCGGCCGCTCCGTTGAATGCCGAGGCGTTCGCCAAGGCGCAGGCAGTCTGGGACGGGCCGCAAGTCGCCCAGTGCGCGCAAAGCCTCGCGACCAAACCGGCGAAAGTCACCGTCCTCAAGCGGTTGCGTCCGCACTGGAAACCGTTGGCCACCGCTGCGGTGCTGATTCTGGGCCTGTTCAGTTTCAGCAATCTGCCGATGCGCATTCAGGCCGATCACCTGACCGTGGTCGGCGAACGTCAGCGCCTGCAACTGGAGGATGGCTCCAAGGTGCTGCTCAACACGAACTCGGCATTCTCCAGCACCATCAATGAGCGCCAGCGCGTGGCGCGGCTGTATCAGGGCGAAGCGTTTTTCGAGGTGGCCAGCAACCGTGGTCAACCGCTGGAAATCGATGCCGGCCCGGTGCAGGCCAGCGTGCGCGACACCGCGTTCGCCGTGCGCTATCTGGACGGCGTTGCGCAGGTCAATGTGCAGCGCGGCGATGTCGATCTGCGCGCCACGCACAACGACGCGCGGGTGCGCTTGTCCGCCGGGGAAAGCATCCGTATCGGGCCCAACGGTTTCGATCGCCCGGCCAAGCTCGATGCTGCGACTGATCTGGCCTGGGTCCAGGGCCGCCTGGTGTTCGAGAACTGCCCGTTGAATCAGGTGCTGGCCGAACTGCGCCGCTACTACCCGGGCTGGATCATCAACACCAACGAGCAGTTGGCCGACGTCAACGTCACCGGCAATTACCGCCTCGACCAGCCGCTGGACGTGGTGCGTTCCCTCGCCCACATCACCTCGGCGCGCCTGCAGGAATTCCCCGCGCTGGTGATCCTGAACTAAATGAGAATTATTTTTACTCGATAGCCAAAGCCCGTTCGTCTCGTTATAGCCAATGCAATTGATTCGCATCTTCGGAGGCGGATCAGCACCTATAAAGATTCGTGCGACACGGAGCGCTATCGATGTCCTCTCGCCTTACCCGCCAGACTGCTTCCCCTTCCCGCGTATTGTCGCTGCTGACGGCCGCCATCCTCATGGCCGGCACCGCACCGCTGATGGCTGCCACCGAACAACCGGCGCGCAACATGGGTGATTATTCGTTCTCCATCGGCCAGCAACCGCTGGTGTCGGCGCTCAATGCCTTCACCAGTGTGACCGGCTGGCAGGTCGGCTTGCCGGCAGAACTGGGTCAAGGCGTGTCGTCGCCGGGTGTGCGCGGTTCGCTGCCGCCGGAAAAAGCCCTGGAGCGCCTGTTGGTGGGGACCAACCTGAGCTTCCGCAAGCTGAGCAACAACAACGTGGTGCTGGAGAAGCGCAGCTCCAGCGGCGCACTCAATCTGGATCAGGTGACCATCAGCGCCACCCGCCAGGAACAGTCGGTCAATAGCGTTCCGGCCACCGTCACTGTGCAGACCCGCCAGGATCTGGATCGCAACAACGTCAACACCATCAAGGATCTCGTGCGTTACGAGCCGGGCGTGTCCGTCGGCGGCGCCGGCCAGCGTGGCGGTATCAGCGGCTACAACATTCGCGGCATCGACGGCGACCGCATCCTGACGCAGGTCGACGGCGTCGAAGTGCCGGACGGTTTCTTCAACGGCCCGTACGCCAAGACCCAGCGCAATTACGTCGACCCGGAAATCGTCAAACGCGTGGAAATCCTCCGTGGCCCGGCCTCGGTGCTGTACGGCAGCAACGCCATCGGCGGCGCCGTCAGCTACTACACCCTCGACCCGGACGACATCATCAAGCCCGGCAAAGATGTCGGCGCTCGCTTCAAAACCGGTTACAGCTCCGCCGATGAGAGCTGGCTGAAATCCGCCACGGTTGCCGGGCGTGCCGAGCAGTTCGACGGCTTGCTGCACTTCAGCCAGCGCGACGGTCACGAAACCGACTCCTACGGCAGCAACAACGGCACTGGCCTGGCGCGCACCGCTGCCAACCCGGAAGACGTCAAGGCCACCAACGTCCTGGCGAAGATCGGCTGGAACTACAACGACGATTCGCGTCTGGGCCTGACCTACGAGAAGTACAAGGACGATCGCGACACTGATCAGAAAAGTGCCTACGGCGGCCCGTACTTCAACGGTGCCCCGACCATCCCCAACAGCGTGCTGCCCGGCGGCATGTACCAGTGGCGCACCGGCAACGACACCATCACCCGCGAGCGTTTCGGCCTCGAGCACAGCTTCGCCCTCGACAGCCTGCTGGCCGACAACGTGAAGTGGAGCCTCAATCACCAGATCGCCAAAACCGATCAGAGCACCGAAGAGTTCTACTATCCGATGACCCGTAAAGTGCTGCGCACCCGCGACACGGTCTACGAGGAAAAACAGTGGGTATTCGATGCGCAACTGGACAAGGCCTTCGCCATCGGTGACACCGATCACGTGCTGACCTACGGCACCACAATCAAGCAGCAGAAAGTCACCGGCTCACGCAGCGGCGACGGCAAGTGCCTGGCAGTCGGCCGTGGCTGCACCGCCATCGGCGCCACCAGCGCGGCGGATGTGCTGAAAAAATCCAGCGACTTCCCGGATCCGACCATCAACACCTACAGCCTGTTCGCCCAGGATCAGATCAGTTGGAACAAGTGGACCTTCCTGCCGGGCCTGCGCTACGACCACACCCAGCTCAAGCCGCACATCACTCAGGAATTCCTCAACACCGTGGCCGCCGATGGCAACGGCACGGTCAGCGACGCGAACAAGAGCTGGCACAAAGTCTCGCCCAAATTCGGCCTGACCTATGCCCTGACCGATAACTACACCTGGTACGGCCAGTACGCCGAAGGTTTCCGCACACCGACCGCGAAAGCGTTGTACGGGCGCTTCGAAAACAGCACCACCGGCTACAACGTGGCGCCCAACCCGAACCTGGAACCGGAAAAAAGCAAAAGCTATGAAACCGGTCTGCGCGGCAACTTCGAACAAGGCTCGTTCGACGTGGCGGTGTTCTACAACAAGTACCGCGATTTCATCAACGAAGACGCGGTCACTCCCGGTTACGACGAGCTGACCTTCCAGTCGAGCAACATCAAGCACGCGACCATCAAGGGCGCCGAAGTCAAAGGTCGCCTGAACCTCGATGCGTTCGGCGCGCCGCAGGGCCTCTACACCCAAGGCTCGATCGCTTACGCCTACGGTCGCAACAACGACAACGGCGAGCCGCTCAACAGCGTCAATCCGCTGACCGGCGTATTCGGTCTGGGTTACGACCAGGACAACTACGGCGGCCTGCTGAGCTGGACCGTGGTGAAGAAAAAGGATCGCGTCGACGACAGCAACTTCAAGTCGCCGGATGGCGTCAGCAGCCAGTTCAAGACCCCGGGCTTCGGCATTCTCGATCTGGCCGGCTATTACAAAGTCACCGACGACGTCACCGTCAGCGGCGGCATCTACAACCTGACCGACAAGAAGTACTGGCTGTGGGATGACGTGCGCGGTTACGACAGCGTCGGCGAAGCTTCGGTGACACAACCGGCCAACCTCGATCGCCTGACCCAGCCGGGCCGCAACTTCGCGATCAATCTGGTCTGGGACATCTGAACCGCACGGCCCTGCGACGCGCATTGATCAGCGCGTCGCGGGGCTTTTTTTACGGTTTGGCAGCTGCCCGTTCGTCTCGTTATCAAGCGCCTCTTTTATCAAGGACACCCCCATGACCACTTCGGAAAAAGCCCTGCGTTCACAACGCCTGAACCAGATCACCCACGAGCCGCACAGCAAGCTCGACGCCTTGGTCAAGGCCCACGCGCCGTTCGAGACCCGCGCCAACTTCGCGCGTTTCGTAGTCGCGCAGTACCTGTTCCAGTCGGAACTGGTCGATCTCTATAACAATGCCGAACTGACTGCCATCGTCCCGGATCTGCCGGCCCGTTGCCGCGCCGAAGCCGCGAAGGCAGATTTGGCGGATCTGGAAACTGAAGTGCCGGCGCCTGTGGCTGGCGCGGTGAAAAACCCAAGCAAGGCCCGTGCACTGGGCTGGATCTTTGTCTCCGAAGGTTCGAAGCTCGGCGCAGCGTTCCTGATCAAACGCGCGGTGGCGCTGGAGCTGAGCGAAACTTTCGGCGCCCGCCACCTGGGTGAGCCGGAAGGCGGCCGTGCCGAAGGCTGGAAAAGCTTCGTGCGCACCCTCGATTCCCTGCCGTTCACCGCCGAAGAGGAAGCCGAAGTCGAGCAAGGCGCAATCGACGCGTTCAACCGCTTCACCGTGCTGCTGGAACAGGCTTACGCCACCGAAGCCGAACCGGCCTGATACACAGCAAATTCCCCTTGTAGGAGTGAGCCTGCTCGCGATGGCGGTGTATCAGTCGACATTAATGTTGAATGACCGGATGCCATCGCGAGCAGGCTCACTCCTACAGGGGAACGGTGTAAGCCTGTAAGATTCCCGTCCCGCTTCAAAAGCAACCGCTGAGCCCATGCCGCAACCCGCCACCTCAAAACTCGCCCGTCTGTTGTTCGGCCTGCTGGCCTATGTCAGCCTCGGCATTGGCCTGATCGCCATCGTCGTGCCCGGCCTGCCGACCACCGAGTTCATCCTGCTCGCCGCCTGGGCCGCGACTCGCAGCTCGCCGCGCCTGAGCGCCTGGCTGGAAAACCATCGGCTGTTCGGGCCGATCCTGAGCAACTGGCGCAACGGCAAGATCATCGCGCGCAAAGCCAAGGTCAGCGCCACGATCAGCATGCTGCTGTGCGCGACGTTGATGCTGGTAATGCTCGATCACGGCTGGCCGGTGTATCTGGCGATTGCCGGGATGAGTCTGGGCAATCTGTGGATCTGGTCGCGCCCGGAAACCATGCCCTCCTCCTGACTCACAGATCCCCCTGTGGCGAGGGAGCTTGCTCCCGCTGGAGTGCGAAGCGCTCCCCTGCATTTCTTCTGATTCACCGTGTTTACCGGGTTTGCGACGGCTTCGCCGCCGAGCGGGAGCAAGCTCCCTCGCCACAACAGCCTCATCACCTCTCCGTCATTCATCAGGCTGAAACTTCCCTGTAATTAATCGCCTTTTCAGCACATTCCCCTGCGCAAACGTTTAGCGCTGACCGTTCGTCGGCAAGCGGCTCATGCCCTCTCGCTGCGCGCCGATGAGCAATGCATGGCGCTGAATGGATTTGGCGAACCGGGTAGTTCATCCCGTGGCCACCTGCTCATTCATTCACGAGATCGCCCCATGTTCGACTCTCTCTCCATTCGCCTGAAAATCGTCCTGCTCTCCGGCCTGTGCCTGCTGGGGGTGGTTGCGCTGATCGTCGGCATGAACATTTACCAGACCAACCAGAACGACGAACTGGTCAGTAACTCCAGCAACCAGTTGCTCACTGCCAGTGTGCAGAACCTGTTGCAAGCCAAGGCGGCCGAACAAGCAGTGCGGGTGCAGAAGACCTTTGGCGAAAGCCTCACGGTGATCACCGCGCTGGCCGATCAGATCAAGGACATGCGCGCACTGGCCGCCAAGCGTTCGCTGGACGCCGGTGCCCTGCGTGAAGAGTTGAACCAGAGCCTGAAAACCGCATTCCAGCGTAACGACAAGGTGCTCGGCATCTGGCTCGCCTTCGAACCCAACGGCCTCGACGGCAAGGACAGCGAATTCGTCAACGATGCCGCGCGTCAGTCCAACGAAGCCGGGCGTTTTGCGAGCTACTGGAGCCGCGCTGCCGGCTCGGCGCTGAACACGATCATGGTCGAAGAAGACATGACCAAGACCACCCTCAGCGTCAGCGGCACGCCGTACAACAGCTGGTACACCTGCCCTCGTGACAACAAGCGTACTTGCCTGCTCGACCCGTATGCCGACACCGTGGGCGGCAAGGAAATGTTGATGACCACCATTTCCGTGCCGTTGATCGTCGACGGCAAGGCCATCGGCGTGGTCGGTGTCGACATCGCCCTCGATGCCCTGCAAGCGGCGGCGGTGGAGTCCCAACGCAACCTGTTCAACAACGCCGGGCACATGCTGATCGTCTCCGGCAGCGGCGTGCTCGCTGCCGACAGTTCCGATGCGACCAAGGTCGGTAAAAAGATCAGCGATACCCTCGGCGCCGACGGCAAGGACCTGCTGCAACTGGTCAGCAGCGGCACGCCGAAGATTCTTGAACAGGGCGAGCTGATTCGCGCGGTGTACCCGGTGGATCCGATTGGCAACTCGCGGGCCTGGGGCGTGGTCATCGACCTGCCGAAACAGGTGCTGCTGGCCGACTCGGTCAAGCTGCAAGCGGTACTCGACGATGCGCAGGAAACCGGCGTGATCACGGCGCTGGCGGTGGCTGTCGTCGCCGGGCTGATTGGCTTGTTGCTGATCTGGCTGACGGCTTCCGGCGTCACACGCCCGATCAACAGCGTCGCCGAGATGCTGAAAAACATCGCCAGCGGTGAAGGCGATCTGACCCAGCGCCTGAACTACAGCAAGAAGGATGAACTGGGCGAACTGGTGAACTGGTTCAACCGCTTCCTCGACAAGCTGCAACCGACCATCGCCCAGATCAAACAGAGCATCACTGAAGCGCGTGGCACTGCTGATCAGTCATCGGAAATCGCCCGCCAGACCAGCGAAGGCATGCAGGTGCAGTTCCGCGAGATCGATCAGGTCGCCACCGCCTCCAACGAAATGAGCGCCACCGCCCACGACGTCGCCAACAGCGCGTCGAACGCGGCCAACGCCGCCAAGGGTGCCGATCAGTCGGCCAGGGACGGCATGTCGATCATCGAGCGCAGCACCCGCGACATCAATCAACTGGCCGATGAAGTCAGCAAAGCGGTGACCGAAGTCGAAGCGCTGGCGGTCAACAGCGAGCAGATCGGTTCGGTGCTGGAAGTGATCCGCAGCATCGCAGAACAGACCAACCTGCTGGCGCTTAACGCCGCCATCGAAGCCGCCCGCGCCGGGGAAAGCGGTCGTGGTTTTGCGGTGGTGGCCGACGAGGTGCGCAACCTCGCCAAGCGCACTCAGGATTCGGTGGAAGAAATCCGCATCGTCATCGAGCGCATCCAGACCGGCACCCGTGGCGTGGTCGCGACCATGCATTCGAGCCAGACCCAGGCGCACAACAACGCCGGGCAGATCCGTCAGGCCGTGGACGCACTGGGCAAGATCAGCGATGCGGTGACGGTGATCAGCGACATGAACCTGCAGATCGCCAGCGCCGCCGAACAGCAGAGCGCTGTGGCCGAAGAGGTCAACCGCAACGTCTCGGCGATTCGCACCGTGACTGAAACCCTGACCGAGCAGGCCACCGAGTCGGCGGCGATCAGCAGCCAGCTCAATGCCCTGGCGAGCCAGCAGATGAAGCTGATGGATCAGTTCCGCGTCTGAAAATCACCACAGTCCCTTTGTGGGAGCGGGCTTGCTCGCGAAGGCGGTATGTCAGCGACATTTGAAGTGACTGACACTCCGCATTCGCGAGCAAGCCCGCTCCCACAGGGTTGAGTGTTCGGCGTTCGGTTTTTTCATCTGGCCCGAGATTTTTTTGCACTATCATCGCCCTCTCTCCCGGAGGGCCTTCGATGACTGATTTACTCACGTNCCCCCCCCCCCCCCCCCCCCGCTCCCACAGGGTTGAGTGTTCGGCGTTCGGTTTTTTCATCTGGCCCGAGATTTTTTTGCACTATCATCGCCCTCTCTCCCGGAGGGCCTTCGATGACTGATTTACTCACGTCCATTCAAGCCGCACTCGGCTTGCCCCACACGCCGATTCCGTTCACCGCCAGTGGCGCCCTGCCCTCGGCGTTCGCCGTCAGCGACCTGGCCTGCGCCAGCATCGGCGCTGCCGGTCAGGCCGTCAGCGAACTGCTCCGGCAACAGACCGGGCACTTGCCCGCCGTGGAAGTCGATCGACGTCTGGCCTCGTTCTGGTTCGCCACCTCGTTACGCCCGATCGGCTGGGAAGTCCCGCCGCTGTGGGATCCGGTCGCCGGCGACTACGCAACCAAGGACGGCTGGATCCGCCTGCACACCAACGCCCCACATCACCGTGCTGCGGCTGAAAGCGTGCTCGGTACCTGCGCCGACCGCGCTGCAATGGCGGCGAAAGTCGCGCAATGGCGCAGCGCCGATCTGGAGCAAGCGGTGGTCGAGGCCAAGGGCTGCGCCGCCGAAATGCGCAGTTGGGCGCAGTGGCAACAGCATCCGCAGGGCCAGGCGGTGAACGCCGAACCGCTGGTGCACTTCATCGATTCGCAGGATGAAAAGGCCAACGCGTGGCAAGGCTCCGTGGAGCAACCGCTGGCCGGGCTCAAGGTGCTCGACCTGACCCGCGTGCTCGCCGGCCCCACCGCCAGCCGTTTTCTCGCGGGTCTCGGCGCCAACGTGCTGCGCATCGATCCGTCGAGCTGGAACGAGCCGGGCGTGGTGCCGGAAGTCACCCTGGGCAAACGCTGCGCACGGCTGAATCTGCAGCAACCGGGCGATCGTGCAGTGTTCGAAAACCTGTTGAAGGACGCCGATATCCTCATACATGGCTACCGTGCCGATGCCCTGGAACACCTCGGTTTCGGCGCCGAACGCCGCCGACAACTGGCGCCGGGGCTGATCGACGTCAGTCTCAATGCCTACGGCTGGAGCGGCCCGTGGCGCAACCGGCGGGGTTTCGACAGCCTGGTGCAGATGAGCAGCGGCATCGCCGAGGCCGGACAGCGCTGGAAACAGGCTGACAAACCGACGCCGCTGCCGGTGCAGGGGCTGGATCACGCGACCGGGTATCTGATGGCGGCGAGTGCGATCACATTGCTCACTGAACGTTTGCGCAGCGGTCGCGGCGGTTCTGCACGCTTGTCACTGGCGCGCACCGCCAAACTGTTGATCGAACATGGGCCTGGGACGAGCGAAGCGTTGCGCGTCGAGGCTAAACAGGATCAGAACTCACGGGTGGAGCAGACACCGTGGGGGCCGGCGCACCGGTTGCTGGCACCGGTGACGATCAGCGGGACGCCGCTGCAGTGGGCGTTGCCGGCTTCTGAATTGGGTTCGCATCGCGCGCAGTGGTGATGATCATTCGGGCCCCTTCGCGAGCAAGCCCGCTCCCACAGGGGGAATGCATTTCAAATGTGGGAGCGGGCTTGCTCGCGAAGAGGCCCGCACTGACACCACCGATGCACAATCAATCCACCTACAGCGACAACACCCCACTGTACAAACCATACGCCGCCAGCCCCGCGCCGATCAGCACACAGGCAAAAATACCTTTCTCGACAGGGGTGAACAGCGGCTCGCCCTGCTCATGCTTGGCCTTGGCGAACAGGACCACCCCCGGCGCATACAGCAGCGCCGACAGCAGCAGGTATTTCACCCCGCCGGCATACAACAACCACACCGCATAACACAGAGCAATCCCGCCAATCAGCAGATCCTTGGTACGTTCGGCCGAGGCATGTTCGTAGGTTTCGCCACGTCCGCTGAGCAGCACCGCGTACGCCGCCGACCACAGGTACGGCACCAGAATCATCGACGAGGCGAGGTAGATCAGGCTGGTGTAGGTGCCGGCGGAAAACAGCGTGATCAGCAGAAAAATCTGGATCATCACGTTGGTCAGCCACAGCGCATTGACCGGCACATGGTTGGCGTTTTCCTTTTTCAGAAACGCCGGCATGGTTTTGTCCCGGGCCGTGGCGAAGAGGATTTCCGCGCACAGCAGCGCCCATGACAGCAATGCGCCAAGCAGCGACACCGCCAGACCGAGGCTGATCAACAATGCGCCCCACGGCCCGACGATGTGTTCCAGCACCGCCGCCAGCGACGGGTTCTGCAAAGTCGCGAGTTCGGGCTGGCTCATGATCCCCAGCGACAGCACGTTGACCAGCACCAGCAGCGCCAGCACACCGAGGAAGCCGATCACCGTGGCGCGCCCGACGTCGCTGCGTTTCTCCGCCCGCGCCGAATACACGCTGGCGCCCTCGATGCCGATGAACACGAACACCGTGACCAGCATCATGTTGCGCACCTGATCCATCACCCCGCCGAAGCTCGGGTTGCTGCGGCCCCAGATGTCGCGGGTGAAAATGTCGGCCTTGAACGCCACGGCGGCAATCACGATGAACATGATCAGCGGCACGATCTTGGCGACCGTGGTCACCTGATTGATGAACGCCGCCTCCTTGATCCCGCGCATCACCAGAAAATGCACGGCCCACAACAGCACCGACGCGCAGCCGATGGCGATTGGCGTGTTGCCCTGGCCGAACACCGGGAAGAAGTAACCGAGGGTGCTGAACAGCAACACGAAATAACCGACGTTGCCCAGCCACGCGCTGATCCAGTAGCCCCAGGCGGACGAGAAACCCATGTAGTCGCCAAACCCGGCCTTGGCGTAGGCATAGACCCCCGAGTCCAGCTCGGGCTTGCGGTTGGCCAGGGTCTGGAACACGAACGCCAGGGTTAGCATGCCGATGGCGGTGATCCCCCAGCCGATCAGGATTGCCCCGGCATCGGCGCGGGCCGCCATGTTCTGCGGCAGGGAAAAAATCCCCCCGCCAATCATCGAACCCACCACCAGGGCGATCAACGCACCCAGTCGCAGCTTTTGCGTCGGTTGCGACATTCCTGTCTCCCTTCATTCATTTGTAACAACTATTAACTAAACGCCTAATACCAGACGACGTTTATCAGGTAATACCGAGAAACACTCGTTTATATAGCGACTGACGCTAACGCCTAGCACGCTAAGACAGTTTTGTGCGCGAATCCTAATAAATCAATTCTGTACTGAAAACAGATGCTGAAAATTTGCCAAAAGCTGAAAAACAACTAGCGTGATAACTCTAAAGTAATAAGACCAATTCCCAACCACATCAGGCAAAAGCCTCTAGGACGGGCTTTTCAGGCGATAGCGTTATGCCTCCAGTTGTTTCATAAGTCATTCATTAACAATGGAATGTGGCCATGCACTGATCTATGTCAGCTGATTGAACAGACAACAGATCTACGCTGTGAACTCTTCTCTCCTGCAATGGAGTCATGCAATGTCTGAAGCTCCCGGAAAACTACGACTCGGTGCACTGGTTGCCTTGGTCGTCGGCTCAATGATCGGTGGCGGGATATTCTCTTTGCCACAAAACATGGCCGCCAGCGCCGACGTCGGCGCGGTATTGATTGGTTGGGCCATCACCGCTGTCGGCATGCTCACCCTCGCTTTTGTCTTTCAAACCCTCGCCAATCGCAAGCCTGACCTGGACGGCGGTGTCTACGCCTACGCCAAGGCCGGATTTGGCGACTACATGGGTTTCTCGTCCGCCTGGGGTTACTGGATCAGTGCCTGGCTGGGCAACGTTGGCTACTTTGTTCTGTTGTTCAGCACCCTCGGGTATTTCTTTCCGATTTTCGGCGAAGGCAACACGGTGGCCGCCGTCATCGGCGCCTCGGTGCTGCTATGGGCCGTGCACTTTCTGGTGCTGCGCGGGATCAAGGAAGCGGCGTTCATCAACCTCGTGACCACCGTTGCCAAGGTCGTGCCGCTGCTGCTGTTCGTGCTGATCGCGATCTTCGCCTTCAAACTGGACATCTTCACCGCTGACATCTGGGGCGTGAAAAACCCGGATCTGGGCAGCGTGATGAACCAGGTGCGCAACATGATGCTGGTTACCGTGTGGGTGTTCATCGGCATCGAGGGCGCGAGCATCTTCTCGGCGCGGGCGGAAAAACGCTCCGACGTCGGCAAGGCTACCGTCATCGGTTTCATCACCGTGCTGCTGTTCCTGGTGCTGGTCAACGTGCTGTCGCTGGGCATCATGACCCAGCCGGAACTGGCCAAACTGCAGAACCCGTCGATGGCCGCCGTGCTTGAGCACGTGGTCGGTCATTGGGGCGCGGTGCTGATCAGCGTCGGCCTGATCATCTCGCTGCTGGGCGCGCTGCTGTCGTGGGTGCTGCTGTGTGCGGAGATCATGTTCGCCGCCGCCAAAGACCACACCATGCCCGAGTTTCTGCGCAAGGAAAACGCCAACCACGTACCGGTCAACGCCCTGTGGCTGACCAACGCGATGGTCCAGCTGTTCCTGATCATCACCCTGTTCTCGGCCAGCACTTATCTGTCGCTGATCTACCTCGCCACCTCAATGATTCTGGTGCCGTACCTGTGGTCGGCGGCCTATGCCCTGCTGCTGGCGGTACGCGGCGAAAGCTACGAAGGCTTCGCGGCCGAACGACGCAAGGATCTGATTATCGGCGGCATCGCGCTGATCTACGCGGTGTGGCTGCTATATGCCGGCGGGGTCAAGTATCTGCTGCTCTCGGCCCTGCTCTACGCACCCGGCGCGATCCTGTTCGCCAAGGCCAAGCTGGAACTCAAACAACCGATTTTCACTAACGTCGAGAAGCTGATTTTCGCCGCAGTGGTCGTGGGTGCCCTGGTGGCTGCCTACGGTCTCTACGACGGCTTCCTGACCTTGTAACCCTTGATTTGTAATCTGGAGGATCACTGCAATGACCACGGAAAAAGTTAAGTACGGCGTCCACTCCGAAGCCGGCAAACTGCGCAAAGTCATGGTTTGCTCCCCAGGTCTGGCCCACCAGCGCCTGACCCCGAACAACTGCGATGAACTGCTGTTCGACGACGTGCTCTGGGTCGCCCAGGCCAAGCGCGACCACTTCGACTTCGTGACCAAGATGCGTGAACGCGGGATCGACGTGCTGGAAATGCACAACCTGCTGACCGACATCGTCGCCATCCCGGAAGCGCTGGACTGGATTCTCGAGCGCAAGGTCACCGCCGACTCGGTGGGCCTGGGCCTGATCAGCGAAGTGAAATCCTGGCTGAAGAGCCTTGAGCCGCGACACATCGCCGAATACCTGATTGGTGGCGTATCCGCCGACGATCTGCCGGACAGCTTCGGTGGCAAGACCATCCAGATGTTCCGCGACTTCCTCGGCCACTCCAGCTTCATCCTGCCGCCGCTGCCGAACACCCAGTTCACCCGCGACACCACCTGCTGGATCTATGGCGGCGTGACGCTGAACCCGATGTACTGGCCGGCGCGACGTCAGGAAACCCTGCTGACCACTGCCATCTACAAATTCCACCCGCAGTTCACGAACGCCGATTTCGAAATCTGGTACGGCGACCCGGACAAGGATCACGGCAGCTCGACCCTCGAGGGCGGCGACGTGATGCCGATCGGCAACGGCGTGGTGTTGATCGGCATGGGCGAACGCTCGTCGCGTCAGGCCATCGGCCAACTGGCGCTGAACCTGTTCAAGAACAAAGCGGTGGAAAAAGTCATCGTCGCCGGCCTGCCGAAGTCCCGCGCCGCGATGCACCTGGACACCGTGTTCAGTTTCTGCGATCGCGACCTGGTGACGATTTTTCCGGAAGTGGTCAACCAGATCGTCGCCTTCACCCTGCGCCCTGACGAAAGCAAACAGGGCGGCATCGACATTCGCCGCGAAGAAGGCAGCTTCCTCGACACCGTGGCCAAAGCCCTCAACCTGCCGAAGCTGCGCGTGGTGGAAACCGGCGGCAACAGCTTCGCCGCCGAACGCGAGCAATGGGACGACGGCAATAACGTGGTGGCCGTGGAACCGGGCGTGGTCATCGGCTACGACCGCAACACCTACACCAACACCCTGCTGCGCAAGGCCGGCGTGGAGGTCATCACCATCAGCGCCGGCGAACTCGGTCGCGGGCGTGGCGGCGGCCACTGTATGACCTGCCCGATCATCCGCGACCCGATCGATTACTAAACCTCTGAGCCTTGGCCGCGACTTACAAAGCGCGGCCAGGGGGATAACCGACACCGAAGGAGATCCATCATGGCTTTTAACATTCACAACCGTAACTTGCTCAGCCTGGAACACCACACCCCACGTGAGCTGCGTTACCTGCTCGACCTGTCCCGCGATCTGAAACGCGCGAAATACACCGGCACCGAACAGCAACACCTGAAGGGCAACAACATCGCCCTGATCTTCGAAAAAACCTCGACCCGCACCCGTTGCGCGTTCGAAGTGGCGGCCTACGACCAAGGCGCCAATGTCACCTACATCGACCCGAACTCGTCGCAGATCGGCCACAAGGAAAGCATGAAAGACACGGCCCGCGTGCTGGGTCGCATGTACGACGCCATCGAATACCGTGGTTTCAAACAGGAAATCGTCGAAGAGCTGGCGAAGTTCGCCGGGGTGCCGGTGTTCAACGGCCTGACCGACGAATATCACCCAACGCAAATGATCGCCGACGTGCTGACCATGCGTGAACACGCCGACAAGCCGATCCACGAAATCAGCTACGCCTACCTCGGCGACGCGCGCAACAACATGGGCAACTCGCTGCTGCTGGTCGGCGCCAAGCTCGGCATGGACGTGCGCATCTGCGCGCCGAAAGCCCTGTGGCCGCACGACGATCTGGTCGATCGCTGCAAGAAATACGCGGAAGAATCCGGCGCGCGCATCACCCTGACCGAAGACCCGAAAGCCGCAGTCAAAGGCGTCGATTTCATCCACACCGACGTCTGGGTGTCGATGGGCGAGCCGGTTGAAGCCTGGGCCGAACGTATCCAGCAACTGCTGCCGTACCAGGTCAACAAAGAGCTGATGAAAGCCACCGGCAACCCGCGCACCAAGTTCATGCACTGCCTGCCGGCGTTCCACAACAGCGATACCAAGGTCGGCAAACAAATTGCCGAACAGTATCCGCACCTGGCCAACGGCATCGAAGTCACCGACGACGTGTTCGAGTCGCCCGCCTGCATCGCCTTCGAGCAAGCGGAAAACCGCATGCACACGATCAAGGCGATCCTGGTCTCGACCCTGGCTGATCTGTAACCGGAATAGCTCCCACTGAAAGAACCGGCTCCAAATGTGGGAGCGGGCTTGCTCGCGAAAGCGGTGTGTCATTCAACAGCCATGTCGACTGATCCGCCGCCTTCGGGAGCAAGCTCCCTCCCACAGGGGATTTCGGTTCCGACAGGGAGACCGAGTCGTTTGCCATTTCTCTGCTGAAAAGGATTGCACCATGCGTATCGTCGTAGCTCTGGGCGGTAACGCCCTGCTCCGCCGTGGCGAACCGATGACCGCTGACAACCAGCGCGCCAACATCCGCATCGCCACCGAGCAAATCGCCAAGATCCATCCCGGCAACCAACTGGTCATCGCCCACGGCAATGGCCCGCAAGTCGGCCTGCTGTCGCTGCAAGCGGCGGCCTATACCTCCGTCACCCCTTACCCGCTGGACGTGCTCGGCGCCGAAACCGAAGGCATGATCGGCTACATCATCGAACAGGAACTGGGCAACCTGCTGGACTTCGAAGTGCCGTTCGCCACCCTGCTGACCCAGGTTGAAGTGGACGCCAAGGACCCGGCCTTCCAGAATCCGACCAAACCGATCGGCCCGGTCTACGACAAAGCCGAGGCAGAAAAACTCGCCGCCGAAAAAGGCTGGGCCATCGCTCCGGACGGCGACAAGTTCCGCCGCGTGGTGGCCAGTCCCCGGCCAAAACGCATCTTCGAGATCCGTCCGATCAAGTGGCTGCTGGACAAGGGCAGCATCGTGATTTGCGCGGGTGGCGGCGGCATTCCGACCATGTACGACGAGCACCGCAACCTCAAGGGCATCGAGGCGGTAATCGACAAGGATCTGTGCTCGTCGCTGCTCGCCGAGCAACTGGAAGCCGACTTGCTGGTGATCGCCACCGACGTCAACGCGGCGTTCGTCGACTATGGCAAGCCGTCGCAGAAAGCCATCGCCGAAGCGCACCCGGATGAACTCGAACGCCTCGGTTTCGCCGCTGGCTCCATGGGACCGAAGGTGCAGGCAGCCTGCGAATTCGCCCGCCATACTGGCAAGGTCGCGGTGATCGGTTCGCTCGCGGACATCGAAGCGATCGTCCAGGGCACTGCCGGCACACGCGTCAGCACGGCGAAGCCGGGCATCAGCTATCGATAATTAGAAACTCAAGGGCAGGCTCAGGGTCTGCCCTTCTCCCATGCCTTGAAAGGAGAAACCCATGGCCATATTCGAACCGGGTCATTTGCACATCGAGCGGCACGCGTTGACCAAGGACGATGTCGATTACGACCTGTGCCTCGACTACCAAGTGTTCACCGATCCCAAAGAAGGCAAAGGGATGCAGTTCACCCTGCACGGCAACATCCAGGGCAAGGACATGAAGGAAACCTTCTTCCTGCCCAAGGACCAGGCCTACAACTTCGCCAGCAACGTGACCAAGATTGCCGAAAAGTACGGCATTCCCAAAACTCACAGCAGCATCGGCTCACAGCACAAACATTACGACCTGATGTTCGAGGATGTGCGGGTGCAGCTGAATATGAAGTCCGGGGATCCGGTCAAACCGGAACACCTCGAATAACCCGAACCCAGCACATTCCTACTGTGGGAGCGGGCTTGCTCGCGAAGGCGCCAGGTCAGTCACCATTTATGCTGTCTGACCTGACGCCTTCGCGAGCAAGCCCGCTCCCACAAGGTATCCGTGTAGCGCTGACAATCGTTGCAGATTTCACCATTGCCCCGCCCCAAGGCATACTTGCCACCCTCCGCATTCCAGAACACTGAACCGCCCCCATGCGTATCCACGTCAGCTTCATCGACCGCGTCGGCATCACCCAGGAAGTCCTGGCTATCCTCGGTGGGCGCAATCTCAATCTGGATGCGGTGGAGATGATTCCGCCCAACGTCTACATCGATGCACCGACCTTGAGCCCGCAAGTGCTCGAAGAGCTCAAAGATGCGTTGTTCCGGGTGCGCGGCGTGGAGGCCGTGGTGGTGGTCGACATCCTCCCCGGCCAGCGGCGGCACTTGCAGCTTGATGCACTGCTCGCGGCGATGACCGATCCGGTACTGGCCCTCGATAGCGCCGGCAAGGTGCTGCTGGCCAACCCGGCACTGATCGCGCTGTACGGGCGTGAACCGGCGGGGGAAAGTGTCTCGGAACTGTTCAACGATCCCGGTCTGCTGGAAACCCTGCTCGAACAAGGCTTCCGCCTGCCGCTGCGCGAGATCACCGTCAATGGCCAGACCCTGCTGCTCGACGCCACACCGATCACCGACGCCGGCGCGCTGCTGACCCTGTATCAACCGAACCGCATCGGTGAACAACTCTCGGCGTTGCACCATGACCATGCCGAAGGTTTCGATGCATTGCTCGGCGAGTCTCCGGCGATCCGCACGCTGAAGGCCCGCGCGCAACGGGTCGCAGCCCTCGATGCGCCGCTGCTGATTCAAGGCGAAACCGGCACCGGCAAAGAACTGGTGGCCCGCGCCTGCCACGCGATCAGTGCGCGGCACAGTGCGCCGTTCCTCGCCCTTAACTGCGCGGCGCTGCCGGAAAACCTCGCCGAGAGCGAACTGTTCGGCTACGCCCCCGGTGCCTTCACCGGCGCGCAACGTGGCGGCAAACCGGGGCTGATGGAACTGGCCAACCAGGGCACGGTATTTCTCGACGAGATCGGCGAGATGTCGCCGTACTTGCAGGCCAAGTTATTGCGCTTTCTGAATGACGGCAGCTTCCGTCGGGTCGGCGGTGATCGCGAGGTGAAAGTCAACGTGCGGATCCTCAGCGCGACCCACCGCGACCTGGAAAAAATGGTCAGCGAAGGTCTGTTCCGCGAAGACCTGTTCTACCGCCTAAACGTGCTCAACGTCGAAGTGCCGCCGCTGCGTGAGCGTGGCCAGGACATTCTGCTGCTGGCGCGCTACTTCATGCAGCAGGCTTGTGCGCAGATCCAGCGTCCAGTCTGTCGCCTGGCACCGGGGACTTATCCAGCGCTGCTCGGCAACCGCTGGCCGGGCAACGTGCGCCAGTTGCAGAACGTGATCTTCCGCGCCGCGGCGATCTGCGAAAGCAGCCTGGTCGATATCGGTGATCTCGACATCGCCGGCACCTCGGTGGCGCGGCAGACCGACAGCGACGTCGACAGCCTCGAACAGGCCGTCGAGTCCTTCGAAAAATCGCTGCTGGAAAAACTCTACGTCAGCTACCCCTCGACCCGCCAACTGGCCAGCCGCCTGCAGACCTCGCACACGGCAATCGCCCATCGCCTGCGCAAGTACGGCATCCCCAATAAACCGTAAGCCGCACGCGGTCAAAAATGTGGGAGCGGGCTTGCTCGCGAATGCGGTGGGCCATTCAACAGTGATGTCGACTGACCTGACGCTTTCGCGAGCAAGCCCGCTCCCACAGGGGGTTCATGTGACGGATTCGAAATCCGTTCAAAACCGACCTCCATCTGTACTGAAAGCGCTACAGCGGAACGATATCGATACATCCGCCTCCGATCACCGCTGTGCAAGGCTTTGATCCGCTTCAGCTTTTCTCCCCGCCCCAAGCTGTAGCGATTTCGCTACAGAAGCCTCACACCCATCACAACCCGAAACACATAACTATTTGATTTATATAGACAAATACAATCTGGCCGCGTTCTTGCTAAGTAACCGCTCATAAAATCAGGGCTTTCCCGCCCAAGCCTTCCACCGCGTCCACCAGACGAGTCTGGCCCCCTTAGGAGTTTCCATGAGCGAGTTGCGTTTTACTGAAGATCACGAATGGCTGCGCACCGAAGCTGACGGCAGCGTTACTGTCGGCATCACCGCTTTCGCGCAGAACGCTTTGGGCGACGTGGTGTTCGTGCAACTGCCTGAGCTGCAGGCTTACGAAAAAGGCGCTGAAGCCGCCACCGTGGAATCGGTGAAAGCCGCCAGCGGCGTGTACATGCCGCTCGATGGTGAAGTTGTGGAAGTGAACCCGGCACTGGACGGCAGCCCGGAACTGGTCAACGAAGATCCGCTGGGCGAAGGCTGGTTCTTCCGCTTCCAGCCAAGTGACGCCGCCGCTGTCGGCAAACTGCTCGATCAAGACGCCTATGACCGCCTGATCAAAGCCCAAGCCGAAGCCTGAGGAGTAACGACATGACCCAAGTAAACCTCGGCACTGCCAACGAATTCATCGCCCGTCACATCGGTCCACGCGCCGGTGACGAGCAAGCCATGCTCAACAGCCTCGGCTTCGACTCGCTCGAAGCGCTGAGCGCCAGCGTCATCCCGGAAAGCATCAAGGGCACCAGCGTGCTCGGCCTGGACGACGGCCTGAGCGAAGCCGACGCACTGGCGATGATCAAATCCATCGCCGGCAAAAACCAACTGTTCAAGACCTACATCGGCCAGGGCTACTACAACTGCCACACGCCGTCGCCGATCCTGCGCAACCTGTTGGAAAACCCGGCCTGGTACACCGCTTACACCCCGTACCAGCCGGAAATTTCCCAGGGTCGTCTCGAAGCGCTGCTGAACTTCCAGACCCTGATCAGCGACCTCACCGGCCTGCCGATCGCCAACGCCTCCTTGCTCGACGAAGCCACCGCCGCTGCCGAAGCCATGACTTTCTGCAAACGCCTGAGCAAGAACAAGGGCAGCCACCAGTTCTTCGCCTCGATCCACAGCCACCCGCAAACCCTCGACGTGCTGCGCACCCGTGCCGAGCCGCTGGGCATCGACGTGGTGGTTGGCGATGAGCGTGAACTGAGCGACGTCACGCCGTTCTTCGGTGCGCTGCTGCAATACCCGGCGAGCAACGGTGATGTGTTCGACTACCGCGAACTGACCGAGCGCTTCCACGCCGCCAACGCGCTGGTGGCCGTGGCTGCCGATCTGCTGGCCCTGACTTTGCTGACCGCCCCGGGCGAGTTCGGCGCCGACGTCGCCATCGGTTCCGCACAACGCTTCGGCGTGCCGCTGGGCTTCGGTGGCCCGCACGCGGCTTACTTCTCCACCAAGGATGCGTTCAAGCGTGACATGCCGGGCCGTCTGGTCGGTGTTTCGGTTGACCGTTTCGGCAAGCCGGCCCTGCGTCTGGCGATGCAGACCCGCGAGCAACACATCCGCCGCGAGAAGGCCACGTCGAACATCTGCACCGCGCAGGTGCTGTTGGCCAACATCGCCAGCATGTACGCCGTGTATCACGGCCCGAAAGGCCTGACCCGGATCGCCAACCGCGTGCATCACCTGACCGCGATTCTGGCCAAGGGCCTGAGCGCACTGGGCCAGACCGTCGAGCAGACAAGCTTCTTCGACACCCTGACCATCGCCACCGGCGCACACACCGCCGCCCTGCACGACAAGGCGCATGCCGCGCAGATCAACCTGCGAGTCATCGACGCCGAGCGTCTGGGCCTGTCGGTGGACGAAACCACCACTCAGGCTGACATCGAAACCCTGTGGGGCCTGTTCGCCGACGGCAAGGCCCTGCCGGACTTCGCTGCGCTGGCCGCTTCGGTGCAAAGCACCATCCCGGCGGCGCTGGTCCGTCAGTCGCCGATTCTCAGCCACCCGGTGTTCAACCGTTATCACTCGGAAACCGAGCTGATGCGCTACCTGCGCAAACTGGCGGACAAGGACCTGGCACTGGATCGCACCATGATTCCGTTGGGCTCGTGCACCATGAAACTCAACGCCGCCAGCGAAATGATCCCGGTGACCTGGGCCGAATTCGGCGCCCTGCACCCGTTCGCCCCAGCCGCACAGAGTGCCGGTTATCAGCAACTGACCGACGAACTGGAAGCGATGCTCTGCGCCGCCACCGGTTACGACGCGATCTCGCTGCAACCGAACGCCGGTTCGCAGGGTGAATACGCAGGCCTGCTGGCGATTCGCGCGTACCACCAGAGCCGTGGCGACGAGCGCCGCGACATCTGCCTGATCCCGTCGTCGGCCCACGGCACCAACCCGGCCACCGCCAACATGGCCGGCATGCGCGTGGTGGTGACCGCGTGCGATGCGCGCGGCAACGTCGACATCGAAGACCTGCGCGCCAAAGCCATCGAGCACCGCGAACACCTCGCGGCGCTGATGATCACCTACCCGTCGACCCACGGCGTGTTCGAAGAAGGCATCCGCGAAATCTGCGGGATCATTCATGACAACGGCGGCCAGGTGTACATCGACGGCGCCAACATGAACGCGATGGTCGGCCTCTGCGCGCCAGGCAAGTTCGGCGGCGACGTGTCGCACCTGAACCTGCACAAAACCTTCTGCATTCCGCACGGCGGTGGCGGCCCGGGCGTCGGCCCGATTGGCGTCAAGTCGCACCTGACCCCGTTCCTGCCGGGTCACGGCCAGATGGCACGCAAGGAAGGTGCGGTCTGCGCAGCACCGTTCGGCAGCGCAAGCATTCTGCCGATCACCTGGATGTACATTCGCATGATGGGCGGCGCCGGTCTCAAGCGTGCTTCGCAACTGGCGATCCTCAATGCCAACTACATTTCCCGTCGCCTCGAAGAGCACTATCCAGTGCTGTACACCGGCAGCAACGGGCTGGTGGCGCACGAATGCATTCTCGATCTGCGTCCACTGAAAGACAGCAGCGGCATCAGCGTCGATGACGTCGCCAAGCGTCTGATCGACTTCGGTTTCCATGCCCCGACCATGTCGTTCCCGGTCGCCGGCACGCTGATGATCGAGCCGACCGAAAGCGAATCCAAGGAAGAACTGGACCGCTTCTGCGACGCCATGATCCGCATCCGCGAAGAAATCCGCGCGGTGGAAAACGGCACGCTGGACAAGGAAGACAACCCGCTGAAAAACGCCCCGCACACGGCTGCGGAGCTGGTCGGCGAGTGGACCCACCCGTACAGCCGCGAGCAGGCGGTGTATCCGGTGGCGTCGTTGATCGAAGGCAAATACTGGCCGCCGGTCGGTCGCGTCGACAACGTCTTCGGCGACCGCAACCTGGTCTGCGCCTGCCCGTCGATCGAAAGCTACGCTTAAGCGGATGAGGGGCAGGTCACCTGCCCCGATTTTCAGCAACACCATAGATCCCAATGTGGGAGCGGGCTTGCTCGCGAATGCGGTGTATCAATCGCCATCAATGTTGCCTGACACACCGCATTCGCGAGCAAGCCCGCTCCCACAGGGGATTTGTGTCCAGCCTCGAGCTTGCGCCAATTCCTATAACAAGAAACCGGAGAACAACTCATGTCGTTAAGCGTGTTCGACCTGTTCAAGATTGGCATCGGCCCTTCCAGCTCCCACACCGTCGGCCCGATGCGCGCCGCTGCGCGCTTCGCCGAAGGCCTGCGCCGCGATGACCTGTTGTCGACCACCAGCACCGTCAAAGTCGAGCTGTACGGCTCGCTCGGTGCTACCGGCAAGGGGCACGGCAGCGACAAAGCCGTGCTGCTCGGCCTGGAGGGCGAACACCCGGACACCGTCGACACCGAAACCGTCGCCGCACGCCTGCAGGATATTCGCGGCAATGGCAGGCTGAATCTGCTCGGAGAACACAGCATTGCGTTCAACGAGAAAGAACACCTGGCGATGATCCGCAAACCGTTGGCCTACCACCCCAACGGCATGATCTTTCGTGCCTTCGATGCGGCGTGCATTCAGATCCGCAGCCGCGAGTACTACTCGGTCGGTGGTGGTTTCGTCGTTGATGAAGATGCGGCCGGTGCCGACCGAATCGTCGAAGACGCGACACCGCTGACCTTCCCGTTCAAAAGTGCCAAGGACTTGCTCGGCCATTGCGCCACCTACGGTCTGTCGATCAGCCAGGTGATGCTGACCAATGAAAGCGCCTGGCGCCCGGAGGCGGAAACCCGCGCCGGTCTGCTGAAAATCTGGCAAGTGATGCAGGACTGCGTTGCCGCTGGCTGTCGCAACGAAGGCATTCTGCCGGGCGGGCTGAAGGTCAAACGCCGGGCGGCGGCATTGCATCGGCAACTGTGCAAGAACCCGGAATCAGCGCTGCGTGATCCGCTGTCGGTGCTGGACTGGGTCAACCTGTACGCCCTGGCGGTCAACGAAGAAAACGCCAACGGCGGCCGCGTGGTCACCGCGCCGACCAACGGCGCGGCGGGCATCATCCCGGCGGTGCTGCATTACTACATGCGCTTTATCCCGGGTGCGAACGATGACGGCGTGGTGCGTTTTCTGCTGACCGCCGCCGCGATCGGCATTCTGTACAAGGAAAACGCCTCGATCTCCGGCGCCGAAGTCGGCTGTCAGGGCGAGGTCGGCGTGGCCTGCTCGATGGCCGCTGGCGCGTTGTGTGAAGTGCTCGGCGGCAGCGTGCAGCAAGTCGAGAACGCGGCGGAAATCGGCATGGAACACAACCTCGGCCTGACCTGCGACCCGATTGGCGGGCTGGTGCAGGTGCCGTGCATCGAGCGCAACGCCATGGGCTCGGTGAAAGCGATCAACGCGGTGCGCATGGCCATGCGCGGCGACGGGCAACACTTCGTCTCCCTCGACAAGGTCATCCGCACCATGCGCCAGACCGGCGCCGACATGAAAAGCAAATACAAAGAGACCGCCCGCGGCGGTCTGGCAGTCAACATCATCGAATGCTGATTTATGTCCTCTCCTTTTGGTAGAGGATCGCATTTAGCCCCCTCTCCCTCCGGGTGAGGGCTGGGGTGAGGGGCCTTTGATCTTGATCTAAATCTAGCCCCATGCCCCCAAACTCAAACTTTCAAGGAGCCACGCATGTCCACCGAACAACTGTCGAAAACCCCGCTGCACGCTCTGCATATCGAACTCGGCGCCCGCATGGTGCCGTTCGCCGGCTACGACATGCCGGTGCAATACCCGCTGGGCGTGATGAAAGAACACCAGCACACCCGTGAGCAGGCCGGGCTGTTCGATGTCTCGCACATGGGCCAGATCCGCCTGACCGGCGCCAATGCCGCCAAGGCTCTGGAAACCCTGGTGCCAGTGGATATCATCGACCTGCCGGTGGGCATGCAGCGCTACGCAATGTTCACCAACGACAACGGCGGCATCCTCGACGACCTGATGGTCGCCAATCTCGGTAACGACGAGCTGTTCCTGGTGGTCAACGCCGCGTGCAAGGATCAGGATCTGGCGCATCTGCAAAAACACATTGGCGATCAGTGCACCATTACGGAGCTGTTCGAAGCGCGCGCGCTGCTGGCGTTGCAAGGTCCGGCAGCGGTTACGGTGCTGGCGCGCCTGGCCCCTGAAGTCGCAAAAATGACCTTCATGCAGTTCAATCGCGTGCAACTGCTGGGCGTGGATTGCTTCGTCAGCCGTTCGGGCTACACCGGTGAAGACGGTTTCGAAATCTCGGTGCCCGCCGCCGATGCAGAAAAACTCGCCCGCGCCCTGCTGGCCGAACCGGAAGTTCAGGCCATCGGCCTCGGCGCCCGCGACTCGCTGCGCCTGGAAGCCGGCCTGTGCCTGTACGGGCACGACATGAACACCGAGACCACGCCGATCGAAGCCAGCCTGTTGTGGGCAATCTCCAAGCCACGCCGTGCCGACGGCGCGCGGGCCGGTGGTTTCCCGGGGGCAGAGACAGTTTTTGCTCAGCAGCAGAATGGCGTCGCGCGCAAACGCGTCGGTCTGCTGCCACAGGAGCGTACGCCGGTGCGTGAAGGCGCAGAAATCGTCAACGACGCGGGCGAAATCATCGGCAGCGTGTGCAGCGGCGGCTTCGGTCCGACCCTGGGCGGGCCGTTGGCGATGGGTTACCTCGACAGCGCTTATGTCACCCTGGATACGCCAGTCTGGGCCATCGTTCGTGGGAAAAAGGTGCAAATGCTTGTAAGCAAAATGCCATTTGTTCCACAACGCTACTATCGCGGTTGATTGACTGTTTCTATAAGTAACGCGATTGCGTTATGCATGCACTAATGTGTAACGCAATCGCCACAAAAAAGTGCATTTTCTAACATTTGATTCGATTATGAACTTTACTTATAACGTTCGAAAACTTTTGAACAAGCTAATCGTCTAAGCCGCACTAGCAGACTGACTAACTGCCAGCAGGGACAGTAAAACCGGGGCCTTCGCGGGGCTTGTTTTTTCTCCCGTAGTTGGCGTAGAGTTTGTCCACTGTGTTTGCATGGGTCAGCTTGGAATCGTGACCTGGGCAGTAGCCTACAAGTTAGCTACATCCCGCTCGACGTCTTCTTACTCTCCTGCAACCAGCCCCAGTACTCTTTCATGAGAAAGAGGCTGTCATCAATTTATGCGTCAAAGGAAATAAGAAATGTCCCAACGTCAGAGCGGTACCGTCAAGTGGTTTAACGACGAGAAAGGTTTTGGTTTTATCACTCCAGAAAGCGGTCCGGATCTGTTCGTGCATTTCCGCGCTATTCAGGGCAACGGCTTCAAGAGCCTGAAAGAAGGCCAGAAAGTGACCTTCGTTGCTGTGCAAGGCCAGAAAGGCATGCAGGCTGATGAAGTACAAGCAGAAGGTTAATCTTCTGTAACGAAAAAGCCCCTGATATTGATATCAGGGGCTTTTTTGTGCGCGCGAATCCGTAAAATGGCATTTCATTTTGCGTCCAGAGGCTGCCATGTCGAAAAACCTGCTCACTCCCCAGGGCGACTTTCCTGCTGTTGGCCTCGGCCGGCGTCTGGCGGCGATGTTCTATGACTTCCTGTTGTGCACCGCCCTGCTGATCGTCACCGGGTTCGTCTACAAGTTGATCCAGGCAGCGATCATCGGTGAAGAACGCCTGCGCGTGCTGACCGACGCCGGAAAAATGGATGGCGATCCGCTGTATTCCACGGTGTTGCTGTTGGTGCTGTTTGCGTTCTTCGCCAAGTTCTGGACCCACGGCGGGCAGACACTGGGCATGCAGGTATGGGGCATCCGCGTACAGAACGCCGATGGCAGCGCGATCAGCCTGTGGCAGGCGCTACTGCGCTTCATGGTATCGATCGCTTCGTGGCTGTGCGCTGGGCTTGGATTCTTCTGGTCGCTGTACGACAAGCAGAAGCGCACCTGGCACGACATCTATTCCGATACCCGCGTGGTGCGGATTCCGAAGAAGACCAAATAATTTCCAGACGCCAGAAACCAGAAACCAATGTGGGAGCGGGCTTGCTCGCGAAGGCGTCGTGTCAGTCAATCTAAATGGTGACTGATACACCGCTTTCGCGAGCAAGCCCGCTCCCACAGGTTTTTTGTATGGCAGAAACAGCTTAGGCGTTACCCGCCAGCTTCATCCGCGCCGCCTGGGTGAAATCCAGCATGCGCTTCAACGGGCGGATCGCCTGCGGAATCAGCGCCGGATCGACAAAGATCTCGTTCGTCCCTTCCTTCAGGCTCTTGAGCGTGCGCTCAAGGGTGTTCATGGCCATCCACGGGCAATGTGCGCAACTGCGGCACGCCGCGCCGTTACCGGCGGTTGGCGCCTCGATGAAGACCTTGTCCGGGCACAGCTGCTGCATCTTGTAGAAGATGCCGCGGTCAGTGGCGACGATCAGAGTCTTGTTCGGCAGGCTTTGCGCGGCAGCGATCAACTGACTGGTGGAACCTACTGCATCCGCCAGTTCGATCACCGAGGTCGGCGACTCCGGATGCACCAGAATCGCGGCGTCCGGGTACAGCGCCTTCATGTCTTCGAGCTGCTTGGACTTGAACTCTTCGTGGACGATGCAGGCACCGTCCCACAGCAGCATGTCAGCGCCGGTCTTGCGCTGGATGTAAGTGCCCAGGTGCTTGTCCGGGCCCCAGATGATGGTCTCGCCGTTGTCCATCAGGCTTTCGACGATCTCCAGTGCGCAGCTCGACGTTACCACCCAGTCAGCCCGGGCTTTGACCGCGGCCGAGGTGTTGGCGTACACCACCACCGTGCGCTCCGGGTGCTGATCGCAGAACGCCGAGAACTCGTCCACCGGGCAACCGAGGTCCAGCGAGCAGGTCGCGTCCAGGGTCGGCATCAGCACGCGTTTTTCCGGGTTGAGGATCTTCGCGGTCTCGCCCATGAACTTTACGCCGGCGACCACCACGGTCTTGGCCGGGTGAGCGTTGCCGAAGCGCGCCATTTCGAGGGAGTCAGACACACAGCCGCCGGTTTCTTCGGCCAGGGCCTGAATCACCGGATCGCAATAGAAGTGGGCCACCAGCACCGCGTCCTGAGCCTTGAGCTCGGCGGCGATGGCGGAACGGTAGTAGGCCTCTTCCTCGGCAGTCAGCGGTTTGGGCTGTTTGGCATCGAGGTGGGCTTGAACCAGAAGGCGTTCGGAAATCTGCGTCATGTTCGCAAGACCTGCAGGCGCTTTCGCGCGAAAGTCGAGTATACACCCGGCTCCGGACCACTTGAGGGTACCGCCGGGAGAGTGAGTATTATCAGGCACGGACAGCGTTGAAGCTGCGCAAGGCTACAGAATATCCCGTTGATACAAAAGATGATTCTGACCTGTGTCAGCGCAGGCAACGATCAAGGGAGAGGTGCCTGAATCGCAGGCAAAAAAAAACCCGGAAATCCTCACTTTCGTGGGCCTTCCGGATTTTCTAAACCGCCAAATATGGTGGGTCGTGTGGGATTCGAACCTACGACCAATTGGTTAAAAGCCAACTGCTCTACCAACTGAGCTAACGACCCGCTGTGTGGTGGCGCGTATAATACTGATTTTTAAGGACTATTCAACACCTTTTTGAAAAAAATCAAAAATAAGGTGTTGGATCGCTTACACCGGCCGCTGCGAAGCCTTCTGCACGCAGGCGGCAGCTGTCGCATTTGCCGCACGCGCGGCCTTCATCGTCCGCCTGATAGCAGGAAACGGTCAGGCCGTAATCCACGCCCAGCTTCACGCCCGCCTGGACGATCTGCGCCTTGCTCAGGTTCTGCAGCGGTGCCTGGATGCGGAAACCGTTGCCTTCCACACCCGCCTTGGTCGCCAGGTTGGCCATGCGCTCGAACGACTCGATGAACTCCGGACGGCAATCCGGGTAACCGGAATAGTCCACCGCGTTGACCCCGATAAAGATGTCACGCGCGCCAAGCACTTCAGCCCAGCCCAGTGCCAGCGACAGGAACACCGTGTTGCGCGCCGGTACGTAGGTCACCGGGATGCCCTCGCCCAGCTCTTCCGGGACGTCGATGCTGGTGTCGGTCAGCGCCGAGCCGCCCATGCCATTCAGGTTCAGGCCGATCACTTTGTGCTCGACCACACCCAGATCGCGAGCGACGCGCGCGGCGGCATGCAGCTCTGCATGGGAGCGCTGGCCGTAATCGAAACTCATGGTGTAACAGGCGAAACCTTCGGCTCGGGCCATTGCCACGACCGTGGCCGAATCCAGACCGCCCGACAGTAAAATCACTGCACGCTGTTCGGTGGTGTTCAGTTGTTCAGTCATCTCAGCGCCCCGGCTCGTCATTCCAAAGATACTTGTGCAGCTGTAATTGCAGACGCACCGGCAGGTTGTCTGCCACCACCCAGTCCGCCAGATCCCTGGCATTGAGGTCATGATGACTTGGGGAAAACAGCACTTCACCCGCACGTTGATCGAGACCGTACTGGATCAGTTTGGAAACCGCCCAGTCATAGTCGTCCCGCGAACAGATGACAAACTTCACCTGATCGTTGGGCGTCAACAGTTCGATGTTTTCGTAGCGGTTGCGGTGCGCCTCTTTGGAGTCCGGTGTCTTCAAGTCGACCACGCGACTGACGCGCGAATCTACCGCCGAGATATCGAGTGCACCACTGGTTTCCAGTGACACTTCGTAACCGGCATCACACAATTGCTTGAGCAACGGGATGGCATTGGGCTGCGCCAGCGGTTCACCGCCGGTCACACAGACGTAGCGCGGGCGAAACCCGGCCACTTGTTCGAGGATATCGTCGAGGGTGCGGATCGTACCGCCGCTGAACGCATAGGCGCTGTCGCAGTATTGGCAACGCAATGGGCAACCGGTCAGGCGCACAAAAACCGTGGGCAGCCCGGCAGTCCGCGTTTCCCCCTGCAACGAGTAGAAAACTTCGGTAATTCTCAATGTGTCTTGCATAGTCGCCACGGGCGTAACAGCTAAACAGGCTGTCCGCCTCCGTCAGGCACTTCAGGCAACCCCGCCAACGCGTAGATCACCAGAAGCGTGTTTCAGAAAAAGGGCGTGAATTCTAACGAAAAAACCCGCGACAAGCGCGGGTTTCTTCCAAACGGGTCAAACACACTTACATGCGTTGCAGATCGCGTTGGGCCAACTGAGCAGCGGAGGTCCCCGGGTATTGGGAAACCACCTGTTGCAAAATGCCTTTGACCTTGTCGGTGTGACCGAGGCGGCGCTCTACATCAGCCAGCTTGTACAGCGAATCCGGCACTTTGGCGTGCTTGGGATAGAGCTGAGAAACTTTGGCAAAAGCCTGACCTGCACCTTGCAGATCGCCCTTGGCCAGGTTCACTTCGCCCAACCAGTACTGGGCATTGCCCGCGTATTGGCTGTTCGGGTATTTGCGCAGGAATGCCGAGAAAGCCTGGCTGGCCTTGTCGAAATCCTTGGCTTTGATCAGGTCGAAAGCGGCATCGTAATACAGCTTTTCCTTGGCCGGATCACCCGGTTCGCTACTTGCAGCAGGTGCCTGGGCGGCAGCAGCCCCGGCGCCAGCGGCAGCACCGGCAGCAGCACTTGCATCGCCACCGGCAGAAGAATTCTCAGGAGTCGCGGCAGGTGCAACACCGGATCCTATGCGCCGATCAAGATCCTGGTATCGCTCCAGGGATTCCTGTTTCATGCGCGCAACCTGATTCTGCAGTTCTTCGATCACACCTTGCTGGCGCGATATCTGATCCTGCATCTGTTGCAGTTGGTTGAACAGCATGCCCTGTGCCGAGGCAGGGGCCGAAGCCGCTCCCCCGGCATAGGCGCCGTTCGTACCGTAACCCGCAGGCGGATAACTGCTCCCGCTATTGTTATAACCGGAGTTGTCATCGACCACAGGAACCGCAGCCCACGCCGCAAGCGGCGCGAGGCTGAGAGCCAGAACAGTTACAGCACGACGGCACGTTCGCATATCGAATTACTTACGCAGTTCGACGCGACGGTTTTGAGCCCAGGACTGCTCGTCGTTGCCGGTAGCAACTGGACGCTCTTCGCCGTAGGAAACCAGTTCCAGCTGAGCTGGGGAAACACCTTGCAGTACCAGGTAGCGCTGAACGGCTTTCGCACGACGCTCGCCCAGTGCCATGTTGTACTCACGAGTACCACGTTCGTCGGTGTTGCCTTCCAGAACAACGCGAGCGCCGTTTGCTTTCAGGTCTTTGGCGTGAACGTCCAGAGCGCGCATGGCTTCTGGCTTCAGGTCCGAGCTGTCGTATTCGAAGTAGAAGGTGGTGATTGCGCGCAGAGCAGCTTCTTCGCTCAGGGAACCGTCAACGGCACCAGTGTTTGCGCCGTAACCAGCGTTTGGATCAACAGCGCCTTCACCGGCGTTGTCGCCGCCTTTGGACGAGCAACCTACAGCTACAGCCATGGCCAGAGCCAGCGCAGCAAATTTACCAAACTTCAGCATTTCCATCGTGAAACTCCTAATGAACCCCAGTGTGTTAAGTAAAACGTAAAGCGCCGCGTCAGTTCAGGTAAGGGGACCAGGACGGTTCTCTGACTTCGCCTTGTGCGGTAGGAAGCGGGAGCCTCACGCGTCCATTAATGGACACGAGCATCAAGACTCCCCGGCCCTGCTGGCGGGTGGCGTAGATTACCATGGTGCCGTTGGGCGCAACAGTAGGTGACTCGTCCAGAGTGCTATCAGTGAGGATCTTTACACTACCTCGCTGCAAATCCTGGGCCGCCACCTTGAAATTGGTGAAACCATCCTGGCGATGGATCATCACCAGAGTCTTTTCATCAGCCGAAAGCTTCGGGTTGGCGTTGTAGTTGCCAATGAACGTCACACGCTCGGCACCACCGCCGCTGGCGCTGGTTTTGTAGATCTGCGGCTTGCCGCCACGGTCCGAGGTGAAGTAGATGGTCGAACCATCCTTGCCCCAGTACGGTTCGGTGTTGATGCCAGGACCTGCCGTCACACGAGTGATCTGACGCGAACCCAGGTTCATCACATAGATGTCCGGGTTGCCGTCTTTCGACAGTACGAAAGCCAGGCGATTGCCATCCGGCGACCAGGCTGGCGCGCCGTTCAGGCCTTCGAAGTTGGTGATCTGCTCACGGCGACCGGTGTCGATGTTCTGCATGAAGATCCGTGGACGCTTCTGCTCGAACGACACGTAGGCGATGCGCTTGCCATCCGGTGCGAAACGCGGCGACAGGATCGGCTCGCGCGATTGCAGCAGAGTCACGGCACGGGCACCGTCGTAGTCCGAACGCTGCAGGGTGTAGCGAGTGTTCTTCTCGGAGAAACGCTCGGCTGTCACGTACAGCAGACGGGTCGAAAACGCACCTTTGATACCGGTGAGTTTTTCGAACGACTGGTCAGAGATGAAGTGCGCCATGTCGCGCAGTTGCTCGGTGGTACCGGAAACACTGCCGTCAGCCACTTTCTGCTCGGTGGCCACGTTGAACAGTGCCCACTGCACCTGCAGACGACCGCCTGCTGGAGCGATGCTGCCGACCATCATGTATTGAGCACCCACCGCCTTCCAGTCTCGGAAGATGATTTCGCTCGGCTGGCTTGGCTGGCTGATCATGTTTTGCTTTGGAATCGGCGAGTAGTAGCCCGAGTTCCGCAAATCGTTACCAATGATTTCAGCCATATCGTCCGGCAGCACCGCACCGCCCTGCATACCGAACGGTACGACGGCGATCGGGGTGGCCCGATCGCTGCCGCTGGTGACCAGAATGTTCTTTTCATCAGCCATCGCGATCCCTGCCATGCAGCAGATCACGACCAGCATTCCTCGAAGAAGGTTTCTCACAAGGCTAGATCCTCAGGTGTGAATGTCATCTTGAATGAACGATACGGAGCGAAATCGCTCGGCTTCATTCCCTGCATTTCTGTCAAACGTCCAATATTCTTCACTGCCGCGACTGCCGACGCATCGAACGGACCATCGCCACTGGACTTGGCCACGCTGACCGAAGTCACCGTACCGTCCGGCAACATGCCGATTTGCAGCACGACCGTCATGCCTTTGCGTGCCGAAGGCGGACGCGCCCAACCTTCCGCTGCCCGCGCACGAATCAGGTCATCGAAACTGCCCGCGACTTCGTCACCCTGTTCATCGGCCAAGGCCTGCTGACGCTGTGGCGTGTCGGAAAGCAAATCTGCCAGGGCCTGAGCCTTTTTCTCTTCAGCGGATTTACGTGCCGCTTCCTGCGATTTCTTCTTCGCAGCATCGGCAGCAGCTTTCTTCTTCGCTTCGTCGGCGACTTTCTTCTTCGCCTCTTCAGCTTCAGCTTTTTTCTTGGCGTCTTCGGCGGCTTTCTTCTTCGCGTCTTCGACGATCTTCTTCTTGGCTTCTTCAGCGGCCGCTTTCTTGGCCTCTTCTTCAGCCGCCTTCTTGGCTTCTTCTTCGGCTTTCTTCTTGGCTATATCAGCCAATTGTTTCTCTTCTGCCTTCTTGGCCTCGGCTTTCTTCGCATCGTCGGCTTTCTTGGCTTCATCAGCCTTTTTCGCCTCGTCCGCTTTCTTCGCCTGATCGGCCTTCTTGGCTTCCTCGGCCTTTTGAGCCGCTTCTTCTTTCTTTTGTTCCGCAGCCTTCACCGCTTCCTGCTCGACCTTTTTCTGTTCCATCTGCTCGACTTCGGTCTGGCGCGCGGCGGATTTCTTCGCCTCACCCGCAATCTTCTGATTGGTCTGGGTGGTTGCCTGACTTTTCGATTTCAGTTGGTACAGGGTCGCCTGGACAATCGGCTTGGCCGGCGGCAACTCGGGTGTAAAGGCGAAACTGACGAACAGCATGCCGAACACCAGCACGTGCAGGACAATCGCCAGAACACTAGGCCAGAAGTAGCTTTCCGAGGCGGACGGCTCTCGCTGTTGCTGCATCAGGGGGCCTCGGTAATCAAACCAACATTACCGACCCCGGCTTTCTGCAACCCGCCCATGGCACCCATCACGGCGCCGTAGTCGACCGACTTGTCGCCTCGGATAAAGACCTGGGTACGCTTGCCGCCTTCGGTGCCGGCGCGAATGATCTTGGTCACCGCGTCAGTCATCTGCGGCAGGGTCATTGCCCTGTCCTGCTGCTTTTCGGTATCGACTTCGCTGCCAAGGTTCCAGTAGTAGGTCTTGTCAGCCTTGATCGAAATGGTCAGCACCTGAGTGTTGTTGTCCTGCGGCAAGGCTTCGCTGGAAACCTTGGGCAGATCCACTTTCACGCCCTGATTGAGCATCGGCGCGGTCACCATGAAGATAACCAGCAGCACCAGCATCACGTCGATGTATGGCACCACGTTCATCTCGGCGACCGGCTTGCGCTTGTTTCGGGCTCGAGCGATTAAAGCCATCGGGAAATACCTGCTTATTCTTCGCTGGTGTGCACTTTGCGGTGCAGGATCGCCTGGAACTCATCGGCGAAGGTGTAGTAGCGGCTCAGCAAGGTTTCGCTGCGGGCAGAGAAACGGTTGTAAGCGATAACGGCCGGGATCGCGGCGAACAGGCCGATCGCGGTGGCGATCAGAGCTTCGGCAATACCCGGGGCCACGGTGGCCAGGGTCGCCTGCTGGGCGCTGGCCAGACCGCGGAAGGAGTTCATGATGCCCCACACGGTACCGAACAGACCGATGTACGGGCTGACCGAACCAACGGTGGCGAGGAACGGCAGGCTCTGCTCCAGCTTCTCTTCCTCACGGGAAATGGCAACGCGCATGGCACGGGCCACACCTTCCATCACCGCTTCCGGGTCAACACCTGGCTGCTGACGCAGACGGGAGAATTCCTTGAAACCGGCACGGAAGATCTGCTCTACGCCCGAATCCGGATCCGGGTTGCTGCCGGCCTGACGGTACAGCTTGGACAGATCGATACCCGACCAGAAGCGCTCTTCAAAGCTCTCCAGGGCGCGTCGACCGGCGCGCAGCAGATTGCTGCGCTGAAAGATCATGATCCATGAGGTCACCGATGCGGCCACCAGGGTCAACATTACCAACTGCACCACGATGCTGGCATTGCTGACCAGGCTCCACATGGAGGAATGGTCGACGACGTTAGCTTCCACGCTTTATCTCCTGCTTTGAGTGTGTACCCGTGCCGCCCGCGTCGGCAAAGGCCGCACGCAAGGATTCGGGCATGGCCCGGGGTTTCAAACTGTCGGTGCGCACGCAGGCCACCAGAAACTGCCCTTCACAGAGCAGCACATTATCCGTGGCCCGCCTGACCTGCTGTTTGAAGCGCAGGCTGGCACGGTTCAATTCGATTACATCAGCGCTTACCAGCAGTTCGTCGTCCAGTCGCGCCGGCGCGTGGTAACGCGCTTCGCTGGAATGCACGACAAACAACAGGTCCTCCCCGGCCAGTTCCGACTGGGCAAAGCCCAGCGTCCGGAGCCGCTCGGTTCGAGCCCGTTCCATAAACTTGAGGTAATTAACGTAATACACGATGCCGCCCGCATCGGTGTCCTCGTAATAAACGCGACAACGATGTGCGAACGGCTCAAGCCCGTTTTGCGCGCGCATACTCTAGTGCTTACTCCTCGGGTTGCCAATCCGGCCAGGCAACTGTTTTTTCAGTGTTTAAGGCTTTACCGCAAAAGTACCGTCCTGTGACAGTACAAACGCTGAATAAATCGCCAAAAAATGTGTATCAATCGTCCACGGCATCGAGAAACTCGTCTGCCACGGGCATCTCGCCCATTCGTGACGGAATGTTTAAACCGAAATGCAGGTACGCATGCCGCGTCACCACCCTGCCCCGTGGCGTACGCATGATGTAACCCTGTTGAATCAGGTACGGCTCCAGCACATCTTCGATGGTATGGCGCTCTTCACTGATCGCCGCCGCCAGACTGTCGATACCCACCGGGCCGCCATCGAACTTCTCGATCATGGTCAGCAGCAAGCGTCGATCCTGATGATCGAACCCGTGTTCGTCGACGTCCAGCAGGTTCAACGCCAGATCGGCCACCGACTTGGTGATATGGCCCTTGGCGCGGACTTCGGCAAAATCGCGCACCCGCCGCAGCAGGCGGTTGGCGATCCGCGGTGTACCGCGAGCGCGACGAGCGATTTCGAAAGAACCCTCCGGATCCAGCGGCAGACCGAGAATCGCCGCCGACCGACTGACAATCGTCGCCAGATCCGCCGTGCTGTAGAACTCAAGACGCTGGACGATACCGAAGCGGTCACGAAGCGGGTTGGTCAGCATGCCGGCACGGGTGGTGGCGCCAACGAGGGTGAACGGTGGCAGATCAAGCTTGATCGAGCGCGCCGCCGGCCCTTCGCCGATCATGATATCGAGCTGGAAATCTTCCATCGCCGGATACAGCACTTCTTCAACGATGGGCGACAGTCGATGGATTTCGTCGATGAACAACACGTCGTGTGGCTCAAGATTGGTCAGCAGTGCCGCCAGATCTCCCGGACGCTCAAGCACCGGGCCCGACGTGCTCTTGATCGACACGCCCATTTCCTGGGCAATGATGTTGGCCAGCGTGGTTTTACCCAGACCCGGCGGGCCGAAGATCAACGTGTGATCCAGCGATTCACTGCGACCCCGCGCCGCCTGGATGAACAGTTCCATCTGCTCGCGCACGGTCGGCTGGCCAATATAGTCGGCCAGACTGACCGGGCGAATGGCCCGATCCTGGACTTCTTCGCGCTCGCGCGGGCTGTGCGCGGCGGCGATCAGACGATCAGCTTCAATCACTTAAATCATTCCCTTCAGGGCGCGGCGGATCAGGTCTTCACTGCTCAAATTCTTGTCCTTGATGGCGGTAATCGCCTTGCTCGCTTCCTGCGGCTTGTAGCCCAGGGAAATCAGCGCGCTGACCGCATCGTTTTCAGCGGTGTTGACCGGCGCCGGGCCGTCCGGCTGATTCGGCACCAGGGCGAACATGGCCGGCGAGGTTTCCCAGGCCTTGAAGCGATCCTTCAATTCAACCAGCAGGCGCTCAGCGGTTTTCTTGCCGACCCCCGGGACCTTGGTCAGCGCCGAGGTGTCCTGGGATTGCACGCAGCGAATCAGTTCATCGACTTCCAGGCTCGACATCAAGGCCAAGGCCAGTTTCGGCCCGACACCATTGAGACGGATCAACTCGCGAAAAAAGTCTCGCTCACGCTTGCCGGCGAAACCATAGAGTAACTGCGCGTCTTCGCGTACGACCAAATGGGTGTGCAGCGTCAGCGGTTCACCGACCGACGGCAGACGATAAAGGGTGGTCATGGGCACTTCCAGCTCATACCCGAGGCCGTTTACATCCAGAATCAGGTGCGGCGGCTGTTTCTCAGCCAGGGTGCCGCGCAAGCGTCCAATCACGTTTCAGATCCTTGAGCGTTGGCCAGCCGTGGGCTGGCGACAGATGGAAGGCGGGAATCGGGCCGACGACCCAGGCGCGAAATCCGCATTCCGCAAAAATGATTGCTGATGCTATCAGAGACGCAGGCGCCCGCCACGACTGCGTGCGGTTCCCAGGCCATGCGGCAGCAGGCTGGAACGGGTGTGCGCGTGACAAATCGCGATGGCCAGGGCATCCGAGGCATCGATCTGCGGTTTGCTGGTCAGCTTGAGCATGTGCATGACCATCATCTGCACCTGTTCTTTATTGGCGGCGCCGGTGCCGACCACGGCTTGCTTGACCTGAGTGGCGGTGTACTCGGCAATCTCCAGACACTCTTCAGCGCCAGCCACAATGGCGGCGCCGCGAGCCTGCCCGAGCTTGAGAGCCGAATCGGCGTTTTTTGCCATGAACACTTTTTCGATGCCCATGGTCACCGGGCCATAGGTCTGAATGATTTCACGCACGCCGCGATAAACGATTTGCAGCCGCTCATGCAGCTCGCCGGCGCCGGTGCGGATGCAGCCCGACGCCACGTAGATGCAGCCGCCGCGGCCGGTATCGCGAACAATCCCGTAACCGGTGATGCGCGAGCCGGGGTCGATACCCAGAATTAAAGTCATAACGCCTGCGGAGTCGGTAAAAACAAGAAATTCATAACAGCGAATATCCAATGTGGGAGCGGGCTTGCTCGCGAAGGTGGTGTGTCATTCAGCATTGATGCTTGCTGATACGCCGCCTTCGCGAGCAAGCCCGCTCCCACATTGAAGCCTAGTCGCTCTTAACCGAGCTGAGCGGCCACGTCTTCCGGAATGTCCGCGTTGGAGTAGACGTTCTGCACGTCATCCAGATCCTCGAGCATGTCGATCAGCTTGAGCACCTTCTCCGCGCCTTCCAGATCCAGCTCGGCGCTGGTGGTCGGCTGCATGACGATTTCCGCGTCGTCGCCCTTGAAACCCGCTGCCTCCAGCGCGTTACGCACCGCATAGAAGCTGGTGAACGAGGTGAACACATCGATCGAGCCGTCTTCATGGCTGACCACATCGTCGGCATCGGCTTCCAGCGCCGCTTCGGTCAGGGCGTCTTCGTCAACGCCCGGGGCGAAGCTGATCTGCCCTTTGCGTTCGAACAGATAGGCGACCGAACCGTCGGTGCCGAGGTTGCCGCCGCACTTGCTGAATGCATGGCGTACGGCCGCTGCGGTACGGTTGCGATTGTCGGTCATGCACTCGACCATCACCGCCACGCCGCCCGGGCCGTACCCCTCATAGGTCAGCTCTTCAACGTTGTCCGCTTCGGTCGCACCGGCACCACGGGCCACGGCGCGGTCGATGATGTCACGGCTCATGTTCGCGCCGAGGGCCTTGTCCAGGGCCAGACGCAGACGCGGGTTGGAACCCGGATCACCGCCGCCCTGACGGGCCGCAACGGTCAGCTCACGGATCCACTTGGTGAAGATCTTGCCTCTCTTGGCATCCTGACGTTCTTTGCGGTGCTTGATGTTCGCCCACTTGGAATGACCTGCCATAACTCGCTCCGAATTCTCTTTGAAACGTTGCCCGCCCCGCTCACGCAGTGGCCAGCAAACAAAAAAATCTCGACCTGCTCTCTATAGAAAGAAAAAAGGCGCATCCGAAGATGCGCCTTCAGGCCCGTCTTACTCAGCCTTTGGCGTTTCGCGCAAACGAATGTGCAGCTCGCGCAGTGCCTTGGCATCCACCACACCCGGTGCTTGCGTCATGACGTCCGCAGCACTCTGGGTTTTCGGGAAAGCGATCACTTCACGGATCGACTGGGCGCCGGTCATCAGCATCACCAGACGATCCAGACCGAAGGCCAGACCACCGTGCGGCGGCGCACCATACTTCAGCGCGTCGAGCAGGAAGCCGAACTTCTCTTCCTGTTCCGCTTCATTGATACCCAGCAGGCGGAACACCGCTTGTTGCATTTCCTTGCGATGGATACGGATCGAACCGCCACCCAGCTCGGTGCCGTTGAGCACCATGTCGTAGGCGCGGGACAGAGCGCCGGCCGGATTGGCTTCCAGCTCTTCAGGGGAGCACTTCGGCGCGGTGAACGGGTGGTGCAGCGCCGAGAAGCTGCCGTCGTCGTTTTCTTCGAACATCGGGAAGTCGACGACCCACATTGGCGCCCACTTGCAGGTCAGCAGGTCGAGGTCGTGACCGAGCTTGATACGCAGCGCGCCCAGGGCTTCGCTGACGATCTTGGCCTTGTCGGCGCCGAAGAACACGATGTCGCCGTCAACTGCGCCGACGCGATCGAGGATCACGTTCAAGTTGGCTTCAGGGATGTTTTTCACGATCGGCGATTGCAGGCCTTCAACACCGGCAGCGCGCTCGTTGACCTTGATGTACGCCAGGCCCTTGGCACCGTAGATGCCGACGAACTTGGTGTAGTCGTCGATCTGCTTGCGCGGCATGCTCGCCCCGCCTGGAACGCGCAGCGCGGCGATACGGCATTTCGGATCGTTGGCTGGACCGCTGAACACCTTGAATTCGACTTCTTTGAGTTGATCGGCAACGTCGACCAGTTCCAGCGGGTTACGCAGGTCCGGCTTGTCGGAACCGTAACGACGCATGGCTTCTTCAAAGGTCATGTGCGGGAATTCGCCGAATTCCAGATCCAGCACTTCCTTGAACAGGTTGCGAATCATGCCTTCGGTCAGGCCCATGATGTCTTTTTCGTCGAGGAAGCTGGTCTCGATGTCGATCTGAGTGAACTCAGGCTGACGATCGGCACGCAGGTCTTCGTCGCGGAAGCACTTGGCGATCTGGTAGTAACGGTCGAAACCGGCAACCATCAGCAGTTGCTTGAACAGCTGAGGCGATTGCGGCAGGGCGAAGAACGAACCGGCGTGAGTACGGCTCGGCACCAGGTAGTCACGCGCGCCTTCCGGGGTCGCACGGGTCAGAATCGGCGTTTCTACGTCAAGGAAGCCGTTCTCGTCGAGGAAGCGACGGATGCTGGTGGTCATGCGCGAACGCAGACGCAGCTTCTCGGCCATTTCCGGACGACGCAGGTCCAGGAAGCGATAGCGCAGGCGGGTTTCTTCGCCGACGTCGGAGTATTCGTTGAGCGGGAACGGCGGGGTTTCCGATTCGTTCAGCACTTCCAGTTCGTAGCCCAGCACTTCGATCATGCCCGACGCCATGTTGGCGTTGGTCGCACCGGCTGGACGCAGACGCACCTTGCCGGTGATCTTCACCACGTATTCGCTGCGCACGCGGTCGGCGGCGGCGAAGCTCTCGGCGCGATCCGGATCGAACACCACCTGAGCCAGACCATCACGATCACGGATATCGAGGAAAATCACCCCGCCGTGGTCGCGACGACGGTGAACCCATCCGCAAAGGGTAATTTCCTGGCCTTCCAGGCTTTCGTTCAGTTGGCCGCAATAATGGCTGCGCATCATGGTAGTGGTTTCGCTTCTCGTAATTCGAAATTCGGTGGAGATCCCGTCGCACTCAAGCACTGCGAAATCTCACGCGTGTCGTTCGACCTGGGCCTGAACCCTAGTCAGATTTGTCGCCACCGGCCAGATTCTTCTTGGCTCCGGTCTTGAAATCGGTTTCGTACCAACCGCTGCCGCTGAGGCGAAAACCCGGCATGGACAGCTGTTTCTTGAGCTCTGGCGCCTGACAGGCAGGGCAGTCGACCAGCGGTGCCTCGCTGATCTTTTGAATGGCTTCCAACTGATGACCACAGGAAGCACATTGATAATCGTACATCGGCATGGGGGTGTCTCGGCGATCAGATTGCCACCGCGCGCAGGGCTTTGCGGCGAAAGAGCGGGATTATATCCATTAAATGCGGGCTGTGCAGCCGTAAGACTGCACAGCCCGCCACGTCATTTCAAGTATTGCCCGTTCAGGGCATGACGGCCGCCGGAGTATCGCGCAGGCCATTCATCACGCACACCACCCGTACCAGACCACTGAAGTTTTTCACCCCGCCGTGGCGCAGGTGCACCTGGCGGTCCACATGGGACAGCAGCGTACTGACCGAGCAGCCATTGTGCCCAGCCATGTCACCGAGAATGTTCCAGTAAACCTGCTCGAGCCTCAAGCAAGTGGCAAAGCCGTTCAAACGCACTGATCTGGCCAGCGGCCGGATCAGCTCGAAATCGAAATCGCTGACAAACGGATCGACCTTCATTTCCCGTTGCGAACCGACATGCTCGCATCGCCTGTCTCCACCTACCATATCGCTGACACTCCTTTGTCATCGCTGCTTTTATAAAGACAACATCCTGTGCCTTCATAAAAACGCAGACGCAAAGTCAGCGCCAGATGACTAGTTGCCCAGCAGCGTAGGATAAGCCGACATCTTCAGTAAGATTTGAAACAGTATGCGGACGTCCGCGCACCGGACTATCAGGCCTCGAGCAACGCGCGCAACATCCACGCGGTCTTCTCATGCACCTGCATGCGCTGGGTCAGCAAGTCGGCCGTCGGCTCGTCACTGACCTTGTCCAACAACGGGAAGATGCCGCGAGCGGTGCGAGTGACCGCTTCCTGGCCGTCGACCAACTGCTTGATCATGTCCTCGGCACTTGGCACCCCGACTTCTTCTTTAATAGAGGAGAGACGCGCGTAAGTCGCGTAGGCACCCGGCGCAGGAAAACCCAGAGCGCGGATACGCTCGGCGATCAGATCCACCGCCAGCGCCAGCTCGTTGTATTGCTCTTCGAACATCAAATGCAGGGTCCTGAACATGGGACCTGTGACGTTCCAGTGGAAGTTATGGGTTTTCAGATACAGCACGTAGGTGTCCGACAGCAGCCGCGACAGCCCCTCGACGATGGACTTGCGGTCTTCTTCACTGATACCGATATCGATTGCCATGTTTACCCCCTAAGGCGATTGAATTCATCCAACAGGTGCAGACCCACTCTAGCAAGGCAGCCGCCACCTCGCAGCTGGCAATCTTCACTCGCCATGCGACAAATCGACCGGGCACGTGCCGCTGGCCGGGGTAATTTGAGTAGCTGCAGGCTTTGCTGTTAAATAGGCAGTGTGTCGCTACGCCCCATTTTTCGGGGGTGTCGCGCATAGGCTGATGCCGGGCACGTGTCCAACGCCTCTTTATTGTTCCGAAGCGAACCGTGCGCCTTCAGCTCTTCCTTGTGAGCCGTCATAACGTGAGCCAATCAAAATGTTGAAAATCGTCCACCTGCTAATGGGCGCAGCGGCCTTGCTGCTGTCGTTCATACCTAGCTTGAAATCCGAAGCCGTTCCTTACCTGCAACAACCCGATGCACTTTACCTGGCCTTTTTCGGCCTGCTGAATCTGGTCATCGCTCCAGTGATTCCTTACTGGAACAAAGGCCCGCGCCAGCATCTGCAAAATCTGGTCAGCGCTCTTCTCGTGCTGACTGTCGTCCTGCAAACCCTGACCCTGATCGCACCGATGCCAGTCATCGCCGGTCAACCGGCGGTGTTGTTCAGCCTGGTGATCGCTCTGGTTGCCGTGGTCCTGCATCTGGCCATCAGCTTCTACAAGTCTTCACCGGCCGCCGCACCGACTACCTATGACATGAGCAACCGCGATACCGGTACCGTCAAGTGGTTCAACACCTCCAAAGGCTTCGGCTTTATCTCCCGGGATTCCGGCGATGATATTTTCGTGCACTTTCGTGCAATCCGTGGCGAAGGCCATCGCGTACTGGTCGAAGGCCAGCGCGTGGAGTTCTCGGTGATGAATCGGGACAAAGGCCTGCAAGCCGAGGACGTGATCGCCGCCCTGCCGCGTCGCTGATCCAAGGCAATAAAAAACCGCGAACAGCCAGGCTGCTCGCGGTTTTTTTACGCCTGCATAAAGGTGTTGGCATCAGTAATGCGGTGGTGGCGCCTCTTCCTCGAAAGAATCGAACTGCCCGACCATCTCCTCCTGACGCTTGAGCAAGGCCGCCATTTGCAACTGCAGGCGCTCGATCACCCGCTGCTGCGCCACCAGTTCGTCGTTCAACGCCTGAATGGTGTCATCCTGAAAAGCCAGACGGCTTTCCAGATCGGTGACGCGTTCTTCAAGGTTCATGGTTCAACCCTCCAGAAACGTGAAGTGTTCGGTCAGCACCAGACGCAGCCGCTCACGAATGCTCGCGACCTGCTCGGCGCTGTAGGGTTTGGCCGGGTGTTTGCCCCAGACCGGCGCCGGCCATGCCGCGTCGTCACGCTTGCGCACGATCACATGCATATGCAACTGGCTGACAACGTTGCCCAGCGTCGCGACGTTCAGCTTGTCGGCATCGAACAAGTCCTTGAGCAACTCGGCCAGCGCCGTGGTTTCCTGCCACAACTGCTGCTGGTCGGCGACATCCAACTGAAACAACTCGCTGATATCGTCGCGACGAGGCACCAGGATGAACCACGGGTAATTGGCATCGTTGGACAGCAGCAGCCGGCAGAGCGGGAAATCGCCGATGGTCAGGGTGTCCTGTTGAAGTCGTGAATCTAAAGCAAACACTGCGTGCACTCCCGGCTGATCTACACAATTCAGCTTAGCGGCCATCCAGACAGGCAAGACGCCAAGCGACAGGCAGGCAGCATACCTGCGAATGCGCCGCGCTTCACGATGCAGTGCAGGGTCAGGCCACCACAGCCCTGCCAAGAGACATTCAAGAAGGTTGTGCACCATCCCGGAGCGTAAGCCGGCCTCGAACACGAGCAAATTCCCGAAACAACCTGAACCACCCGACTGCAGAAGCACCGCAAGCTGTATGAATCCAGTACAGCCTGTAAATTTTTTGCACCAAAACCGCACAGTGCGTCTACGCTCAGTGCGTCGGGCATCCGCCAAATACTCACTGACGGGGTGAACCGGTAACGTTTTTGGTTGTCATGGCCCCACGCAAACCTGACAACACGATGCAAAGGTATGCGTCAAGCCCCTGATACAAAAGGGCTTGAACCCCCGTTTTTATGCGGTTTTTACAGCGAAAGGCGGGTGTGCAGAAAAATAAACGTGGCAACCCTGCACTTTGTGCACGCTTGTTGCATTGAGACACACATGGTCTATAAGCGCACCACGGGAAGTGGCAGCTTGAGACCAACCAAACACGGTGGCAGGGTTGCCCCAATGGAGATTCAAGTGTTTTGCCAGGGACTCTTTTTTACCGATGCAAAAAGGCCCAGAAACAGCGATAAAGTTGTCAGCCCGGCTGCATGGGTACTGTGAATTTGCGACATCGACCAAGCCATTTGCGACCTCGTCGTAAAGAACATGAAAGGTTGTATGTGCAAGTATCGCCAACAATGTCGGCGTGATATAAGTTTGCGCCGACACAAAAAGAAAGAGCCGCCCAGATAATAAAACAGGTGGGACGGCAGTACTCTTCTAAAACCAAAGGAGCAAATCACGATGCGCGTGATGAAGTGGAGCACAATCGCACTGGCAGTTGCAGCAGCAGCCAGTACTCAGTTGGCTACGGCCGCCCCGTTTGTTAGTGACCAGGCAGAAGCCAAAGGTTTCGTTGAAGATGCAAAACTCACCGAAACGTTGAAGAACTACTACTTCAACCGCGACAACAAGAACGGTGGCGCTGACCAGAAGGACTGGACCCAGGGTTTCCTGACCAATTTCAACTCCGGTTACACCCAAGGTACTGTCGGCGTAGGTATTGACGCTTTCGGCTACCTGGCTCTCAAACTGGACGGCGGTGACGGTACCTCCGGGTCGGGCAACATGAGCCGTAGCGATGTTGTCAATCCGAACAACGGCGCTCGCGACGTCAATGACAGCCAAGGCAAAGCCGGCGCTGCCATTAAATTCCGCATCTCCAAAACCGAACTGAAAGTCGGCGACCAGCAGCCAAGTACTGCTCCTGTGTTCGCAGTTGGCGGCTCCCGTATCATTCCGCAAACTGCCAGCGGCTTCCAGCTGCAGAGCAGCGAAGTCAAAGACCTTGACCTCGAAGCCGGTCACTTCTACTCGGCGACCAGCCAGGACAAAAACGCCCGTAACGGCGGCCTGTATGCGAACTACGCTGGCGTAGAAGCCAATTCGATCGACTATTTCGGCGGCAAATACGGCATCACCGACAACCTGAGCGCATCGCTCTACGGTGCCAAGCTGGAAGACGTCTGGAACCAGTACTACGCGAACGTGAACCTCACCACCCCATTCGGTGGCGACACTTCGCTGAACACTGACTTCAACATCTACCGCACCACCGATACCGGTGACAAGCTGGCAGGTGACATCAGCAACACTGCCTTCTCCCTGGCAACCGCGCTGTCGTTCCTGAAGGCACACACCTTCACCCTGGCCTTCCAGAAGGTTAACGGCGATACCCCGTTCGACTACGTCGGCGTGGGCAAGAACAACCGTGGCGGCGACTCGATCTTCCTCGCCAACTCCATCCAGTACTCTGACTTCAACGGTCCAGGCGAGAAATCCCTGCAAGCCCGTTACGACCTGAAAATGGCCGAGTACGGCGTACCTGGCCTGAGTTTCATGGTTCGTTACGTCAAAGGTTGGGATATCGACGGTACCGGTCTGGCTGCAAACAGCCAATACCGCACCAGCACTGGCGCACCGCTCTACGGTGAAGATGGCAAACACCACGAAACCAACTTCGAAGCCAAGTACGTTGTTCAGTCTGGCCCAGCGAAAGATCTGTCGTTCCGCATCCGTCAAGCCTGGCACACTGCCAACGCCGACCAGGGTGAAGGCGACGTTAAAGAGTTCCGCCTGATCACCGAATACCCACTGAACATCTTGTAATCGTCAGTGGTTAGTTTGGAAGCATAAAAAAAGGCCCATCTTCGGATGGGCCTTTTTATTGCCTGTCACTTGTAATAGATGCCTGACCAACAAGTCAGGCATTTAATTAGCAACCTATCATTGTGTTGCCGATTCCTGAACCACACGAATCACACGCTGTGGAAACGGAATATCAATACCGGCAGTCTTTAAACGATCACGCGACCGTTCGTTAAACATGAACATCACGTCCCAATAGTCTGCAGTTTTAACCCACACACGCAGGGAAACAGTGATCGAACTGTCACCCAACGTCGAAATGACCGCTTGTGGCGCAGGGTCCTGCAATACGCGCTCATCCTTGGCCAGATCCAGCAGCACCTGACGAGCCTTTTGCAGATCCGCTTCGTAATCCACACCCACGTCAAACACCACTTTGCGGGTTGGTTGACGGTTGGTGTTGGTGATGATGCCGTTCGACAGATTGCCGTTCGGGACGATGATGGTCTTGTTGTCACCGGTACGCAGCACGGTGTGGAAAATCTGGATGCTGTCGACAGTACCCGCCACACCTTGCGCTTCGATCCAGTCACCGATACGGAACGGACGGAACAACAGAATCAGCACGCCGCCGGCGAAATTCGCCAGGCTGCCCTGCAACGCCAGACCGATCGCCAGACCGGCCGCACCGATCGCGGCCACGAACGAGGTGGTTTCCACGCCGATCATCGAGGCGACGCTGACAATCAGCAGCACCTTGAGGATGATGTTCGCCAGGCTGCTGATGAAGCCTTGCAGCGCCAGGTCGGCATTGCGCAGGGCCAGCAGACCGCCGAGTTTTTGCGTGACCTTGTTGATCAGCCACCAGCCAATGGCCAGGGTAATCACCGCCAGCAGCACGCGGCTGCCGTATTCCATGATCATCGGAATCCACGCCTGGGACGCCTTGACCAGGTTGTCTACCTCAGCATTCAAATCCATCTTCCATCTCCTGATTTCCGGCTACCCGGGCTGTACACATATAAAAAGTGGGAGCGGGCTTGCTCGCGAAAGCGCTGTGTCATTCAACAATGAGTTGCCTGACACAGCGCTTTCGCGAGCAAGCCCGCTCCCACAGCCATCTGACCGGACTTAGTCGCGGAAGTTGTTGAACTGCAGTGGCATGCCGAATTCCTTGGCGCGCAGAGCCGCGATGGCTTCCTGCAGGTCATCGCGCTTCTTGCCGGTCACCCGCACCTGCTCGCCCTGAATGGCGGCCTGCACCTTGAGCTTGGCGTCCTTGATGTGCGCGACGATTTTCTTCGCCAACTCCTTGTCGATGCCTTCCTTGAGGATCGCGTCCTGCTTCATCAGCTTGCCCGAGGCGTAAGCGTCTTTTACTTCTAGGCACTGCACATCGATCTTGCGCTTGGTCAGGGCCAGCTTGAGGATCTCGATCATCGCTTCCAGCTGGAACCCGGCTTCAGCGGTCAGGTTGACGGTCAGGTCCTTTTCCTTGAACTCGAAGCTCCCTTTGCCTTTCAGGTCATAGCGACGATCAAGTTCCTTCACGGCGTTCTCGACCGCGTTGGTCAGCTCGTGTTTGTCCAGTTCGGATACCACGTCGAACGACGGCATGTAATCTCTCCAATAAAAAGGCGCGCTCGATCAGGAGGGAGCGCGCTTGGCTTGCGGTTAAAATCCGGCTCATTATAACGGGTCTTTTCCCACCGATACGGCGAGCCTTCCATGCCAGTACCTTACCGAGTGAAAAACTGATGTCCACCCCCTGGCACGTTCTTGGCGCCGGCAGCCTCGGCACCCTGTGGGCCACGCGCCTGGCGCGGGCCGGTCTGCCGGTGCGGCTGATCGTGCGGGATGCCGAGCGCTTGCGCAGCTATCAGGCGGCCGGTGGTCTGACGCTGGTCGAACACGGCGCAGCCACGACCTATGCCGTCCCTGCGCAAACGGCGGACGACCCGGAGCCGATCCGCCGCCTGCTGGTCGCCTGCAAAGCCTATGACGCCGAAAACGCCGTCGCCCGCCTCGCCCCGCGCCTGAGCGCAGATGCCGAGCTGATCCTGCTGCAAAACGGCCTCGGCAGTCAGGACGCGGTCGCAGCGGTGGTTCCGCAGGCACGCTGCATCAGCGCCTCCAGCACCGAAGGCGCGTTCCGCGACGGCGACTGGCGCGTGGTGTTTGCCGGCCACGGTTTCACCTGGCTGGGCGATGCCAGCCATCCGGTGGCGCCGATCTGGCTGGACGATCTTGATGCGGCGAAAATCCCCCACGAGTGGAGCACCGACATCCTCACCCGGCTGTGGCGCAAACTGGCGCTCAATTGCGCGATCAATCCGCTGACCGTGCTCCATGATTGCCGTAACGGCGGGCTGGAGCAGCATCAATGCGAAGTCGCCACGCTGTGCAGCGAGCTGGCCGAATTGCTGGAGCGTTGCGGTCAACCGGCCGCAGCGGTCAATCTGAAACAGGAAGTCGAACGGGTGATTCACGCCACGGCGGCCAATTACTCGTCGATGTATCAGGACGTGGCCAACCGCCGCCGCACCGAAATCAGCTACCTGCTGGGCCACGCCTGCAAAGTCGCCACCCGCCATCAACTGAACCTGCCGCACCTCACTCAGTTGCAGCAACGTCTGGTCGGCCATCTGCGCAGCCTTGGATTGCCCAGCGACTGAGCAGCGGCTACGCTGCCCACTTGTTCCTTTGCTGCGATAAACCTGATGCCATTGCGCCAGCGCCTTGAAAACCTGCCGGTCGGCCAGAAACTGCTGGCCGCCCTGCTGGTGTTGTTGACCACCGTCCTGCTGGTCGCCAACCTGACCTTTATCAGCGCCGCCTATTACATCTCTCAGGAAAGCATGGCGCCGCAAGCTTTGCAGACCATCGGCCGGCTGATCTCCAACCCGAGCCTGGTCGCACAAGCCCTCGAGTCGCCGCAGAGCGCCGAACGCCTGCTCAAGGAACTCGACAGCTATTCGCCACTGCGCGCCGCCGCGTTGTATGACGGTAAGGGTGACCGTCTCGCTCAGGTACAGCGTGGCGACAAGCTCAATCTGCCAGAACGCTATCGACACGTCGAAGCCTGGCAACTCACCGAGTTTCGCAGCAACCAGTTGATCACCCTGCCCCGCCCCGGCACCGCGCCCGGGCACTTGCTGCTGGTCGCCAGCAGTGAACTGCCGATGGCGTTCTACACCGGCACCCTGACTGCCAGTCTCGGCATCCTGATTTTCAGTGTGCTGCTGTGGCTGGTGATTGCGCGGCAGATCAAACGCCTGATCACTCGGCCGATCCATGAACTGGAAGAGCTCTCGCGTCAGGTCACCCGTGAAGAGAACTATGCCCTGCGCGCCTCACGCGGCAACCACGATGAAATCGGCAGCCTCGCCGAGGCGTTCAACACCATGCTCTCGCGCATCGAAGCCCGCGAGCAGCAACTCAAGCGCGCCCGCGATGACTCGCAGGCCGCCTACGATCAGGCCCAGGGCCTGGCCGAAGAAACCCGCCACACCAACCGAAAACTGGAGCTGGAAGTCCAGGTTCGGAGCAAGATCGAGAAGAAGCTCACCGGCTTCCAGAACTACCTCAACAGCATCATCGACTCCATGCCCTCGGCGCTGATCGCTCTCGACGAACAGCTCTACGTGACCCAGTGGAACCAGGAGGCCAGCGCCCTCTCCGGCACGCGCCTGGATGAAGCGCTGAACCAGCCGATCTTCCTCGCCTTCGAACCGCTCAAGCCGTTTCTGCCGCAACTCAAGCAGACCGTGGAAGAACACACCGTGGCGAAGATCGAGCGGGTGACCTGGTTCAAGGACGACGAGCCCAAGCACTACGCCCTGACCTTCTACCCACTGATGGGCGGTGCCGGGCGCGGTGTGGTGATCCGTATCGACGACATCACCCAGCGCCTGTCGCTGGAAGAAATGATGGTGCAGTCGGAAAAAATGCTTTCGGTCGGTGGTCTCGCCGCCGGCATGGCCCATGAGATCAACAACCCGCTGGGCGCGATCCTGCACAACGTGCAGAACATTCGCCGGCGGCTGTCGGCGGATCTGCCGAAGAACCTCGAAACCGCCGAACAGCTCGGCATCGAACTGGACACGGTCAACCGTTACCTGCAAAGCCGCGAAGTACCGAAATTGCTCGACGGCATCCAGCAGGCCGGCGCCCGCGCGGCAAAAATCGTCACGCACATGCTCAGTTTCAGCCGGCGCAGCACCCGGCAAATGGCCCCGTGCGATCTGCCCGCGCTGATCGATCAGGCTGTAGAAATTGCTGGCAACGACTTCGATCTGGCGATCGGTTTCGACTTCAAGGGCCAGGCAATCATCCGCCAGTTCGACCCGGCGCTCGGCCCGGTTCCGGGCACCGCCAACGAACTGGAACAAGTGTTGCTCAACCTGCTGAAAAACGCCGCGCAAGCCATTCACCAGCGCGAAGACGACAGCGAGCCGGGGCGGATCATCCTGCGCACCAAACTCAATCCGCCATGGGCCGAGATTCAGGTCGAGGACAACGGCATCGGCATGAGCGAAAACGTGCGCAAACGCACCTTCGAGCCGTTCTTCACCACCAAGGAAATCGGCCAGGGCACAGGGCTGGGGCTGTCGGTGTCGTACTTCATCATCACCAACAACCACAAAGGCCAGATGGAGGTGCAATCGGCGCCGGGCCAGGGCACCTGCTTCACCTTGCGCCTGCCACTGACCCAACCGGCGGCCATCGCCGCCGAAACCAATCAACTACCGAGGTAACCCATGGGCTTTCGCTTGTCGAAGATCTACACCCGCACCGGCGACACCGGCGAAACCGGCCTGGGCGATGGCCGCCGCGTCCCCAAGGATCACCCGCGGATCGAAGCGATTGGCGAAGTCGATACGCTGAACAGTCAGGTCGGCGTGCTGCTGGCCGGGCTGATCGCCGAGCGCGAGGCGTTCCCGGGGCTGAATGAGCTGATCGACGTGCTCGCGCCTTGCCAGCATCGTCTGTTTGACCTCGGCGGAGAGCTGGCGATGCCGGAATATCAGGCGCTGAACGCGGCGGAAATCGAACGTCTGGAAGCAGCGATTGATGTGTGGAACGAGGAATTGGGGCCGCTGGAGAATTTCATTCTGCCCGGTGGGTCGATGCTGATTGCCCAGGCCCATGTGTGCCGCAGTCTGGCGCGCAGTGCCGAGCGGCGTTGTCAGCATTTGAATGCAATTGAGCCATTGGCCGGGGTTGGTTTGGCGTATATCAATCGGCTGTCGGATCTGTTGTTCGTCGCCGCAAGGTTGATTGCGCGGCGGCAGGGGATTGCGGAGATTTTGTGGCAACCGGCGGCGAAACCTTCAGATATCTAGCGCCTGTAAGGACGCCTTCGCGAGCAAGCCCGCTCCCACAGTTGATTGCATTCATCCAATTGGAATGCAGTCAACTGTGGGAGCGGGCTTGCTCGCGAAGAGGCCAGCAGCCTCTACAGAGAATCGGGCCAGAATGCGCGAATCCCCNAAGCACGCTCCCACAGTTGATTGCATTCATCCAATTGGAATGCAGTCAACTGTGGGAGCGGGCTTGCTCGCGAAGAGGCCAGCAGCCTCTACAGAGAATCGGGCCAGAATGCGCGAATCCCCGCCACACCTTGAGCGCCGACACCCCAAGCCTTTTCACGTTCCGCCGGGCCAACCCCGCCGAGCAAGAACACCGGTTTGCTGAAGCCCTCGATCAACGTCGAAGCCTGCTCCCAGCCCAACGGCTGCGCATCCGGGTGAGTCAGCGTCGGCTGCACCGGCGACAGAGTGACGAAATCCACGCCCATCTGCTCGGCCAGTGCCAGTTCTTCGGCGTTGTGGCACGAAGCGGCCAACCAGCGCTCCGCCGGCAGCGCTCGCCCTGCTGCGGCGTATTTGCGCAGTTGCGCGGACGTGATGTGCCAACCGGCCGACGGGAAATCGCCGAGCCATTCGAACGGTCCCTTGATCATCAACTGCGCCTTGCCGGCACACAGACCGGCTGCATCCACCGCCAGATCGCGGTATTTGGGGTCATAGCCGTTCGGCGCGCGCAGCTGGATCAGTTTGATCCCGCCGGCAATCGCCTTCTGAATGCCGCGCAGCAAGGCCGGGGCTTCCAGATCGTCCGGCGTGATCAGGTATTCGCCGGGCAGACGCGCCGCGGCCACGATCGGCTGATTGGCCGCCGGGAACTCGTAGTTCAGCAGATCCTTGGCGGTCACCCAGGCCAGTGGCTGACCTTCGGCACCGTGCGGCTCACCGCTGAAGCTCGACACTTCCCAGACATCCAGCAGTACCTGCTTGTCCGGGTAATCGTGGCGCACCTTGATCAGTGGACGAGCGGCGCCAACGACAATGCCAAGCTCTTCCTGCAGCTCGCGAGCCAGGGCGCTTTCGACCGATTCGTCAGCCTCGACCTTGCCGCCGGGAAATTCCCACAAGCCGCCCTGATGCTGGGTGTCGGCACGACGGGCGATGAGGATTTTGCCGCTGTCGTCACGAATGACGGCAGCCGCGACATGTACGCGTTTCACGGATTCAACTCCTCCAGTCCAGCCTTTTGCCACGCCTTGAAGGCGGGCCATTGGTAGACGGTTTCAACATAGGCTTCATCAACCGTCGGCAACTGCACCTGGTAAGTCCGCAGGCGCACGGCAATCGGGGCGAAGAACGCGTCAGCCAGGCTCACCCGGCCAAACAGATACGGCCCAGGCTCCGTGGCGGCAGCACGGCATTCAGCCCACAGCGCGAGCATGCGTTCGATATCGACCTTCACCTCTGGCGGCACCGGGTTGAGCGGTGCGTCGTGGCTCAGGTTGAACGGCATGTGATTGCGCATGGCGAAAAAGCCACTGTGCATCTGCGCGCACGCAGAACGGGCCTGGGCACGGGCAAACAGGTCGATTGGCCAGAGCTGTTCGGATGGGAACTGCTCGGCCAGGTATTCGGCGATCGCCAAAGAGTCGGCGATGGTGCCACGAGAGGTTTGCAGCAATGGCACCTTGGCGGTCGGCGAATGCTTGAGCAGCTTCTCGCGGGTGTCGGGCTTGCCGAGCCTGATCAGTTCTTCGCTGTAGGGAGCGCCGGTCAGCTCCAGCGCCAGAGCGGCGCGCAGGGACCAGGAGGAAAGCAGTTTGTCGCCGATGATCAGGTGCAGGGACATGGTGTGGCGCCTTTTCGTCAGTGGAAAGCTTCAAGACTTGTGGTGACTGGGCCGACGCTTTCGCGGGCAAGCCCGCTCCCACAGTAGTTTCGGTCGTTCACAAAGGTTGTGTACACCGCAGAACCCTGTGGGAGCGGGCTTGCCCGCGAAGAGGCCGGCACATTCAACATTGATGTTGCCCGATACAACGCCATCGCGAGCAGGCTCGCTCCCACATGGGATCGTGTTGTCACCAATCCCCCTGTGGGAGCGGGCTTGCCCGCGAAGAGGCCGGCACATTCAACATTGATGTTGCCCGATACAACGCCATCGCGAGCAGGCTCGCTCCCACATTGGATCGTGTTGTCACAAATCCCCCTGTGGGAGCGAGCCTGCTCGCGAAAGAAGCGACCCGGTCTTGGATCAGGTGCGGTATTCGGCGTTGATCTTCACGTATTCATGCGACAGGTCGGTGGTCCAGATGGTTTCGCTGCAGTCACCGCGACCCAGTTCGATACGGATGGTGATCTCTTCCTGCTGCATCACCGCCGAACCCTGTGCCTCAGTGTAGGTCGCTGCGCGTGCGCCACGGCTGGCGATGCACACGTCGCCGAGGAACACGTCGATCTTGCTCACATCCAGATTCGGCACGCCGGCACGGCCGACAGCGGCCAGAATACGGCCCCAGTTCGGGTCGGAGGCGAACAGCGCGGTCTTGATCAGCGGCGAGTGGGCCACGGTGTAACCGACGTCGAGGCATTCCTGATGATTGCCGCCGCCGTTGACTTCAACGGTGACGAACTTGGTCGCGCCTTCGCCGTCACGCACGATGGCCTGGGCCACGTCCATGCACACTTCGAACACAGCCTGTTTCAGCTTGTTGAACAGCTCGCCTTCGGCGCGAGTGATTTCCGGCAGTGCAGCCTTGCCGGTGGCAATCAGCATGCAGCAGTCGTTGGTCGAAGTGTCGCCGTCGATGGTGATGCGGTTGAACGACTTGTTCGCACCGTCGAGCATCAGGTTGTGCAGTACGTCGCGGGAAACTTTGGCATCGGTGGCGATGTAGCCGAGCATGGTCGCCATGTTCGGGCGAATCATGCCTGCACCTTTGCTGATGCCGGTGACGGTAATGGTCACGCCATCATGCTCGAACTGGCGGCTGGCACCCTTGGGCAGGGTGTCGGTGGTCATGATGCCAGTGGCGGCAGCTTCCCAGTTGTTTTCCGACAGATCATCCAGTGCGGCCTGCAGCGCGCCTTCGATCTTCTCGACCGGCAGCGGCTCACCGATCACGCCGGTGGAGTACGGCAGGATCTGGCTGGCATCGACACCTGTCAGCTCGGCCAGTTTCGCCGTGGTGCGCTCGGCAGCCGCCAGGCCCGGCTCACCGGTACCGGCGTTGGCATTGCCGGTGTTGGTCAGCAGGTAACGCACGTCGTTGTGCACGCGTTTTTTCGCCAGGATCACCGGCGCGGCGCAAAAGGCGTTCAACGTGAACACACCGGCCACGGTCGAACCTTCGGCGCAGCGCATCACTACCACATCCTTGCGCCCCGGGCGCTTGATGCCGGCCGAGGCAATACCGAGTTCAAAACCGGCAACCGGGTGCAACGTTGGCAAAGGACCAAGACCAACAGCCATGAATGCGCTCCTTACTCAATGATGTCAGCACCGCTCACAGGGATGGCGGTGGTGTAAATGGCAAAACGCCGCGACGGCAGGAGCCGGTCGCGGCGCGGGTATTTCAGCGATTGAAACGGGGGTTACTGGATCTGCCCGTGGCAATGCTTGAATTTCTTGCCCGAACCGCAGTAGCACAGTTCGTTGCGACCCAGCTTCTGCTCGTTGCGCACCGGCGCGGTGGCGAGGGCGACATCGACCTCTTCACCCAATACTTCCGGCTGCTCCAGACCAGGGGCCTCGGCGTGTTCGAACTGCATGCGCGCGGCCAGTGCTTCGGCTTCCTCACGCAGGCGTTGCTCTTCGGCTTCCGGATCTTCGCGGCGCACCTGAACGTGCGACAGCACACGAATCGAGTCGCGCTTGATCGAATCCAGCAGCTCGGAGAACAGCGTGAACGACTCGCGCTTGTATTCCTGCTTCGGGTTCTTCTGGGCGTAGCCACGCAGGTGGATGCCGTGACGCAGGTGATCCATGGTCGACAGGTGGTCTTTCCACAGGTCGTCCAGCACGCGCAGAACGATTTGTTTCTCGAACGAGCGCAGTGCTTCGGCACCGGCCTGATCTTCTTTCTCGTTGTACGCCGCCATCAGCTCGACCATCAGCTTCTCGCGCAGGGTCTCTTCGTACAGGTGATCGTCTTCGTCGAGCCATTGCTGGATCGGCAGTTTCACCCCGAAGTCGCTGGCAATCGACGCTTCCAGACCGGCCACGTCCCACTGCTCTGGCAGCGATTGCGGCGGAATGTGCGCGCTGACGGTGGCGTTGAGCACGTCCTGACGGAAATCGGCGATGGTTTCACCGATGTTGTCGGCGGCCAGCAACGTGTTACGCATGTGATAGATCACTTTACGCTGTTCGTTGTTGACGTCGTCGAACTCGAGCAGTTGTTTACGGATGTCGAAGTTGCGACCTTCCACCTTGCGCTGCGCCTTCTCGATCGCGTTGGTCACCATGCGGTGCTCGATCGCTTCGCCCGGCTGCATGCCCAGGGCTTTCATGAAGTTCTTTACCCGGTCAGAGGCGAAGATGCGCATCAGGCTGTCTTCCAGCGACAGGTAGAAGCGGCTGGAACCGGCATCGCCCTGACGGCCGGCACGGCCACGCAGCTGGTTGTCGATACGACGGGATTCGTGACGCTCGGAGGCAATCACCTGCAGACCGCCGGACTCCAGCACTTGCTGGTGACGCTTCTGCCAGTCAGCCTTGATCTGGGCGATCTGCTCGGGGCTCGGGTTTTCCAGCGCCGCGACTTCCACTTCCCAGTTACCGCCCAACAGGATGTCGGTACCACGACCGGCCATGTTGGTGGCGATGGTCAGGGCGCCCGGACGACCGGCTTGCGCGATGATCTCGGCTTCTTTTTCGTGGAACTTGGCGTTCAGCACCTTGTGTTCGATGCCTTCCTTGTTGAGCAGGTTGGACACATGCTCGGAAGTTTCGATGGTCGCGGTGCCCACCAGGATCGGACGGCCCTGGGCCATACCTTCCTTGATGTCGTTGATGATCGCCGCGTATTTCTCTTCGGCGGTCAGGAACACCAGGTCGTTGAAATCTTTACGCGCCAACGGCTTGTTCGGCGGAATCACCATGACCTGCAGGCCATAGATCTGGTGGAATTCGAACGCTTCGGTGTCGGCGGTACCGGTCATGCCGGACAGCTTGGTGTACAGACGGAAGTAGTTCTGGAACGTGGTCGAAGCCAGAGTCTGGCTCTCGGCCTGAATGTTCAGACCTTCCTTGGCTTCGATGGCCTGGTGCAGGCCTTCGGACAGACGACGACCCGGCATGGTACGACCGGTGTGTTCGTCGACCAGTACGACCTGACCGTCCTGCACGATGTATTCGACGTTGCGGTGGAACAGCTTGTGCGCACGCAGACCCGAATAGACGTGGGTCAGCAGGCCCAGGTTATGCGCCGAGTACAGGCTCTCGCCTTCAGCCAGCAGGCCGACGCCGGTGAGCATTTCTTCGATGTACTGGTGACCGGCTTCGTTGAGTTCGACCTGACGGGTCTTCTCGTCGATGGTGTAGTGACCGGCCTTGGTGACCTGGCCTTCGACTTCTTCGACGTGCAGTTCCAGCTGCGGGATCAGTTTGTTGATCTCCATGTACAGCTTGGAACTGTCCTCGGCCTGACCGGAAATGATCAGCGGGGTACGGGCTTCGTCGATGAGGATGGAGTCGACTTCGTCGATCACGGCAAAATTGAGTTCGCGCTGGAATTTCTCTTCCATGCTGAACGCCATGTTGTCGCGCAGGTAGTCGAACCCGAATTCGTTGTTGGTACCGTAGGTGATGTCGGCAGCGTAGGCGGCGCGCTTCTCTTCTGGCGGCTGGAACGGCGTCACGACGCCGACGGTCAGGCCGAGGAATTCATACAGCGGGCGCATCCAGTTGGCGTCACGGCGGGCCAGGTAGTCGTTCACGGTTACAACGTGCACGCCCTTGCCGGACAGCGCGTTGAGGTAAACGCCCAGGGTCGCTACGAGGGTTTTACCCTCACCGGTACGCATTTCGGCAATCATGCCTTCATGCAGGGTCATGCCGCCGATCAACTGGACGTCGAAGTGGCGCATGCCCATGACGCGCTTGCCGGCTTCACGGGCGACCGCGAAGGCTTCAGGCAACAGCTTGTCGAGGGATTCCCCTTTGGCGATACGGGCCTTGAACTCATTGGTCTTGGCGCGCAATTGATCGTCCGAAAGGGCCACCATTTGCTCTTCGAAGGCATTGACGAGCTGCACCGTCTTGAGCATGCGTTTGACTTCACGCTCGTTCTTGCTTCCAAAAAGTTTCTTTAACAAAGGCGCAAACATATCGGCAGGATCTTCCACACTAAAGGGATGGAGGGCGGCCCCGTGAGTCGCCCGTGCAGCCCTCATGGCCGCATGCGAACGAGCATTCTACCCGGAAACGGTGGTGAGGAAAGTGGCGATATTCCACGATGCTGGCACTGCGCTTTGACGGGGCTCACTTAAAATAAGGGCGTTTTGCTCAACTTCAACCCATCAAGGCAAGAAGTTAGTTGTTGATTTAATGGGTAAAGCAGGGACAAAAGCAATGGGCGAGTGGTTCCGTTGCTTTCTGCTAACATGGCGCTTCTGTTACTTCAGGTGTTCGATCATGGCATTTCGCCCCCTTACAGCCAGAGCGCCCGCCGTTCTGCTACGCGAAGCCAAGCCGCTCAAAGCCATTCTTGGTCATGCCCAACGCCTCGCTCATCTGCAACGCCTGCTTGAAAGCCAGCTGCAACCTGCCGCCCGCGCACATTGTCATGTGGCCAAGTGGCGTGAAGGCGAACTGTCGCTGGTGGTCACCGACGGCCATTGGGCGACACGCCTGCGCTACCAGCAAAAACGCCTGCAACGGCAATTGCAGCTGTTCGAAGAGTTCGCCAACCTGACGCGAATCAAATTCAGCGTGCGACCACCGATCGTCCAGCCTGGGGCTGTCGGGCACACGATGGACCTGTCGAGCAATGCGGCGGCGACCATTCAGTCCACGGCCGACGGGATCAGCGATCCCGCTCTGCGTGCGGCACTTGAGCGCCTGGCGGCACACGCCAAAGACAAATCCTGATCTCAATCCAGAAAACTGCCACTTATCTAATGTGGGAGCGGGCTTGCTCGCGAAGGCGTCCTTTCAGGCAACATTATTGTTGACTGGCAGACCGCTTTCGCGAGCAAGCCCGCTCCCACAGTTTGGATCAACGCCGTTTGCTGCCACCGAGCAACGACCCCATCAAGCCGCGCACCAGTTGTTTACCCAGATTGTTGGCCGCCTGACGCATGGCTGACTTCAACGCCTGCCCCGCCGCCGTGCCCAGAAACTCTCCGGCACGATCAGCCAGGCTCGGCTTTTCGGCTGCCGGCTTACCCGCTGGCGCATCCGCCTCCGGCGCCAGATCCTTGCGGCCCATCAGGATTTCATATGCCGACTCACGATCAATCGGCTTGTCATATCGGCCCTTGAACGGCGACCCGGCGATCAGCATCGTGCGTTCGGTTTCGCTCAACGGCCCGATCCGCGACTGTGGCGGCGCCACCAGCACCCGCTGGACCATCTCCGGCGTGCCTTTTTCCTGCAGCGTCCCGACCAGTGCTTCACCGATACCCAGCTCGGTCAGCACCGACAAGGTGTCGAACGCCGGATTTGGCCGGAAACCATCGGCCACCGCCCGCAGGGATTTCTGTTCCTTGGCGGTGAACGCACGCAAGCCGTGCTGAATCCGCAGGCCAAGTTGTGCCAGCACGTTATCCGGCAAATCCCCCGGCGACTGGGTGACGAAATACACACCCACGCCTTTCGAGCGAATCAGCCGCACCACCTGCTCCAAACGCTCCTGCAACGCCTTGGGCGTATCGCCGAACAACAAATGCGCTTCATCGAAGAACAGCGCCAGCAGCGGTTTGTCGGCATCCCCGCGCTCCGGCAATTGCTCGAACAGCTCGGCCAGCAGCCACAGCAGGAACGTCGCGTAGACCTTCGGTGCCTCATGCACCAGACGGCTGGCATCGAGCAAATGAATCCGCCCACGACCATCGGCGGCCGGTTGCAGAATGTCTTCGAGTTGCAGCGCCGGTTCGCCGAACAACGCTTCAGCGCCCTGCTGCTCCAGGGTCGCCAGCCGGCGCAACAGTGCCTGGCTGGAACCGGTGGTCATCAGCGCGGCGTCTTCGCCGAGCAACTGCGGGTTGTCCTTGAGGTGATTGAGCAGCGCCTTGAGGTCTTTCAGATCCAGCAGCAACAGACCTTCGCGGTCGGCCACTTTAAAGGCTGCGTACAGCGCCGACTGCTGGCTGTCGGTCAGCTCCAGCAGGCTGCCGATGAGCAGCGGGCCCATTTCACTCAAAGTCGTGCGCAACGGATGACCGGATTCACCGTGAATGTCCCACAGCGTCACCGGATAAGCCTGCGGCTTGTGGTCGAGCCAGGGCATCCCGGCGATGCGCTCGGCGACCTTGCCCTGCGGATTGCCGGCGGCACCGAGGCCGCACAGGTCGCCCTTGATGTCGGCGGCGAACACCGCGACCCCGGCGTCACTGAATGCTTCGGCAAGGCGTTGCAAAGTCACGGTCTTGCCGGTGCCGGTCGCACCGGCGATCAGCCCGTGGCGGTTAGCCAGGCGCATGGCCTGAGCAATCGGTTGCCCCGCCAGATCGGCGCCGATAACGAGTTGCGATGTGTCAGGCATTTTGTCACCTATGGTTAATCTTTAATCCGTTGTGGCCGATAGCTAAGGGCGAGAACCTGACTGAAAAGTCGGTCGGACATTTCCCTAAGGAGAGTCGGAAATATCAGTTGTTTCACCCTTGCCCATTTTGCGCGTCTTTATAAAAGCACGCCCAGGACATTAAGACCTTAGCGGAACCCCAAGCCATGAACAAAAACCTGCGCTTCAGCCATAAAATTTTGCTTGCCGCCGCCCTCATCGTCATCGCCGCTTTCGCCTCGTTCACGCTGTACAACGACTGGCTGCAACGCAACGCGATCCGCGATGACCTGAACAACTATCTCAACGAGATGGGCGAAGTCACCGCCGACAACATCCAGACCTGGCTCAACGGGCGCATTCTGCTGGTCGAGAACGCCGCCCAGAACATCGCCATCAATCCGGACCCGGCCAACGTCGCCAGCCTGCTGGAACAGAAATCCCTGACCTCGACGTTCATGGCCACTTACCTGGGCGATGCCACCGGTCACTTCACCATCCGTCCGGACGTGAAGATGCCGGACGGTTTCGATCCTCGGGTGCGCCCTTGGTATAAAGGGGCCGAGAGCAGCAGCGCGTCGACCCTGACCGAACCGTACATCGACGCCGCCACCGGGCAGTTGATCATCTCCATCGCCACCGCCTCGAAAAAGGCCGGCCAGAGCGTTGGCGTGGTCGGCGGCGACCTGAGCCTGCAAACCCTGGTCGACACCCTCACCGCCCGGGACTTCTCCGGTATGGGCTACGCGTTCCTGGTCAGCGCCGACGGCAAGATCCTCGTGCACCCGGACAAGGCACTGGTGATGAAGTCGCTGAAAGAAGCCTATCCGCAAGACACCCCGCGCATCAGCAGCGACTTCAGTGAAATCACCGTCGATGGCAAGACGCGCATCGTCAGCTTCGCGCCGATCAAAGGCCTGCCGTCGGTGAACTGGTACATCGGCCTGTCGGTGGACAAGGACAAAGCCTTCTCGATGCTCAGTGAGTTCCGCACCTCGGCGGTGATTGCCACGGTGATTGCGGTGGTGATCATCATCGCGTTGCTGGGCATGCTGATTCGCCTGCTGATCCAGCCACTGCACGTCATGACCCGCGCCATGGAAGACATCGCCGACGGTGAGGGCGACCTGACCAAGCGCCTGACCATCGTCAATAACGACGAGTTTGGCGTGCTGGGTACTGCATTCAACCGTTTCGTCGAGCGTATTCACGGCTCGATCCGCGAAGTGTCGTCGGCCACCGGCCAGGTCAACGAGGTTGCGCTGCGCGTGGTCGCGGCGTCCAACTCGTCGATGTACAACTCCGACCAGCAAGCCTCGCGCACCAGCAGCGTCGCCGCCGCGATCAATCAACTGGGCGCCGCCGCCCAGGAAATCGCCCGCAACGCCGCGCAAGCCTCGAACCAGGCCAGTGACGCCCGCGGCCTCGCCGAAGACGGCCAGCAAGTGGTGGATCGCAGCATCAAGGCGATGAATCAACTGTCGAGCATGCTCAGCGCCTCCAGCAGCAACATCGAGTCGCTGAACAGCAAAACCGTGAACATCGGGCAGATCCTCGAAGTGATCACCAGCATCTCCCAGCAGACCAATCTGCTGGCGCTCAATGCCGCCATCGAAGCGGCGCGTGCCGGTGAGGCCGGACGCGGTTTTGCCGTGGTCGCCGACGAAGTGCGCAACCTGGCGCACCGCACTCAGGAATCGGCGCAGCAGGTGCAAACCATGATCGAGGAGCTGCAAGTCGGCGCCCGTGAATCGGTGAGCACCATGAGCGACAGCCAGCGCCACAGCCAGGACAGCGTGGAAATCGCCAACCTCGCCGGCGAACGCCTCAACAGCGTGACCCAGCGCATCGGCGAGATCGACGGGATGAACCAGTCGGTGGCAACAGCGACCGAGGAGCAGACCGCGGTGGTGGAATCCATCAACGTCGACATCACCGAGATCAATACGCTGAACCAGGAAGGCGTCGAGAACCTGCAGGCGACGTTGCGCGCCTGTTCGGATCTGGAACAGCAGGCTTCGCGCCTGAAACAGCTGGTCGGCAGTTTCCGCATCTAAAGCGCTGCTACTGGCCTCTTCGCGAGCAAGCCCGCTCCCACATGGGATCTGTGTCGTTTGCAGATCCCTGTGGGAGCGGGCTTGCTCGCGAAGGCATCCTGACAACCCCCACAACACCTCCCTGACACTCCCACCGCGCAGATCGCCGACGTCCCCCCCTGTGCTCCCACATTGGATCTGCGTCGTTCGCAGATCCCGTGGGCGCGGGCTTGCTCGCGAAGGCATCCTGACAAACACCACAACACCTCCCTGACACTCCCACCGCGCAGATCGCCGACATCCCCCCCTGTGCTCCCACATTGGATCTGAGTCGTTCGCAGATCCCGTGGGAGCGGGCTTGCTCGCGAAGGCGTCCTGTCAAACACCAAACACCTCCCTGACACTCCCACCGCGCAATCCCGACCGAACATCTATTCTGGATAAAGGTCAACCAAGGGAGTGCAACGCAGCGGAGGGTTGATCACTGTGCATATCGCCGACATCACCATGTTCTACGCCCCGGCCAGCGGCGGCGTACGCACCTATCTGGATGCCAAGCATCGCCGGTTGGGGGGCAAAACGGGCATTCGTCATAGCCTGCTGATTCCCGGCGCACATTTCGGTGAAAACGACGGTATCTACACCGTGCCCGCACCCGCCCTACCCTTCGGCAAAGGCTATCGCTTCCCGCTGCGCCTCGCGCCGTGGCGCAATGTCCTGCAGGGTTTGCAGCCGGATCTGATCGAAGTCGGCGACCCGTACCTCACCGCATGGGCGGCGCTGGATGCGCGACGGCAACTGGACGTGCCGGTGATCGGCTTTTATCACTCGGACCTGCCGCTACTGGTCGGCAATCGCATGGGCCATTGGGTCACGCCGAACGTCGAGGCGTACGTCACCAAGCTCTATGGCAACTTCGATCGAGTGCTGGCGCCCAGCCAGGTGATGGCCGACAAGCTCACTGGTCTGGGAGTGCGCAATGTATTCGTGCAGCCATTGGGCGTGGATCTGCAAACCTTTCACCCTGACGCCCGCGACAACGGCCTGCGCGCCGAACTGGGAATTGCCGAAGACACTCGTCTGCTGATCTTTGCCGGGCGCGGTTCCAAAGAGAAGAACCTGCCAGTGCTGCTCAAATGCATGCAGCGCCTCGGTCCACGCTATCACCTGCTGCTGGTTGGCTCGTCGATGCCGGCCGTGGTTCCGGACAATGTCAGCGTGATCGACGGGTTCTGTCCCGCCGCCACCGTGGCCCGGTTGATGGCCAGCGCCGATGCCCTGCTGCATGCCGGTGACCAGGAAACCTTTGGCCTGGTGATCCTTGAAGCCATGGCCTGCGGGATTCCGGTGGTCGCGGTGGCGGCCGGGGCGTTTGAAGAGATCGTCGCCGACGACTGCGGCTTGCTTTGTGCGCCGAACAACCCGCAAGCCATGGCCAATGCCGTGCGCGAGCTGTTCAGTCGCGGCTGCATGAAACTCGGCCAACAGGCGCGGCAACACGTTGAACGGCGTTATTCCTGGGACAGCGTGGTCGACAGCCTGCTCGGCCATTACCACGCGGTGCTCGGTCACTCTCTGCCCAAGGTGGCCAATGGCTGATTCCTTGAATGACCGCGCAGTGCTACTGGTGCTGCACGACGTGGCACCGTCAACGTGGGCGGATTATCGGCCATTTGTCGAGGCGGTCGACGCAATGGGCGGCGTGCCGATGACCTGGCTGGTCGTTCCGGATTTCCATGGCCACGACGCGCTTGAGGATCATCCCGCGTTTTGCCGAATGCTCGGCGAGCGGCTGGCCCGTGGCGATGAACTGGCCTTGCACGGCTATCACCATGACGACCGCGAGCCAGCGCCAGCCACACCCCGCGACTGGTTCATGCGCCGAATCTATACCCACGAAGGGGAGTTTTATCGCCTGTCCCGCGAAGCCGCCCTGGCGCGACTGCGCGACGGCATCGAACTGTTCCGGCGCAATGACTGGCCGTTGCACGGCTTCGTCGCCCCGGCCTGGTTGATGAGCGAGGGCACGCGCCAGGCCCTTCGCGAAACACCATTGAGCTACACCAGCGACCCGCAACATCTTTATCAATTACCGGATTTCACCGCCATCAACGCCCCGGGTCTGGTGTGGAGTGCGCGCAGCGCCTGGCGCCGGGGTCTGTCAAAACTCGTCAGCGAGCAACGCCAACAGCAGTGGCGCGACGCCGCGGTGATTCGTCTAGGCTTGCACCCGGTAGACATGCGCCACGCCTTCGCGCGTGATTACTGGCTGCAAACCCTTGAACGGCTGCTGGCAGAAGGACGCACGCCCATGAACAAAATCGACTGGTTCACCCGGCAACGCAGGCGAATGGAGCGCGCTGCATGAGTCGCGGCATTGTGTTGTTGATCGGCCTGCTCGCTGCTGTACTGATCCCGGTGTTGCTCGGCGGCGGCGAGATCGGTGCGCGCCTGCAAAATTTCCCCCTGCACTGGCTGCTGATCATGTTCGGCATGATTCTGCTCTGCTGGGGCATCAACACCCTGCGTCTGCGCCTGCTGCTGGGTGATCAGCGCGATCAGGTAACGCCGCTGAAAAGTCTCGGCGTGGTCATGGCCGCCGAGTTCGCCTACTGCGCCACTCCCGGCGGCAGTGGCGGACCGCTGACGATCATGGCGTTGCTGGCGCGCTGCGGCGTACGCCCGGCCCGTGGCAGCGCAGTGTTTGCCATGGATCAGTTGAGCGATCTGCTGTTCTTTCTCTGCGCCCTGAGCGGCATCCTGATTTACGCGTTGTTTCAGCATCTCAGTGACCGCCTGGAGTGGTTGCTGATGGTCAGCGCCGTGTCGCTGTTCGGTGGGCTGTTCAGTTGCGTGCTGCTGGCGCGCTACCACCGCCGCCTGATCCTTCTGAGCGGACGCCTGCTTGCCCACCTCAACGTGCAACCGGCCACGCGTCGGCGCTGGGCGCGCAAGCTGCTGCATTTTCTCGACGCGTTTATCGACACCCTCAAGTTGCCGTGGCAAACCCTGGTCAAGGTGTTCGCCCTGACCTGCATGCACTGGCTGCTACGCTACAGCGTGCTGTACTTGGCCTTGCGCGGACTGGGCGCGGATCTGCAGTGGGCCTGGAGTTTTCTGGTGCAGATGCTATCGCTGGGGGCTGGTCAAATGAGCCTGTTGCCCGGTGGTGCGGGCGCCGCAGAGCTGACCTCGGCGGCGCTGCTGGCGCCGATGGTCGGCAAATCCACTGCGGCGGCAGCGATTCTGATCTGGCGGGTGGTGACGTTCTATTTCTATCTGGTGGTGGGCGGCCCGGTGTTTCTATTGATGCTCGGGCGGCCGCTGCTCAAGAAGCTGTTGAAGATCAGGCAGGCTTCTCAGATTCGTCCGCCTGCTCCTTGAGCTGCTCCCACAGCTCGGCGGCGCCGGGAAACTCGGTGCCGTCTTCCGGGCTCAGGTCATCCGGGTCGTAGCGGCTCAAACAGCCCTCCCCCAGGGTGGCCGGCGCTTTCGAAGTGGCTTTGTCCAATGGGTCGCTCACGGGCAGTTCCTCAAGGGCTGAAACGAAAAAAGGGCCTGGGACGATTGAACGCCCAAGCCCTTCTTTATTCAAGCACGCGCAGGTTCGATCAGAACACCACGGTCTTGTTGCCGTGCACCAGCACACGGTCTTCGAGGTGATAACGCAGGCCACGGGCCAACACCATCTTCTCGACGTCACGGCCGAAACGCACCATGTCTTCGATACTGTCGCTGTGGCTGACACGCACCACGTCCTGCTCGATGATCGGGCCGGCGTCCAGCTCTTCGGTCACGTAGTGGCAAGTCGCGCCGATCAGCTTCACGCCGCGCAGCGACGCCTGATGGTACGGCTTGGCGCCGACGAACGACGGCAGGAAGCTGTGGTGAATGTTGATCACCTTGTGCGCGTATTCGCGGCACAGGGCCGGCGGCAGGATCTGCATGTAGCGCGCCAGCACCACCACTTCGGCATCGTGCTGTTTGACCAGACGCGAGACTTCGGCGAACGCCGGCTCCTTGTCCTGCGGATTGACCGGGACATGGTAATAAGGAATGCCGTGCCACTCGACCATGCTGCGCAGGTCATTGTGGTTGGAAATCACGCAGGAGATTTCGCAATCGAGCTCGTCGCTGTGCCAGCGGTGCAGCAAGTCGGCCAGGCAGTGGGATTCGCGGCTGGCCATCAGCACCACGCGCTTCTTCTGCTCGGTGTCGGTGATGCGCCAGTCCATCGAGAACTCTTCAGCGATCGGCGCAAACTTCTCGCGCAGCACTTCAATACCGAACGGCAGCGAATCGGCGCGGATCTCGTGACGCATGAAGAACCAGCCGTTCTGATTATCCGAGTGGTGGCTCGCTTCGGTGATCCAGCCGTTGTGGGATGCCAGAAAGTTACTGACTTTGGCAACGATGCCAACGCGGTCAGGGCAGGAAATCACCAACCGAAAGGTGCGCATGGGGGGAAAACTCCAGAACTTCGCAAAGGCGTCCATTCTAGCGACTGTGCGCGGAAACTGCAGTATTGATGACCACATGTCCGCAGGCAGGCCCGATTAGCGACGCCTGACGCCACGCGCGGCGAAACGATAGTCCTGCAGTGAAGCTGTTCGGCCAGATAATTGTGAATATTCGTGATGACTGCATCACATTATTTAAATGACCATTCAATTTACCGGTTATTCCTTGCAACTAATTCAAATAAAAAACCGGTTAAATGTTTACTTGATGAAACAGCCTGACTATTATTGCGGCACTGTCCCCTGCCATTCAACACATCTGCATAAGGTAGTTACCATGTCCTTGATCAACGAATATCGCGCCACCGAAGAAGCAATCAAAGAGCTGCAAGCGCGTTTGAAGAACCTGTCGCAAGACGACAAACTGCAAGCCGAGCTGGAATTCGAAGGCAAACTGCGCACCCTCATGGGCGAATACTCCAAGTCCCTGCGCGACATCATCGCCCTGCTGGATCCGGAATCGAAAACCAAAGGCACCCGTGGCGCCGCAGTAAAAACTACCGGCACCAAGCGCGCGCGCAAAGTTAAACAATACAAAAACCCGCATAACGGCGAAGTCATCGAAACCAAAGGTGGCAACCACAAGACTCTGAAAGAGTGGAAAGCCAAGTGGGGCGGTGACGTGGTTGAAGGCTGGGCTACCCTGCTGGGCTAAGCCGCAACGCCTGTCGCAGACTGATTCTGCGGCCCATGAAAAACGCCAGCATACGCTGGCGTTTTTTTATGCCCGGCATTTCATGGGCACACTATGTTCGATTTCAAAGATTCAAACGTTTGCGCAATGCCTGGACATAATTCTGCCACTCATTGAGCACTTGATTCTGTATCGGCGTAGCACTAAGCGCCCATTGCTGCGCGGCCTCGGCAAAAGATTGCAGGGTATTAGGCGCGCCCATTTGCGGCTCGGACAAACGCTGCTGACAGAATATTCTCCAGCGTTCTTGCTCCTCGAAATTCAACGTGTCGGGAAAGTTGCGTGCGCGATATCGAAAGAGTAATTCCGGCAGACGTTCATCATCGAACGGCCAGTGCTCTTGCGCTAATTGCGCCGGATCCGCCGTTCTCACTTGCTCGCATAGACGCCGATCGCGATCACCGATAAATCCATCGTACAACTGCTGTTCCGGATCTTCGCTGGGCGTGAAGTCTTCGCTGGCGTAAATCGCCGCGACTTTATCTTTCCAAACTTGTTGTGCGTCACTTAGCCGCAGTGCACGTGCCTGATACAGCGCCATGTCCAGGCCCAGACGCTGCTGATCGTCGGCACGCAACACCGACAACGGCGCCACCACCGGGCAGCGATTGATGTGAATCAGTTTCAGCGGCACCGGCAGTTCACCCTCGGCGAGGTCGTCGCGGCGGGTGTACAGGCGCCGGCGCAGGGTTTCGGCGTCCAGGTCCAGCAAGCCTTGCGGATCAAGGTGCAGGTCACAGACGATCAGCGCATTGCGATTACGCGGATGCCAGGCCAATGGCAGCACCACACCGACATAGTGCCGCGCCGCCGAGAAGCGTCCGGAGATATGCACCAGCGGTTGCAACAGGCGAATCTGATCCATGACCTTCTGTTTGCTGCGCAATTGAAACAGCCAGTCATACAACTTCGGCTGTTTCTCGCGGATCAACCGCGCCAGCGCAATGGTGGCGCGCACGTCCGAGAGCGCTTCGTGCGCATGCCCATGGTCGATGTGGTTGGCCGCTGTCAGGCGTTCGAGCTTGAGGGTGACCTTGCCTTCGTCGTCGGTCGGCCAGACCAGGCCATCCGGGCGCAACGCATACGCGGCGCGCACCACATCGATCAGGTCCCAGCGACTGTTGCCGCCCTGCCACTCGCGGGCATACGGGTCGAAGAAGTTGCGGTACAGGCTGTAGCGGGTCATCTCGTCGTCGAAACGCAAGGTGTTGTAACCCGCACCGCAAGTGCCGGGCGCCGCCAGTTGCGCGTGTACGCGGGTCATGAAGTCGGCTTCGCTCAAACCCTGTTCGGCGAGACAGCTCGGGGTGATACCGGTAATGGCGCACGCCGCCGGGTGCGGCAGGATGTCTTCGCTGGGCTGGCAGTAGAGGTTAACCGGTTCGTCGATTTCATTGAGGTCGTGGTCGGTGCGAATCCCGGCGACCTGCAGCGGACGGTCGTTGCGCGGATTGATGCCGGTGGTCTCGTAGTCGTACCAGAAGATTGAAGTCACGGGCGGTTCCTGAACTGAAGATCGGCAAAGTCTAGGCGTTGAACCGGGGTCGCGGCCAGCGCTGTGTCATTCAACCAGCGTGCGCCACACGCGGTGCAATACATAGTTATGTCGTTTTCCCCCAAGAGGCTGCTAGCATCGGACGGACTTCGCATCCCGATCCGGCCCCATCAGGTAGCCCATGCTCGAGAACACAGCACTGCCACGGAAAGCACCGCTGAACCCGCCACTCGATACCCGCTATCAAGTGGAAACCCCGGAGGGCATCGACCTGCCGTTGCGCCCGGCCGGTCTGATGGTGCGCAGCCTCGCTTTCGGCATCGACCTGGGCATTCGCGGGGCCATCCTCGGCGTGCTGTTTCTGCTGCTGGCGTTTCTCGGCCAGCTCGGCATGGGCCTGGGTTCGCTGCTGCTGTTTGCCGTCAGCTGGTGGTACATGGTGCTGTTCGAAGTGCTGCATCAGGGCTGCTCGCCGGGCAAGCAATGGATGGGCCTGCGGGTGATCCACGATGACGGCACACCGATCGGCTGGTCGGCCTCGCTGCTGCGCAACCTGCTGCGTTTTGTCGATCTGCTGCCGTTCGGTTATTTCCTCGGCGCCATCAGTTGCCTGCAACACCCGACCTTCAAGCGCCTGGGCGACATCGCAGCCGGCACGCTGGTGGTCTACAGCGAACGCGCCCTGCTCCGCCCGCAATTACCTGACGCCCAGCCACGCAGCTCGCCCGTGCCGCTCAACCTCGGCGAACAACGCGCCTTGCTCGCCTTCGCCGAACGTCAGGCTGAACTGTCGCCGGCGCGGGTCAATGAGCTGGCCGCGCTGCTCGCCCAACCGCTGCACATCTCGGCGCCCAAAGCGGTCAGCGAACTCAATGGCATCGCCCGCGGCTTGTTGGGTCCGGCATGAAGCAGAGTCTTTTCGAAGCTCGTCACAAGGCCGAATGGGAGCGCTTCACCCTGGCCCTCGAACGCCTCGAACATGGCAAGGACACTTCGCAGGCAGCCAGTTTCCCCAAGGATTATCGACGCCTCTGCCAGCATCTGGCGCTGGCACAGGCGCGTGGCTACAGCAGTTTTCTGATCGACTCGCTGCAACAACTGGTGTTGCGCGGCCACCAGCAGCTGTATCGGCACCGCAGTCGATTCGGCGCCAACCTCCTGGGTTTCATCCTCGCTGACTTTCCTCGACTGGTGCGTGCCGAATGGCCGTTTGTGCTGGCCGCTGGTCTGGTGTTTTTCGGCAGCCTGATCGGCTTTGCCTTGCTGGTGTATGCCTTTCCCGAACTGATCTACAACCTGATCCCCGCCGAACAGGTGCGCGACATGCAGAGCATGTACGACCCGGTGGCCGGGCACCTCGGGCGCTCGGCCGAACGGGCGGCCAGCGAAGACTGGGTGATGTTCGGCTATTACGTGATGCACAACATTGGCATCGCCTTTCAGACTTTCGCCAGCGGTTTGCTGATGGGCGTCGGTAGCGCGTTCTTCCTGTTCTATAACGGCTTGATCATCGGCGCGGTGGCCGGGCACCTGACCGAAATCGGTTTTGGCCAGACATTCTGGTCGTTCGTGATCGGCCACGGCGCCTTCGAGCTGAGCGCCATTGCCCTGGCGGGCGCGGCGGGGCTAAAGCTCGGCTGGGCAGTGATTGCACCGGGGCGGCTGACCCGTGGTGAAGCGCTGGTGCAGGCGGCGCGCAAAAGCGTGCTGCTGGTGTGCGGGGTCATGCTGTTCCTGCTGATCGCAGCGTTCATCGAAGCGTATTGGTCGTCGAAGACCGGGGTCACACCGCCGATCAAATATGCGGTCGGTGCCGCATTGTGGCTCGCAGTAGCGGCCTATCTGCTGTTCGCCGGAAGGACACGCCATGCGCCTGAGTGATGCCACCGTGGCGATCCGTCCGCGCAGCACCTGGGAAGCCATGGACCTGGGCGTGCTCATGAGCCAGCAGCATCGACGCCTGCTGATGACCAGTTGGGCCATCGTCACCCTGCCGCTGTTCGCGGTGCTGACGTTGTTGCTATGGGATTCGCCGTCGCTGGCGGTATTCATTTTCTGGTGGCTGAAACCGGCGTACGAACGCCTGCCGCTGTACATCCTGTCCAAAGCCCTGTTCGGCGAAACACCGACACTGAAACAGGCCCTGCGCGAATTTCCTCGACTGCTCAAACCACAATGGCTGGCCAGCCTGACCTGGCGCCGGCTGAGCCTGAGTCGCAGCTTCCTGCTGCCGGTGGTGCAACTCGAAGGCCTCGACGGCACCGCTCGCCAGCAACGCTTGCAAGTGTTGCTGCAACGCAATGCCGGCGCCGCGCAATGGCTGACGATCATCGGCATGCATCTGGAGACCGCACTGTGGATCGGCCTGATGGTGCTGTTCTATATGCTGCTGCCACAGCAGATCGAAACCGACTGGGACTGGCAATCGCTGATCCTCGACGCCGATCACCACTGGCGTTGGCTGGAGCACCTGACCAACGCCTTCTACGCGCTGGTGCTGGTGGTCTGGGAACCGATTTATGTCGCCTGCGGTTTCAGCCTGTATCTGAACCGGCGCACGGCACTGGAAGCGTGGGACATCGAGCTGGTATTCCGTCGTTTGCGCCAACGCCTGAACAGCAGCGCTCTGGGTTTGCTGTTGGCGGTCTGTCTTTTGCTGCCGGCGGTGCCACCCGTATGGGCTGCAGCCGATCCCGCCAGCGCACCGGAGGCACCCCGCCTGTTGCACCAACCGCTGACCAGTCAGGCTGCGCACGACAGCATCAAGGCGCTGCTCGAACAACCACCGTTCAAGAACAAGGAAAGCGTGACCCGCTATCGCTTTGGCGACGATCCGGCAGCCCCGGCCGAAGCCAAACCCGGCGAGGCGCCGCAATGGCTGAAAACCCTGCTCGGCTGGCTGGACAGTCAGCGCTTCAATGCGCTGGCCGGCCTGATTGAAGTGTTGTTGTGGGGAGCATTGATCGCCGCTGTGGGCTGGCTGATCTGGCGCTATCGCGAGTTCCTGCGCACCTTCGTCAGTCGCCGGGCGAAGTTGCGCGCCCGCTTCAGTCCACCTGCGCCGCAACAAGCATTTGGCCTGGACCTGAGCCCGCAAACCCTGCCTGACGACATCGCCGCCAGCGCCGAACAACTCTGGCAGACCCAGCCGCGCGCGGCGCTGGGCCTGCTCTATCGCGGCTTGCTCAGCCGTCTGCTGCACGATTTTGCCCTGACCTTGAAACCTGCCGACACCGAGCATCAGGTGCTGCTGCGGGTCGAGCAATTGCAGCGCCCTGAACTGCTGGCGTTCAGTCGCACCCTGACACAGCACTGGCAGAACATGGCCTATGGGCACCGCGTACCGGCGGCACATCTGCAACAGGAACTGTGTGACGGCTGGCGTGCCCTGTTCGGCTCGGGAGCGCGCGCTTGAACCGGCGCAACGCGTGGCTGCTCGGCGGGCTGATCGTCGCCCTGCTCGCGGCGTTGAGCGTTTATCTGTACCTCAAGGCCCGACCCTATCAGGAAGTGATCGATCACGGCCCCTCGCCCCAGGCGCAGGCCAATCCTTATCTGGCGGCAGAAATGTTTTTGCGCGAGCGCGGCCTCAACGTCAGCCACGCCGAAACGCTGGCGGTGCTGCCCGACATCGATCCGCGTCGGCACACCCTGCTGTTGTTCGGCGAACGTTCGCGCATGACCCCGCGGCAGGTCGATCAGGTGTTGAACTGGGCCCGCGCCGGTGGGCGCCTGGTGTTCGTGGCCGAAGCGCTGTGGGACAAGCAGGCCAGACAAAGCGATGATCTGTTGCTGGATCGGGTGCAGTTGCACCAGTCCCTGAGCAAGGACCTCAAGGCGCCGCCGGCGGAGCTGGCCGATGATCCGTACCCGAATCTGACCAAGCTCTACCTGGAAGATGAGGACGCTCCCGCCTACGCCGGTTTCGACACCGCGTTCCATCTGGACGATCCGAACAATCTCGCCCAGGCCTGGGCCAACAGCGCCAAGGCCACGCACATGATGCAACTGCCGTACGGCCTCGGCTCGATCACCGTGGTCACCGATGCCGAACTGTGGAAAACCCCGGCCATCAGCAAGCATGACAACGCCTGGCTGCTCTGGTACCTGAGCGCCGACACCGACGTCACGCTGATTTTCAACACGGCGCACGATGGTCTGCTGACCTTGCTCTGGCGTTACTTCCCGCAAGCCATCGTTGCCCTGCTGGCGCTGATCGGCCTCGGCCTGTGGCACGTTGCTGTGCGCCATGGGCCACTGCAGGCACCCGCCCCGAGTGGCCGCCGGCAGTTGCAGGAACACCTGCGCGCCAGTGCCGATTTCATCCTGCGCCACAACGGTCAGCACACGCTGTTGCAAGCACTGCAACAAGACGTGCTGCGCCGCGCCCGCCGCCGCTATCCCGGCTTCGACCAATTGAACGTGGCTGAGCAATGGCTGGTGCTGTCGCGCCTGACCCGACAGCCGACCCGCGCCATCAGTCAGGCCCTCAGCCCGGTGCCGAAACAGCGCATGAGCAGCGCCGATTTCAGTCGCCAGGTGGCCCACCTGCAAACCTTGAGGAACACGCTATGAGTGAACAGATCGAGCCCGGCAGCGCCAGCCACGCCGCCCAGCAACGCCAGCGTGCCAGCCAGTTGGCGCAAGCGCTGCGCGGCGAATTGCAGAAGGCCCTGATCGGCCAGAACAGCGTGATCGACGATGTGCTGACCGCGCTGATCGCCGGCGGTCACGTGCTGCTTGAGGGCGTTCCGGGGCTGGGCAAGACCTTGCTGGTGCGGGCGCTGGCGCGCTGCTTCGGCGGCGAGTTCGCGCGCATCCAGTTCACCCCGGACCTGATGCCCAGCGACGTCACCGGCCACGCGGTGTACGACCTGCACACCGAGCAGTTCAAGCTGCGCAAGGGGCCGCTGTTCACCAACCTGCTGCTGGCCGACGAGATCAACCGCGCACCGGCGAAAACCCAGGCGGCGTTGCTCGAAGCAATGCAGGAGCGCCAGGTCACCCTCGAAGGTCGGGCGCTGCCGATCGCCCAGCCGTTCATGGTGCTCGCCACCCAGAATCCGATCGAGCAGGAAGGCACTTATCCACTGCCGGAGGCCGAACTTGACCGCTTCATGCTCAAAGTGCGCATGGACTACCCGGAGGCCGAGCAAGAGCTGAACATGGTGCGTCAGGTCAGCCGCTCGACCCGCGCCGACATGCTTGATGTGCAGCCGCTGCGCACGGTCCTGCAAGCCAAGGACGTGCAGGCCCTGCAACGCATTGCCAGCGACCTGCCGATTGATGATCAGGTGCTCGATTACGCCGTGCGGCTAGCGCGCAGCACCCGCTCCTGGCCCGGCCTGACCCTCGGCGCCGGACCGCGTGCCTCGATTGCGCTGGTGCGTTGCGCTCGCGCCCGCGCGTTGCTGCGCGGCGGCGAGTTCGTGATCCCCGATGACATCAAGGGTTGCGCGCTCTCGGTGCTGCGCCATCGGGTGCGAGTGGCGCCGGAGCTGGACATCGAAGGTCTGCAGGTCGATCAGGTGCTGCAACAATTGCTCGACCAAGTGCCGGCGCCGCGCCTGTGAAACCGTCACGCCTGCTGCTGATCTGGCTCGCGATTCTGCTGGCCATCGGCACGCTGCTGGGCACGCTGCAAGCTCTCGACATCGACGTGCCCGCCACGCTGTTGTCGATCAACTGGGGCTTGCTCCTGGCTCTGCTGGTGCTGGCGCTCATCGATGCGCTGCGCCTGAACAACCTGCCCTCGCCGCGCATCCAGCGGCAGATGTCCGGCAGCCTGGCACTCGGCCGTTGGAGCGAGGTGCGGCTGCAGCTCAGCCATGACTTCATCGAGCCGGTCGCGGTGGAGCTTTTCGACCACGTGCCACAGGGCCTGAGCTTCGAAAACCTGCCGCTGGCGATTGAACTGCAACCCGGGCAATTCAGCGCGGTCGGCTATCGCCTGCGCCCGCTCAAGCGCGGGCACTTCAGCTTCGAGCATTGCGAAATCAACCTGCCCAGCCCGTTCGGTCTGTGGACAGGCAAACGCCTGCTCGCCGTGAGCGGCGAGATCCGCGTCTACCCGGACTTCGCAAAGCTCTACGGTGGGCAGTTGCTGGCGGTGGACAACTGGCTCAGCCAGCTCGGCGTGCGCCAGCGCCAGCGTCGCGGGCAGGGTCAGGAGTTTCATCAGTTGCGCGAATTTCGCGAAGGCGACAGCCTGCGCCAGATCGACTGGAAAGCCACCGCCCGTCAGCGCACGCCGATTGCCCGCGAGTATGAAGACGAGCGTGATCAACAGATCATGTTCATGCTCGATTGCGGGCGGCAAATGCGCAGCCAGGATGGCGAGCTGTCGCATTTCGACCATGCGCTGAATGCGTGTCTGCTGCTCAGTCATGTGGCGCTGCGCCAGGGCGATGCGGTGGGATTGAGTACATTTGCAGACGATCAACCGCGATATCTAGCTCCGGTAAAAGGCAGCGGGCAACTCAACGTCCTGCTCAACACGGTCTACGATCTGGCGAGTAGCCAACGTCCGGCGGACTATCAGGCAGCCATTCGGCAACTACTAACACGTCAGAAACGACGGGCACTGGTCATCCTTATGACCAACCTGCAGGATGAGGACCATGGCGAACTGACCAACGCAGTCCAACACCTGAGCCGCCAGCATCAAGTGTTAGTGGTCAGCCTGCGCGAAGAAACGCTCGACCAAATGCGCCAAGACTCGGTACAAACCCTTCCTGAAGCATTGGCCTATTGCGGCGCAGTGGATTACCTAAACGCTAGGGCCGAACTGAATGAGCGCCTGATGGCTCATGGCACACCTGTGCTGGATGTCCCTACCAGTAAGCTAAACACTGAACTAGTGTCAATTTACTTAAGCTGGAAGAAAGCTGGAGCCCTATAGACATTGTAGATTTCACGCCGGCGGGGTGTTTCAAATTGGCAAGCGGGTGTAGATTTCTTAATAAGAAATACCGCTGCTAAAAGGGCTTTTCCATTGATCGGTATCTCACTCCACTTATTTAAAGGAGTGCCAGTTCGCTCCTTGAAGCGGCCCATCCCGCGCTATCGGATTGCCCGCTAAATTTTCCCATGCAGCCATGCTCGAAGCCTCTCGAACGGAGTCGAAAAATGCCCACTAAATATTCATTATCTGATGTGTTGGAAAGGATTTATCAGAATCAGCTTGGGCTGGAGGCAGCCCTAATGGAGCTAACACTCCAGGTCGAAGAGAGGGGGTTTACCGAGATCGGAGAAAACGTCCGCTCTGCGCTTTTTGTCATTGGAGAAAATGCCGGCTATATCAAGCAGGGCTTGGCGAAACTCAGAGCAAAGGAAACGGACTAGGCCTCAAAAACTCAATGAATTTTGTCGACCGCTTTGGTGTTATCCACAGGGTGATTATCGAAGCGATTTGACGATTCAAAAACCTTCCAACACCCCACCTAAAATCCCCCCGTCTCATATCGAAATGAAACAGATTGATGCGTACGGGTACACATATCCGTCATCCGAATGAAGTCTTTCCCCAAACCTAGGAATTTAGGCTACACGACGTGGCGCCTTTGCCTACGAACACACCAGAATGCTCTGTCTTGTACGCATTGGTGAGGCTCCGTAACTTGATCTTGGCCGCTGAATCAGCGGTCGAAATTAATTGTCCGGGGCAATGTCGAGGCAGTAGCTTCAGTCAGGCTAGTAACATTTTAGCTGTTAGCAGGACGTCTCTAGGTGAGCCGAACAGCTCACCTCCCCCCGGCCGAATAACCTCTTCATAGCAGTTTCCGTTCTCGTTCACCCGAACTGGAAGCCAAGCAAAAAGGATATAAAGCCATGAACAGTGCAACATCAAATACTCCAGAATCTGACACGACTTCCAGCTGTCTCCCCCCTGATACAGAGAGGTTTCAGGAAGCCGCAGAACGCGCCCTCGACCACTACCTCAAACCAAAATCGCCCTCACGCAATTCCGTGGATCGCGGCATGCAGATGTTCGTTGTCGCCCCCGACCTCAACCCCGAAGCCATCGCCATCCAGACCTACGAAACCTTTTCGTCGGTGAGCATTCTGCTGCTGGATCTGGCGGACAGCCTGGAAGACAAACCACGGCATCTGGCGATGGCGATCTATCAGTTGAGCGAGATGGGTTTGTTGCTGGCGGAGAAGACACTGGACAGTGAGCGGGCGATTGCCTTGAAGGCTTGAAGATCAAAAGATCGCCGCCTGCGGCAGCTCCTGCAGGAAAATTGCATTTCCACTGTAGGAGCTGCCGCAGGCGGCGATCTTTGGTTTTGGCTGTATCAGGCAGACGCCGGCAGGGGCTGAAAACTGAAGTACTGCTTCAACGCTTGCACCAGTTGCGCATATTCCGGCGGCGGGCGTTGCAGGCTGAAGCCGGCGTCGTAGTGCATCGGGGTCGCGTCTTCATGGCACCACAGGCAGCACGCCGTCAGGTCGATGACCTGCTGGCAGCCATCGCCGAGCGGAATTTTGAGACGCAGACTGAAATCGACACCGGTCATCATCGGTAACTGGCTGATGAGCATCAGCCCGTCTTCGGACACATTGCCCAGAAAACCGATGGGTTTGTCGGTGACGCTGTTGAACACCCTGAGGAAGTACGGCAACTGGTGCCGTTCGATTCGTCGGTCGGTAAACATGCGAGGTACGCCACGCAAGGCTCCATCACAGAGCCGCACCTTTGCTTCGGAACACGCCTGTGTCACAGACACGCTCTCCCCGCTTCCGGTGGCATGGTCGCCAATACGCCATCGCCTCAACATCGACCAGTCGCAGGTGTTGCCCCATGTTTAGAGGCCAGACTCTAAACCGGATCACTGGACTATAGCTCAACCTGTACAGTCAGCCAGCGTTTGTATGACATCCGGCATCAGAAGCGTTGCGCACTCGGCACCGCCGCCGCACTGCGAGTCGGGTAATGTCCCAGGCTCTGCAGGGTTTCCAGGCGGGCGCGCGCGCGGAAGGCGTATTCGCTGTTGGGGTACGAGGCGATGATGAACTGGTAGGTCTGCGCCGCGTCGATGTACATTTTTTGCCGTTCCAGGCACTGGCCGCGCATCATCGACACTTCCGGCCACACATACGGACGGGCCCGGCTGGCGCGTTCGACCTTGGACAGTTCGAGCATCACCTGCTCGCAATTGCCCCGGTCGTAGGCGCTGTAGGCGTTGTTCAAATGATGGTTCATCGACCAACGGGTGCAGCCCGTGACGGCGAGGACGCTGAGGGCAAGGGCGGCAATGGGCAACAATCGCATGGGGAGGTTCTCCTGTCTTGAGCTCTGTATCGACCCCTGGTCGTAAATCTTCAGGCGCGTTTGTCCCAAAGTTGCCACGTTCAATAAAGAAAACAATAAGTAGTGCAAACGAACAATGACTACACCCCAAGAGCATAGTAGCCTCTGCTAGCGCTTGAACTCAGGAGTCTTTGCATGTCCGTCCGTCGTACCAAAATCGTCGCTACCCTTGGCCCGGCCAGTAACTCGCCGGAAGTTCTCGAACAGCTGATTCTGGCTGGTCTGGACGTCGCCCGTCTGAACTTCTCCCACGGCACCCCCGACGAGCACAAGGCTCGCGCGAAGCTGGTGCGTGACCTCGCCGCCAAGCACGGCCGTTTCGTCGCCCTGCTGGGTGACCTGCAAGGCCCGAAAATCCGTATCGCCAAATTCGCCAACAAGCGCATTGAGCTGAAGATCGGTGACAAGTTCACCTTTTCCACCAGCCATCCGCTGACCGAAGGCAACCAGCAAGTGGTCGGCATCGACTACCCGGATCTGGTGAAAGACTGCGGCGTAGGCGACGAGCTGCTGCTCGACGACGGCCGCGTAGTGATGCGCGTCGAAACCGCCACCGCTACCGAGCTGCACTGCGTCGTGACCATCGGCGGCCCGCTGTCCGACCACAAAGGCATCAACCGTCGCGGTGGCGGCCTGACCGCGCCGGCCCTGACTGAAAAAGACAAGGCCGACATCAAGCTCGCCGCCGAAATGGAAGTCGACTACCTCGCGGTGTCCTTCCCGCGTGACGCGGCCGACATGAACTACGCCCGCCAACTGCGCGACGAAGCCGGCGGCACCGCCTGGCTGGTGGCGAAGATCGAACGCGCCGAAGCCGTGGCCGATGACGAAACCCTCGACGGTCTGATCAAGGCTTCCGACGCAGTGATGGTTGCCCGTGGTGACCTCGGTGTGGAAATCGGCGACGCCGAGCTGGTGGGCATTCAGAAGAAGATCATTCTGCACGCACGCCGCCACAACAAAGCGGTGATCGTCGCGACCCAGATGATGGAGTCGATGATCCAGAACCCGATGCCGACCCGCGCCGAAGTGTCCGACGTGGCCAACGCCGTGCTCGACTACACCGACGCCGTGATGCTCTCGGCCGAATCCGCTGCCGGTCTGTACCCGCTGGAAGCCGTGCAGGCGATGGCGCGCATCTGCGTCGGCGCTGAAAAGCACCCGACCAGCAAGACGTCCAGCCACCGTATCGGCAAGGAATTCGAGCGCTGCGACGAAAGCATCGCCCTGGCGACCATGTACACCGCCAACCACTTCCCGGGCGTGAAAGCGATCATCGCTCTGACCGAGAGTGGCTACACCCCGCTGATCATGTCGCGTATCCGTTCTTCGGTGCCGATCTACGCGTTCACTCCGCACCGCGAAGCCCAGGCCCGCGCGGCGATGTTCCGTGGCGTGTACACCGTTCCGTTCGACCCGGCTTCGCTGGCCCCGAACGAAGTCAGCCAGAAAGCGATCGACGAGCTGGTCAAGCGCGGCGTTGTGGAAAAAGGCGACTGGGTCATCCTGACCAAGGGCGACAGCTACCACACCACCGGTGGCACCAACGGCATGAAGATCCTGCACGTGGGTGACCCGCAGGTCTGAATGACTGTTCGCTGAAAAACAAAAGCTCCGGCATGTGAGTGTCGGGGCTTTTCGTTTTCTGCTCCGCAAGGTGTTGCGCCTATTCAGGCCTCATCGCTGGCAAGCCCAGTCAGCGAAGCTTTCAATGCCGTTTGATAAACCCGGTCAACGCCGCCAGCGCCTCCGGCGAGCGCAACCGCTGGGTGAACAATGCGCCCTCCTCCTCGATCACCTGACGGATCAGCTCGCGATCCGGCGCCTTCATCAATTGCTTGCTGATGCGCACTGCATCTACTGGCAGTTCATCGAAACGCAACGCCATCTCCCGCGCCTTGTTCAGTGCCGCTTCGCCGCTGCCCAACGCCTCGCTGGCAATGCCCCACTGCGCCGCCTGTTCACCGGTAAAACCTTCGCCGAGCAGCAACAACTCCGCCGCTTTGGCTTGGCCAAGCAATCGCGGCAGGATCAGGCTGGAGCCGAACTCCGGACACAAACCGAGATTGACGAACGGCATGCGCAAGCGAGCATCGCGGGCGACGTAAACCAGATCGCAGTGCAGCAGCAACGTGGTGCCGATGCCCACCGCTGCGCCGGCCACAGCGGCGATCAACGGTTTGCGGCATTCGAGCAGGTTGAGCATGAAGTGGAACACCGGGCTGTCGAGGTCGCTCGGCGGTTGCTGGATGAAGTCGGCGATGTCGTTGCCGGCGGTGAAGCACTCGGCGCTGCCGGTGATCAGCACAGCATTGATCTCAGGATCGTTGTCGGCCTGCTTCAGGGCCTCGGCGAGGCGGCTGTACATCGCGCGGGTCAGGGCGTTTTTCTTGTCCGGACGGTTGAGCCGCAGGGTGAGCAAACCGCGTTCGCGTTCGAGCAGGATGGCTTCGGTCATCAGCGTTACTCAACATTTAAAAGGGCTGACAAAGTTCTTTTGGTGAGGCAAAACTTCTGTGGTGAGGGGATTTATCCCCGATTGAGTGCGCAGCACTCACAAAATCCCGGGGCCGCTGCGCAGCCCATCGGGGATAAATCCCCTCGCCACAGGAGTTCACCTTCACACGAGATTCAGCGCTTAACTGCGGGACAGAAACACATCCGCCAGCAGTTGATTGCGCGGCAGTCCGGCCAGGTACAGACGCTTGGCAAACGCATCGACGCTGGCAGTCGAGCCGCAGACTAAGGCCAGGGTTTGCCGGGAAACAAGGCGCAGTTGCGCCAAAGCGGCGGCTGAGTCGGCCGCCGTCCACAGCTCGACGCTGAGGTTTTCGCGCTGCGCAGCAAGCGCCGCCAGGGGTTTGGCCAGATAGTGCTCGCGCGCGTCATGGGCCAGGTGAATGACGCGGATGGCGCCCTGGTGATCCTGGCGCAAGGCTTCGCGCAGCACGCCGAACAACGGGCCCAGCCCGGTTCCGGCCGCCAGCAGCCACAGCGGGCGCGAGTGCCAGTCCGGGTCGTAATGCAACGCGCCGCCGCGCAGCTCGCCGAGGCGGATCGGGTCGCCGATCTGCAGGCGCCGCGCCGCATCGCTGAATTCGCCGGGCTGGCGGCAGTCGAGGTGGAACTCGAGAAAGCGGTCTTCCTGCGGCAGGCTCGCCAGCGAATACGGTCGGGCGATGTGGTTGATCCACAGCACCAGATGTTGCCCCGCGCTGTAGCGCAGCGGTCGCTGCGGGGTCAGGCGCAAACGCAGGACGTTATCGCTGAGCCAGTCCAGCGCCTCGACCACCGCCGGGCGCCCGTCGGTGACGGGGTCGAAGGTGTGTACCTGCAAATCTTCGATCACCTGACACTGACAAGCCAGCCGCCAGCCTTGCTGGCGCTGTTCGGCGCTCAAGGCATCCGGGCGACTGTCGGCGGGCAAGCCGCTCACGCACTGCACCAGACAGGCATGGCAACTGCCGGCGCGGCAGCTGTAAGGCACCGCGACGCCGTGCTGATTCAGCGCGTCGAGCAAATTGCTGCCCGCCGCCACCGACCATTGCCGATCACCGACGCGAAGTTCAGGCATCCACATTCTCCCATGCCGCTGCACAACGATTGCGCCCGTCGCGCTTGGCCCGGTACAGCGCCTGATCGGCACGCTGCAAGGCATCGTCGAGATCATCGCCCAGTTCCAGCAAGGTCATGCCTGCCGACAGACTCAGGCTGCGCACATTCAGGCCCACCAGTTCGACGTCGGTGAACGCGATGCGCAGACGTTCACAACAGGCCGTCAGGCGTTCGGCATCGCAGTCGGGCAGCAACACCACGAATTCCTCGCCACCGTAACGCGCCAGCACGTCGCCGTCACGCAGGCAGGCACCTGCCACGCCGGCGAACGCCTGCAACACCTGATCGCCCGCGGCATGGCCGTGCAGGTCGTTGATGCGCTTGAAGTGGTCGAGGTCGATCAGCGCCAGACCATGCACCACGCCCGGTTCCATCTCCGCCAGCTCCCGTGAGGCCAGGCGCAGAAAATGCCGGCGATTGAACAGTCCGGTCAGTTCATCGGTGGCCACCAGATCTTCGAGTTGGCGCATCATCCCGCGCAGGGTGTCCTGATGCGCCTGCAAGGCAAACCGGCGCTGGCGCATGCGCTGCCGTGAAACCTGGACGAAGCGTGCGTAAATCACCAGCCACGCCAGCACCATCGCCAGAATGCACACCTGCAACGCCGCCAGCGCCGGATCCGGCAGACGGAAGTGGTAGCCGTCCCAGAGGGTGATCGCACAGAAACTGAAGAACACCAGCAGCGCGCAACGAATGAACGCGCGCCGGGTTAAATGAAACAGGCCGAACAGCAGGATCAGCACGTAGAACACCAGAAACGCGCCACGTGCTTCATCCAGATGAGCGATCAGCCAAGTCTGCCAGCCGAGCCCGAGCAGCACTTGCGCTTCGGTCAGGCTGGGGTCGGCAAAGCGCTGGTTGCGCCCGGACCAGAACAGCGTAAACAACGTGGCCTGGCAGATCACCACCAGCGCGCTGCCGATGGCCACGCTGTTCAATGATTGCGGGTAATGCCCGGTGAAAAACGCCAGCCACAGCAGCAGCAAAGCCAATCCATAGGTGGCTGCGGCGAGGGCAAAGCGCTTGAGCAAAAGACGTTGAATGGCGTTATGGGTCAATCGTTGACTCACCGTGCGATAGGAGGCTGACCGAGTGTCCTACTCTACAGACCGGATGCCACTTTAGAGGGGCGGTCGATAAATGACCACCGATTTTCGGCGCCAAAAATTGACGTCAAATGCATGACCCATCAATGCCCCATGAAGACCTGTGGTGAGGGGATTTATCCCCGATGGGGCGCGAAGCGGCGCCCTGCAATCCTTCAGACAAACCGGGTGCACGGGCTTTACGGCTGCTGCGCAGCCGATCGGGGATAAATCCCCTCGCCACAATGTTTATCCGACCAAAAGCCAATGTGTGCCCACCACCGAGGCGCGGTATACTGCCGCGCCTTTTTAGCGTCGCGCCAGCAGCCCCGGCGTGCCTTGAAAGGTGCTTGCGACCGACCGATGCACCCAAGCCGCAGGCACCTTATTGAATGTTCCCGTCTTTTAGAGGAGCGCGACTCATGACCGTGATCAAGCAAGACGACCTGATTCAGAGCGTTGCCGACGCCCTGCAGTTCATTTCCTATTACCACCCCGTGGATTTCATCCAGGCGATGCACGAAGCCTACCTGCGCGAAGAATCGCCAGCGGCCCGTGACTCGATCGCGCAGATCCTGATCAACTCGCGCATGTGCGCCACCGGCCACCGGCCGATCTGCCAGGACACCGGCATTGTCACCGTGTTCGTGCGGGTGGGCATGGACGTGCGCTGGGATGGCGCGACCATGAGCCTGGACGACATGATCAACGAAGGCGTGCGCCGCGCCTACAACCTGCCGGAAAACGTCCTGCGTGCCTCGATCCTCGCCGACCCGGCAGGCGCTCGCAAAAACACCAAGGACAACACCCCGGCAGTCATCCACTACTCCATCGTCCCGGGCAACACCGTGGAAGTGGACGTGGCGGCCAAGGGCGGCGGTTCCGAGAACAAGTCGAAAATGGCCATGCTCAATCCGTCCGACTCGATCGTTGACTGGGTGCTCAAGACCGTTCCGACCATGGGCGCCGGCTGGTGCCCACCGGGCATGCTGGGCATCGGTATCGGCGGTACCGCCGAGAAAGCCGCAGTGATGGCCAAGGAAGTGTTGATGGAATCCATCGACATTCACGAACTGAAAGCCCGTGGCCCGCAGAACCGTATCGAAGAGATCCGTCTGGAGCTGTTCGAGAAGGTCAACCAGCTGGGCATCGGCGCCCAGGGTCTCGGTGGCCTGACCACCGTGCTCGACGTGAAGATCATGGACTACCCGACCCACGCCGCTTCGCTGCCGGTGTGCATGATCCCGAACTGCGCCGCCACCCGTCACGCGCACTTCGTGCTCGACGGTTCTGGCCCGGCCTCGCTGGAAGCGCCATCGCTGGATGCCTACCCGGAAATCGTCTGGGAAGCCGGCCCGTCGGCCCGTCGCGTCAACCTCGACACCCTGACCCCGGAAGAAGTGCAGAGCTGGAAGCCGGGCGAAACCGTCCTGCTCAACGGCAAGATGCTCACCGGTCGCGACGCGGCGCACAAGCGCATGGTCGAGATGCTGAACAAGGGTGAAACCCTGCCGGTGGATCTGAAAGGCCGCTTCATCTACTACGTCGGCCCGGTTGATCCGGTCGGTGACGAAGTGGTTGGCCCGGCTGGCCCGACCACCGCGACGCGGATGGACAAGTTCACCCGTCAGATCCTTGAGCAGACCGGCCTGCTGGGCATGATCGGCAAGTCCGAACGTGGCCCGACCGCGATCGAAGCGATCAAGGACAACAAGGCCGTGTACCTGATGGCCGTGGGCGGCGCCGCTTATCTGGTGGCCCAGGCCATCAAGAAGTCCAAGGTGCTGGCCTTCGCCGAGCTGGGCATGGAAGCGATCTACGAGTTCGAGGTCAAGGACATGCCGGTCACCGTCGCGGTGGACAGCAACGGTGAGTCGGTACACATCACCGGCCCGGCGATCTGGCAACAGAAGATCGCCGAAAGCCTGGCGGTAGAAGTGCAGTAAGCGTTTCGCAGCTGGAAAAAAAGGCCGGCCCGTCAATCGACGGGCCGGCCTTTTTTATGCCTGGGAGAACGACACATACCTTGGGCTTGAGCGCACCTGTCAGATCTGACAGGTGTGCGCTGCCGTGATCGTTGTTAGCGTCAATCCATCTGCGTCTTCGCCTGTGCAATGTATGTGACTCATGGCTGATCAAGACCTCAGTATCACCCCGCCCTCCATCGCCAAGAGTTCGACGATTGCCACTTTCAGCAAGCGTTTGGTTTGTTCGAGTGATAGCGTCGAAAGCCTGACACAGGCCACGCAAGCCGTCATTGGCGAGCTGGCTTATACACGCACCATGCTGCTTTCACACTCACACCGGTTCACGGCGGTCTGATCAGGTAACGCGTCAGACGAGAAGGACGGGCAGGCCCATGCTATCGTGCCCGCCCGTCCCTTTATCCATTAGCCCAGCATGCTGCCGACTTCCCGTACCCTGCGTTTGTCGTTGTACACCCTGCTGATCATTGCCGGTGCGGCCATCGCCGCGACCCTTGCCATCCGCCACGCCGAACGCCAGGCGATGGAGGAAGACGCGACCCGTGCCAGCCAGCAATTGGCGCTGTATGCCAACTCGTTGCACACCCTGATCGACCGCTATCGCGCCCTGCCCGCCGTGCTGGCGCTGGACCCGCAATTGCGCAGCGCGCTGGCCGGGCCGGTGGGCGCGGAACAACAGAACGCGCTGAATCTGAAGCTGGAGCAGATCAACGGCGCGGCGCAGTCCTCGACCCTCGAGCTACTTGATCACAGCGGCCTCGCGGTGGCCGCCAGCAACTGGCGCCTGCCGAGCAGTTACGTCGGCCACAACTACGGTTTTCGTCCGTACTTCAGCCAGACCCGCACTCAGGGCAGCGGGCGCTTTTATGCGGTGGGCGTGACCAGCGGCATCCCTGGCTATTTTCTGTCCAGCGCGGTGCTCGGCGACAACGCCGAGTTCCTTGGCGCGATGGTAGTCAAACTGGAGTTCCCCGAGCTTGAGCGCGAATGGAGCCAGGGCAGCGACACGCTGCTGGTCAGCGATGCACGCGGGATCATCTTCATCGCCAACCAGCCCGGCTGGCGCTATCGCTCGTTGCGGCCGCTGGACAGCCGCGACATGGACGAGATCAAGCGCACGCGCCAGTACGACAAACAATCGCTGATCCCGCTGACGCATTTGTCGCTGCGTCACTTCGACGACAACAGCGACCTGCGCCGGGTCGAAGGCCCGGACGGAACGGCGGACTATTTGTGGGAGTCACTGCCGCTGGCCGCCGAAGGCTGGACCCTGCACCTGCTGCGCCGCCCGCAAGTAGCCTTCGAAGACTTGCGCAACGCCGGGCTGGCCGCTGCGGGTGTGTGGCTGGCGTTGGTGTTTTTGCTGCTGTTCCTCAATCAGCGCTGGCGCCTGTCGAAAGTCCGTCAGCGCAACCGCGAAGAACTCGAACAACTGGTCGAAGAACGCACCCGCGATCTGCGTACCGCGCAGGACGGTCTGGTGCAATCGGCCAAGCTCGCGGCGCTGGGGCAGATGTCCGCCGCACTGGCCCACGAAATCAATCAACCGCTGACCGCGCAACGGATGCAATTGGCAACGCTGCGCCTGCTGCTCGAACATGGCCGCGTCGATGACGCGTACAAGGCGCTCAAACCGGTGGACGACATGCTCACGCGCATGGCATCGCTCACCGGTCACCTGAAAACCTTCGCCCGCAAAAGCCCCAGCGGCCTGCGCGAACGGCTGGACCTGGCGACCGTGGTCGATCAGTCGCTGCAACTGCTCGATGCGCGCCTACGCGACGAACAGGTCAGTCTGGTGCTGCACCTGACGCGTCCGGCCTGGGTGCGTGGTGATGCAATACGCCTCGAACAGGTGCTGATCAATCTGCTGCGCAATGCCCTCGATGCAATGCAGGGCAAACCGTGCAAGCGCCTGGAAATTCGCCTGGAAGTGGACGAACAACTGTGGCGCCTGAGCGTGATCGACAATGGCGGCGGAATTGCCGAACAACACTTGAATCAGGTGTTCGACCCGTTCTTCACCACCAAACCGGTGGGTGACGGACTCGGCCTCGGGCTGGCGGTATCCTTTGCCATCGTGCATGAATCCGGCGGGCGCCTGAGCGTGGAAAATGGCGAGGCGGGCGCGGTGTTCAGCCTGACCCTGCCGATCGATCTGGAGGCACACATCTGATGCTCAACTCGGTGATGGTGGTCGATGACGAAAGCAGCATTCGCAGCGCTGTGGAGCAATGGCTGAGCCTGTCGGGGTTCGAGGTGCAGCTGTTCAGCCGCGCCGAGGATTGCCTGGCTGCACTGCCCGCGCACTTCCCCGGGGTGATCCTCAGCGATGTGCGCATGCCCGGGCTCAGTGGTTTGCAGTTGTTGGCCGAAGTGCAGCGCCGTGACAGCGATTTGCCGGTGATACTGCTGACCGGTCACGGCGATGTACCGATGGCGGTCGAAGCCATGCGTGACGGCGCCTACGACTTTCTGGAAAAACCGTTCAGCCCGGACACCCTGCTCGGCAGCCTGCGCCGGGCACTCGACAAGCGGCGACTGGTATTGGAAAACCGCGCCCTGCACGAGCAGGCCGACCACCGCGCCAGACTCGATGCGACGCTGCTCGGCGTGTCCCGTGGCATGCAGACCTTGCGTCGGCAAGTGCTGGATCTGGCGGCGCTGCCGGTCAACGTGTTGATCCGCGGCGAAACCGGCAGCGGCAAGGAACTGATCGCCCGCTGCCTGCATGATTTCGGCCCGCGCGCGGACAAGCCCTTTGTGGCGCTGAACTGCGCGGCGATTCCCGAGCAGTTGTTCGAAGCCGAGCTGTTCGGCCATGAAAGTGGCGCGTTCACCGGCGCGTCCGGCAAGCGCATCGGCAAGCTGGAATACGCCGACGGCGGCACGCTGTTTCTCGATGAAATCGAAAGCATGCCGCTGGCTCAGCAAGTGAAATTGCTGCGGGTGTTGCAGGAACAGAAGCTGGAGCGGCTGGGATCGAACCAGAGCATTCGCGTCGATCTGCGGATCGTCGCCGCGACCAAGCCTGATCTGCTGGATGAGGCCCGGGCCGGACGTTTTCGCGAAGACCTGGCGTATCGCCTGAACGTCGCCGAGCTGCGCCTGCCGCCGCTGCGCGATCGCCGCGAAGACATTCCGCTGCTGTTCGAATCGTTCGCCTTCAGCGCCGCCCAGCGTCTGGGCCGCACTTTCCCGCCGTTGAGCGGAGCGCAATTGAGTCACCTGCTCAGCCACGACTGGCCGGGCAACGTGCGGGAACTGGCGAACGTCGCCGAGCGCCAGGTGCTGGGCCTGGATGAGCCGGTGCAGGGCATCGATCCGGGCCAGTCCCTCGCGGCGCAGCAAGAAGCCTTTGAGGCGCAGTGCCTGCGCGCGGCGCTGACCCGGCACAAGGGCGATGTGAAAGCGGTGCTGGAGGAGTTGCAGCTACCGCGCCGGACCTTCAATGAAAAGCTGCAGCGGCATGGGTTGAGTCGGGAGATGTTTGTTCCGGGCAGCTGAGTTTTGCAGTGTCTGATCAGGCCTCTTCGCGAGCAAGCCCGCTCCCACAGGGTTTTGTGCTGAACACAGAATGTGTGAACACCACCGACCACTGTGGGAGCGGGCTTGCCCGCGAAGAGGCCCGCAAAGGCAACATTTATCCATCAGCCTGAATGAGCAATTTTCCGCTCACCACAATCCAGCCATAAGCGGATTTCCGCTCATTCAGTCTTTCCGCCCCCTCTAAACCGGCCCTCCCCCCGTTGGCACAGCTCCTGCTATAGCCCCAGCAGGCTGCGTTCCAACGCGCTCCACAAAAACAATTAAACGAAGGATCCTTCAATGGATAACTCCAACGCCCTGCCCCTTGGGTCGGCTGCCGCGCCCGTCAAAGAAAGAACCACCGCCAGCCGGATCAAATCGATCTTCAGCGGCTCGGTCGGCAACATGGTCGAGTGGTACGACTGGTACGTCTACGCCGCTTTCTCGCTGTACTTCGCCAAGACTTTCTTCCCCGCCGGTTCCACCACCGCGCAACTGATGAACACCGCCGCGATCTTCGCCGTGGGTTTCCTGATGCGCCCGATTGGTGGCTGGCTGATGGGCCTCTACGCCGACAAGGTCGGTCGCAAGAAAGCCTTGATGGCCTCGGTCTACCTGATGTGCTTCGGCTCCTTGCTGATCGCCCTCAGCCCCAACTATGAAACCATCGGCATCGGCGCGCCGATCCTGTTGGTCTTCGCCCGCTTGCTGCAAGGTCTGTCGGTCGGCGGCGAGTACGGCACCTCGGCCACCTACCTGTCGGAGATGGCGACCAGGGAGCGTCGCGGCTTCTTCTCCAGCTTCCAGTACGTGACCCTGATCTCCGGCCAGCTGATCGCGCTGGGCGTGCTGATCGTGCTGCAGAACATGCTGACCACCGAACAGCTGTACGCGTGGGGCTGGCGTATTCCGTTCGCCATCGGCGCACTGTGCGCGATCGTTGCCTTGTACCTGCGTCGCGGCATGGAAGAAACCGAATCGTTCACCAAGAAAGAGAAGTCCAAGGAAAGCGCGATGCGCACCTTGATGCGCCACCCGAAAGAACTGCTGACCGTGGTCGGCCTGACCATGGGCGGTACGCTGGCGTTCTACACCTACACCACCTACATGCAGAAATACCTGGTGAATACCGTCGGCATGAGCATCTCCGACTCGACCACCATTTCTGCCGCCACGCTGTTCCTGTTCATGTGCCTGCAACCGATCATCGGTGGTTTGTCCGATAAAATCGGTCGTCGTCCGATCCTGATCGCTTTCGGCGTACTCGGGACGATCTTCACCGTGCCGATCCTGATGACCCTGCACACCATCCAGACCTGGTGGGGCGCGTTCTTCCTGATCATGGCGGCACTGATCATCGTCAGCGGCTACACCTCGATCAACGCCGTGGTGAAAGCCGAACTGTTCCCGACCGAAATCCGCGCGCTGGGCGTCGGCCTGCCGTACGCCTTGACCGTGTCGATCTTCGGCGGTACCGCCGAATACATCGCACTGTGGTTCAAGAGCATCGGCATGGAAACCGGTTACTACTGGTACGTGACCGCGTGCATCGCGGTGTCGCTGCTGGTGTACATCACCATGAAAGACACGCAGAAACACTCGCGGATCGTGACTGACTGAGGAATGAGACAGTTCAGCCATTGTGATGGTGGCTGTTATGGCCTCATCGCGAGCAGGCTCACTCCTACATTGATTGGTGTACGCCGCCCTTTGTAGGAGTGAGCCTGCTCGCGATTGGGGCGACTCGGTATCAGCTCAACTCGGCAACCGGCGGCTTGCCATAACGCTTCTGCGCATACGACGCGCCGACAATCATCACCAGCAGAATCCCCGCCAGCACCGCCGACGAGCCGATGGTGCCGAAGTCCAGACCGCCCTTTTCATGGGGCTTGGTCATCAAATCGCCCAAGGTCGCACCGAACGGCCGGGTCAGCACGAACGCCACCCAGAACAACAGCACCGACGAAATCTTCGTGAAGTATTTGAGAGCCACGACCACGGCAATGGTCGAGCCGATCAGCAGCGCGCCACCGGCAAAACCCAGGCCCGAATCATCGGCCAGGTAGTCACCGAGCGCCGTGCCCAGGGTGTTGGAAAACAGAATCGCCATCCAGTAGAACATCTCGCCGCGGAAAGTCTGCACCTTGCTGACGTTCAGCGAATCGCCGCTCAGGCGCCAGGCCGTGAAGATCGCCAGCAGAATCGCAATCAGGATCATCGACCCGGTGGCGTAGCCCAGTTCAAGGGTGCGGTCCATGAAGTCGGACATGGTGGTGCCGGCGGTGCTGGTCGACAGAATCACGATCCAGTACAGCAGCGGCTTGTAGGTCTTGGCCATCAGTTGGCTGATCAGGGTCAGCACGAATACGCTGATCAGGATCAGCGAGCTGAGGGCGTACCCGACGTTGAGGGTCATCGACAGCAAGTCCCCCGCGGTTTCCCCCAGGGTCGTCGCGCAGATTTTCATGACCCAGAACGCCAGGGTGATTTGAGGCAGTTTGTTCATCGCAAGCAAAGCTCCAGTGTGGGACGGCCGGTTCTTGGTTTTCTGGCCGTGGGCAGACTGGCGTCGCACCGGTGAAAAACCGGTCGGCAACAGATGAAAAATCCGTCATATCGCGAAAATCAGCGATTAATCCCCCATTAATGCTGCCCCGGCATCCTGCCACTACCTGATCGATGACCCGCGCGGCGTTCGCTCCCGACAGTGGAAGCCCATTCAATGCGCCGCCCTTAATATCAAGTTAATCGATTGTTTTTAGCATTTATTTGCGCTTTTTTATCAATTTAGTTGGCGTAGCATTAAACCCATGCAAGACACACCCGCCAACGAATCTGGAGTCACTCACATGAAAACCAAACTGATCCTCGCCCTGACCCTGTCCGTACTGGCCGCCAACACCTTCGCTGCCGATGGCTCGGACAAAACCAAATCGGCCGACTTCATCTCCGGCGGCACCGCTGCCATCGAAAACAGCCACTCGGGCACTTACGCCGCTGACGGTTTCGATAAAACCAACATCGGCAAAACCGTGGCCGCCGATGGTTTCGACAAGACCGGTACTGCTGCAGCCATCAGCTGATTATCAGCAGCGCTTCCACAGCCCGGCTCCGGCCGGGCTTAGTCATTTCTGAAATCCACACAATTCCCCTGTAGGAGCTGCCACAGGCTGCGATCTTTTGATCTTGATCTTGATCTTGAAAAACAGAATCAAAAGATCGCAGCCTGCGGCAGCTCCTACAGAGGAATCAGCGTCTGGCTGGAAATATGCGGGGCGTCCTTGCACTATGGCTGCAACCAAACGCAGCCTCAGGAACTCATTCACCATGTCCGACGACATCCACTTCTACGAACCCGCCCACGGCCACGGCCTGCCCCACGATCCGTTCAACGCCATCGTCGGCCCGCGTCCCATCGGCTGGATTTCTTCGCAGGATGCCGACGGCCAGCTGAATCTTGCGCCTTACAGTTTCTTCAACGCGTTCAACTACATTCCGCCGATCATTGGTTTTTCCAGCATCGGGCGCAAAGACAGCCTGAACAACATCGAGCAGACCGGCGAGTTCGCCTGGAACCTCGCCACTCGCCCGTTGGCCGAGCAGATGAACCAGAGCTGCGCGATGGTCGCGCCTGAGGTCAACGAGTTTGAATTGGCCGGGCTGACGCCGGTGGCGTCGAAGGTGATTGCGGTACCACGGGTAGCCGAAAGCCCGGTGTCCTTCGAGTGCAAGGTCACGCAGATCATTCAGTTGCAGCGCGCCGATGGCGAAACCGTGCCGAGCTGGCTGATTCTCGGCGAAGTGGTCGCCGTGCATATCGCCAAGTGGCTGTTGAAGGACGGGATCTACGACACCGCCGCGGCAGAACCGATTCTGCGCGGCGGCGGGCCGGCGGATTATTTCCAGTTGGGGCCTGAAGCCCTGTTCAAGATGTGGCGCCCGGGGGCGGGCAAGTAAGCGCAGTTACCAGATCAGCTCGGCGTCATCAGTGACGCCCTTGAGGCGGTCCAGCTCATTGATGGCAGCCTCATCGGCAGCGATGGCGCCGGGGAACACCTGATCACCCAGCAGTTTGTGGAAGCGTGGCGCACCGCCATCGACCAGGGCCTTGACCGCGATTGCCGCGTGGTAACCCTTGTTGCCGCCCAACTCGACGGGGACGACTGCGGAGACTGCTTCGAAGTGTTCAAACTCTTTACGTGCCATGGCACACATCCTGGCTCAGATGAATAAGCCGGACATTAAACCCTCAACCGGCGAGTTTGTGTATCGGTGCCGGGCATTGTCCGAGCGCCTGCGCCGCCGACACTTCTTTGAAGGTGTGGAAATCCAGGCTGTTGACCACCAGATCCTGAACCAATTCGGCAAAGATCTGCATCGACGGGCTGTTGAAATACGCGGTCATTGCCTGTTGATGGCTCCAGAAACCGGAGACCAGCCACAGGTCCGGATCGCATTGCGAATGCTGCAGGGCGAAGTTCAGGCAACCGGGGGCGTTGCGTGACGGTTCGATCAAGGCACTGAGGCGTACACCCAGTTCGGCGGAGCGTCCGGCGCGCGCTCGAACGAAGGCCATATGACTGACGGGAATCTGCTTGGACATGTTCAACCCTCCCAGGGAGTCGCGTGGCAGCCGGGGGACGGGCTGCGACAGGATCAAAGGTTAAGGGCCGGGCGCAAGGTGCCGTTAGTCGATTCCTGCCGCTGCGTTGCACAATCCTGCGAGACTGCACACAAAGCTCGTAACAACCTGCAAAACAGCGTCACACCACTGTCATACGGCGTTTCAAGCAAGTTTTCCGCCCTGCATCCTGCTATGACTGGGCACGCCGGCAATGCAATGCAGAATCAGGCAAGCATTTGACAGGATGTGTCTACCGCTGGCGCTTGCACAAACATATGCTCTGCCCCATTCCAGATTCCTTGCCGAGGATGCCGTGCATGACGTCATTCGATCGTTTCCAGTCTCCGCCCGATGCCGACATGGAAAAACAGCGTGCAGAACTCGCGGCGATCATCCGCCGCAATACCACCGACGACGGCAGTTATCAGACCGCCATCGGCTCGCTGTTCATGTCGCGCCATACCCAGTCCCATGACTTCGCCCCGGTACTTGCGCAACCGGCGCTATGCATCATGGCCCAGGGCCGCAAAGAGGTGCGCCTGGCGGATGAGTTCTTCAATTACGACCCGCTGAATTACCTGGTGGTCTCGGTCTCGATGCCGCTCAGCGGGCGGGTAGTGAATGTCTCGCCGGAGGATCCGATTCTCGCCGTGCGCCTGGACATCGACCCGGCGGAAATCACCGCACTGATCGCCGACGCGGGGCCGATGGGCGTGCCGACCCGACCGACCGGGCGCGGCCTGTATGTGGAAAAGATCGACAGCGCGATGCTCGACGCGGTGTTGCGTCTGGCGCGACTGCTGGATGCGCCGAAAGACATCGCCATGCTCGCGCCACTGATTCGCCGGGAGATTCTCTATCGCCTGCTGCGCAGTCCGCAGGGCCATCGCTTGTATGAAATCGCGATTGCCAACAGCCAGAGCCACCGCATCAGCCAGGCGATCAAATGGCTCAACGGCAACTTCGAACAGCCGCTGCGCATCGATGATCTGGCGAAAGAAGTGAACCTCAGCGTCTCGACCCTGCATCACCGTTTCAAGGCGATGACGGCGATGAGTCCGTTGCAGTACCAGAAGCAGCTACGCCTGCAAGAGGCGCGGCGCCTGATGCTGGCCGAAGGGCTGGAAGCGTCGGCGGCGGGCTATCGCGTGGGCTATGAAAGCCCGTCGCAGTTCAGCCGCGAGTACAGCCGCTTGTTTGGTGCACCGCCGTTAAGGGATCTGGCGCGGTTGCGGCAGTCGGTCTGATCCGGCATCTGCGGTGAGGCTTATGGCCCTATCGCGAGCAGGCTCACTCCTACAGTTGGAATGCGTTCACCTGTAGGAGTGAGCCTGCTCGCGATGGCATCGGCAAGATCACCATCAAATCCTGATCAAGCCCCCAACACCCGACACGCCTCGCTCGGCAACGTCACCGACACCGGATGCCCGATCCCCAAACCGATCCCCTGACACGGCGTACTCAACGCGGTGAACGTCACCCCGGAACACTCCACCGTGGTCTCGATGGTCGCGCCGATATCGCGCACGAACGTCACCTTGCCGAGCAAGCGATTGCCCGCCGTGGCTTGTGGCGCGGACAGTTGCAGATCCTCCGGACGAATCAGCATCTTCACCTTCTGCCCCGCTTCGATGCTGCTGCAGATCGGCACTTGCAGCGCATCACCGCCCGGCAAACTGACCTTGCCGTCACCCAGCGCCGTGGCCGGAAAAATGTTGCCCGAACCGATGAAGTCGGCAACGAACTCGTTGGCCGGGTGCCGGTAGATTTCGATCGGCGTGCCCACCTGCTGCACCTTGTGCTCGCCCAGCACCACGACGATGTCGGCCATGGTCATGGCTTCGCGCTGATCGTGGGTGACCATGATCGTGGTGATGTTCAAGCGCTGTTGCAACTGGCGGATTTCCACCTGCATCGACTCGCGGAGCTTGGCGTCCAGCGCCGACAGCGGTTCGTCGAGCAGGAGGATTTTCGGCCGCGAGGCGATGGCCCGGGCAATCGCCACCCGCTGCCGTTGCCCGCCGGAGAGTTTCGCCACCGGCCGGTCGATCATCGCCTGCAACTGGATCAACTCCAGCAATTCCACCACCCGCGCCAGTTGCTCGGCCTTGCTCACGCCGCGCAGTTTCAGCGGGTAGGCGATGTTCTCGCCGACAGTCATGTGCGGGAACAGCGCCAGCGACTGGAACACCATGCCGAAGTTGCGCAGGTGCGCCGGGGTGTGGCCGATGTTCTCGCCATCCAGGCGAATCTCGCCGCCGGTGAGAGTTTCCAGCCCGGCGATCATCCGCAGCAAGGTGGTTTTGCCGCAGCCCGAGGGGCCGAGAAAACACACCAGTTTGCCTTCCGGCAAATGCAGATTGACCTCCTGTACCGCGCAAGCCGAGCCGTAGAATTTCTCGACGTTTTCCAGAATCAGACCAGTCATGTTGCACCTCAAATCAAAAGGAAACGCCGCCCTCGCCCACCAGCTTCTCCAGCGCCCAGATCAGGACGAAGTCGATCAGCACGATCAGCACGGCAAACGAGAACACGGTAGGGTCGAGCGATGACACGGTGCGGCTGTACATCCAGATCGGCACGGTCATGACGTCGATGGTGTAGAGGAAATAGGTCACGGTGAATTCGTTGAACGAGACGATGAACGCCAGCAGCATCCCCGCCAGAATCCCCGACTTCATCAGCGGCACCACCACGTCGACAATCGCCCGCAGCGGTGAGGCGCCGAGCATCCGCGCCGCCTCTTCGACTTCACTGCCGATGGAGAGCATGGCGGCGGTGCAGTTTTTCACCACGAACGGCAGCGCCAGAATCACGTGGGCAATCACTAGCCGCGAAGTGGTCAGGTGGAACGGCAGGCTGTCGAACACCAGCAGCAAGGCCAGGCCCAACACCACCATCGGGAACACCAGCGGCAGCGACATCAGTTGCAGCGCCACGGCTTTGCCACGGAACTCGCAGCGGGTCAGCGCATAGGCGGCGGGCACCGCGATCAGCGTGGCAAAAACCATGGTCAGGCACGACACCAGCAGGCTGGTGGCCATCGCCTGGCCGAGGCTCAGCACGTCGCTGGCGTCCGGCGAGACGAAGGTGTGCCAGGCCGCCTTGTACCACTGCAGGCTGTAGCTGCTCGGCGGGAAGTCGAGGTTCGACGCACCGCTGAACGACATGACGATCATGGTCAGGATCGGCAACACCGCCAGCAGCAAAATGAACCCGGAGAGGATCCCGGCGAACTTGCCGGTGTCGCCAGGCAGCAGCGCCATGCGCTTGTTGATCAGGGTACTCATTGCGAAGCCTCCAGCAGACGCCGACGACGGCCGGTGATGTATTCAGACAGGGTCATGATCGCCAGCGTGGTGACGATCAGCACCACCCCGGCAGCGGACGCGGCAGGCCAGTTCATCAGCGGCGCGATCTGGTCATGCACCATCACCGCGAGCATCGGCACACGGCGGCCACCGAGCAGCAACGGCACGACAAAACTGCTGGCGTTGTAGGCGAACACCAGCGTCGCCCCGGTGATGATCCCCGGCAGACTCATCGGCAACACCACCTGACGGAACACCTGAAAACGACTGGCGCCCAGTGTCGCCGCCGCCTCTTCGTAGGTACGCGCAACACCACGCATGGCGCTGGCAATCGGCAGCACGGCCAAAGGAAACGCGGTCTGCACCAGCCCCATCAGCACGCCGTTCTGGTTGTACAGCAGCATGATCGGACGCTTGATCAGGCCCAGGCCCATCAGCGTCTGGTTGAGCATCCCGCCCGGGCCGAGAATCACCAGCCAGCCGTAGCTTTGCAGCAGCAGGTTGACCAGCAGCGGCAGCAACACTGCGGCAAGGAAGATCCGCCGCACGAACGGCGAGGTCAGCCGTGACATGGTGTACGCCACCGGGATCGCCAGCAGCACCGCGATCACTGCACTGATCAGCGCCAGACGCAGGGTCAGCAGCAGGGATTTGAGGTAATAAGGTTCGAGCAATTGCGCGTAGCTGGCGAGGCTGAACCCGCTCCATTCCGCGCCTTTAGTGCCGACGCTCATGCGCAGCACCAGCAGGCTGGCGGCGATCAGCACACCGAGAAACAGCATCGACGGCGTGAGGAAAAACCACGCCCGGGCGGTCGGCGAAATACCGCGCGCCGGGCGCACGTCAGCGGCGCCAACCGGTTGGGTCAGGGATTGATGTTCCATAGCAATGATCTCGTCAATGGAAAGCTAATCTCGCAAATACCTCAATCTCCTGTGGGAGCGGGCTTGCTCGCGAAAGCGGTGGTTCAGTCAGCAACAATGTCGACTGACAGATTGCATTCGCGAGCAAGCCCGCTCCCACATTTGATTTGTGGCACTCTCAGGGCCTGTGCTCGGCTCTCGGTCAGGAAGAAAAAATTTCCGTATAGCGACGAATCCATTGGTCATGCACGGTCGCCAGGAAGGCGTTGTCGTGCATGATCGCCTTCTCGGCAATCTGCTCCGGCGTGAGGATGTACGGGCTCTTGCGCGCTTCCGCGGAGATGATCGCCTTGGCGTTGACCGGGCCGTTGAAGATGTCTTCGGCCATCTTGCCCTGCACCAGCGGGTCGAGAGAGTGGTCGATGAAGGCGTAGGCCAGGTCGGTGTCGCCCGGACGGTTCTTCGGCATCACCGAGAGCATCAGGTCAGTGTAGAAACCTTCCTTCATGCCGAACGTGGCACCGAGACCGTAGTTCGGATCGCGGATCTGCTTGGGGAAGAATGCCGGGGCGTACAAGCCGCCCATGTCCAGGGAACCGGTGCGGAACAGCTCGGCGATCTGGTTCGGGTTTTCGCCGAGGGTCACCACGCGATCCTTCAGCTCGGCGAGTTTCTTGAAGCCCGGTTCGATGTTGTGTTCGTCACCGCCGGCGAGTTTCGCGGCGATGATGATCAGGTCCATGGCCTCGGTCCAGTTCGGCGGCGGTAGGAAAATGTTCGGCGCCAGATCGGCGTCCCACAGCGCGGCGTAACTGTCCGGTGCCTGTTTGAGGGTGCGGGTGCTGTAGACCAGACTGTTGCACCACAGCAAGTAACCGATACCGTGCCCGTTGGCGCCGGTGCGGTATTTTTCCGGTACGTCGATCAGGTTGGGAATGCGGTTGAGGTCGGGTTTTTCAAGCAATCCGGCGGCGGCCAGACCTTCGGCGCCGACCCCGGCCAGGGTGATGATGTCGTACTGCGGACGATCACCACCGGCCTTGAGTTTGGCGACCATTTCCGAGGTGCTGCCGGTGCGGTCGGCAATGACCTTGGCGCCGGTCTTGGCCTCGAAGGTGGCGGCAATGTTGCGCAGTGCGGCGAGGCCGGTGTCATCCGACCAGGTCAGCAAACGCAGAGTCTTGCCGGCGAACCGCGTGTCGCTGGCGCTGGCGCTGGCCCGGATGAAGGGCATGCTCAGGGCCGCCGCCGCTACCGAGGCGACGCCGACGGTTTTAATGAATTGACGCCTGTTCAGATCATGCTCGCCCATGAAGGACTCCCTTTGTTCTTTTAAGTATGAGGTTGGTCGCAACCGTTGCATCCGCGCGGCCGGATCCGCTGCAGGCCTTGTATTAAAAGGCCTGCAGCGCTGCCGACGGGTTCATCCTGAGGTCGTGCAATACACCTGACTATCGATAAAAACTCATCGAAGCCATGACACCGACGCATGCCTCGTTGCGAGGCATGCACTCACCGTTTTCGGGCGTTCAGAGCGCCCGGATCACGTGTTTGATTTCTTGAAACGCAGCCAGACCCCACGGCCCCAATTCACGACCGATGCTGCTCTGCTTGTAACCGCCCCACGCCGTCTGCGGGAAGATCACTTGCGGCGCGTTGAGCCACACCAGCCCCGCCTGCAGGGCGTTGGCGACCCGGTCGGCAGTCTCGGCGTTACGCGTCACCACACTGGCGACCAGCCCGAACTGGCTGTCGTTGGCCAAGGCAATCGCCTCGGCTTCGCTGCTGAAACTGCGCACACAGAGCACCGGGCCGAAAATCTCTTCGCACCACAGCGCACTGTCGAGGGGCACATCGGTGAACACCGTTGGCTGCAAAAAATAACCGCGCGGCAGATCCGCCGGACGATTGCCGCCGCACACCAGCTTCGCGCCAGCGCTCAGGCCACGGTCGATGTGACCGAGCACGCGCTGGTATTGCGCCTGATTGACCAGTGCGCCCATCTCGACGTCCGGATCGAATGGATCGGCCACGCGAATCGCTTGCGCGCGTTTTTGCAGACGCTCAAGGAATTCCTCCGCCAGCTCATCAGCGACCAGCACCCGACTGGTGGCCGAGCACATCTGCCCGGCGTTGAAAAAACCGCCACCGCAGGCCAGTTCCACCGCCAGTTCCAGATCGGCGTCTTCGAGCACCAGCAACGAAGATTTGCCACCCAGTTCCAGGCTGACGCCCTTCACCGTTTCGGCGGCGCGCTGCATCACCTGCACGCCCACAGCGTTGCTGCCGGTAAAGGAAACTTTGGCGATGCGCGGATCCGCCGACAGCGGCGCACCGACCGCCAGACCGGTGCCGCAAACCAGGTTGAACACACCGTCGGGCAAGCCGGACTCGGCAATGATCGCCGCCAGTTCCAGCTCCGGCAGCGGCGTGACTTCCGACGGTTTGAGCACCACGCAGCAGCCGGCGGCCAAGGCCGGGGCGAGCTTCCACGCGGTGGTGACCATCGGGAAATTCCACGGTACGATCAGCCCGACCACACCGCACGGCTCACGGCGCAGACGTGCGCTGAAATCGTCGCTGGGCAGCGCCACGTTACTGTCGAGTTGTGCATCGAGGCCTTCGGCCAATTCGGCGTAATACTCGAAAGTGGCGATCACATCATCGACGTCGATCGCCGCTTCGAATTGCGGTTTGCCGTTGTTGCTCGACTGCAGCTTCATTAGATGATCGCGACCGTTGCGCACGCCGTTGGCGATGTTGCGCAGAATCGCGCCACGCTCGGCCCCAGTGGTTTTCGACCAGCGCTTGAACGCTTCAGTGGCGGCGCTGACGGCCAGATCAACCGCGCGTTCATCGCCGCCATTGACCGTGGTCAGCAGCGCTTCGGTGGCCGGGTTGATCACCCGCAGATGCTCACGCCCGGCCGACCATTGACCGTTGATATACAGACCATCGAGTGTGGTTGGGAAATTGATCATCGGGCCACCGCCTGCATCCATTGGCTCTGGTCGATCTCGATCAGGGTCGGGCCCTGACGATCGGTGGCGGCACGCAGCGCGCCGCGCAATTGTTCAACCGAACTGATCGCTTCGGCGGCGCAGCCAAGGGCCTTGGCCACACCAATGAAATCCGGAGTGTAGATGTCGACGCCGACCGGTTCGATGGCGCGGTTGACCATGTACTTCTTGATCTCTTCGTAGCCCTGGTTATTCCACAGCAGGACGATTACCGGCGTGTGCGCTTCAACCGCGCTGGCCAGTTCCGGCAGGGTGAACTGCAAGCCGCCGTCGCCGATCAGGCACACCACTGGCGGACGAGCGCCGTCCTCAATGCCGCCACCGAGCCACGCGCCAATCGCCGCCGGCAAGGCGTAACCGAGGGTGCCGTAGCCGGTGGACGAGTTGAACCAGCGTCGTGGACGCTCCGGGTTGAACGTGAGGTTGCCGGTGTACACCGGTTGCGTGGAGTCGCCGACGAATACTGCGTCCGGCAATTCGTGCAGCACGGTTTCGAGGAAGCGCGTCTGAGCCAGGGTTGGCACGTCCCAGGTCGCGGCCAGCTCATCGCGCAGACGCGCGGCCCGCACCTGGCCCCAATCGTTGCGCCGCTCGGCCAGCGCCTGCTGCGACAGTGCGCCGAGCAGCGCTTGCGCGGCGTTGCGCGAGTCGGCGACCAACGCCACGTGCGGCGGATAGTTGCGCACGGTCTGATCGGCGTCGATGTCGATGCGCAGCAACTTGCCGGGGATTTCAAAGCCGCCGGCGAAGGTCACGTCGTAATCGGTTTCGGCCAGTTCGGTACCGATCGCCAGCACCACGTCGGCATCGGCCACCAGTGCGCGAGTGGCGACCAGGCTTTGCGTCGAGCCGATCAGCAGCGGATGGCTGGAGGGCAACATGCCTTTGGCGTTGATGGTCAGCGCCACCGGGGCGTCGAGCAGCTCGGCCAGCTCAGTCAGTTCGGCGGCGGCATCGATGGCACCGCCACCGGCGAGAATCAGCGGACGCCGAGCGCCGGCCAGCAACTCAGCCATGCGCCGTACTGCAGCCGGTGCAGCCCCGGCGCGGTCGATGTGCACCGGAACGCTGGCGAGCAGCTCATCAGCCTCCTCTACCAAAACATCCAGCGGAATCTCGATGTGCACCGGACGCGGACGCCCGGCCTGAAACAGTGCGAAAGCACGGGCCAGCACGCCGGGCAATTCCGCCGCCGACATCAGGGTGTGGGAGAACGCAGCGACGCCACCGACCAGCGCGCTCTGGTTCGGCAACTCATGGAGTTTGCCGCGACCGCCACCCAACTGGCTGCGGGTCTGCACGCTGGAGATCACCAGCATCGGGATCGAGTCGGCGTAGGCCTGGCCCATCGCGGTGGTGATGTTGGTCATGCCCGGGCCGGTGATGATGAAGCACACACCCGGTTTGCCGCTGGTGCGCGCATAGCCGTCAGCCATGAATCCGGCGCCCTGCTCGTGCCGTGGAGTGACGTGGTTGATGCTCGAACGGGCCAGCCCGCGATACAGTTCCACGGTGTGCACCCCGGGGATGCCGAACACCTGCTCGACCCCGTAATCCTCGAGTAACTTGACCAGTACTTCGCCACACGTCGCCATGTCGATTGCCCTTCTTGTTCGTTTGAGACACAAGGCCTTTGTGTAGGAGTGAGCCTGCTCGCGATGGCGTCTTCACATTCAACATTACGGTGACTGACACACCGCTATCGCGAGCAGGCTCACTCCTACAAAGGGCCCCTTGAATGGGCTCATTGAACGGGCGGCAGGTAGCGGCAACAATCGATTAAAAGTCATACTAGCCATGTCCTCACGTCATACCTTGGATCCACATGAAACGACTGCCTCCCCTGCCCGCCCTGCACACGTTTCTGATTACTGCGCAGTGCTGCAACTTCACCCGGGCGGCCGAGCAGTTGCACATCACTCAGGGCGCGGTGAGCCGGCAGATTGCCGGGCTGGAAGCTCATCTGGGGTATGAGTTGTTCATCCGTCTGGCCCGAGGCCTGGAGCTGACCGCCGAAGGACGTGAATGGCTGCCACGGGTGGAAAAGATCTTCGGCCTGATCAGCGAGGCCACCGAGCAGATCGGTCGCAAGCGGCAAACCCTGCAACTCAAGGCGCCCAGCTGCGTGATGCGCTGGCTGGTGCCGCGCCTGCTGCAATGGCAAAAGGAACGCCCGGACGTGCCGGTCAAACTGACCACTTCACTGGCCCATGGCGTCGACTTTCAGCGCGAGCAATTCGATGCGGCGGTGATCTACGGCACGCCGCCGGACAATTTCTCGACCGCGCTGCATCTGTTCGATGAGCAACTGACACCGGTCTGCTCGCCAGCATTATTGAAAGGCCCACCGGCGCTGAGCGAACCGGCCGACCTGCAACAGCATCTGCTGCTGCACCCGACTCGCGACACCCAGGACTGGACGGTGTGGCTGACCGCCGCCGAATTGCAGTTGAACAACGTCAACATGGGGCAGCATTTCGAGACGCTGGATCAGGCGATGTCGATGGCGTCGCATGGGACGGGTGTGGCGATTGGCGACTGGTCGCTGATCGGCGATGACCTGCGCGCCGGACGGCTGGTGATGCCGTTTGAGCTGAAGGTGAAAACGGGGCTGGGCTACTACGTGGTGATGCCACAAGGCGGCGAGGCGTCGCCGCAATTGGAGGAATTGATGATCTGGCTGGTGGAGCAGGCGCATACCCGCTGAAGTACACAGATCCCCCTGTGGGAGCGGGCTTGCTCGCGAAAGCGGAGTGTCAGCGACATTTTAAGTGACTGACACACTGCATTCGCGAGCAAGCCCGCTCCCACATTTTGTCTGCGTCGTTGCTTAATACCCGACCGTAAACCGCTGACGCGAATGCTTAGGCGTTTCCACTTCGTCAATCAGCGCAATCGCGTAATCGGCGAAGGTGATCCAGCTGCGACCTTCAGCACTGAACAGCAAATGATCCTTGCCAACGCGGAAGGTACCGGTGCGCTCACCTTCGACGAACTCTGCCGATGGCGAGAGGAAAGTCCAGTCCAGATCCTTCTCCTGACGCAAGGCATCAAGAAACGCCGCGCCAGCGCTGGCCTCGGCTTTGTACTCGGCCGGGAAACCGGCGCTGTCGATCACTCGGGTGTCGTCCGGCAGCAACAGCGAACCGGCACCGCCAACCACCAGCAGACGCTTCACACCCGCCTGCTTCACCGGGCCGACCAAGGCACTGGCCGGTACCGTGGCGAAGTGCGCGGCGCTGATCACCACGTCGTGACCGGCCACTGCCGCTTGCAGCGCCGCCGAATCCAGCACATCGACATTCTTGCTGACCACACCGGCACGCGAGCCGATCTTCGAGGTGTCGCGGGCGATGGCAGTGACGCTATGCCCGCGACGCAAGGCTTCTTCCAGCAGTTGGCTACCGGCACGGCCGGTGGCACCAATGATTGCGATCTTGCTCATGACATTCTCCAGTTGGCTTGAGAGTGCTGCGTTTTCAGAATCGGGTTACCACTTCATCTCGCCCTTGGCGACTTTGGCACTCAGTTCCAGCGAACTTTCTTCGCCGAGTTTCGGGTAGCGCTTGTGCATGGCCTTGATCAGTGCGGCGGAATCCTTGGCCTTGGCGGTTTCTTCATCGAAAGCCTTAATGTAGTCGGCGGTGAATTTCACGCTGACCAGCGAGCGGCTGCTCTCGCCCAGGTAGTGACCCGGCACCACGGTTTTCGGCTTCAGGGTTTCGATCGAGTGCAGGGTTTGCAGCCAGTCGGCGTGGGATTGCGCGGTCTGGGTATCAGCCATCCACACATGAATGTTCTCGGCGACCACGACGCCACCGACCACAGCCTTGAGCGACGGAATCCACACGAAGCTGCGATCCGGTTGTTTGCCTTCAAGACCGACCACCTGCAATTTCTGTCCTTCGAGCATCAGGCTGTCGCCCTTGAGCACGCCCGGCACGATGGTTTTGGCCGGTACGTCGGCGCCCATTTTCGGGCCCCAGAAGGCGAGTTTGCCGGCGACGGTTTTGTTGATGTGATCCACGGTCGGCTGCGAGGCCAGCACTTCGGCGTCGGGGAAAGCCTGGGTCAGGGTGTCGAGGCCGAAGTAGTAATCCGGGTCACCGTGGCTGATGTAAATGGTGGTCAGGTGCTTGCCGCTGGCGCGGATCTTTTCCACCACCTGCTCGGCCTGGGCCTTGCCGAATTGTGCATCGACCAGAATCGCGTCTTTCTCGCCGCTGACCAGCACCGAAGTCACCGGGAAAATCGCGTGGGTGCCCGGGTTGTAAACGTCCAGAGTCAGGTTGGCGGCAGCGGCGTGGGCCGCGAAACCGAGGGTGGCGGTGGCCAGCAAAACGCGCTTGAGGGTAGTGAAGCCGATCATCTGTTGCTCCGTGATCCGAATGCCGTGTTTGGCGATGGGACAGAGCTTAGTTGCCTGACTCGGTACAAAAAATGCGATGCTTGGACATAGTTTGTTTCTGAAAGCGGGCAAATCATGGATCGTCTTCAAGCAATGCGCGTGTTTGTCACAGTGGTGGATCTGGGCAGCCAGTCGGCGGCGGCCGATCATCTGGACCTGTCACGGCCAGTGGTGTCGCGTTATCTGGCGGAGCTGGAAGACTGGGTCGGCGCGCGCCTGATGCACCGCACCACGCGCAAATTGAGCCTGACCGCCGCCGGCAGTGAAATCCTGCCGCGCTGCCGGCAGATGCTCGAACTCTCGACCGACATGCAGGCCGCCGTCAGCGAACCCGACGAGGCACCGCGCGGGCTGCTGCGCATCAGTGTCAGTACCTCGTTCGGTCAGGCGCAACTGGCCGATGCGATGGCGGCGTACGTCAAACGTTACCCCGGGGTCAGCATCGACCTGCAGATGCTCGACCGCACGGTGAATCTGGTGGATGAACGCATCGATCTGGCGATCCGCACCAGCAATGACCTCGATCCGAACCTGATCGCCCGGCGCCTGACCGTGTGCCGCTCGGTGGTCTGCGCCGCACCGGCTTATTTGCGCGACAACCCGCCACCGCAACGGGTCGAGGACCTGAGCCGACACAACTGCCTGACCCACTCCTACTTCGGCAAGAGCCTGTGGCATTTCGAGGAGGACGGCGAGCCCGTGTCGGTGCCGGTGCAGGGCAACATCAGCGCCAACGAGGCCAGCACTCTATTGCGCGCCACCCTGGCCGGCGCGGGGGTGGCGATGCTGCCGACCTATCAGGCCGGGGTGCATGTGCATGCCGGTGAACTGGTGCGCCTGCTGCCGGATGCCGAGCCGCGGCAGATGAACATCTACGCGGTGTACGCCTCACGCAAGCATATGCCGGCGGCGTTGCGCAGCATGCTGGATTTTCTCGTCGAACGATTCCCGGAAAATCCCGAATGGGATATGGGCCTGTAAATCCGATGCCCCTGTGGGAGCGGGCTTGCTCGCGAAGGCGGTGTATCAGTCTGGATTGTCATCGACTGACACCACGCCTTCGCGAGCAAGCCCGCTCCCACAGGGGGATGTCACATAGGCCGAATCCGTGGCTGGCAACTCTATGCCGCTGACCTATGCTGAAAGTAATACCGCAGGGTATACGTTCAGAGGTCTACGCCATGAACATCAGAACAAGAAGGTACTTCGCGATTTTCATCACCTGCGCTGCCACGCTGGCGCTGTACGGCACCGCGGCCTGGCGGGTCGAGCAACTGCGACAACTGCCGCGCGAATACGCCAGCTGCAATTTCGAGCGCTGTATTCCGCACAATGCGACGCTTAATGCGCTGCGCTGAATGATCTGAGCTGGCCTGCAATCCTGTGGGAGGGGGCTTGCTCCCGAAAGCGGCGTATCAGTGTGCATCAATGCTGAATGGCACACCGCATTCGGGAGCAAGCCCCCTCCCACAGGATATCGCCAGGTTTACAGGATCACTGATCGGCCTTCAGCCGGTCACGAAACGCCTTTGGCGAAATGCCCACCCTGCGCCGGAACAGGCGCGTGAAGTTGGTCGGATCGGAAAACCCCAACAACTCCGACATCTCGTAAATGGTCATGCTGGTGTAGGTCAGCAAACGTTTGGCTTCCAGTAACTGGCGTTCGTGCATGATCTGCAGCGCTGGCTGCCCTGCCAGTTCGCGGCAGGTGCCGTTGAGGTGTGATACCGAAATCCCCAGACGATGGGCGAGGTCTTCGACCTTCACATGCTGGCGGTACGTCTCCTCCACCAATTGAATGAACCCGTTGAGGTATTCGCGCTGGCGTTGCGGCCGCTGGCTGGCGTTATGGCGCACGAGCGCCTGACGGCTGACCCAGACCATGATCACACTGACCAGCGAATGCATGAGCATTTCCCGCGCGGGTTGATGGCCGTTGTACTCGGCCTGCAACGCTGAAAACAGACTGTTCAGGTACTCCGCGTCCTTGCCCGCCGGGTAGTGCTCGGCCTGGGCCAGTGCGTGCACCGAGTTGCCCAGTTGCGCCTGCAGGTGATTGATCAGCGGATTGGCGAGGGTGACGACAAATCCTTCGACGTCCTCGGAAAAGCGAAAGCCATGCACCGACAACGGTGGCAGGACTTGAATCGCGGGTTGGTTGAGTTGCGTGCGTTGACCTTCGATTTCAAGCTCTGCCTGACCTTTGAAGACGAAGAGCAACTGGCACAAATCGGCGTGGCGGTGGGGTTTGATTTCCCATTGATGTTCGCGGCTGCGTTTGGAAATGGTTTCACAGTGCAGCAAGTCAGGGGTCGGCCAGTCCAGGCTTTCACCGTAGAGCTTGAACACCGGAATCGAAGGCAGGTCAGGCTTGTTCATCACTTCAATCCAGGCCTCGAAGTTGCGGGCGATAATCGCACCGATTGGCAGAATGTACAGGTATCGGCTCAGTTTTCACCTTCAATTGACAGACCCGCAAGGGAAAAATGCAAGCACTCGATCCATAAAAATCATTCACCGCCTTCTGTCGCGTGAAGCTTGCGAGTCATAAAAACAATGAAAACGCTGAAAACCCAAGTCGCCATCATTGGCGCCGGTCCGTCCGGATTGCTCCTCGGTCAGTTGCTGCACAACGCCGGCATCGACACCCTGATTCTCGAACGCCAGACACCCGACTATGTCCTCGGACGAATTCGCGCCGGCGTGCTTGAACAAGGCATGGTAGAGCTGTTGCGCCAGGCCGGCGTAGGCGCGCGCATGGATGCCGAAGGGCTGGTGCACGCCGGCTTCGATCTGGCACTGGATGGGCGTCTGGCCCACATCGATCTGCAGGGTTTGACCGGCGGCAAAACCGTCATGGTTTACGGTCAGACCGAAGTCACGCGCGACCTGATGGCCGCTCGTCGGGAGGCTGGCGCACTGTCGTTTTATGAAGTGAGCCATGTCGTTCCTCACGGCATGAAAAGCGACGAGGCCTTTGTCACCTTCGAAAAGGATGGCGAAACCTGGCGCGTCGATTGCGATTACATCGCCGGTTGCGACGGCTTTCATGGCGTGGCCCGGCAGTCAATTCCCGAGGACTGCCTGAAGATCTTCGAACGGGTCTATCCGTTCGGCTGGCTGGGGATTCTCGCCGACACCCCGCCGGTGCACGAAGAGCTGGTCTATGCCCGCCATGAACGTGGCTTCGCCCTGTGTAGCATGCGTTCGGCCACCCGCACCCGTTATTACCTGCAAGTGCCGGCCGAGGAAAACGTCGCCGACTGGTCCGACGAGCGCTTTTGGGCTGAGCTGAAAACCCGTCTGCCCGCCGCGCTTGCCGAGAAACTGGTGACTGGCCCGTCGATTGAAAAAAGCATCGCGCCGCTGCGCAGTTTTGTCGTCGAGCCGATGCAGTACGGGCGGATGTTTCTGCTCGGCGATGCCGCGCACATTGTACCGCCCACCGGCGCCAAGGGCCTGAACCTGGCCGCCAGCGATGTCAGTACGCTGTTCAACATTCTGCTGAAGGTTTATCGCGAAGGGCGCACCGATCTGCTGGAGAAATACTCGGAAATCTGCCTGCGCCGGGTATGGAAAGCCGAACGTTTCTCCTGGTGGATGACCTCGATGCTGCACCGCTTCGACGAGCATGATGATTTCAGCCAGCGCATAAGCGCCTCGGAACTGGACTACTTTGTCAGTTCAGAAGCCGGTCGAAAAACCATTGCAGAAAATTACGTCGGACTTCCGTACGAGGCTATCGAATAGCCTGCTATCGACTTACACTGGCGAGCATCCACCCGCGCGCAATGGCCGTGCGGGTCCATCACTGCCCGCAGGCTCGCCCGTGACCAATCTCAATCACCCTGAAACGCCCAAACCGGCCATTCGCAGCGTGCTGGTCGCGTTGATGATGGCGATTTTTCTCGGCGCGCTGGACCAGACCATCGTCGCCGTCTCGATGCCCGCCATCTCCGCACAGTTCAAGGACGTCAGCCTGCTGGCCTGGGTGATTTCCGGGTACATGGTGGCAATGACCGTGGCCGTGCCGATCTACGGCAAACTCGGCGATTTGTACGGGCGACGCAAACTGATGCTGTTCGGCATGGGCCTGTTCACCCTCGCCTCGCTGTTCTGCGGCATGGCGCAAAGCATGGAACAACTGGTGCTGGCGCGGATTCTCCAGGGCATCGGTGCCGGCGGGATGATTTCGGTCAGTCAGGCAATCATCGGCGACATCGTCCCGCCGCGCGAACGCGGGCGTTATCAGGGTTACTTCAGCAGCATGTACGCGGTGGCCAGCGTCGCCGGGCCAGTGCTCGGCGGCTACATGACCGAATACCTGTCGTGGCGCTGGGTGTTCCTGATCAATCTGCCACTGGGACTGGGCGCCTGGTGGGTTGCCAATCGCAATCTGCGCGGGCTGCCGATTCCGCAGCGCAAACCGATCATCGACTACCTCGGCACGCTGTTGATGATCATCGGTTTGACCGCCCTGCTGCTGGCCATCACCCAAGTCGGTCAGGGTCATTCGTGGCGCAGCAGTGAAGTGCTCGGTTTGTTCGCCTGCGCGGTGCTGGTGCTGGCGGTGTTCGTGTGGCATGAACGCCGGGCGCGTGAGCCGCTGCTGCCGATGCACTTGTTCACCAACCGCAACGCGTTGCTGTGCTGGTGCACGATTTTCTTCACCAGTTTTCAGGCAATCTCGCTGATCGTGTTGATGCCGCTGCGCTTCCAGAGCGTCACCGGCGCCGGGGCCGACGCGGCGGCGTTGCACTTGCTGCCGCTGGCGATGGGCCTGCCGATTGGCGCTTATTTCGCCGGACGCCGTACTTCGGTGACCGGTCGCTACAAACCACAGATTCTGACCGGCGCGCTGCTGATGCCGATCTCGATTCTCGGCATGGCGTTCAGCCCACCCGATGCGACGCTGGTCAGCAGCCTGTTCATGCTGCTCAGCGGGATTGCCGGCGGCATGCAGTTCCCGACTTCACTGGTGGGTACGCAGAACTCGGTGGAGCAACGCGACATCGGCGTCGCCACCAGCACCACCAATCTGTTCCGTTCGCTGGGCGGCGCAGTGGGTGTGGCGTTGATGTCGGCGCTGTTGCTGGCGTTGTTGCAGGATTCGAGTTTTGCCCATCTGGCGAGCAACTCGCTGCTCAGCGAGGGGCATTCGGGCAACGTGCTGCTCGACGGTTTGAACGCCGCACCGGGTGATGCGCAGAACGCCTTGCGCGCCGAGCTTTCGGTGACGTTCCGGCATCTGCTGTGGGTGAGTACGGCGGTGTCGCTGCTGGGGCTGGCGGCGGCGATTGCGATGCCGAACAAGTTGCTGCGCGGGCGCGAGCACGGCGCCAAATAACAGCAACACCTTAAAACCCTGTGGGAGGGGGCTTGCTCCCGAAAGCGGTGGATCAGCCAACATCTTTGTTGAATGACATACCGCTTTCGGGAGCAAGCCCCCTCCCACAGTAGCGAATGTTTCAATCAGGGGCTGTAGTAACCCACCGCCACCAGAAAATGCCCGACCTTCTTCAGGTAGGCATGCTTGTCCTCGACCTTGCCGGTCACCGGGTTTTTCCAGCGGTATTCGTATTCGCCGTCGTCCTGTTTGGCGATCAGCGCCAGAATCGGCTCGCCCACCGGTTTGCCTTCCGGGTCCTTGATCTTGCTGAAATCGGTGTTGATCAAGCGCAGGTTGGTTCCGTGGGCAACGTAGCGTTGGTTGTCCAGATCGACCACGAACACATACAGGTCATCCTGCAGATAACCGCCCTTGAGCGAGTTGATGGCCGTCAGGGTGCCCTTCTCGTTTTTTCCCAGATCGGTTGCAGCCTTGTCGAGAAGTGCCTTGGCCTGCTCGGCTGAAGCGCGCGGCAGGTAATAACCGACGGCCAGAATCCGCTGACCGATGCGCTGGTAATAAACATGTTTGCGCTCGACCTTGCCGTCCGCCCAGTTCTGCCAGCGGTATTCGGCCTGTTGAATGCCGTTGCCTTCCGGCACCAGCAAGGCGTCCTTGAAGGCCTTCTGCAAATCCGGCGCAAGCACTTCGCTGACGTCACGGCCGATCAAGGCTGAGGACGGCCCGCCGCTGGCGAGCATCACGCCTTTGGTGTCGACCACGAACACGTAGCGATCCTTGTCGACGAACTCGCCCTGACGGCTGAACGCGGCGAAGGCCTTGTCGCCATTGTCGTGGTAATAGGCCAGAGCCTTTTCCAGCAAAGCGATGGCAGCCTTGCTGTCGTCCTTTTGTGTAGTGGCGGCGTTGACCTGCCCCGTCCCCACAAAAAGCATCACCCCGAGCCACGCCACTTTATGCAAAAACCCCATAACGCATCCCTCGTTCTTGTTGGTGTTTCAAGAGCGTAGACGGATTGGGGTCGGACGGAGGTCGAAGATGAATCCAGAAGTTGCCGCATTCCCTGTGGCGAGGGAGCTTGCTCCCGCTCGGCTGCGAAGCAGTCGCAAAACCTGCAAATACGCTCTACCTGAACGAAAGCAGGGGAGCGCTTCGCACTCCAGCGGGAGCAAGCTCCCTCGCCACAAGATATCCTGACTCAGGCCCTATGGCCGGGCATTGATCTGCTGCTGCAGGTTCTGGATCTGCGCCTGCAGGGTGTTGAGGTTGCGGGTCATCTGCCCGCGGAATGCGTCGAACTCGGCGGTATTGCCGCCACCCTGCGCAGCGGCCGGGCGGTTGTCCTGCTCACTCTTGAGAACGACGATTTCCTGCTCCAGACGCTCGATCGCCGCGCTCGGATTGCCTTGCTTTTTCAGCGCGGTGATATCAGCGCCGAGGCTTTTCAGCTGCGCGTCATAACTCTTGAGCTGCGCATCGACCTTGCCGGTGTCGGCCGGGGCGCTCTTCAGGGTCGCCAGTTCGGCGCTCAAGGCTTTGACCTGAGCCTGCAACTGGGTATTGGCGTTCTGTTGTTCGGTGGTCTGCGCGGTCATCTGCGCCAGACGCTTGTCCAGATCGCTGGCCTGACCGACCACGCCTTGCTGCTGTTTGCTCTGATCCAGCAACTGGGTTTCCAGCTGTTTGATCTGCAGCTTCAACGCTTCGCTGTCGCTGTTGACGTTGCTCTGGCTGGCGACGACCTTGCCGGAAATGTCCTGCAGGCGCCCCGCCGCTTCCTCGCTGATGCGCGCAAAGCTTTCCTGGGTCGCGACCAATTGCTGCTCCATCAGCGAAATCTGCTGGAAGCTCCACCAGGCCAGACCGATGAAGGCGAAGAACAACGCGCCGACCAGTGCCCACAGCGGCCCGGTACTCGCAGCCTTGACCTTGACCACCGGCGGCGTGCGCGAGTGCACCGAGGTGCGAGCGGAGGGCGGAATGTCATCGTCGTCAAAGGTGTCGGCCCGCAGGCTCGGTACATCGTCGAAATCGTCGTTGGCATCGTTACGCATGGACATTGAGGCAACCTTTGTGGAACGCGGTGATGGCTAAATGCTGCGAAGTATAACCGCCGCAGCCGCAGGGATTGACCCTCAAGCGGCAGTGCGGTTCATTGCCGGCCGGGCTACTTGTATCAACGGATGTCCTGAGCTTTCCACCAGCCACAGAACTCGTCGAGGGCCGACCACAGGCTGACTTTCGGATCGTAGTCCAGATAATGCCGGGCGCGGCTGATGTCGAGGGTGAAATTTTTCTTCATGACTTGCATGCCCAACCGCGACAGGGTCGGCTCCGGGCGGCCCGGCCAGAGTTTGCACACGCCTTCGTTGAGCGCAGCAACGCTGTAGGCCAGACCGTACGAGCGGTATTTGCTGACCTGCGGCACTTCCATCTTGCGCATCACATAATTGACCACATCCCACAGCGGCACCGGCGCGCCATTGCTGATGTTGTAGGCCTTGCCCAACGCGGAACCGGCTGCCAGCAGACTACTGAGCAGCGCTTCGTTGAGGTTCTGCACGCTGGTGAAATCGACCTTGTTCAGGCCGTCGCCGATGATCGCCAGACGCCCCTTGCGCTGCATGTTCAGCAGGCGCGGGAAAATGCTCATGTCGCCGGCGCCAGTGACGAAACGCGGGCGCAGGGCGATGGTTTCCAGACCGAATTCCTGTGCGCCAAAGACCTTTTGCTCGGCCAGGTATTTGGTCGCCGCGTAGTGATGTTTGAAGCGCTTGGGCACTTGCTCTTCAGTCAGGCCGAGGTGATCGCGGCCATCGAAATAGATCGACGGCGACGACAGATGCACCAGCCGCCGCACGCGCTGCTTGAGGCAGGCTTCGACGACGTTTTCGGTGACCTGCACGTTGCCCTGATGAAAGTCCTGATAGCGCCCCCACAAGCCGACGGCGCCGGCGCAGTGCACCACGGCTTCGACGTCGGCGCAGAGGTCGCGCACCAGATCTGCATCGGTGAGATCGCCCGGGACGAACTCGGCGCCACGGCGCACCAGATGCTCGACGCTCTCGGCCCGGCGACCGTTGACCCGCACGTCCAGGCCCTGCTCCAAAGCGAAACGCGCAAAGCGTCCGCCAATGAAGCCGCTTGCGCCGGTGACCAGAATTTTCATGTAACGCTCCGATGTCTTTCGTTTACCTGATACGTCTGTCTTGACGCTGACCGTCAGCCCAAGGGCACCAGCCAGCGCGGTGAAGAACGTAGCAATTGCTCGGTCAGCAAGGCCAGCAGCTGACCGCCATTGCGCCAATGATGCCAGTACAACGGCACATCGATCGGTTTATCTGGCAACAGTTCGCGCAATACGCCGCGTTGCAGTTGATCGCGCACTTGCAGTTCCGGCACCAGGCCCCAACCAAACCCGGCTTCGGTCAGACGCACAAAACCTTCGGAGGACGGGCACAAATGATGCTCGAAACCACCATCGACACCGAGCGATGCGAGGTAGCGATGCTGGAGAAAATCGTCCGGGCCGAACACCAGCGCCGGGGTGCGCGGCAGCTGCTCGGCGCGCACCCCGTCGGGGAAATGCCGCTCGATAAACGCCGGACTGGCCAGCGCTCGATAGCGCATCGCCCCGAGCAACACGCTGCGCGCACCGGCCACCGGGCGTTCGCTGGCGCAGACACACGCCGCCACTTCCCCGGCCCGCATGCGCTTGAGGCCGACGGTCTGATCCTCCACCACCAGATCCAGCAATAAATGCTGCTCGGCGCAGAAATCGCCCACGGCTTCGGCCCACCAGGTGGCGAGGCTGTCGGCGTTGAGGGCGATGCGCAGACGCTCCGGCAGGCCTTCTTCGTCGAGCGCTGGCACCAGGGTCTGCAAGTCACGTTCGAGCAGGCGCACCTGCTGCACATGGTTGAGCAGCCGCCGGCCAATCTCGGTCGGCGATGGCGGCGTGCCGCGTACCAGCACCGGTTGGCCGACCCGCGCTTCCAGCAATTTGATCCGCTGGGAAATCGCCGATTGCGACAAGCCCAGCACCTGCGCAGCGCGCTCGAATCCAGCCTGCTCGACCACGGCGGCCAGAGCGGAAAGCAATTTGTAGTCGAACATCAGTTTTCCTAATGAGCGATCAGCACTATTGGTTTTTCTTATACCGTTTTCGACCGGAGAATAGCCAGCAAGCACTCTTTATCAAGGAACACGGCGATGGCTGGCGAAACCTCTCTCACGACGCTGCTGCGCAGCATGAGCCCGCAGCTCAATGCCGGCGAGTACGTGTTCTGCACCCTGCGTGACGGCCAGTTGCCGAGCGGTGTGGAGATTGTCGGCAGCTTCCGCGAGCAGGAAGGCCTGACCGTGATTCTGGAGCGCTCCCAGGCTGAACGTGCCGGGTTCGCTTTTGATTATGTGGCGGCGTGGATCACCCTCAATGTGCATTCGGCGCTCGAAGCCGTTGGCCTGACCGCCGCGTTCGCCAGCGCGCTGGGCAAGGCCGGAATCAGTTGCAACGTGATCGCCGGTTATTACCACGACCATTTGTTTGTCGGTCAGGCCGACGCCGAGCGTGCCATGCACGTGCTGCGCGATCTCGCAGCCAACGCGGAGTAAATCTTATGTGGCAAAGCTATGTGAACGGCCTGCTGGTGGCCTTGGGGCTGATCATGGCGATCGGCACCCAGAACGCTTTTGTGCTGGCGCAGAGTCTGCGCCGCGAACATCACCTGCCGGTGGCAGCGCTGTGTGTGGCGTGCGATGCGCTGCTGGTGGCAGCCGGGGTGTTTGGCTTGGCCACCGTGTTGGCGCAGAACCCGACATTGCTCGCGGTGGCACGCTGGGGCGGCGCGGTCTTTCTGATCTGGTATGGCAGCCAGGCACTGCGAAGGGCGTTCTCGAAACAGAGTCTGGATCAGGGTGAAAACCACACCGTACGCTCGTTGCGCGCGGTGATGCTCAGCGCGCTGGCGGTGACGCTGCTCAATCCGCACGTTTATCTCGATACGGTATTGCTGATCGGCTCGCTCGGTGCGCAACAGTCAGTGCCGGGCGCTTATGTCGTGGGCGCCGCGAGTGCGTCGCTGCTGTGGTTTTTCACCTTGGCGCTAGGTGCCGCGTGGCTTGCACCGTGGCTGGCTCGGCCGAGTACCTGGCGGATTCTTGATCTTCTGGTGGCAGTGATGATGTTCACCGTGGCGGGCCAATTGATTATCGCCAACTGATTTATTCCAAAAGGCTCTGGAACCTCTATCCCACACAGTTGTTGCGTGGTTAAGCCTTGACCCCGGTGCTATGATCCGAACCCTGCGCCGCAAAGAGTAAAAACTCGTCGGTGCATTTCTGGCCGCCCGTGATCGGCCTTGCGCTCACCGCAACAGACCTGATTAGGAGAATCATCATGGCTTTCGAATTGCCGCCGCTGCCTTACGCACACGATGCCCTGCAGCCGCACATTTCCAAGGAAACCCTGGAATTTCACCACGACAAGCACCACAACACCTATGTCGTGAACCTGAACAACCTGGTGCCAGGCACCGAGTTCGAAGGCAAGACCCTGGAAGAGATCGTCAAGACTTCCTCGGGCGGCATCTTCAACAACGCCGCTCAGGTCTGGAACCACACTTTCTACTGGAACTGCCTGGCGCCAAACGCCGGCGGTCAACCAACCGGCGCGCTGGCTGAAGCCATCAACGCGGCTTTCGGTTCGTTCGACAAGTTCAAGGAAGAGTTCAGCAAAACCTCTATCGGCACCTTCGGTTCCGGCTGGGGCTGGCTGGTGAAAAAGGCTGACGGTTCTCTGGCCCTGGCCAGCACCATCGGCGCCGGCAACCCGCTGACCAGCGGCGACACCCCGCTGCTGACCTGCGACGTCTGGGAACACGCTTACTACATCGACTACCGCAACCTGCGTCCGAAGTACGTTGAAGCGTTCTGGAACCTGGTCAACTGGAAGTTCGTCGCTGAGCAGTTCGAAGGCAAAACCTTCACCGCTTAAGCTGCGCGCCAGTCAAAAAACCCGGCTATGGCCGGGTTTTTTTATGCCCGAAGAATGCCGCACCGCATCGAATTCCATTCAGGCCGTTTTCCCACAACTAAAGCAGCCTTCGCCCTCTTGCCGCCGCGCCGTAGCGGGCTACCATCAAATCAGCGAAAATTTGTTCCTGACTGCTCAAGTTGAGGGTCGAAACTACCGACACAGTACAAATAGAGCTGAGGCTCCAGACAGCAGTATTTCGGTCAAGGCAACGGGCAAATGTTCCGAGGCTTGATTGTCCCTTTGACTGCCAACACGGGATTGCCAATACTCATGGCAACTTGACGCTACCCGCACGGAACAAGGAATAACCCTTTGAAGCTGGAACTCAAGAACAGCTTGTCGGTGAAGTTGCTCCGGGTCGTGCTCCTTTCGGCATTGATCGTCGGCGTGGTCTTGAGCTGCGCCCAGATCGTTTTCGATGCCTATAAAACCCGCCAGGCGGTGGCCGGCGACGCTCAGCGTATCCTCGACATGTTCCGTGATCCCTCGACTCAGGCGGTCTACAGCCTGGACCGGGAAATGGGCATGCAGGTGATCGAAGGCCTGTTCCAGGACGACGCCGTGCGCCAGGCTTCTATCGGCCATCCCAACGAGGCGATGCTCGCGCAGAAGTCCCGTGAGTTGCAGCACTCCAACAGCCGCTGGCTGACTGACTTGATTCTCGGTCAGGAACGCACCTTCACCACTCAATTGGTCGGTCGCGGCCCGTACAGCGAGTATTACGGCGACCTGAGCATCACCCTCGACACCGCCACCTATGGCGAGAGTTTCATTGTCAGTTCGGTGATCATTTTCATTTCCGGCGTCTTGCGCGCCCTGGCCATGGGCCTGGTGTTGTATCTGGTTTATCACTGGCTGCTGACCAAGCCGCTGTCGCGGATCATCGAGCACCTGACCGAAATCAATCCCGATCGCCCCAGCGAGCACAAGATTCCACAGCTCAAGGGTCACGAAAAGAATGAACTCGGCATCTGGATCAACACCGCCAACCAGTTGCTCGAATCGATAGAACGCAATACCCATCTGCGCCACGAAGCGGAAAACAGCCTGCTGCGCATGGCCCAGTACGACTTCCTCACCGGTCTGCCGAACCGCCAGCAATTGCAGCAGCAACTGGACAAGATTCTGGTCGACGCCGGCAAGCTGCAACGCCGGGTCGCGGTGTTGTGTGTGGGGCTGGATGATTTCAAAGGAATCAACGAGCAGTTCAGCTACCAGACCGGCGACCAGTTGCTGCTGGCGCTGGCCGACCGCCTGCGCGCCCACAGCGGTCGCCTCGGCGCCCTCGCCCGTCTGGGTGGCGACCAGTTCGCGCTGGTGCAGGCCGATATCGAACAGCCTTACGAAGCGGCAGAGCTGGCGCAGAGCATCCTCGATGATCTGGAAGCGGCGTTCGCCCTCGACCATCAGGAAATCCGCCTGCGCGCGACCATCGGCATCACCCTGTTCCCCGAGGACGGCGACAGCACCGAGAAGCTGTTGCAGAAGGCCGAGCAGACCATGACGCTGGCCAAGACCCGCTCGCGCAACCGCTATCAGTTCTACATCGCCAGTGTCGACAGCGAGATGCGTCGCCGTCGCGAACTGGAAAAAGACCTGCGCGATGCGCTGATTCGCGACCAGTTCTACCTCGTCTATCAGCCGCAGATCAGCTACCGCGATCACCGCGTGGTCGGGGTCGAAGCGCTGATTCGCTGGCAGCATCCGGAACACGGTCTGGTGCCGCCGGACCTGTTCATTCCGCTGGCCGAACAGAACGGCACGATCATCGCCATAGGCGAGTGGGTGCTGGATCAGGCCTGCAAGCAATTGCGCGAATGGCACGATCAGGGCTTTGTCGATCTGCGCATGGCGGTCAATCTGTCCACCGTGCAACTGCACCACGCCGAGTTGCCGCGAGTGGTCAACAACCTGCTGCAGATCTACCGCCTGCCGCCGCGCAGCCTGGAGCTGGAAGTCACCGAAACCGGCCTGATGGAAGACATCAGCACCGCCGCCCAGCATCTGCTGAGCCTGCGCCGCTCCGGCGCGCTGATCGCCATCGACGACTTCGGCACCGGCTACTCATCGCTGAGTTATCTGAAAAGCCTGCCGCTGGACAAGATCAAGATCGATAAGAGCTTCGTTCAGGATCTGCTGGATGACGACGATGATGCGACCATCGTTCGCGCGATCATCCAGCTGGGCAAGAGCCTGGGCATGCAGGTGATTGCCGAAGGCGTGGAAACCGCCGAGCAAGAGTCCTACATCATCTCCGAAGGCTGCCACGAAGGTCAGGGTTACCACTACAGCAAGCCGCTGCCTGCCCGGGAGCTGACGGCCTACCTCAAACAGGCGCAGCGCAGCAACGCGGCGATCCTTTGATGCCGCGCATAACAACCGGCTAAATAAGAAATATTTCCAGCCACAGCCCTTTACACATAATGCGAAAGATTTGCATTATGTCGCAGCTTTGCGCACCCCCGCGCCCTGTCCATTCCATTACCGAAGCAGGATGTTCGCCATGATTCGTATGCCTCTGGCTACCGCCAGTCTGCTGGCCATCGCTATTTCCCTCGCCGGTTGCGGCGAAGGCAAAGACAAGGCTGCCGCCCCGGCCGCGCCGACGCCGGCCGCCAGCACCGCCGCCGCTCCAGCACCTGCCGCTGCCGGTAAAGTCGATGAAGCCGCCGCCAAGGCTGTGGTCGCGCACTACGCCGACATGGTCTTCGCCGTCTACAGCGATGCCGAATCCACTGCGAAAACCCTGCAAACGGCGGTCGACGCGTTCCTCGCCAAACCGAACGCCGACACCCTGAAAGCCGCCAAGGCTGCCTGGGTCGCTGCGCGCGTGCCTTACCTGCAGAGCGAAGTGTTTCGCTTCGGCAACACCATCATCGACGACTGGGAAGGTCAGGTGAACGCGTGGCCGCTGGACGAAGGCCTGATCGACTATGTCGACAAATCCTACGAGCACGCGCTGGGTAACCCGGGTGCCACCGCCAACATCATCGCCAACACTGAAGTGCAGGTCGGCGAAGACAAGGTCGACGTGAAAGACATCACCCCGGAAAAACTCGCCAGCCTCAACGAGCTGGGCGGTTCCGAAGCCAACGTCGCCACCGGCTACCACGCCATCGAATTCCTGCTCTGGGGCCAGGACCTGAACGGCACCGGCCCGGGCGCCGGCAACCGTCCGGCGTCGGACTACCTGGAAGGCGCTGGCGCCACCGGCGGTCACAATGATCGTCGCCGTGCCTACCTCAAAGCCGTGACCCAACTGCTGGTCAGCGACCTGGAAGAAATGGTCGGCAACTGGAAGCCGAACGTGGCCGACAACTACCGCGCTACCCTGGAAGCCGAGCCGGCTGAAAGCGGCCTGCGCAAAATGCTCTTCGGCATGGGCAGTCTGTCCCTGGGCGAACTGGCGGGCGAGCGCATGAAGGTTTCCCTGGAGGCCAACTCCCCGGAAGACGAACAGGATTGCTTCAGCGACAACACCCACAACTCGCACTTCTACGATGCCAAAGGCATTCGTAACGTGTACCTGGGCGAGTACACCCGGGTTGATGGCACCAAGATGACCGGCGCCAGCCTGTCGTCGCTGGTGGCCAAGGCCGACCCGGCTGCCGACACCGCGCTGAAAGCCGATCTGGCCGCTACCGAAGCTAAAATCCAGGTCATGGTCGATCACGCCAACAAGGGTGAGCACTACGACCAGTTGATCGCTGCGGGCAACACCGCCGGCAACCAGATCGTGCGTGACGCCATCGCCGCACTGGTCAAGCAGACCGGCTCGATCGAAGCCGCCGCCGGCAAGCTGGGCATCAGCGACCTGAACCCGGACAACGCTGATCACGAATTCTGATCACGCGCGTTCGACTGAAAAAGGCGACCTGCGGGTCGCCTTTTTCATGCCTGCCGTACACAAAACCCTGCTCCATGGTGTGTTTGATATCAGGTACACCACCAAATCCTGTGGGAGCGAGCCTGCTCGCGAAGGCGTCATCTGGCGCAACATCGTCAGCGCGGCGGACACCGCTTTCGCGAGCAGGCTCGCTCCCACAGGGTTTGCATGAGTTTCAAGGCTTGCGCCATATCAAGCAAACGATAATTCCTCTTATTCAAACTCACTCGCCCTGTTAGACTTTGCGCCTTTGTTTTCGCCCGTCCGCAGGATGTCTGATGCCCTCGCTGCCGCTTCGCTTGTCCGCACTGTTTCTGGCCCTGGGCCTGAGTGCCTGCGATGACGCCCCGCGCTTTACCAAGGCTGAGCCGGGTGAAGCGCGTTCGGGCGGGGCGGCGACCGTGCGCAAGACCGATCAGAACGCATTCTCGCTACCTTCGGCCAATCTGCCGCCGTCGCGCCGGGTCGACTTCAGTGTCGGCAACAGCTTCTTCCGCAGTCCGTGGGTGATCGCCCCGTCAACCACCACCGCCCGCGATGGCCTCGGCCCGCTGTTCAACACCAACGCCTGCCAGAACTGCCACATCAAGGACGGTCGCGGACACCCGCCAGCGCCGGATGCGACGAACGCGGTGTCGATGCTGGTGCGCCTGTCGATCCCTGATTCGCCGGCCTATGCCAACGTCATCGAGCAACTCGGCGTGGTGCCGGAACCGGTCTACGGCGGCCAGTTCCAGGACATGGCCGTGCCCGGGGTCACGCCCGAAGGCAAGGTGCGCGTCGAGTACACCCCGGTGCCGATCCGTTTCAAGGACGGCACCGAAGTCGAGCTGCGCAAACCGGTTCTGCAATTCACTCAGTTGGGCTACGGCCCGATGCACCCGGACACGCGTTTCTCGGCCCGCGTCGCACCGCCGATGATCGGCCTCGGCCTGCTCGAAGCTATTCCCGAAGAAGCGATCCTCGCCAACGCCGCCGCGCAGGCCAAAGAGAACAACGGCATTAACGGCCGACCGAATCAGGTCTGGGATGACGCGCAGCAAAAAACTGTCATGGGTCGATTCGGCTGGAAAGCCGGACAACCGAATCTCAATCAGCAGAATGTCCACGCGTTTTCCGGAGACATGGGCCTGACCACCAGCCTGAGACCCTTCGATGACTGCACCGACGCGCAAACCGCGTGCAAGCAGGCGCCGAACGGCAATGGCCCGGACGGCGAGCCGGAAGTCAGCGACAACATCCTGCGTCTGGTGCTGTTCTACACACGCAACCTCGCAGTGCCGGCACGTCGTGGCGTCAACGACCAACAAGTGCTGGCCGGCAAGAATCTGTTCTTCCAGGCTGGCTGCCAGTCCTGCCACACACCGAAATACACCACCGCCGCCAACGCCGCCGAACCTGAACTGGCCAATCAAGTGATTCGCCCGTACAGCGACCTGCTGCTGCACGACATGGGCGACGGCCTGGCCGACAACCGCACTGAATTCCAGGCCTCCGGCCGCGACTGGCGCACCCCGCCGTTGTGGGGCATCGGTCTGACGCAGGCAGTCAGTGGCCACACTCAGTTTCTGCATGACGGCCGCGCCCGCAACCTGCTCGAAGCCGTGCTCTGGCATGGCGGCGAAGCGCAGCAGGCGCAGCAACAGGTTTTGTCTTTCAACGCCGAGCAGCGTGCTGCGCTGCTGGCGTTCTTGAACTCACTTTAAACACTTAAAAGAATCGGGAGCCCGACATGTTCCGTCCCAAGTTGTTGTTCACCAGCCTTGCCGCACTCGCCCTCGGCGCCTGTTCGCCGCAGGACCCGCAAGCAGTCACGTCGGCGGCCATCGCCAAATCGGTGATCCTGCCGACTTACACCCGCTGGGTCGAAGCCGACAAGCAACTGGCGGTCAGCGCCCTCGCCTACTGCCAAGGCAAGGAAACCCTGGAAACCGCCCGCGCCGACTTCCTGCACGCGCAGAAAGCCTGGGCCGAGCTGCAACCGCTGCTGATCGGCCCATTGGCCGAGGGCAACCGTTCGTGGCAGGTGCAGTTCTGGCCGGACAAGAAAAACCTCGTCGGCCGTCAGGTCGAGCAACTGGTGGTCGCCCAGCCGCAGATCGACGCCGCCGCTCTGGCCAAATCCAGCGTGGTGGTGCAGGGCCTGTCGGCTTACGAGTACATCCTGTTCGATGAAAAACCGGACGTCGCCAACGCTGATCAGAAGGCCAAATACTGCCCACTGCTGATCGCCATCGGCGAGCGCCAGAAGCAACTGGCCGAAGAGATTCTGCAGAGCTGGAACAACACCGACGGCATGCTCGCGCAAATGAGCAAATTCCCTAACCAACGCTACGCTGACTCCCACGAAGCAATCGCCGATCTGCTGCGTGTGCAAGTCACCGCCCTCGACACCTTGAAGAAAAAACTCGGCACGCCGATGGGCCGTCAGAGCAAAGGCGTGCCGCAACCGTTCCAGGCCGATGCGTGGCGCAGCCAGTCGTCGCTGACCGCGCTGGAAGCCAGCCTCGCTGCAGCCAAAACCGTCTGGGAAGGCGTCGACAACAAAGGCCTGCGCGGTCTGCTGCCGGCCGAGCAGAAACCGTTGGCGGACAAGATCGACGCCGCTTACGCCGCGTCGCTGAAACTGTTCGACAGCAGCCAGCGCTCGCTGACCGAAATGCTCCAGGACGACGCCGGTCGTCAACAACTCAACGATCTTTACGACAGCCTCAACGTCGTCCATCGCCTGCACGAAGGCGAACTGGCCAAGGCGCTGGGCATCCAACTGGGCTTCAACGCCAACGACGGTGACTGATGAGGGCAAGTGCCATGCTGCGACGCCAGGCTCTGACTTTAGGTAGTTTGCTGCTGGGAGCAGTGACACTGGGCGGCTGGACGCTGTTCAAGCGCAAGGATCAGAGCCCGTTGTTGCTCTCGGCGCGCGACGACACCGACGGCAAGCATTACGCCGTCGGTTATCGGCTGGACGGTACGCGGGTGTTCGCCACCGAGGTCGGCCAGCGCTGCCACGACATCATCAACCACCCGACGCTGCCGATCGCGCTGTTCGTCGCCCGCCGCCCGGGCACCGAGAGCTACCTGATCGATCTGCGCGACGGGACGTTGCTGCAAACCGTGACTTCGCAGCCGAACCGGCATTTCTACGGTCACGCCGTGGTGCACAAGGACGGCGAATACCTGTACGCCACCGAGAACGACACCACTGATCCGGGGCGTGGCCTGCTCGGGGTGTACAAGTTCGAAGGCGAGCGGCTGGTGCACAGCGGTGAGATTTCCACCCATGGCCTCGGCCCGCATCAGGTGTCGTGGATGCCCGATGGCGAAACCCTGGTGGTGGCCAACGGCGGGATCCGCACCGAGGCCGAAAGCCGCGTCGACATGAACCTCAACGCCATGGAACCGAGCCTGGTGCTGATGCAGCGCGATGGCACCCTGCTGAGCAAGGAAACCCTTGCCCAGCAGATGAACAGCGTGCGTCACTTGGGCATCGCCAGCGACGGCACCATCGTTGCCGGCCAGCAATTCATGGGCGCCTCGCATGAGCGCTCCGAGCTGTTGGCGATCAAGCGTCCGGGCCAGCCCTTCGTGGCATTTCCGGTGCCGGAGCATCAGTTGCAGTCGATGGGTCATTACACCGCCAGCGTCGCAGTGCACAGCGAACTGCGGCTGGTGGCGCTGACCGCGCCGCGCGGCAATCGCTTCTTCATCTGGGACCTGGACAGCGGCGAAGTGCGCCTCGACGCGCCGCTGCCCGATTGCGCCGGTGTTGGTGCGGTGAAGGATGGCTTCGTCGTGACCTCGGGTCAGGGCCGTTGCCGTTACTACGATTGCCGCCAGGATGAGCTGCTGGCCAAGCCGCTGGAATTGCCGGCGGGGCTCTGGGATAACCATCTGCACCTGATGGCCTGAATCAACGCTGTAACTGTGGCGAGGGAGCTTGCTCCCGCTGGGGCGCGAAGCGGACCCGCTTTTTCACTCAAAAGCATGGGACTGCTGCGCAGTCCAGCGGGAGCAAGCCCCCCCGCCACAGGGGTTTTATTCGTCCTCACTGTAATAACTGCCAGTTGGAATCCCCACCTGACTCGGAGTAATGTGCCCGCCTGTCTCACCTGATTTATCCAAGGAACTGGAAATATGCTGCGTCGCCGCATGCTGATCATGTTGGGTGTTGTCTTGCTGGTCGTCCTGGTATTGGGCGGGTACAAAGCCTTTTCGATCTACACCATGATCCAGGGCTTCTCCAAACCGAAACCGCCGATCAGCGTCGCCGTGGCCCGCGCCAGCGAACAGCCGTGGCAGATGCGTCTGCCCACCGTCGGCTCACTGAAGGCCTTGCAAGGCGTCGAGCTGAGTCTGGAAGTCGCCGGCACCGTCACCGAGCTCAAATTCGAATCCGGACAGAAGGTCAAGGCCGGGCAGCCACTGCTGCAACTCGACAGCGCGGTCGAGACCGCCCTGCTGGAAACCGCCAAGGCTGACCTGGGACTGGCGCAACTGGATTTCGGTCGTGGCAGTCAACTGGTCGATAGCCGCGCGATCTCCAAAGGCGAGTACGACCGTCTCTCCGCCGTGTTGCAAAAGAACAAGGCCACGGTCAATCAGCTCAACGCTTCGCTGGCGAAAAAACGCATCCTTGCGCCGTTCAGCGGCACCATCGGCATCCGTCAGGTGGATGTCGGCGACTACCTCGCCAGCGGCAGCAAAATCGCCACCCTGCAGGATCTGAGCAGCCTCTACGCCGATTTCTATGTGCCGGAGCAATCGGTGCCGAAACTAGCCATCGGGCAACCGGTGCAGATCGGTGTCGCAGCCTATCCTGGGCAGAACTTCCCCGGCGCCATCAGTGCGATCAACCCGATTGTCGAGAGCACCACACGCAATATTCTGGTGCGCGCGACCTTGGCCAACCCCGACGGCAAATTGCTGCCGGGGATGTTCGCCAGCCTCAACGTGTTGCTGCCCGACCCGCAGAAACACATCGTGGTACCGGAAAGCGCGATCACCTACACCCTCTACGGCAACTCGCTGTACGTGGTCGGGCAAAAGAAGGCCGAGGACGGCAGCGTCGAAAAAGACGACAAGGGCCAACCGGTACTGATCGCCGAACGTCGCTTCATCGAGACCGGTGAGCGCCGCGATGGTTTGGTGATGATCAACAAGGGCGTACAGAGCGGCGAACAAGTGGTAACTGCCGGCCAGATCAAACTGGACAACGGCGCACACATTGCCATCAGCGACGACAAGACCCTCGGCGAGCAGAACAGTCCGCCTCGCGCCGACTGATCAAGGAATCCCCATGGCCTTTACCGATCCGTTCATCCGCCGCCCGGTGCTCGCCACCGTGGTCAGCCTGCTGATTGTGCTGCTGGGTTTCCAGGCCTGGAGCAAGCTGCCGCTACGCCAGTACCCGCAAATGGAAAACGCTCTGATCACGGTGACCACCGCCTACCCCGGGGCCAACGCCGAAACCATTCAGGGTTACATCACCCAGCCGATGCAGCAGAGCCTGGCCAGCGCCGAAGGCATCGACTACATGACCTCGGTCAGCCGGCAGAACTTCTCGGTGATCTCGATCTACGCGCGCATCGGTTCCAACACCGACCGTTTGTTCACCGAACTGCTGGCCAAGGCCAACGAGGTCAAGAACAAGCTGCCACAGGACGCCGAAGACCCGGTGCTGAGCAAGGAATCGGCCGACGCCTCGGCGCTGATGTACATCAGTTTCTTCAGCAAGGACTTGAGCAACCCGCAGATCACCGACTACCTGTCGCGGGTGATCCAGCCGAAACTGGCGACCCTGCCGGGTATGGCCGAAGCGGAGATTCTCGGTAATCAGGTATTCGCCATGCGCCTGTGGCTCGACCCGGTGAAGCTCGCCGGTTTCGGCCTCAGCGCCAGCGACGTGACCAACGCGGTGCGCCAGTACAACTTCCTCTCCGCCGCTGGCGAGGTGAAGGGCGAATATGTGGTCACCAGCATCAACGCCAACACCGAACTGAAATCCGCCGAAGCCTTCGCGGCGATTCCGCTCAAGGTCAATGGCGACAGCCGCGTGCTGCTCAGCGATGTCGCGCGGGTCGAGATGGGCGCGGAAAACTACGACTCGATCAGCTCGTTCGGCGGCACGCCGTCGGTGTACATCGGCATCAAGGCCACACCGGGGGCCAACCCGCTGGACGTGATCAAGGAAGTACGCAAGCTGATGCCGGAGCTGGAAGCGCAGTTGCCGCCCAACCTCAAGAGCGAGATTGCCTACGACGCCACCCAGTTCATTCAGGCCTCGATCGACGAAGTGGTGAAAACCCTGTTTGAAGCGGTGCTGATCGTGATCGTCGTGGTGTTCCTGTTCCTCGGCGCGTTGCGCTCGGTGGTGATCCCGGTGGTGACCATCCCGCTGTCGATGATCGGCGTGATGTTCTTCATGCAGATGATGGGCTATTCGATCAACTTGCTGACCCTGCTGGCGATGGTGCTGGCCATCGGTCTGGTGGTAGATGACGCGATTGTGGTGGTGGAGAACATTCACCGACACATCGAGGAAGGCAAGACGCCGCTGGAAGCCGCACTGGAAGGTGCGCGGGAAATCGCCATGCCGGTGGTGTCGATGACCATCACCCTGGCGGCGGTGTATGCGCCGATCGGCTTCCTCACCGGGCTGACCGGGGCCTTGTTCAAGGAATTCGCCCTGACCCTGGCCGGTGCCGTGGTGATCTCCGGGATCGTCGCCCTGACCCTGTCGCCGATGATGTGCGCCCTGCTGTTGCGCCACGAAGAAAACCCCAGTGGCCTGGCGCACCGCCTCGACCGCATTTTCGACGGTCTCAAGCGCCGCTACCAGAGCATGCTCCACGGCACATTGAACACGCGGCCGGTGGTGCTGGTGTTCGCGGTGATCGTGTTGTGCCTGATCCCGGTGTTTCTCAAGTTCACCAAGTCGGAACTGGCGCCGGACGAGGATCAGGGCATCATCTTCATGATGGCCACGGCCCCCCAGCCGACCAACCTCGATTACCTGAGCACTTACACCGACGAATTCATCAAGATCTTCAAGGAGTTTCCGGAGTACTACTCCTCGTTCCAGATCAACGGCTACAACGGCGTGCAGGCGGGCATCGGTGGCTTCCTGCTCAAGCCGTGGAACGAGCGCAGCCGCACGCAGATGCAGATCCTGCCCGAGGTGCAAGGCAAACTGGCGAGTATCCCCGGCCTGCAGATTTTCGGTTTCAACCTGCCCTCCTTGCCCGGCACCGGTGAAGGTTTGCCGTTCGAATTCGTGGTCAATACCGCCAACGACTACGAATTGCTGCTGCAAGTGGCCGACCGGATCAAGAAACGTGCGATGGAGTCGGGCAAGTTCGCCTTCGTCGACCTCGACCTGGCGTTCGACAAGCCGGAAGTGGTGGTCGATATCGACCGTGCCAAAGCCGCGCAGATGGGCGTGTCGATGCAGGATCTGGGCGGCACCCTGGCGACGCTGCTGGGTGAGGCGGAAATCAACCGTTTCACCATCGAAGGCCGCAGCTACAAGGTGATTGCCCAGGTCGAGCGACCGTACCGCGAAAACCCCGGCTGGCTGAACAACTACTACGTGAAGAACACCCAGGGCGAGCTGCTGCCGCTGTCGACCCTGATCAAGGTCAGCGACCGGGCGCGACCGCGCCAGCTTAACCAGTTCCAGCAACTCAACGCGGCGAAGATTTCCGGATTCCCGTTAGTCAGCATGGGCGAGGCCATCGACACCGTGCTGCAGATCGCCCGGGAAGAAGCGCCAGCCGGGTTTGCCTTCGACTATGGCGGCGCCTCGCGCCAGTACGTGCAGGAAGGCAGCGCACTGTGGGTAACCTTCGCCCTGGCGCTGGCGATCATTTTCCTGGTGCTGGCGGCGCAGTTCGAGAGCTTCCGTGATCCGCTGGTGATTCTGGTGACGGTGCCGCTGTCGATCTGTGGTGCGTTGATTCCGCTGTTCCTTGGCTGGTCGAGCATGAACATCTACACCCAGGTCGGACTGGTGACCCTGATCGGGCTGATCAGCAAGCACGGGATCCTGATCGTCGAGTTCGCCAACCAGCTGCGCAAGGACAAGGGCCTGACCGCGCGCGAAGCGGTCGAGGAAGCGGCGGCAATCCGCTTGCGCCCGGTGTTGATGACCACGGCGGCGATGGTGTTCGGCATGGTGCCGTTGATTCTGGCGACCGGTGCGGGCGCCGTGAGCCGGTTTGATATCGGCACCGTGATTGCAACGGGGATGTCGATCGGGACGTTGTTTACGCTGTTTGTGCTGCCGTGCATCTACACCCTATTGGCGAAACCCGATCCGAAATAACAGCGATTTACCTTTGTGGGAGCGGGCTTGCTCGCGAAAGCGCCAGGTCAGTCAACAGCAATGCTGAATGTGCCGGCCCCTTCGTGAGCAAGCCCACTCCCACCCTTGATCGCGGCAAGCCCCCCAATCCTTCATCCACCACAGTCCCTGTGGGAGCGGGCATGCGCGCGAAAGCGTCAGGTTAGTCAACAGCAATGCGGAAGGTGCCGGCCCCTTCGTGAGCCAGCCCACTCCCACCCTTGAGCGCGGCAAGCCCCCCAGTCCTTCATCCACCACAGTTCCTGTGGGAGCGGGCATGCGCGCGAAAGCGTCAGGTTAGTCAACAGCAATGCGGAAGGTGCCGGCCCCTTCGTGAGCCAGCCCACTCCCACCCTTAGTCGCGGCCAGCCCCCCCAATCCTTCATCCACCACAGTCCCCTGTGGGAGCGGGCTTGCTCGCGAAAGCGTCAGGTCAGTCAGCAGCAATGCTGAATGTGCCGGCCCCTTCGTGAGCAAGCCCACTCCCACCCTTGATCGCGGCCAGCCCCCCAAAAATCCTTCATCCACCACAGTCCCCTGTGGCAGCGGGCTTGCTCGCGAAAGCGTCAGGTCAGTCAACAGCAGTGCTGAATGTGCCGGCCCCTTCGTGAGCAAGCCCACTCCCATCCTTGATCGCAACCAGCCACAAACCTGCCATCCATCGCCGATCCCACAGGTGAATGGTGTGATCCCTGGAACACGCGCAATAAAAAAGGCCTCGCATCTGCGAGGCCTTTCATTTTGGCTTCAATCGGTTCAACTCTGTGGCCTCATCCCTTGAGAAAGTCCGAACATGAACAACAACAGATCATGGTCAGGTTTAGTCGCCACGGAGGCTTTCGCCACCCGTGGTACTGCGCAGTGAGCATCGCCTGTGGTAGCACCGATCACCTGCATGCGGGGCTGCTCCCAGGCCGCCACCGCCAATGAAGCAACTGCCAAGGCTCCAACCAAAAACAAACCTCGTGCAATTTCGAGTTTCATCGCTATAAACCTTTGATAGCGCTGCCAAACGCCGTCTCATAAAAGTAGACGAGTTTTTTCCAGTCCGTGTCGCTGAACGACGAATGGCGACGCAATTGCTTCATGTCATGGGAGGCCGCGCGATAAGCGGTCAGACGCTGACGGCATTTCTCCAGATCGATCAATGCCACTTCGACCTGAGCCGAATCACCTTCGCCGGTCACCCGTACAAAAACGTGTTTGATGTAGATACAGCTGTGCTGCCAACGGCCCTTGTGCATGCGCGCGAGGTTTTCGGCCAGGTCTTTGAGGACGCGCTCGTAAACCGCTTCGCCATATTGGGCACGGCCACCGGCGGCTTCCCACTTCTCGAGTTCGTCGAAACCGTCCAGCGACTTGGTCACCAGCAGCGCACGCCACTTGTGTTGCGGATCGGGCTGCGCACCGCAGAAGACGATTTGCGGGACGCGTACGCCGAGGCGGCTGACACCGGTCAGGGCATCCAGCTCTCGCAAGACTGTCGGCCGGCCGAAAGGATGCAGCCAACTGCGATAGATATGTCCGGTCTGGCGCTTGGCATACAGTAACTGGCCGTCACGGCCCACGACTCGTTGCACACCACTTTCCCCGCCACGGCGCACGTTGGGTTCTTCCACCCATTCACCGCGCTGGTTCCAGTAGTAGTCGAAGCGATCCTGGGGAGCGACTTCCGTTTCTGCTGCTGTTTGCACCGCCATCCTGTTACCTCTTGCGTAATACGTAAACCCGCCACATGGCATAGAGCGGAATGAAGTCCAGTTGTTCCTGAATGCGAAAACCTGCGTCTTCGAACTCTTTTTCTACTGTCACAGCCGGTAACACAAACCGGTTTTGGTAACCTTCCTGCCCACGGCGCTGTTCAGCGCGTTTGCGTTTCCAGGCCTTGAAATTACCGTCCACCCACAACGAAATGATTACGCTGTCACGGGTGACACGCTCGAATTCGCGCAAAATCGTCCGCCGATGTTCGGCTTCACCGATGTGATGCAGCAAACGCATGCAGAAAATGCTGTCGACGGCGTTATCCGGCAAGGCAATATCGAACGCTGACGTGTGCAAAGGTTGTACCCGTTTCACCACGTCAGCCGGCTGCGCCTGCATCGCGGTCTTGATCATAGACTCGGAATTGTCCGCGCCAATGATCACCCGATTGGGTTTTTCCGCCAGCAACGGCCAGAAACGCCCTGCACCACACGGCAGATCCAGAACCAGCCCCGGCTCGCCCGCCAGTGTCAGTGCCTTGCGGGCCAGTTGCTCGTCCCGCCAATGTGACAACCGACGACCGAGACCGTCCTGGTGCTTGCGCAAATATTTTTGTGCATGCTGGTCATCATACTTTTCGGAAAAATCGAGCTTGATCGGACTGCTCATTTCAGGACTCCTGAATAACTGATGCCCCTACCATAGGTAGTGGCATGTCAGCGTCAGGTCGTCCCTTTGTGAAAATTACGTCAGGTAAACCGGCAAACTATTACAGGGTTTTACAGGGAGAAAGCAATAGCGCGGGGCCATCAGCGACCGTCAGCACGGCCCAGCGTCACCTCAAAGCGGCAGCCATTGGGCTGCATGGTGCTCAATGTCACCTCCCAGCCCTGGTTTTCACAGATCCGCTGCACCAGCGACAAGCCCAGGCCCAGGCCTTCGCCGCGCTTCTCATTGCCGCGCACGAAGGGCTGGAACATGGCCTCGCGTTTTTCCTCGGGAATGCCGACGCCCGAGTCCTCGACGACGAATCCATTGTCGTTGAGCGTCAGGCGGATGAATCCGTGCTCGGTGTAGTGGCAGGCGTTGCGCAACAAATTGCCCATGACCGCGCTGAGCAGAGTCGCGTTGAAGCGAGTGTCCGGCGGATTGCCCGGCTCGAACATCAGCCGCAGCCCTTTCGATTCGATCGGTTCACGCCAGATACTCAACAAGCCATCGGCCACCTGACTGATGTTCTGCTGCGGCGCCGAACCGGCGTCTTCACGCTGGGCGCGGGCGAGCATCAGAAAGGTCTGCACCAGTTCACGCATTTCTTCGCTGGCGCGGGCGATGCGCTCGACCTGGGCACGACCGCGTTGATCCAGCCCCGGATTTTCCAGCAGCAGTTCACAGGAACTCGCCAGCACCATTAACGGTGTGCGCAGCTCGTGGCTGACGTCACTGGTGAACAGCCGCTCCCGAGTCAGTGCCTGACGCAGGCGCCCCAGCGTGGCATCGAACGCCACCGCCAGTTCGCCGACTTCGTCAGCCGCATAGTCCGGCGCCAGTGGCGGCGCCAGACCGAGCAACTGATCGCGATGCCGTACTTGCCGTGCCAGGCGCACCACCGGCGCCATGACCTTGCGCGCCAGCACCCAGCCGAGGAATACCGCCAGCGCCAGACTGAGCACAAAGCCCACCAGCACCACGGCGAACAGCACGCGTTCACGTTCTTCGAAATCGCTTTGATCCTGCAGCAGCACGTAGCGGCGACCGTCGACGATCTCGACCATCGCGTGATACGACAGCTGCTCGCGGAACACTTCGTGGAACCCCGCATCGAGGTGACGCAGATCCTTGGGCAGCTCGAAATCACCCGGTCCGCCGCTGAAATAGAACAACTGGTCCGGTTCCGGGCGATGGCTCCAGTCCGAGACGTTGTCCATCAGCAGCAGACGCTGCAGGTCGCCGCCCAGCCCCGCCGAAATCAGTTTCTCCTCCACCAGGTGCACGGTCGCCACGATGCCCATGGCGAAGGCCCCGGCCACCAGCGCACTCATCAGCGCAAAGGCGATGATGATCCGCTGGGAAAGGCTTTGCTTAAACTCCATCACGCCCCTCGGCCAGGCGGTAACCCACGCCGTGCACGGTTTGCAGCAACGGTTTGGCAAATGGCTTGTCGATCACCTGACGCAATTGGTGGACGTGGCTGCGCAGGCTGTCGCTGTCCGGGCAGTCATCGCCCCACAGCGCTTCTTCGAGAATTTCCCGGCGCAGGACATGCGGGCTCTTCTGCATCAAGACCGCCAGCAGCTTGAGGCCGACCGGGTTGAGTTTGAGCAACTTGCCCTCGCGGGTCACTTCCAGCGTGTCGAGGTCATAGGACAGGTCGCCGACCTGCAGCGCACGGCGGCCGCCACCCTGAGTCCGGCGCATGACCGCCTCGACCCGCGCCGCCAGCTCGGACAGGGCAAACGGTTTGACCAGGTAATCATCAGCCCCGGACTTGAAGCCCTGCAGACGGTCGTCCAGTTGATCGCGGGCGGTGAGCATGATCACCGGCGTATCGCGCCGGGCATCTTCACGCAGGCGCTTGCACAGGGTGTAGCCGTCGATCCCCGGCAGCATGATATCGAGCACGATCAGGTCGTAATGCTCGGTGGCAGCCAGATGCAGGCCCGACAAGCCGTCCTGGGCACAATCGACGGTATAGCCTTTGAGCCCCAGGTAATCGGCCAGGTTGGCCAGGATATCGCGGTTGTCTTCGACCAATAGAATTCGCATTGGCATCTCCTCCGTACACAGTGACGGCCGTCATGGCCCGCGCAGCTTAAGGCCAACGCCGGTTCAGGGCTAGGGCCGACAGGCGTGCAAATCAATTTGCCCAGGCAAATTAAATGTTTAACAAAGTTTTCACTATCGATTCACAACCTGACTACAGTGACGCCGCGAAACTCGCGCGCCATTGATATAAGGAAAACTAGACAATGGACCCTCTCAAGACCGCGCCCGTGCGCTTTCTGCTGCTCATCACCGGCGCCTGGCTGGTCATCTTTCTTCTGACTCGAGCGGTACTGCTGCTGACTCACCTGGATGAGGCCGGCGGCTTCGCCCTGTCGGTGTTCGGCATCGGCGCGCTGTACGACCTGGGTTTCCTGGCCTATGCGGCATTGCCGATGGGCTTGTACCTGCTGCTCTGCCCGCCAGGCCTGTGGCGGCGTCGTGGACATCGCGGGTTTCTGCGCGCCCTGCTGACCATCAGCCTGTTCGCCATGCTGTTCGTGGCGGTGGCTGAATGGCTGTTCTGGGACGAGTTCGGCGTGCGCTTCAACTTCATCGCCGTCGATTACCTGGTGTACTCGGACGAAGTGCTGAACAACGTCCTCGAGTCGTACCCGATCGGCAAGCTGCTGAGCCTCCTCGCCGTGCTGGCCGTGGTGATCAGCTTTGCCTTGGGCAAGCCGTTCAATGCTGCCATGAATGCCCCGCTGCCAGCGCTGCGCGGACGTCTGCTCAGTGCTCTGGGCTTGTTGATCGTCGCGGGCCTCAGCCTGCAACTGCTCAGCCAGGACGCCCCGCGTGCCCAGGGCGGCAACGCCTACCAGAACGAACTGGCCAGCAACGGCCCGTATCAGTTCTTCGCCGCGTTCCGTAACAATGAACTGGACTACACCCAGTTCTACAAGAGCCTGCCGGCGGAAAAAGTCGCCAGCCAGATCCGCGCCGAGCTGAGCGAAAGCGACGCGCGTTTCATCGGCAAGGATCCCCAGGACATCCGCCGGGTGATCGACAACCCGGGCACCCCGCGCAAGCCGAACATTGTGCTGGTGACCATCGAAAGCCTGAGCGCCAAGTACCTGGGCAGCAATGGCGACGGTCGCAACCTGACGCCAAACCTCGACGCGTTGCGCAAGCAGAGCCTGTACTTCAATAACTTCTACGCCACCGGCACCCGCACCGATCGCGGTCTGGAAGCGATCACCCTGGCCATCCCGCCGACGCCGGGCCGCTCGATCGTCAAACGCATCGGCCGTGAAAGCGGTTTCGCCAGCCTTGGCCAGCAACTGAGCGCGGTGGGTTACGACAGCGTGTTCGTCTACGGCGGCCGCGGCTACTTCGACAACATGAACGCGTTCTTCAGCGGCAACGGCTATCGTGTCGTCGACCAAAGCAGCGTCGATGAAGCCGAGATCCACTTCAAGAACGCCTGGGGCATGGCCGACGAAGATCTGTATCGTCAGACCCTGAAACTGGCGGATGCCGACTACGCCAAACAGCAGCCGTTTCTGCTGCAACTGATGACCACCTCCAACCATCGCCCTTACACCTACCCCGACAACCGGATCGACATCAAATCCGGCAACGGCCGTGATGGTGCGGTGAAGTATACCGACTATGCGATTGGTCAGTTCCTGGAGCAGGCGCGGCAAAAGCCGTGGTTCGACAATACGATCTTCATCTTCGTCGCCGACCACACCGCGGGCAGCGCCGGTAAAGAAGACTTGCCGATCGCCAACTATCAGATCCCGCTGTTCATCTACGCGCCGAAAATGATCGAAGCCCGCGAAAGCGCGCAACTGGCCAGTCAGATCGATCTGGCGCCGACACTGCTGGGCTTGCTCAACCTGGATTACACCTCGACGTTCTTCGGTCGCAACCTGTTGCAGGACAACCCGCTGCCACCGCGCGTGGTGGTCGGCAACTATCAGCACCTGGGTCTGTTCGATGGCAAGGATCTGGCGATCCTCAGCCCGCGCCAGGGCTTGCGCCGGCATGACGATGCGTTGACCGAGAGCCGTGAATCGCGAGTTACCAGCGACGATCCGCTGGTCAGTCGGGCCATTGCGTATTACCAGGCGGCCAGTTATGGCTTCAAACAGCAGTTGTTGAGCTGGAAGCCGGCGAAGGACAGCACTGTCCAGGTCAGCGAACAGTAACCGTCAATAGAAACGCCCCGGGCTGATGCACCGGGGCTTTTTTTTGCGCAACCGGTTATCACAGGAAATCCAGATCCCAATGTGGGAGCGAGCCTGCTCGCGAATGCTGTGCATGCGTCACAGCGGTAGTGACGGGGTGATTGCTTTCGCGAGCAGGCTCGCTCCCACAGGGGACGGTGTGAAGCCTGGAGTCCGGGCAATAAAAAACCCCGCCTGCTCATCGCAGGCGGGGTTTTTCGTTACAGGGGTAAGGCTGGCTTACATCATGCCGCCCATGCCACCCATGCCGCCCATGTCTGGCATACCGCCGCCAGCTGCACCTTCTTTCTTCGGTGCATCAGCAACAGCCGCTTCGGTGGTCAGGATCAGACCGCCGATCGAGGCTGCAGCTTGCAGAGCGGAACGGGTTACCTTGGTTGGGTCCAGGATGCCCATTTCGATCATGTCGCCGTATTCGCCCGAAGCAGCGTTGTAACCGAAGTTACCTTTGCCGTTCTTCACTTCGTTGACGACTACGCTTGGCTCGTCACCGGAGTTGGCAGCGATCTGGCGCAGCGGCGCTTCAACAGCGCGACGCAGCACAGCAATACCAACGTTCTGGTCAGCGTTGTCGCCGGTCAGTTCGGTCAGGGCTTCCAGAGCACGGATCAGCGCAACGCCACCGCCAGGTACCACGCCTTCTTCAACGGCTGCACGGGTTGCGTGCAGGGCGTCTTCAACGCGGGCCTTCTTCTCTTTCATTTCAACTTCGGAACCAGCGCCAACCTTGATCACTGCAACGCCGCCGGACAGCTTGGCCAGACGCTCTTGCAGTTTTTCACGGTCGTAGTCCGAGGAAGTTTCGGCAACCTGGGCGCGGATCTGAGCGATACGGGCTTCGATGTCGCCTTGTACGCCAGCACCGTCAACGATGATGGTGTTTTCCTTGGACAGGGTCACGCGCTTGGCGTTACCCAGGTGCTCCAGGGTGGTGCTTTCCAGGCTCAGGCCGATCTCTTCGGAGATCACGGTACCGCCGGTCAGAACGGCGATGTCCTGCAGCATGGCCTTGCGACGGTCGCCGAAGCCTGGAGCCTTGACGGCTGCAACCTTGACGATGCCACGCATGTTGTTCACGACCAGAGTCGCCAGGGCTTCGCCTTCAACGTCTTCGGCAACGATCAGCAGTGGACGGCCGGCTTTGGCAACGGCTTCCAGCACTGGCAGCATTTCGCGGATGTTCGAGATCTTTTTGTCGACCAGCAGGATCAGCGGGCCGTCGAGCTCGGCAACCATGGTGTCCGGCTTGTTGACGAAGTACGGGGACAGGTAGCCACGGTCGAACTGCATGCCTTCTACAACCGACAGTTCGTTTTCCAGGCCCGAGCCTTCTTCAACGGTGATCACGCCTTCTTTACCGACTTTTTCCATGGCTTCGGCAATGATGTCGCCGATGGAGTTGTCGGAGTTGGCAGAGATGGTGCCAACCTGAGCGATAGCCTTGGTGTCAGCGCATGGCTTGGACAGGGCTTTCAGCTCTTTGACGATGGCGATGGTCGCCTTGTCGATACCGCGCTTCAGGTCCATCGGGTTCATGCCGGCAGCGACGGCTTTCAGACCTTCGTTGACGATCGACTGAGCCAGAACGGTCGCAGTGGTAGTACCGTCACCAGCATCATCGTTGGCACGGGAGGCAACGTCTTTGACCAGCTGCGCGCCCATGTTTTCGAAGCGATCTTCGAGTTCGATTTCCTTGGCGACGGAAACGCCGTCCTTGGTGATGGTCGGAGCGCCGAAGCTCTTCTCGAGAATCACGTTACGGCCTTTCGGGCCCAGGGTCGCTTTTACCGCGTCAGCCAGAACGTTGACGCCTTTGAGCATCTTGGAGCGAGCGGCATCGCCGAACTTAACTTCTTTAGCAGCCATGATCGATATTCCTTAAATACTTTGTAGTAACGGGAAAATGAACGGGGGGTATCAGCCTTCGATAACAGCGAGGATTTCGTTCTCGCTCATTACCAGCAGGTCTTCGCCGTCGACTTTCACAGTGTTGCTGCCGGAGTAAGGACCGAACACAACCTTGTCGCCTTCCTTCACGGACAGTGCACGCACTTCACCGTTTTCCAGAGCCTTGCCCGGGCCTACAGCGAGAATCACACCGTGGTTGGCTTTTTCAGCAGCCGAACCTGGCAGGACGATACCGCCAGCGGTTTTCTTTTCTTCTTCGCTGCGACGGATGACGACGCGGTCATGCAGAGGACGAAGCTTCATTGTCGATCTCTCCTAATTGTGGTTTTCATCGGCCGGTGTAGTCCCGGCGGGTTTAACAAATCCGGCCTGCGCCGGTTGCGGTTCGTCGAGCAAACCGCGGAAGTCTGTCCGGCTTGAATGCCGGAAACCTTTCGGTGACCGATACATAAGGGCGCATAAGCTTATTACAAGGGCGGGGGCAGAAAATTTTTCATCAATTGCCCCTTGAATGCCGCGCATAAACAAACGGCACCCGAAGGTGCCGTGTCGAAGCAGGGGTTACTTGCTGTCGCGATGTTCGAACTCGCCTTCGATCACATCACCCTCGCGGCCCAGAGGCTGACGCGGTGCAGGACCGCCACGGGGTTGCAGGTCGTCGGCGAAGGCCCGCTGACGAATTGCCTGTTCTTCGGCGCGCTGGCGCATCTTGTTCGCCAGCAGGCGACGGGTAAACGGCAGCAGCATCACCAGACCGACCACGTCGCTGATGAAGCCCGGCAGGATCAACAGGCCACCGGCCAAGGCTAGCATCAAGCCTTCAAGCATGGTCTGTGCGGGCAACTCACCGCGATTCAGGCTTTCACGGGCACGCAGTGCCGTGGCCAGACCGGCGACGCGCAGTACGAACACACCGAACATCGAGCCGAGAATGATCAGCAGCAGGGCCGGGAAAAACCCGATCGCCCCTGCCACTTTGACGAATACGAACAGCTCCAGCACCGGAAACAGCAGAAAGAGCAACAAAAAAGGGCGCATCAAAGATTCCTCAACGCAAGAAATGCCTTGCAGTAAGCCTTAGATGACGTCGCCCTTTCGTGAATTCAAGCGTCAGCCACCGCATTTTTTGGCCAGACCTCGGCGTGAGCCAGAGAAACCAAGGCTTCGCGCACTTGTATCGGCGTATGACAAGGCGCTGGAAACGGCAGCCAATACAGTGCCTGACCGATACGCAAGTGCATGCCTTCGCTGTCGATTCCGGCCAGTTGCGCCGGTACGGTTTTCGGCAACCCGCTGAGCTCCACGTAGTGGGCGATGGCTTTGGCGTGATCGCTGTTCATGTGCTCGACCATGCTGATTTCCGCCTTGCCGGCAAACGGGTTGGCCAGGGTTACTTGATCGACCCAGTGAATCGCACCGAAACCACCGATGTAGCGGTGACGCACCGGGTTGAGCACCCAGAAATCAAAGTCGTGGGCCTTGTGGTAGTTCTGCGAGTCGGGGAAATACCGGTAATAACGCTCGGCGGCGGCCTCGATGGCCGCCGGGTCTTCGAGCTTCTGCGCTTCGGCCAGATAGGTCAGGCGACCAACGGCCTGCACGTCGTCGGCTTCGCGCTCACCTACCAGCAGCGAACATTTCGGATCTTTCTGCAGGTTGTGGGTGTGCTGGGCGATGCGGCTGATCAGGATCAGCGGGCGGCCCTGCTCATCCAGGCAATACGGCACCACTGAGCCAAACGGGAAACCGGGCATCGATTTGGAGTGGGTGGACAATACGCCACGGTATTCCTTGAGAAGCAATTCTCGGGCATTCTTGGCCGCTTCAACGCTCAATTTATGACTCCTTAAATAGAATCCGTCGAAAAAACGGACAGGCGCCTGGGGATAAGTCCCGGTCACGCCATCGGGCAATGCTCATGTGCAATCCGGCCATAACCGGTACGGATCGAGCGTCGCCAATAACAAAAACCACTCAGACCGGCTATCGGGGCATGCGAATGCAACTCAACGACAAAGTAATCATTATCACCGGCGGTTGCCAGGGTTTGGGCCGTTCCATGGCCGAGTATTTCGCCGGCAAAGGCGCGAAGCTGGCCTTGGTGGATCTCAATCAGGAAAAACTCGACGACGCGGTGGCCGCCTGCAAGGCCAAGGGCGTGGAGGCGCGCAGTTATCTGTGCAACGTGGCCAATGAAGAACAGGTCGAGCACATGGTCGCGCAGGTTGCCGAAGATTTCGGCGCGATCCATGGCCTGATCAACAACGCCGGGATCCTGCGGGATGGTCTGCTGCTCAAGGTCAAGGACGGCGAAATGACCAAGATGAGTCTGGCCCAGTGGCAGGCGGTAATCGACGTCAACCTGACCGGCGTGTTCCTGTGCACCCGTGAAGTGGCGGCGAAAATGGTCGAGCTGAAGAACGGCGGCGCGATCATCAACATTTCTTCGATCTCCCGAGCCGGTAACGTCGGCCAGACCAACTACTCTGCCGCCAAGGCTGGCGTGGCCGCAGCCACTGTGACCTGGGCCAAGGAGCTGGCGCGCTACGGCATTCGCGTGGCGGGCATTGCGCCGGGCTTCATCGAAACCGAGATGACCCTGGGCATGAAGCCGGAAGCGTTGGAGAAGATGACTTCGGGGATTCCGCTCAAGCGCATGGGCAAGCCGGAAGAGATCGCCCATTCGGCGGCGTACATCTTCGAGAACGACTACTACACCGGGCGGATTCTGGAGATGGATGGCGGCTTGCGGATCTGACTGCCAACACAGAAACCTATGTGGGAGCGAGCCTGCTCGCGAAAGCGGTGGATCAAACAACTCATCGGTTGAATGACACGCCGTATTCGCGAGCAGGCTCACTCCCACATTAGATTGTGTTTCTACTTATCAATCGTCGCTGATGCTGATATTAGGCATCGCCGGCGTCGCCGCTTCCTGCAACACAATGCGCGCGCCGACGTGGCGGGCCAGTTCCTGATAGACCATGGCAATCTGGCTGTCCGGTTCGGCGATCACCGTTGGCTTGCCGCCATCGGCCTGCTCGCGGATCAGCATCGACAGCGGCAGCGAGGCCAGCAGTTCGACGCCATATTGGGTCGCCAGCTTTTCGCCACCGCCCTCACCGAACAGATGTTCGGCATGTCCGCAGTTCGAGCAGATGTGCACCGCCATGTTTTCCACCACGCCCAGCACCGGAATGTTGACCTTGCGGAACATTTCCACGCCTTTGCGCGCGTCCAGCAACGCCAGATCCTGCGGGGTAGTGACGATCACCGCACCGGCCACCGGGACTTTCTGCGCCAGGGTCAACTGGATGTCACCGGTACCTGGCGGCATGTCGATGACCAGATAATCCAGGTCACCCCACGCGGTTTGCGTAACCAGTTGCAGCAGTGCGCCGGAGACCATCGGCCCGCGCCAGACCATCGGCGTGTTGTCGTCGGTCAGGAACGCCATCGACATGACTTCGACACCGTGGGCCTTGAGCGGCACGAACCACTTCTGATCCTTGACCTCGGGGCGGGTGCGCTCGGGGATGCCGAACATGATGCCCTGGCTCGGGCCATAGATGTCGGCGTCGAGAATCCCCACCTTGGCGCCTTCACGGGCCAGCGCCAGCGCGAGGTTGGCCGCCGTGGTCGACTTGCCCACACCGCCCTTGCCCGAAGCCACGGCGACCACGTTCTTGACGTTGGCCAGCCCCGGGATCTGCGCCTGGGCCTTGTGCGCGGCGATCACGCTGTTGACCTCGACCCTGGCGATCGTCACCCCATCAAGATTTTCGATGGCCAGCTGCAGCAACTGTGCCCAGCCGCTCTTGAACAGACCGGCGGCGTAGCCGATTTCCAGCTGCACATTGACGCGATCACCGACGATCTCGATGTGCTTCACGCAACCGGCGCTGACCGGATCCTGATTCAGGTAGGGGTCGGTGTATTGGCTGAGGACGGCTTCCACCGCTGCGCGAGTGACGGCACTCATGGGCAACTCCGATAACAAGACTGGGAAAAGATGGCGGGTATCGTACCCCGCAGATTGATTTGTGGTCAGGCGATTTATGCTTTGACTCGACTTTGTGGCGAGGGAGCTTGCTCCCGCTCGACTGCGCAGCAGGCGCAATCAGGCTTAGCAGGTCTATCCGACATTACCGGGATGGGGCGGCTTCGCCACCCAGCGGGAGCAAGCTCCCTCGCCACAATGTATTGCGGTCAGTCCATCCGGTTATTGCAGTGGCCGCATCCGGAAACAGGTGCACAGGGTGAAAAATATGCGCCAGCGCTTTATAGTGGCCGACCTCCGTTTCATCAAGTAGCGAAGCCCCACATGTCCGAACCACGCAAGATCCTCGTCACCAGCGCCCTGCCCTACGCCAACGGTTCGATTCACCTTGGCCATATGCTGGAATACATCCAGACCGATATGTGGGTGCGCTTCCAGAAGCATCGCGGCAATCAATGCATCTATGTCTGCGCCGACGACGCCCACGGTTCGGCGATCATGCTGCGCGCGGAAAAGGAAGGCATCACCCCGGAACAACTGATCGCCAACGTACAGGCTGAACACAGCGCCGACTTTGCCGAGTTCCTGGTCGATTTCGACAACTTCCACTCCACTCACGCCGAAGAAAACCGTGAGCTGTCGAGTCAGATCTACCTGAAGCTGCGCGACGCAGGGCACATTGCCCAGCGCTCGATCACTCAGTATTTCGACCCGGAAAAGAAAATGTTCCTGGCCGACCGCTTCATCAAGGGCACGTGCCCGAAATGCGGCACCGAAGACCAGTACGGTGACAACTGCGAAAAATGCGGTGCGACCTACGCTCCGACCGATCTGAAGGATCCGAAGTCGGCGATCTCCGGCGCCACCCCGGTGCTCAAGGATTCCCAGCATTTCTTCTTCAAACTGCCAGACTTCCAGCAGATGCTGCAGACCTGGACCCGCAGCGGCACCCTGCAGGACGCCGTGGCCAACAAGATCGCCGAGTGGCTGGACGCCGGCCTGCAACAGTGGGACATCTCCCGCGATGCGCCGTACTTCGGTTTCGAGATCCCGGGCGAACCAGGCAAGTATTTCTACGTGTGGCTGGACGCGCCGATCGGCTACATGGCCAGCTTCAAGAACCTGTGCAACCGCACGCCGGAGCTGGACTTCGACGCGTTCTGGGGCAAGGACTCCACCGCCGAGCTGTACCACTTCATCGGCAAGGACATCGTCAACTTCCACGCCCTGTTCTGGCCGGCGATGCTTGAAGGCGCGGGTTTCCGCAAGCCGACGGGGATCAACGTGCACGGCTACCTGACCGTCAACGGCCAGAAGATGTCCAAGTCCCGCGGTACCTTCATCAAGGCCCGGACCTACCTGGATCACCTGTCGCCGGAATACCTGCGCTACTACTACGCGGCCAAACTGGGCCGTGGCGTGGACGACCTCGACCTGAACCTCGAAGACTTCGTGCAGAAGGTCAACTCCGACCTGGTCGGCAAAGTGGTCAACATCGCCAGCCGTTGCGCCGGTTTCATCCAGAAGGGCAACGCCGGCCTGCTGGTGGACAACAACGCCGCACCGGAACTGACCGACGCATTCCTCGCCGCTGCACCGAGCATCGCCGACGCCTATGAAGCCCGCGACTTCGCCCGTGCCATGCGCGAAACCATGGCCTTGGCCGACCGCGCCAACGCCTGGATCGCCGACAAGGCACCGTGGTCGCTGAACAAGCAGGAAGGCAAGCAGGATGAAGTCCAGGCGGTCTGCGCCACGGCGATCAACCTGTTCCGTCAGTTGGTGATCTTCCTCAAGCCGGTGTTGCCAGTGCTGGCCGCCGATGCCGAGGCGTTCCTCAACGTCGCCCCGCTGACCTGGAACGACCACACCACGCTGCTGGCCAACCACCAGTTGAACGAATTCAAACCGTTGATGACCCGCATCGACCCGGTAAAAGTGCAAGCCATGACCGACGCCTCGAAAGAAGACCTGACCGCCAGCCAGACCGACACCGGCGCCGCCGCGCCTGCCGGCAATGGCGAACTGGCCAAGGATCCGCTGTCGCCGGAAATCGACTTCGACACCTTCGCCGCCGTCGACCTGCGCGTCGCACTGATCGTCAAGGCCGAACACGTTGAAGGGGCGGACAAGCTGCTGCGTCTGACCCTCGACATCGGTGACGAGCAACGCAACGTGTTCTCGGGAATCAAGAGCGCCTATCCGGATCCGTCGAAACTCGACGGTCGCCTGACCATGATGATCGCCAACCTCAAGCCACGGAAAATGAAGTTCGGCATCTCCGAAGGCATGGTGATGGCGGCCGGCCCTGGCGGTGAAGAAATCTACCTGCTGAGCCCGGACAGCGGCGCCAAGCCGGGTCAGCGCATCAAGTAAGACCCAGCGCTGAAACGATCCCACAGGCATGTTCTGCAGGCCTGTGGGATTTTTCATATCTGGCCCACCCATCGCGGGTGCCGGATAATGCCTAACCTTAAGTGACACCCGCCCGTTGCTGCCGGCAGAACCATGACCGAACTTGCGCTTACGCTGATCAGTGCCGCCCTGCTCAACAACTTCGTGTTGCACTGGCCGCTGGGTGTCGATCCGCTGCTGGCCGGCAGTCGGCGCCAGGTGCATGCGCTGGGGTTGGCGACGGCGTGCCTGATGCTGAGCGTCGGCTTCATCGGGTACGTGCTCTGGCACTGGCTGCTGGTGCCGCTGCAATTGCAGGCACTGCAGCTGTTTGTGTTCTTGCCGCTCAGCGTGCTGCTGATCGCGCCGCTGCTGAAGCTGTTGGCTCGTGCGCTGCCAGACTGGCCGTTCGACGGACTGTGGCCGCTATTGCTGGGTAATGCCGGCGTACTGGGGCTGGCCTTGATCAACGCGCAAAATGATCGCGGCCTGCTGCAAGCAGCAGCGCTGAGCATCGGCGCCGGGCTGGGTTTCTGGCTGGTGCTGAGCCTGTTCAGCGACTTGCGTGAACGCACGGCGGACAACGACATTCCCCTGCCCTTTCGCGGCTTGCCGATCGACCTGATCGGCGCCGGACTGATCGCAGTGATTTTTCTCGGATTCAGTGGACTGATCAAAACATGAGTCTGATTCAACTCATCGATGCCCTCCTGCCGCAGACCCAATGCGGCAAATGCGGCCACCCCGGGTGCAAGCCGTATGCGCAAGGCATCGTCGATGGCGAACCGATCAACAAGTGCCCGCCCGGCGGTGACGAAACCGTCGCCGCCTTGGCTGAACTTTTGAACGTGCCGGTGCTGGAACTGGACGTCAGCCGTGGCTCGGCACCGCCACAAGTGGCGTACATCCGCGAGGCCGAGTGCATCGGCTGCACCAAGTGCATCCAGGCCTGCCCGATCGACGCCATCGTCGGCGCGGCGAAACTGATGCACACCGTACTGATCGACGAATGCACAGGTTGCGACCTGTGCGTGGCGCCGTGCCCGGTGGACTGCATCGAGATGCATCCACTGCCGCTCGGCACCTTGCCTGTGGTCGGTGGTCTGGCGTTGAGCCTTGAAGAGCAGCGCGCGCGCGCAGCCAAACGCGATCATGCGCGCCAGCGGTTTGAACGCCGCAACACCCGCCTGCAACGCGAGGAACAGCAGAAACAGGCTGAGCGCGAAGCCCGGGCGCAGCGTGCAGCGCAACCGGCGGTGGTTACTCTCGATCCGGTGCAGGCCGCTCTGGAACGGGTGCGCGCGCAGAAAGCCGCAACCGCCGACGCGGCATTGAAAAAAGCCAAGATCGATGTCGCCATGAGCCGCGCGCAATTGCACAAATCGCTGAAAGCCTTCGGCCATCCGCCGACCTTCGAACAGCAATCGCAACTGATCGTGTTGCAACAGCAGTTTGAAGCCGCCGAACAGGCATTGGCGAAACTCGAAAGCAGCGCCGCCACCGCTCCAGCCGCTGCGGCCCCGGTTCCGGCGAAAGACGCCGACCTGAAACGGGCGAAAATCCAGCTGGCCATGCGGCGCGCCGAATTAAAAAAGGCCCAGACCGCCGAAGCGCCAGCCGAGCAAATTGCCACGCTGGAACAGGCACTGCGTGATGCCGAGCAAGCCCTTCACGCCGCCGAGACGGCGAGCGAGCAGCCTGCGCCTGACCTGGTGCGGGTGGAAAAGCGCCCGCTCGACAACCAGCTTCGCCAGTTGAAAACCGAACTGGCCTACGCCCGCGCCGACCTGAGCAAACTCGAACGCCGCGCCGACACGCCGAACAACATCCTCGACAAGGCCCGCGCCCGCCTGCAGGCCGCCGAGCGTCAGGTGCAAGATCATGTCGCCCCGTGAAGCACCGGATGATCGCCTGCAACAGGCGATGATGCGGGTGCTGCTGGCCACGCTGCCGGGGCTGTTGGCGTTGTTCTGGTTTTACGGCTGGGGCGTGTTGATCAACCTGATCCTGGCGGCGAGCACCGCGCTGCTGATCGAGGCTGGCGTCGCCCGCCTGCGCCGACAACCACTGCAACCAACGTTCAGCGATGGCAGCGCACTGGTCAGCGCGACACTGCTGGCCGCCGCCATGCCACCTTATTGCCCATGGTGGCTGACAGTTACGGCGGTGGCTTCGGGCCTGCTGTTCGGCAAACATTTATACGGTGGCATCGGCAAGAATCCGTTCAATCCGGCCATGCTCGGTTTCGCCCTGGCGATGCTGCTGTTCCCGCAGCCAATGACCCACTGGCCGGCGCATGGCATGAGTCTGCAGGCCGCTTTTGCACAGGTCCTGAATCTGGGCCAGGCCCCGGACGCCTGGGCTCAGGCCACCGCGCTAGACAGCCTGCGCATCAACAAAAGTCTGACCATGGATGAATTGTTCGCGGCCAATCCGGCGTTCGGCCGTTTCGGTGGACGCGGCGTGGAGTGGATCAATCTGGCGTTTCTCGCCGGTGGACTGTTTTTATTGCAGCGCCGGGTGATTGCCTGGCAAGCGCCAGTTGGCATGCTGGCCAGCCTGTTTTTCGTCAGCCTGCTCTGCTGGAACGGTTCGGGTTCGGATTCCCACGGCTCGCCGCTGTTTCATCTGCTGAGCGGCGCGACCATGCTCGGTGCGTTTTTCATCATTACCGAACCAGTATCCGGCGCCAAAAGTTCGCTGGCCCGACTGCTGTTCGGCGTGGGTGTCGGCTTGCTGACCTACCTGATCCGCACCTGGGGCGGCTACCCGGACGGTGTCGCGTTTGCCGTGTTGCTGATGAATCTGTGTGTACCGGCTCTGGAACGTTTTGCCGCTGCCCGCCAGACGCAGGTGCAATCATGAGCCGCGCAGCTGCTTTCGTGGCGCTTGTGCTGCTGGCCGGTGCCGGTCTCGGCCTGACCTATGTCGTGCAGCGCGCCAGTGCGCCGCAGATTGCCAGCGAGCAACGCCTGCTCGACAGCCGCAAATTGCTGGATCTGATCGCGCCCGATGCCTACGACAATCAGCCGCTGGAGCAGCCGCTGGCGCTGACTGATACAACGTTGAGCCACAGCACGCTGCTGACAGGTTACCGCGCAAGCAAATCCGGTCAGCCAGTGGCAGTGTTGTTGCGCACCCAGACCGAGGGCTATGCCGGCGCTATCGAACTGCTGATCGCCATCGATGCCAACGGCAGACTGCTGGGGGTAAAAACCCTGCGGCACAACGAAACCCCGGCGCTCGGCGGACTTATCGGCGACTGGCCGAACCAATGGCTGGCGACTTTTACCGGCAAGTCGCGCAACTCACCTGACGACGCAGGCTGGGCGCTGAAAAAAGATCAGGGACAGTTCGATCAACTGGCCGGGGCAACCGTCACTTCCCGGGCCACCGTCAATGCCATTCATGACGCCCTGCGTTACTTTGATGAGCACCGCGCAACCTTGCTGGGGAGCGGATCATGATCCGGCCAACGAATCTGACAAACACGTTGATGCTGATGCTGCTGCTTGGCACCAGCGCGACCTTGGCTGGCGCGCTGGGCATGCTGTTGATGTCGGGCGTTGTGGTGGTGGTTTACGGCGCATGCATCGGCCCGCTGCGCTCGCGGTTGTCTGGCAACAACCTGATGCTGGCCAGTCTGCTGCTGGCCGCCACCCTGACCAGTTGCGCCAATATCCTCGCGCAGCGCTGGGCGTTGCAGTGGCAACAGTCACTCGGGATCTATGCCGGGCTGATCGCCTTGCAATGCGTAGTGCTGGAATACAATGGATTCTTTCGTCAGGCATTTGGCCTGCGCCTGACGTTTTTTGGCCTGTCGAGCGGGCTGCTACTGGCGCTGGCGGTACTGCGTGAACTGTTCGGTCAGGGCCACATCGGCCGTGGCCTGTCGGAACACTGGCAAGGCCTGGTTCTGTTCAGCGACGGGCTGCACTTGCTCACCCTGGTTCCCGGCGCCTTCATCGTGCTCGGACTACTGCTTGCCGCCCGCCAGGCCTGGACCCGCTCGACCGCTCTCTCCAAGGAAACACATCACCCATGAATGCCGCCAAACGTCTGGAAATTTTCCGCAGACTTCATGAAGACAATCCCGAGCCGAAGACCGAGCTGGCCTATTCCTCACCGTTCGAGTTGTTGATCGCGGTCATTCTTTCGGCGCAGTCAACCGACGTCGGCGTCAACAAGGCTACGGCCAAACTGTTCCCGGTGGCCAATACCCCGGCGGCGATCCACGCGCTGGGCGTCGAAGGGCTGTCCGAATACATCAAGACCATCGGCCTCTATAACAGCAAAGCGAAAAACGTGATCGAGACCTGTCGCATGCTGGTCGAGTTGCACAATGGCGAGGTCCCGCAGACGCGTGAAGAACTGGAAGCGCTGCCCGGCGTCGGTCGCAAGACGGCCAACGTGGTCCTCAATACCGCTTTTCGCCAGTTGACCATGGCGGTCGACACGCACATTTTTCGCGTGAGCAACCGCACCGGCATTGCCCAGGGTAAAAATGTGGTTGAAGTGGAAAAGAAGCTGATGAAGTTTGTGCCAAAAGACTACCTGCTGGACTCCCACCACTGGCTGATTCTGCACGGTCGCTATGTGTGCCTGGCGCGCAAGCCACGCTGTGGCAGCTGCCGCATCGAAGATTTGTGTGAGTACAAACACAAAACCTCGGACGATTGATTGGCTATTGGAATAATTGATTCTTCGATTGAAAAAATCTTTTTTACCCGCAGCAGGAATATCGATATAAGGGGCGCCAAAGGCAGTCTTAGCCTGGAGTTCACCTTATGACTGACAGCAAAGAACAACTGGACGTAGATGAAGATTTTACCGTTGTGGATACCGACGACGCCGAACCGGTGGTCGAGGTCGCCAAGACCAATCTGAGTAAACGTCGCACCATCGATAACCTGCTTGAGGAGCGCCGACTGCAAAAGCAGTTGGCCGATTACGACTTTGATCTCTGACACTTGAAAGCCTCCCGAACCGGAGGCTTTTTACTTTCTGCTGAATCCGACACTGAGCGGCCCATGCCCCGTCGGTATTCCTGATCATCAGACCAGTCCGTTGCGTTGTGCCAATTCAATCAGATCCACCAGCGAGCGGGCATTGAGCTTCAATAACAGACGGGTCTTGTAAGTGCTGACCGTCTTGTTGCTGAGAAACATGCCGTCGGCGATTTCCTTGTTGGTCTTGCCACGCGCCAATTGCTGCAACACCATCATTTCCCGCCCGGAGAGGCGATCCACCATATCGGCCTCACTGGCATTACCAAGACTGGTACGCACGGTGTGCAGGGCCTGGTTTGGAAAATAGCTGTAGCCGGACAGTACCGCTTTGATCGCACTGAGCAACTCAGTCAAATCCTGTTGCTTACATACATACCCGGCAGCACCTGACTGCATGCAGCGCATTGAAAAATGACCCGGTGCCTGGGAGGTCAACACCAGTACTTTCAACGGCATGGGTGTCGAGTTCAGACGCGCAATAACTTCAAGACCATCGAGTTTCGGTATTCCAATATCCAGAATAACGATATCCGGCATCTGTTCACGCGCAAGTTGCAAAGCATCCACACCATTATCCGTTTCTGCAATGACTTCGTAGCCATGACGCTCCATCAGCATACGCACAGCAAGACGAATGACGGGATGATCATCCACGATCAGCACTTTATTCATGGGCAAGTCCAGTTTCGCTGTTCGAATTTTTAGAGCACGCACAATAGCCCAGTCACTTCTGACATGGCACAAGAGAGTTTCATTGCAATCCCAGCAAAAGACATTCCCTACAGCAAATAAAGATTATTCCTACAAAAAAACCCATACGGCAGATTTTCAAATGGGATGACGTATCTTCTGGCCTTCACATCGACGCAAAAAACATGACGTCCTGAAAGCCACGCGAACTCTACTTTCGAGGCAGACGGCTCAGCGAGCGGCTGAAAAAACACGATAATCCATTGACTGCACATCGCTACACAGCGCCAGCCCCGGCAGCTTATAAGTTTAAATAAACAACGTGAAAACAATCAAAAACCCTTTGATAGATCAACATCTGAAACAAGATACTTCTATCCAAACGTTATCATTTAATATAAAAATTATCTCGACCAGCAAGTTGCAACACCCCATACAAAACAACTCAACATACGTATTGGAAATACACAATTAATGAGCACCTTCCATGATAAAAATCAGAAGAAAAATTACCAATCCCATGACTGTAATTGCGATATTTGCATTTATTTCCGAATCATCGGCTGCCATTTCCTTACCCTTTCTTGATAACGCCGAAAGAGAAGTCTACATCTGGTTCCTGATCAGCTTTCCGTTTTACTTGCTATTGCTATTCTTTTTAACGCTGAACTTCAACTACCGTTCGCTCTATGCGCCCTCGGACTTCGATAAGGACGACAGTTTTCTAAAAAGTTTCGAGGAGTTGAAACAGCCCGAGCTCCACTCCTGTTCGCCTCCAGCAAGAGCGTTTGTGGTAGCAGGTGAAGTATCAGCTGCCAACGGATTGGAGTGGACGTTGTCTGTTCAACGCGTTGACCTCAGGCAACTCCCTCCTTGCAGCGCTGGCGAATCCTGCCCGGAGCGACCGTGGATTGAGCACAACATTCAGCTGCCTAAATCCATCGGCACATTGTGCGCCATAGACGTACGTCGGTTGGGTAGCGCACAGGCGTTCAATGCGCTGGCAGAACACTTTCCGCATCTTGGCAAACACTCAGCCAAGGCAGTGGTATTTTTGACCGACTCTGCGTGCGACGTTTTGCTCAAGCAAATTATCCCGAGCCTTATCAAACAGTCGAAAAAAAGCGGAGGCGCCAAACTTCTCGTCGCTTACAACGTGAGCACACAAAGCACCACGGTTTTGAGAGGAGCATGAGCGCAGAGTAGATGCCTGAAGTGAACATTCAAGAAAATGCTGGAGTTGGCGGCAATGACCAAAGCTCTGGATTAACGTCAGACAAACACAGAAAAGAAAATGGCGGCATTGTCATTGAGACAAGCCGCCATTTTTACAGCCCTGCAAGACTTAGAACAGCTTGCGGCCTTTGTTGGCAGCAATGCGCATGCGCAGCGCGTTGAGCTTGATGAAGCCCGCCGCGTCGGCCTGATTGTAGGCGCCGCCGTCTTCTTCGAAGGTCGCGATATTGGCGTCGAACAGCGAATCGTCGGACTTGCGGCCGGTAACGATCACGTTGCCCTTGTACAGTTTCAGGCGAACCACACCGTTCACGTTGACCTGCGAAGCGTCGATCATCTGTTGCAGCATCAGACGCTCCGGGCTCCACCAGTAACCGGTGTAGATCAGGCTGGCGTATTTCGGCATCAGCTCGTCTTTGAGGTGAGCGACTTCGCGGTCCAGGGTGATCGATTCAATGGCGCGGTGCGCGCGCAGCATGATGGTGCCGCCCGGGGTTTCGTAGCAGCCACGGGACTTCATGCCCACGTAACGGTTTTCAACGATGTCCAGACGACCGATACCGTGAGCGCCACCGATCTTGTTCAGCGTTGCCAGTACGGTGGCCGGAGTCATTTCGACGCCGTCCAGCGCGACGATATCGCCGTTGCGGTAGGTCAGTTCCAGGTATTGCGGGGTGTCAGGAGCCTTCTCCGGGGAGACGGTCCAGCGCCACATGTCTTCTTCGTGCTCGGTCCAGGTGTCTTCCAGCACGCCGCCTTCATAGGAGATGTGCAGCAGGTTGGCGTCCATCGAGTACGGGGACTTCTTCTTGCCGTGACGCTCGATCGGGATCGCGTGCTTCTCGGCGTAGTCCATCAGCTTCTCGCGCGACAGCAGGTCCCACTCACGCCATGGCGCGATCACTTTGACGCCAGGCTTGAGTGCATAGGCACCCAGTTCGAAACGCACCTGATCGTTGCCCTTGCCGGTGGCGCCATGGGAAATGGCGTCGGCGCCGGTTTCGTTGGCGATTTCGATCAGGCGTTTGGCGATCAGCGGACGTGCGATGGAAGTACCCAGCAGGTACTCGCCTTCGTAAACGGTGTTGGCGCGGAACATCGGGAACACGAAGTCACGCACGAATTCTTCGCGCAGGTCGTCGATGTAGATTTCTTTGACGCCCATGGCCTGAGCCTTGGCGCGAGCCGGCTCGACCTCTTCGCCCTGACCCAGGTCAGCAGTGAAGGTCACCACTTCACAGTTATAAGTATCCTGCAGCCACTTGAGGATCACCGAAGTGTCCAGGCCGCCGGAATACGCCAGAACGACCTTGTTTACGTCCGCCATGCCATCACTCCACGGGGTTCTACGGAAAGCCGAGGAGTCTACCGCTCAAATCCGATAATTTACAGAGGCGCGACAGCTTAAGACGACAAAGCGACAGAATCTGTCGACAGCGCGACGATGACCGACGGGTCAGGAAGTCGCCGCAGCGTTGGCAGAAGTGCTGGCTTGCGGTGCTGGCGCGGTAGTCGGCGCGACTCGCGCGAGCTTCACACTGACCCGACGATTCTTCGCCCGGTTGGCCGCATTGTTGTTCGGCACCAGCGGGTATTGCTCGCCGTGGAAACGCACGGTGATCTGCGATTCGGCGATGCCGTTGGCCTTGAAAAAGTCGACTACCGCCAGCGCTCGACGGCGTGACAGCTCACGATTGGTCAGACGATTACCGCTATTGTCGGAGTAGCCATCGAGTTCGATGTGATTGACCGTCGGATCGGCCTTCATGAACTCGAGCATCACCTGCAGCCTGGCTTTGGCGGCGGCATCCAGATCGGTGCCTTCGCCGGGGAAGCCGATCTGCGATTGCTTCACCTGATCGAAATTCTGCGGCAGCAACTTCGCCACACACGTCTGGTAATCATTGAACGCTTTGCTGAACTTCACCGGCAGCAGACGCACTTCCGAAACCCGGCCATCGCCGGACGCACGGCGCACCACCGGACTGCGACCGTCGAGTAAACCACTGATCAGCCCGCCGGCCTGGGATTGCGAACTGTTGAACAGCACGTTGCCGGTGCCGATCCTGACGCTGCCCAGATTGATGTCGTTGCGCCCCGGCTGCCATGGCGCCGCCGCGGCAAGCAACGTCGCCGAACCGCCGCCGAGCATGGCGTTGTAGGCATTGAGGCGGAATATCGCCTGCTCGCCGGCTTTCCGCACGAACTGGCCCGAGCCGAAATCGGTGATCGGCTGGGTCAGGCGGCACTCGAACTTGTCGCCCTCGACCGTCCACTCAATGTTCTCCAGACGCGTCTGGTAGGTCAGCGCCATCGCGGGGAGGCTGGCGAACACACTGAGCAAGGCTAAATATCGCTGGCGCACGGGAGGCTCCATTGGCTTCTGTAACACAAAGACCGATTCACACTATGTTTACGGCATACCTACGGGATATCGGAAGGTTCCTGCAAAACTTGATAGCGGGTGCCTGCAAGAGTCTTTTCCGGTAGCATTCCCCTCAGTTTGACCCGCCTGGAATCCCCTCATGTCCGACCGCCTGACCCTGCTGCGTCCCGACGACTGGCACATTCATCTTCGCGATGGTGCCGTGTTGACCAATACCGTTGCCGATGTTGCGCGCACCTTTGGCCGCGCCATCATCATGCCCAACCTGGTACCACCGGTGCGCAACGCCGCTGAAGCCGACGGCTATCGCCAGCGGATTCTCGCTGCCCGCCCGGCCGGCAGTCGCTTCGAACCGCTGATGGTGCTGTACCTCACCGACCGCACCCAGCCTGAAGAAATTCGTGAGGCCAAGGCCAGCGGTTTCGTGCACGCCGCCAAACTGTACCCGGCCGGCGCCACCACCAACTCCGATTCCGGCGTGACCAGCATCGACAAGATCTTCCCGACGCTGGAAGCCATGGCCGAAGTCGGCATGCCGCTGCTGATCCATGGCGAAGTCACCCGTGGCGATGTCGACGTCTTCGACCGCGAAAAGATTTTCATCGATGAACACATGCGCCGTGTCGTCGAGCGTTTCCCGACGCTCAAAGTGGTGTTCGAACACATCACCACCGGCGACGCGGTGCAGTTCGTCAACGAGGCTTCGGCCAACGTCGGCGCCACCATCACCGCGCATCACCTGCTGTACAACCGCAACCACATGCTGGTGGGCGGGATCCGGCCGCACTTCTATTGCCTGCCGATCCTCAAGCGTAATACCCATCAGGAAGCCCTGCTCGACGCCGCCACCAGCGGCAGCGCGAAGTTCTTCCTCGGCACCGACTCGGCGCCGCACGCCCAGCACGCCAAGGAAGCCGCCTGCGGCTGCGCCGGCTGCTACACCGCGTACGCCGCCATCGAGCTGTATGCCGAAGCGTTCGAACAGCGCAATGCGCTGGACAAGCTCGAAGCGTTCGCCAGCCTCAACGGTCCGCGCTTCTACGGCCTGCCGGTCAACACCGATCGCATCACCCTGGTTCGCGAAGAATGGACCGCCCCGACCAGCCTGCCGTTTGGCGAGCTGAACGTTATCCCGCTGCGCGCCGGTGAAAAACTGCGCTGGCGCCTGCTGGAGGAACACGCGTGAGTGAAGACCATTTCGACGACGAACTGGACGGTCAAGGTGGCGGCGGCGGTTCCCGTCACCCAATGGCAGCACGTTTTCGCGGTTACCTGCCGGTAGTCGTCGACGTAGAGACCGGTGGCTTCAACTCGGCCACCGACGCTCTGCTGGAGATTGCCGCGACCACCATCGCCATGGATGAAAAGGGTTTCGTCTACCCGGATCACACCTACTTCTTCCGCGTCGAACCGTTCGAAGGCGCCAACATCGAAGCGGCGGCCCTGGAGTTCACCGGTATCAAACTCGATCACCCGCTGCGCATGGCCGTCAGCGAAGAAACCGCGCTGACCGACATCTTCCGTGGCATCCGCAAGGCGCTGAAGGCCAACGGCTGCAAGCGCGCGATTCTGGTCGGCCACAACAGCAGCTTCGACCTCGGCTTCCTGAATGCTGCGGTTGCGCGTCTGGACATGAAGCGCAACCCGTTCCACCCGTTCTCCAGCTTCGACACCGCGACGCTGGCCGGTCTGGCTTACGGTCAAACCGTGCTGGCCAAGGCCTGTCAGGCAGCGGACATCGACTTCGACGGCCGTGAAGCGCATTCGGCGCGTTACGACACCGAGAAGACCGCCGAGCTGTTCTGCGGCATCGTCAACCGCTGGAAACAGATGGGCGGCTGGGAAGACTTCGACGACTGATCCTCGTCGGGTATTTCCCGCGCATAAAAAAACCGGCCACATGGGCCGGTTTTTTTGTACCGCGACGTTGCGCCTTACAGGGCAGCAGCGTTCTCGGTCAGGTAAGCCGCAACGCCTTCTGGCGAAGCGTTCATGCCTTTGTCGCCTTTTTTCCAGTTGGCAGGGCAGACTTCGCCGTGCTCTTCGTGGAATTGCAGCGCGTCGACCAGACGGATCAGCTCTTCCATGTTACGGCCCAGCGGCAGGTCGTTGATGATCTGCGAGCGGACAACGCCCTTGTCGTCGATCAGGAACGCGCCACGGAAAGCCACGCCGCCTTCGGACTCAACGTCGTAGGCCTTGGCGATTTCGTGCTTCATGTCGGCAGCCATGGTGTATTTCACCTGGCCGATGCCGCCATTGTTGACCGGAGTGTTGCGCCAGGCGTTGTGGGTGAAGTGCGAGTCGATCGACACGGCAACCACTTCCACGTTGCGCGCCTTGAAGTCGGCCATGCGGTTGTCCAGAGCGATCAGCTCGGACGGGCAGACGAAGGTGAAGTCCAGTGGGTAGAAGAACACCAGGCCGTATTTGCCTTTGATGGCCGAGGACAGGGTGAAGCTGTCAACGATCTCGCCATTGCCGAGTACGGCCGGGACGGTGAAGTCTGGGGCTTGTTTGCCTACGAGTACGCTCATGGATATCTCCTGGTGAATAACTTGAAGTTCAGGGCCCGGGCCAGCCTGCCACCTTGAGGCGACAGCCCTGTGACACGAACCCTCTTCGCAAGGGCCGACCATCATACACTGCGTTTTTCGCCTGTCCTTAACGGTTTTTTGCCCAAGGCGGATAACGGACCAGCATTTTCGGGGCCAGGCAATTCGCCATTAATCACCGTTCGTCAGTGACCGGCTTTTCGATCGAAAACCATTCAGAAAGCACTTTGACAATCATTCTCGTTAACATTAAGATCCATCGCAATTGAGTCACAACCAGCGACGGTTCTCACTTATGTATGTTTGTCTCTGCACTGGCGTCACCGACGGACAAATCCGCGAAGCGATCTATGAAGGTTGCTGCAGCTACAAAGAAGTCCGCCAGGCCACCGGCGTCGCCAGCCAATGCGGCAAATGTGCGTGCCTTGCCAAGGAAGTGGTTCGCGAAACCCTGACCAAGCTGCAAACCGCTCAGGCTGCGATACCCTACCCCGTAGAATTTACCGCGGCATAATCACCCCTATTTCAAAAAACCGGGCATATGTCCGGTTTTTTTATGCCCGCAAATCAAGCGCTTAGGCGCTAGACGCGGAACACAAACATTCTTATTCAGATTTAATTTCATTTATTATTCAATAACTTAGGTTTGACACTTATAAATACCAAGCTCAAACTCCGCCTTATATACAGCTAATACAGGGCAGGACTCCCATCATGAAAGGCGACATTACAGTCATCCAGCATCTCAACAAGATCCTTGCCAATGAACTGGTCGCGATCAATCAGTACTTCCTGCATGCGCGCATGTATGAAGATTGGGGCCTGAACAAGCTGGGCAAGCACGAGTACCACGAATCCATCGACGAGATGAAACACGCGGACAAGCTGATCAAGCGCATTCTGTTCCTCGAAGGCCTGCCGAACGTGCAGGATCTGGGCAAGCTGCACATCGGCGAGCACACCCAGGAGATGCTGGAATGTGACCTGCGTATCGAGAAGACCGGCCACGCCGATCTGAAAGCCGCCATCGCCCATTGCGAATCGGTTGGCGACTTTGGCAGCCGTGAACTGCTCGAAGACATTCTCGAATCCGAAGAAGAGCATATCGACTGGCTGGAAACCCAACTGGGCCTGATCGATAAAGTCGGTCTTGAGAACTATCTGCAATCGCAGATGGGCGAAGAGTAAATAAGCGCCCGCTGAATTCGCGACACTAAAAAGCCCCGCCCTCTTTCGAGGTGCGGGGCTTTTTATTGGCAAATCCCGGATCAGATGCAGATCCCTGTGGGAGCGAGCTTGCTCGCTCCCACAAAAACCGGATCAGGCTTCGGACTTGGCCGCAGCAGCCTTGGCCGATGCTTCCTTGACCAGAGTCTGCAGCTCACCGTTGGCGAACATTTCAGCCATGATGTCGCTACCGCCGACCAGCTCACCGCCGACCCACAGTTGCGGGAAAGTCGGCCAGTTGGCGTACTTTGGCAGGTTGGCGCGGATTTCCGGGTTCTGCAGGATGTCGACGTAGGCGAACTTCTCGCCACAGCCCATTACAGCCTGCGCAGCTTTCGCGGAGAAGCCACACTGCGGGGCATTCGGCGAGCCTTTCATGTAAAGCAGAATGGTGTTGTTGGCAATCTGCTCTTTAATCGTTTCGATGATATCCATGGAGCACCTCGGCTGAACTTTCCGACTCATGGGTCGGCACGGTGACGCATTGTAACGGAATCCCGAGCGCCATGCTCGGTCTCCCCGACGGTCTCGTTCAGGCCGCTGCCACGGTCACCGGCACGCCATTGAGCGCGGCGTTACCCGACAACTCGTCGAGCTGGCATTCATCGGTCAGGTCGTTGGCACTCGATCCCGGCTGCCCACTGGCGATTGCCATTTGCACGCCCGGCCGAGCATGTCCCCAACCGTGCGGCAGGCTGACCACGCCCTTCATCATGTCCAGACTGCCGAGCACCTCGACCTCGATCTGCCCTACCCGCGAGCTGACGCGAACTAACTGACCATCGTTGAGCCCCCGGCTGGCGAGGTCATCCGGGTGCATCAGCAATTGATGCCGTGGCTTGCCCTTCACCAGACGATGGTAGTTATGCATCCACGAATTGTTGCTGCGCACATGGCGCCGGCCGATCATCAGCAGCTCATCGGCCGCCGGCGCCTGCAAGGCCGCAAAGCGTGCGAGATCGGCGAGAATTTCCGGCGGCGCAGCCTGCACTCGTTGATTCGGCGTCTTGAGGCGTGCAGCCAGATTAGGCTTCAACGCCCCAAGATCTATCCCGTGCGGATGATCGAACAATGTCGCCAATGACAGCTTTTGCTCGGACGCATCGCCATACAGGCCCATGCGCAGGCCCATGTCGATCATCTTCGCCGGCGGCATCGTCGGTTTCAGCTCCTTGCCGGTCTTCTCGGCAAACGCCTTGGCCAGACCGACAAAGATCTCCCAGTCGTGTAATGCGCCCTCGGGCTTGGCGAGAATCGCGCGGTTGAAGCGGGTGACGTTGCGTACCGCGAACAGATTGAAAGTAGTGTCGTAATGATCGTTCTCCAGCGCTGAGGTCGACGGCAGAATCAGATCGGCGTAGCGCGTGGTTTCGTTAATGTACAGGTCGATGCTGAGCATGAACTCCAGACCATCGAGCGCCTGCTCCAGTTGCCGGCCGTTTGGCGTCGACAACACCGGATTGCCGGCCACAGTGATCAGCGCGCGAATCTGCCCTTCGCCTTCGGTGAGCATCTCTTCCGCCAGCGCCGATACCGGCAGCTCGCCGCCGTACTCGGGCCGCCCGGATACCCGGCTCTGCCATTTGTTGAAATGCCCGCCCGAGGTCGATGCCACCAGATCCACCGCTGGCTCTGTGCACAAGGCACCGCCGACGCGATCGAGATTGCCAGTCACCAGATTGATCAACTGCACGACCCAATGGCATAGCGTGCCGAAGGCCTGAGTGGAAACGCCCATCCGGCCGTAGCAAACAGCGCTTGGTGCAGCGGCGAAGTCCCGGGCCAGTTGGCGGATCTGTTCAGCGGGAACGGCGCACAGCGGGCTCATGGCTTCGGCAGTAAACGTGGCGACGGCTGCGCGCACTTCATCAAGGCCATCAACCGGCAAGTGACAGTCACGGGTCAGCCCTTCGCTGAAAAGCGTATTGAGTAAGCCAAACAACAGCGCCGCGTCGCCACCCGGCCGCACAAACAAGTGCTGATCGGCGATAGCTGCCGTTTCGCTGCGCCGTGGATCGACCACCACCACTTTGCCGCCGCGCGCCTGAATCGCCTTCAGGCGTTTCTCGACATTGGGCACGGTCATGATGCTGCCGTTCGATGCCAGCGGATTACCGCCCAGGATCAGCATGAAATCGGTGTGATCAATGTCCGGGATCGGCAACAGCAAGCCGTGGCCGTACATCAGGTAACTGCTCAGGTGATGCGGCAACTGATCGACCGAAGTCGCCGAGAAGCGATTGCGCGTCTTCAGCAGGCCGAGAAAGTAGTTGCTGTGAGTCATCAGCCCATAGTTGTGCACGCTCGGGTTGCCCTGGTAGACCGCCACCGCATTCTGCCCGTGACGCTGCTGAATCGCCGCCAGACGCTCGGCCACCAGTGCGAAGGCTTCGTCCCACTCGATCGGCAGCCATTCGCTGCCGACCCGGCGCATCGGCTGGCGCAGGCGGTCGGGATCATTCTGGATGTCTTGCAGGGCCACGGCCTTGGGGCAGATGTGCCCACGACTGAACGTGTCGAGCGCGTCCCCCTTGATCGAGGTGATCGCGACGTTGCCATCGGTTTCGGTGGTCTCGATGGTCAGGCCGCAGATGGCTTCGCACAGGTGGCAGGCACGGTGATGGAGAGTCTTGGTCATGGCCAGTCTCTGTCTTGTTCTGGGCAGGCAATCAGGCCCGCGGGAACAAAACTATGGCCCCGGCGCAGATCCTGCGCCAGCGACGTTCGTCTTGTGAATCGACGGTTATCAGGCGAGCCGATACACCGCCATGTTCAGTTCGACGGCAGCTGCGGCGGCGCGGCCAACTGAATTTCCTGAATGGTTTCGATCTGCTCGTGGGCGACGTGCACGCCGGTGAGTTCGCCGATCAACCGCCAGTGCTCGTCGAGCCCGGCACTGATGGTCGCCATGCGATCGATCATGTGGCGGCCCGCGGTCTTGACCACTTCGTCCTCGCTGCGCAGCAGCTCGAAAGACATCGAAGTGACCGACGCGGTGAGATGGGTCAGTGAGCGAGCTGTGTGGCCCAGCAGTTCCATTAACAGTTTTTCTTTCGATTCCATGCGGAGGCTTCCTGCGTCGCTCGAAACTTATTTATAACCCAGCACTTTGCTTTAGCAAATGTTTCAGTCTGAGCATCCGACCAAGTGATGGCATGGCGCCACGGTCGCAAACCGACCTGATCCACATGATCCCCGCCACGCCGCATTGCCAAGCCCGGCGAGGCCGGTGTACAAAGAGGCTCGCTGCTGTCCTGAACCCGGCTTCAAATGCGCGGCTGTAACATCCAGTGTGCTCTCCGAATCCCGCAAAAACCGTAGCCTATTGGCGTAACGCGACATTTAGTGTCAATATCGCGCCTTCCCCTATTTCGTCGCCCCGTGCGGCTTACGCCGCAGGTCTCGCCCGTTGTTCCGTTAAACAAGGCTTTGAGCATCTGCGGTCTGTAGCAAAAAGGTAGTCAATGATGAGCGCAAGGCACTTTCTCTCCCTGATGGATTGCACGCCCGAAGAGCTGGTCAGCGTGATCCGTCGAGGCGTTGAGCTCAAGGACCTGCGTAACCGCGGCGTACTGTTCGAGCCGCTGAAAAACCGCGTCCTGGGGATGATCTTCGAGAAGTCCTCGACCCGTACCCGGATCTCCTTCGAGGCCGGCATGATCCAGCTCGGTGGCCAGGCGATCTTCCTCTCGCCACGCGACACCCAGCTGGGCCGTGGCGAGCCGATCGGCGACTGCGCCATCGTCATGTCGAGCATGCTCGACGCGGTGATGATCCGTACCTTTGCCCACAGCACCCTGACCGAATTCGCCGCCAACTCGCGCGTGCCGGTGATCAACGGCCTGTCCGATGACCTGCACCCGTGCCAGTTGCTGGCCGACATGCAGACCTTCCTCGAACACCGCGGCTCGATCCAGGGCAAGACCGTGGCCTGGATCGGCGACGGCAACAACATGTGCAACAGCTATATAGAAGCGGCGATCCAGTTCGACTTCCAGTTGCGCGTTGCCTGCCCGCAGGGCTACGAGCCTAATCCGGAATTTGTCGCCCGCGCCGGCGATCGCGTGAACATCGTCCGTGATCCGCAGGATGCCGTGCGCGGTGCGCATCTGGTGAGCACCGATGTCTGGACTTCGATGGGTCAGGAAGAGGAAACTGCCAAGCGCCTGAAGTTGTTCGCTCCGTTTCAGGTGACCCGCGCCCTGCTCGATCTGGCGGCCGAAGATGTGCTGTTCATGCACTGCCTGCCGGCGCACCGCGGTGAAGAAATCAGCCTCGACCTGCTTGATGACCCGCGCTCCGTCGCCTGGGATCAGGCAGAAAACCGTCTCCACGCACAGAAGGCCCTGCTCGAGTTCCTCGTCGAACCGGCATATCACCACGCATGAGCCATGAATTACTGCTGAATCTGCGCAACCTCGCTTGCGGCTATCAAGATCAACGCGTGGTGCAGAACCTCAATCTGCACCTCAACGCCGGTGACATCGGCTGCCTGCTCGGCTCGTCCGGCTGCGGCAAGACCACCACCCTGCGCGCGATTGCCGGTTTTGAACCGGTGCATGAAGGGGAAATCACCCTGGGAGGTGAAACCATCTCCAGCGCCGGTTTCACTCTGGCACCAGAGAAACGCCGGATCGGCATGGTGTTTCAGGATTACGCGCTGTTCCCGCACCTGAGTGTTGCAGACAACATCGCCTTCGGTATCCGCAAGCACCCGAACAAGGAGCGCGTCACCGAGGAGCTGCTGGAACTGGTCAACCTGAAGAACCTCGGCAAGCGCTACCCGCACGAGCTGTCCGGCGGCCAGCAACAGCGCGTTGCCCTCGCCCGCGCCCTGGCGCCGGAGCCGCAATTGCTGCTGCTCGACGAGCCCTTCTCCAACCTCGATGGCGAACTGCGGCGCAAGCTCAGCCACGAAGTGCGTGACATCCTCAAGGCCCGTGGCACCAGTGCGATTCTGGTGACTCACGATCAGGAAGAAGCCTTCGCCGTCAGCGATCATGTTGGTGTATTCAAGGAAGGTCGCCTGGAGCAATGGGATACGCCCTACAACCTTTACCATGAGCCGGCGACGCCGTTTGTCGCCAGCTTCATCGGTCAGGGTTATTTCATCCGCGGCCAGCTCGGCAGCCCGGAGTCGGTGCAGACCGAACTCGGCGAACTGCGCGGCAACCGCGCCTACACCTGGCCGGTGGGTGGCGCAGTGGATGTGTTGCTGCGTCCGGATGACATCGTTTATGCGCCGGACAGCGGGTTGAAAGCGCGGATCGTCGGCAAGACGTTCCTGGGTGCCTCGACCCTGTATCGCCTGCAACTGCCGACCGGTGCGCAACTGGAATCGATCTTCCCCAGCCATGCCGACCATCAGGTGGGTGCGGAGGTGGGAATTCGCGTAGCGGCTGAACATCTGGTGTTGTTCCAGGCATCGGGCAGCACTGCCGCGCAAATCCCGGCTGCGGAAAACGGCGTCCGCCGCTACAGCACCGCCCTCTGATCCGCCCCGGATCAAAACTGTGGGAGCGGGCTTGCTCGCGAATGCGGTATATCAGCCACCATCATCGTTGACTGACACCCCGCATTCGCGAGCAAGCCCGCTCCCACAGTTGGTTTTGGGTTCAACCCAGGATCAGAGTGCCGCTGGCCACCAGCGTCGCATTCCCGCCGATCTTCACCCGCTCCCCCTCCAGCCGACAGAACAACTCCCCGCCCCGCGCCGAACGCTGGCACGCGGTCAGACTGGACTTCCCCAGACGTTTCGACCAGTACGGAATCAGGCTGCAATGCGTAGATCCAGTGACCGGATCTTCATTGATGCCGATCGCCGGGGCGAAGTAGCGCGAGACGAAATCGTGCTGATTGCCGCGCGCGGTCACGATGGCGCCGAGCCACGGCAGTTTTGCCAGTGCAATCATGTCCGGCGTGCAGTCGAGCACTGCCTGCTCCGACTCCAGCACCACAAACAATTCATTGGAACCGAGCACATCCACCGCCTCGACGCCCAGCGCACGCTCGACATCCAGCGTCACGCCAATTTCTGACGGCACAATCGACGGGAAGTCCAGCCACAGGCGATCGCCCTCGCGGCTGACGCTAAGCGGCCCGGACTTGCAGATGAAGTCCAGTCGTTCGGCATTTTCCTTGTAGACCTCGAACAACACATAGGCGCTGGCCAGTGTGGCATGCCCGCACAGCGGCACCTCGGTGGTCGGGGTGAACCAGCGGATGTGCCACGCCGCGCCTTCGCGCACCACGAACGCGGTTTCTGCCAGATTGTGTTCGGCAGCGATCTTCTGCATCAAATCGTCCGCGAGCCATGCATCGAGCCGATACACCATCGCCGGGTTGCCACTGAACGGCCGATCACTGAACGCATCAACCTGATGAAATTCGAGCTGCATAACCTTCTCCCTGAGTGAGTCGGCAGAGCATGCAGCCACGCTGCGCTCAGCGCCAGTGACAGAACCGGGCAATTTTCTTCATACAGAACGCAAGTTCATGCACGACCGATGTCGGCAAATTTGGCTTGCGTGTGTTCAGCCAGAACCGCCGGCGCCAATTCGACTTCCAGGCCACGTCGGCCAGCACTGACATAAATAGTCGCAAAGCCTTGGGCCGAGTTATCGATGAAGGTGCGCAGACGCTTCTTCTGCCCCAGCGGACTGATGCCGCCCAACAGGTAACCGGTGGAACGCTGCGCCGCAGCCGGGTCAGCCATTTCGACTTTCTTGACGCCCGCCGCGTGTGCCAGACCTTTGAGATCAAGACTTCCGACGACCGGCACCACCGCGACCAGCAATTCACCTTTTTCGCTGGCAGCGAGCAGCGTCTTGAACACCTGCGCCGGCTCCAGCGCCAGTTTCTCGGCGGCCTCCAGCCCATAGGACGCGGCCTTGGGGTCATGTTCGTAACTGTGCACGCGATGTTCGGCACGAACTTTTTTCAACAAGTCCAACGCAGGGGTCATGGCAGCTCCAGGCTCGGTATCAACAGAAAAATCCTGCGCCGGATTCTAGGCCATCACCTCGCAAAAGGCTCTAGCGCAGGCCCCGTTTTCCGGGCGTTGCAGGTGAATCACCGGGCTATCGCCCCCGTCCTCCGCAGGATCATTCAGCAGGCTGATAGTTTAATTGTGACCGATGGTTCACTTTCGACCTTTGACAGGTTTGTTTCTTGTCTATATTTTTTCGAATCTGAATAATGTAAGAATTATCATCACCGCAGCACCCAGCAGTAAACCGGGAACAGGATGGGGATCCTGCCCCGGGGAAAATCGCGCCTTGCCCTGACGGCAAACGCGCCAGACAACAACAAAAATCGAGGTTTTCAATGACAACTGCTTTACAGCAACCATCGCTTTCCGGCCAATGCCTGGCCGAGTTTCTGGGGACTGCACTTCTGATCTTTTTCGGCACTGGCTGTGTCGCCGCGCTCAAAGTCGCGGGCGCCAGCTTCGGTCTGTGGGAAATCAGCATTATCTGGGGCGTCGGCGTGAGCATGGCGATCTACTTGACCGCCGGGGTTTCCGGCGCGCATCTGAACCCCGCCGTGAGCATTGCCCTGAGCATTTTCGCCGACTTCGAAAAGCGCAAACTGCCGTTCTATATCCTGTCGCAGATCGCCGGCGCGTTCTGCGGTGCGCTGTTGGTGTACACGCTGTACAGCAATTTATTCTTCGATTACGAACAAACTCACCACATGGTGCGTGGCACCGCCGCCAGCCTTGAGTTGGCCTCGGTGTTCTCGACCTTCCCCAATCCGGTACTGTCCACCGCTCAGGCATTCCTGGTCGAGATGATCATCACCGCGATCCTGATGGGCGTGATCATGGCCCTGACCGATGACAACAACGGTCTGCCGAAAGGCCCGATGGCTCCGCTGCTGATCGGTTTGCTGATTGCCGTAATCGGCAGCTCGATGGGCCCGCTGACCGGTTTTGCGATGAACCCGGCGCGTGACTTCGGTCCGAAACTGATGACTTTCTTCGCCGGCTGGGGTGAAATTTCCTTCACTGGCGGCCGCGATATTCCGTACTTCCTGATTCCGATTTTTGCACCGATTGTCGGTGCCTGCCTCGGCGCTGCCGGGTATCGCGGGCTCATCGCCCGTCACCTGACCGGCGCCACACCTGCTACAAAGGATGCAGAACCGGCCATTGACGGCAAACCAAGAACTTCTTGAAACAGTCGGCGCGGGTTCCTGCCCTTTAGAGCCCGCGCCACGGCCCACTCTCCCTTATTTCGTCCAAGGCAATCGACATGACCGACATTCAGAATAAGAACTACATCATTGCCCTCGATCAGGGTACGACCAGCTCCCGCGCGATCATTTTCGACCGCGATGCGAACGTGGTCTGCACCGCCCAGCGCGAATTCGCCCAGCACTACCCGCAAGCCGGCTGGGTCGAACACGATCCAATGGAAATCTTTGCGACCCAGAGCGCGGTGATGGTCGAAGCGCTGGCACAGGCCGGTCTGCATCACGATCAGGTCGCCGCCATCGGTATCACCAACCAGCGTGAAACCACCGTGGTCTGGGACAAGACCACCGGTCGTCCGGTGTACAACGCCATCGTCTGGCAGTGCCGCCGCAGCACCGAGATCTGCCAGCAGCTCAAGCGCGATGGCCACGAAGAGTACATCCGCGACAACACTGGTCTGGTCACCGACCCGTACTTCTCCGGCACCAAGCTGAAGTGGATCCTCGACAACGTCGAAGGTAGCCGCGAGCGTGCGCGCAATGGCGAACTGCTGTTCGGCACCGTCGATAGCTGGCTGATCTGGAAATTCACCGGTGGCAAGGTACACGTCACCGACTACACCAACGCCTCGCGCACCATGCTCTTCAACATCCATTCGCTGGAGTGGGATTCGAAGATGCTGGAAATCCTCGACATCCCGCGCGAAATGCTCCCGGAAGTCAAAGCCTCTTCGGAAATCTACGGTCGCACCAAGAGCGGCATCGCCATCGGCGGTATCGCCGGTGATCAGCAAGCGGCACTGTTCGGCCAGATGTGCGTCGAGCCGGGCCAGGCGAAAAACACCTACGGCACCGGCTGCTTCCTGCTGATGAACACCGGCGACAAAGCGGTGAAATCGCAACACGGCATGCTCACCACCATCGCTTGCGGCCCGCGTGGCGAAGTGGCTTACGCTTTGGAAGGCGCGGTGTTCAACGGCGGTTCGACCGTGCAGTGGCTGCGCGATGAACTGAAGATCGTCAACGACGCTCACGACACCGAATACTTCGCCAATAAAGTGAAGGACAGCAACGGCGTGTACCTGGTACCGGCCTTCACCGGTCTGGGCGCTCCGTACTGGGACCCGTATGCCCGCGGTGCACTGTTCGGTCTGACGCGCGGCGTGCGCGTGGATCACATCATCCGCGCTGCGCTGGAATCGATCGCCTACCAGACCCGCGACGTACTCGACGCCATGCAACAGGACTCCGGCGAACGCCTCAAGGCCCTGCGCGTGGACGGCGGCGCGGTCGCGAACAACTTCCTCATGCAGTTCCAGGCCGACATCCTCGGCACCCAGGTCGAGCGTCCGCAAATGCGCGAAACCACCGCGCTGGGCGCAGCGTATCTGGCCGGTCTGGCGTGCGGTTTCTGGGGCAGCCTCGACGAACTGCGCGGCAAGGCCGTGATCGAGCGTGAGTTCGAACCGAGCCTGGAAGAAGTCGAGAAAGAGAAACTGTACAAAGGCTGGAAAAAAGCCGTCAGCCGCACCCGTGACTGGGCGCGTGAAGACGCTGAATAAGCCAGTCTGAAGACTGACTTAAGCTGTCCAAACAGCGTGAAAGCGTAGCGAGCGAAGGCAAGACAAGGCAAAAACAGGCGAGGACGCGGAGTTTACGGGTTTGTAAATGAGCAGTCCGAGCCTGTTTTTAACGCAGGATTGCCGAGCGCAGTAGCTTTCACGTTGTTTGGAAACTGGTCGGGAGGAGATTCCTGCGTCATCATGGGCAAATTTTGCACGGCAGCCCAAAGGAAGCCCCATGAATCTGCCTCCCCGTCAGCAGCAAATCCTCGAGCTGGTCCGCGAACGCGGCTATGTGAGCATCGAGGAAATGGCCACGCTGTTCGTTGTTACCCCGCAAACCATCCGCCGCGATATCAATCAGCTCGCGGAAGCCAATCTGTTGCGCCGCTACCATGGCGGCGCGGCCTATGATTCCAGCGTCGAAAACACCGCCTACGCGATGCGCGCCGACCAGATGCGCGACGAAAAACAACGCATCGGCGAAGCCATCGCCGCGCAGATCCCCGATCACGCCTCGCTGTTCATCAACATCGGCACCACCACCGAATCGATTGCCCGCGCCCTGCTCAATCACAACCATCTGAAGATCATCACCAACAACCTGCACGTCGCCTCGATGCTCAGTGCCAAGGATGATTTCGATGTGCTACTGACTGGCGGCAACGTGCGCCGTGACGGCGGTGTGGTGGGTCAGGCGAGCGTGGACTTCATCAACCAGTTCAAGGTCGATTTCGCGCTGGTGGGTATCAGCGGCATCGACGAAGACGGCAGCCTGCTCGACTTCGATTATCAGGAAGTGCGCGTGTCGCAGGCGATCATTGCCAATGCGCGGCAGGTGATTCTGGCGGCGGACTCGAGCAAGTTCGGGCGCAATGCGATGATTCGATTGGGTCCGATCAGCCTGATCGACTGCCTGGTGACCGATCAGCAGCCAGTGCCGGCACTGCCGCAACTGCTGAGCCAGCACAAGATTCGTCTGGAAGTCGTTTAAACCCTCAACATTCCCATGTGGCGAGGGGATTTATCCCCGATGGGCTGCGAAGCAGTCCCAAAACCATCCAATGCGGTGTGCCTGATACCCCACGGTAGTTGATTGAGGGGCCGCTACGCGGCCCATCGGGGATGAATCCCCTCGCCACAAAAAGCATCCCTCGACTCAATAATGTTCGAAAATTTTCTTTTAGCCGCCCTTCGATGAGTTTTTTCAATCGAACGCGACTGGCTGCGCGCGTCTTTATGGGCTACCATTTTCGCAAATGAACATTTATGTTCGATTTCCAAGACAGAAAATCAAAAGAGCCCGAGGCCAGCCGATGTCCACATCTACCTTGCGTACGCCCCCTATCTCCGAGATCTACGACGTTGCCGTGATTGGCGGCGGGATCAATGGCGTGGGGATCGCAGCAGATGCCGCCGGTCGCGGTCTCTCGGTGTTCCTTTGCGAAAAGGATGACCTGGCCAGCCACACCTCGTCGGCCAGCAGCAAGCTGATCCACGGTGGCCTGCGCTACCTCGAACATTACGAATTCCGTCTGGTGCGTGAAGCGCTGGCCGAGCGCGAAGTGTTGCTGGCCAAGGCGCCACACATCGTCAAGCCGATGCGTTTTGTGCTGCCGCACCGTCCGCACCTGCGTCCGGCCTGGATGATCCGCGCCGGTCTGTTCCTTTATGACAACCTCGGCAAGCGTGAAAAGCTGCCAGGTTCGAAAAGCCTGAAGTTCGGTGCCGACAGCGCACTGAAAAGCGAAATCACCAAGGGCTTCGAATATTCCGATTGCTGGGTCGATGACGCCCGCCTCGTCGTTCTGAACGCCATGGCCGCCCGGGAAAAAGGTGCCCACGTACACACCCAGACCCGTTGCGTCAGCGCCCGCCGCGCCAAGGGCCTGTGGCACCTGAACCTGGAACGCGCTGACGGCAGCCTGTTTTCGATCACCGCCAAAGCACTGGTGAATGCGGCCGGCCCGTGGGTCGCCAAGTTCATTCGTGACGACCTGAAAATGGAATCGCCGTACGGCATCCGCCTGATTCAGGGCAGCCACATCATCGTGCCGAAACTGTACGAAGGCGATCACGCGCACATCCTGCAAAACGAAGATCAGCGCATCGTCTTCACCATTCCGTACCTGAACCACTTCACCCTGATCGGCACCACCGACCGTGAATACACCGGCGATCCGGCGAAAGTGGCAATCACCGACGGCGAAACCGATTACCTGCTGAAAGTGGTCAACGCTCACTTCAAGAAGCAGATCAGCCGCGACGACATTCAGCACAGCTACTCGGGCGTGCGTCCACTGTGCAACGACGAATCCGACAACCCGTCCGCCGTGACCCGCGATTACACCCTGGCATTGTCTGGCGGTGGCGAAGAAGCACCGCTGCTGTCGGTGTTCGGCGGCAAACTGACCACCTACCGCAAACTCGCCGAGTCAGCGATGGCCCAGTTGATGCCGTACTTCACCCAGATGCGCCCAAGCTGGACCGCCACCGCGACCCTGCCCGGCGGCGAAGACATGACCACCCCGCAAGCCTTGAGCGCGCAGATCCGCGACAAGTTCGACTTCGTCCCGACCGAGATCGCCCGCCGCTGGGCCACCACCTACGGCAGCCGCACCTGGCGCATGCTCGAAGGCGTGGAAACCCTCGCCGACATGGGCGAACACATTGGTGGCGGGCTCTACACCCGTGAAGTCGATTACCTGTGCAGCGAAGAATGGGCCACCACGGCGCACGACATCCTGTGGCGTCGCAGCAAACTGGGCCTGTTCACTACCCCGGCCGAGCAAGAGAAACTGGCGGCCTACCTGGGCAAGGTCGAGCAGAACCGCAAGACTGAAGCGGCGTGATTTGAACATCGCTTAAACGAAAGCCCCTGAATTGAGAGATTCAGGGGCTTTTTGCTGCGTGACTTACTTTGCCTGCCACTAACCCTGTGGCGAGGGGATTTATCCCCGATGGACTGCGAAGCGGTCCTCGCCTTTGCGCTGAAAGAAGGCCGCTTCGCGACCTATCGGGGATAAATCCCCTCGCCACAAGGGAATGTGGGCTCGAACGATCATCAATATGAGGGCAGCGATTAAAAGAGCGTTCGGATTTCCGAACGCGACCTCCCGGTCGATTCGGATAACCGGATCAGTTTCATCGAAAAACACCGACACAAAACTTTAATCACCTTATAAATCAAGCCATTAGCCACTATCGACTGCTCTGGCACGACTCATGCTCTACACTCTCTCGACGAATGCCTGCCGTGCCAACACTTCAGGAGCCGTCAGGCATTCGAAGCACAAAAGGGCCGACGAACTGGCTCCATAAAAAAAACAATTCGAGGAAAATTTGATGCGCATCGTTCCCCATATCCTGGGCGCAGCCATTGCGGCCGCTCTGATCAGCACTCCAGTTTTCGCTGCCGAGCTCACCGGCACCCTGAAGAAAATCAACGATTCCGGCACCATCACCCTCGCTCACCGCGACAGTTCCATTCCGTTTTCCTATATCGCGGATGCTTCCGGCAAGCCAGTGGGCTACTCCCACGACATTCAAATGGCCATCGTTGAAGCCCTGAAAAAAGACCTGAACAAGCCAGACCTGCAGGTCAAATACAACCTGGTGACCTCGCAAACCCGTATCCCGCTGATCCAGAACGGCACCGCGGATATCGAGTGTGGTTCGACCACCAATAACGCCGAGCGCGCCCAGCAAGTCGACTTCACCGTCAACATCTTCGAAATCGGCACCCGTCTGCTGGTCAAGAAAGACAAGGATGGCAACCCGTCCTACAAAGACTTTGCCGACCTCAAAGGCAAAAACGTCGTGACCACCGCTGGCACCACGTCCGAGCGCATCATCAAAGCGATGAACGCCGACAAGCAGATGGGCATGAACATCATCTCCGCCAAGGACCACGGCGAATCCTTCAACATGTTGGAAAGCGGCCGTGCCGTTGCCTTCATGATGGACGACGCCCTGCTGGCCGGCGAAGAAGCCAAGGCCAAGAAGCCGGACGACTGGGTCATCACCGGTACTCCGCAATCCTTCGAAGCCTACGCGTGCATGGTTCGCAAAGACGACCCGGCCTTCAAGAAGGCTGTGGATGACGCCATCGTCGGCCTGTACAAATCCGGCAAGATCAACGAGATCTACAAGAAGTGGTTCGAAACCGCGATTCCGCCAAAGGGCCTGAACCTCAACTTCCCGATGAGCGACAAGGTCAAGGAACTGATCGCCAACCCGAGCGACAAGCCGGCGCCTGACGTAAAAATCTGATTCCTGACTAACCTTATCCCCTGAGGGAGCCACCCTCCCTCAGGCGTCTGTTACCTGCTGGTTTTACAGTGGAACACTCGACCTGGCGGTTTTCGAGCCGATCGCGTGTGCCCGGCGTTCAACGTCGGACGGGAAAGGATCTTCCCCAAGCGGGTGCTTGTACATCGATCGATTTCGAGGGGAGACCCTAATGAATTACAACTGGGACTGGGGCGTGTTCTTCAAGTCCACCGGCGTGGGCAGCGAGACTTATCTCGACTGGTACATCGCCGGCCTGGGCTGGACCATTGCCATCGCCATCGTGGCATGGATCATCGCCTTGCTGCTGGGCTCCATTCTGGGGGTCATGCGCACGGTGCCGAACCGCCTCGTATCGGGCATCGCGACCTGCTACGTCGAACTGTTTCGCAACGTGCCGCTGCTGGTGCAGCTGTTCATCTGGTACTTCCTGGTGCCCGATCTGCTGCCGCAAAACCTGCAGGACTGGTACAAGCAGGATCTGAACCCGACCACCTCGGCCTACCTGAGCGTGGTCGTGTGCCTGGGCCTGTTCACCGCCGCCCGGGTCTGCGAGCAAGTGCGCACCGGCATCCAGGCGCTGCCACGCGGCCAGGAATCCGCCGCCCGCGCCATGGGTTTCAAGCTGCCGCAGATCTATTGGAACGTGCTGCTGCCCCAGGCCTACCGCATCATCATTCCACCGCTGACCTCGGAATTCCTCAACGTGTTCAAGAACTCCTCCGTGGCGTCCTTGATCGGCCTGATGGAACTGCTGGCGCAAACCAAGCAGACCGCCGAGTTCTCGGCCAACCTGTTTGAAGCCTTCACCCTGGCCACGCTGATCTACTTCACCCTGAACATGAGCCTGATGTTGCTGATGCGCATGGTCGAGAAGAAAGTCGCAGTGCCCGGCCTGATCTCCGTGGGGGGTAAATAATGGACTTCGATTTCAGCGGCATCATCCCTGCGATCCCGGGCCTGTGGAACGGCATGGTCATGACCTTGCAACTGATGGTCATGGGCGTGATCGGCGGTATCGTGCTGGGGACGATCCTCGCGCTGATGCGCCTGTCGTCGAGCAAACTGCTGTCGCGCGTCGCCGGCGCCTACGTGAACTACTTCCGCTCGATCCCGCTGCTGCTGGTGATCACCTGGTTCTACCTGGCGGTGCCGTTCGTGCTGCGCTGGATCACCGGCGAAGACACCCCGATCGGCGCGTTCACCTCCTGCGTCGTGGCTTTCATGATGTTCGAAGCCGCGTACTTCTGTGAGATCGTCCGGGCTGGCGTGCAGTCGATCCCCAAAGGCCAGATGGCCGCGGCCCAGGCGATGGGCATGACCTATGGCCAGACCATGCGGCTGATCATCCTGCCCCAGGCGTTCCGCAAGATGACCCCGTTGCTGCTGCAACAGTCGATCATCCTGTTCCAGGACACCTCGCTGGTCTACACCGTGGGCCTGGTGGACTTCCTCAACTCCGCCCGTTCCAGCGGCGACATCATCGGTCGTTCCAACGAGTTCCTGATCTTTGCCGGTGTCGTCTACTTCATCATCAGCTTTTCCGCCTCGCTGCTGGTCAAGCGTCTGCAAAAAAGGTTTGCCGTATGATCTCCATCAAGAACATCAACAAGTGGTATGGCGACTTCCAGGTGCTGACTGATTGCAGCACCGAGGTCAAGAAAGGCGAAGTGATCGTGGTCTGCGGTCCGTCGGGTTCGGGCAAGTCGACCCTGATCAAGTGCGTCAACGCGCTGGAGCCGTTCCAGAAAGGCGACATCGTCGTCGACGGCACTTCGATTGCCGACTCCAAGACCAACCTGCCGAAACTGCGTTCGCGCGTCGGTATGGTGTTCCAGCACTTCGAGCTGTTCCCGCACCTGACCATCACCGAGAACCTGACCATCGCGCAGATCAAGGTGCTGGGCCGCAGCAAGGAAGAGGCGACCAAGAAAGGTCTGCAACTGCTGGAACGCGTCGGCTTGTCGGCGCATGCGCACAAGCACCCGGGGCAACTGTCCGGCGGTCAGCAGCAGCGTGTGGCGATTGCCCGTGCACTGGCCATGGACCCGATCGTCATGCTGTTCGACGAACCGACCTCGGCGCTCGACCCGGAAATGGTCAACGAAGTGCTCGACGTGATGGTGCAACTGGCCCACGAAGGCATGACCATGATGTGCGTGACCCACGAAATGGGCTTCGCGCGCAAAGTGGCTGATCGCGTGATCTTCATGGACGCCGGCAAGATCATCGAAGACTGCCCTAAAGAGGAGTTCTTCGGCGACATCAGCGCCCGCTCCGAACGCGCGCAGCACTTCCTCGAGAAAATCCTGCAGCACTAAAAAACCACACACCGCTCCCACATTGGATCGATGATGATCCAGAGATTTGTGTGGTGGTTGACCCAAGGCAACTGTGATGAAATGCGACCCCAATCTCTATCGCGCAGCGCCGCCATCACTTGCCGTGAAGCCCCGTCTGATTCGCCATCTGTTCCTGCCGCCGCTGATCATCATCCTGATGATCGGACTGGGTTACATCGGCTTCTGGACCAGTGAACATTTCGGCATCCGCAGCCTCAGCGAGAACGGCCAGCGTCAGCTCGAACTGCACGCGCGCACGGTCGAAAGCGAGATCAGCAAATACACCTACCTGCCCAGCCTGCTGGAACTGGAAACCAGTGTCCCGCAACTGCTGGCCGACCCGACCCCGGAACACCGGCAAACGGTCAATGCTTACCTTGAAGGCCTGAACCGGCGCAGCCGCAGTCGGGCTATCTACGTGATGGACACTACCGGCCGCGTCATGGCCACCAGCAACTGGCGCGACGTCGACAGTTACCTCGGCGAAGACCTGTCCTTTCGCGCCTATTTCCAGAACGCCGTGCGCGGCGAGCCCGGACGTTTCTACGGCATCGGCAGCACCAGCGGCGAACCCGGTTATTACCTCGCCCACGGTCTGGAAGAACACGGCAAGATCATCGGCGTCGCCGTGGTCAAGGTGCGCCTCGAAGCGCTGGAAGAGCGCTGGCAACGCGCCCGCCTGGAAGCCTTCGTCAGCGACGAGAACGGCATCATCATTCTTTCCAGCGATCCGGCGCGGCGCCTGAAATCGGTGGTCCCGCTGAGCGATGAAACCAAAGAGAAGCTCGCCCGCAGCCTGCAGTACTACTGGTTCCCGCTCAACGAACTGCAACCGCTGGCCCGCGAAACCCTGGCCGACGGTGTGGAGAAACTGACCTTCCCGGCCAACAGCGAACTGAGCGCCGATGACGACAGCATCAGCTATCTGGCGCAGACCCGGCCGCTGAGCGACACGCCATGGAATTTCACCCTGCTCACGCCGTTGCAGGACTTGCGTCGTGAAGCGATCAATCAGGGGATCCTGGTGGCCGTGGCCTTCGCGCTGGTGGCGTTCCTGCTGATCGCCTGGAACGAGCGGCGCAAGGTCATCGCCACCCGCCTCGCCGCCCGCGAAGCCTTGCAGGAAGCCAACAATCAACTGGAGCGTCGGATTACCGAACGCACCGGCGATCTGCGCGCCAGCAACGAACGGCTGAAGAGCCAGATCCGCGAACGGCGCCAGGCCGAAGAAACCCTGCGCCGCGCCCAGGACGAACTGGTGCAGGCCGGCAAACTCGCGGCCATCGGCCAGATGTCGACCAGCATCGCCCACGAACTGAACCAGCCGCTGGCGGCGATGCGCACCCTGTCCGGCAACACCATTCGCTTTCTGGAACGCGGCCAGCTCGACGTCGCCAGCACCAACCTCAAGACCATCAACGACCTGATCGACCGCATGGGCCGGATCACCGCCAGCCTGCGCTCGTTCGCCCGGCGCGGCGACAATGAAGGCCAGGCCAGTCTCGGCAAAGCGGTGGACGCGGCCCTGCAACTGCTCGGCGCGCGGGTCGAGGGCATGGCGCTGCAACTGCACCGGCAGTTCAGCGACGTACAGGTGCAGATCGACCAGACCCGCCTCGAACAGATTCTGGTCAACCTGATCGGCAACGCCCTCGACGCCATGCAGACGCAACCTTCACCGCAGCTGTGGCTGGAAGGCGAAGAGTTCAACGGCAAATATCGCCTGCGGGTGCGCGACAACGGCCACGGTGTCGACGCCGAAGCACGCAAGCATCTGTTCGAGCCGTTCTTCACCACCAAACCCGGCGAACAGGGTCTGGGCCTCGGCCTGACCCTCTCCGCCAGCCTCGCTGCCGCCACCGGCGGACACTTGGGAGTCGAACACCCGGTCAGCGGTGGCACCACCTTCGTCCTCAGTTTACCGTTGGTAAGCCCTACTCCTGCCGAGCCAATATGAACCACGACCTTAGTGTGCTGATCGTCGAAGACGACCCCCATGTGCTGCTCGGCTGCCAGCAGGCGCTGACCCTGGAAGACATTCCCTGCATCGGCGTCGGCAGTGCCGAAGAAGCGCTGGAGCGGGTCGGCGACAACTTTGCCGGGATCGTCATCAGCGACATTCGCTTGCCCGGCATCGATGGCCTGGAACTGCTGACCCGCCTCAAGGCACGCGACCGCAGTCTGCCGGTGGTGCTGATCACCGGTCATGGCGATATCTCCATGGCGGTCGGCGCGATGCAGAAAGGCGCCTACGATTTCATGGAGAAACCGTTCTCGCCGGAACGTCTGGTGGATGTCGCCCGCCGCGCACTGGAGCAACGCAGCCTCGCCCGCGAAGTCTCCTCGCTGCGTCGGCAACTGGCCGAACGCGATTCCCTCGAAGGCCGGATCATCGGGCGCTCGCCAGCCATGCAGAACCTGCGCGAACTGATCGCCAACGTCGCCGACACCTCGGCCAACGTATTGATCGAAGGCGAGACCGGCACCGGCAAGGAACTGGTCGCCCGTTGCCTGCACGACTTCAGTCGCCGGCATGCCAAGCAATTTGTCGCGCTGAACTGCGGCGGCCTGCCGGAAAACCTCTTCGAAAGCGAGATCTTCGGCCACGAGGCCAACGCCTTCACCGGCGCCGGTAAACGGCGCATCGGCAAGATCGAACACGCCGACGGCGGCACGCTGTTCCTCGACGAGGTGGAAAGCATGCCCCTGCCCCTGCAGATCAAATTGCTGCGGGTGTTGCAGGAACGCACCCTCGAACGCCTCGGTTCGAACCAGAGCGTGGCGGTGGATTGCCGGGTGATTGCCGCAACCAAATCCGACCTCGACGAAGCGAGCAAGGCCGGCGAGTTTCGCAGCGACTTGTACTACCGCCTCAACGTGGTGACCCTGGAACTGCCGCCGCTGCGCGAGCGCCGTGAAGATATCCTGCAACTGTTCGAACACTTCACCCAGCAGTCGGCGCTGCGTTTCGACCGGGTATTGCCCGAGCTGGACAACCAGACCCTGTCGAACCTGATGAGCCACGACTGGCCGGGCAACGTGCGTGAGCTGCGTAACGTCGCCGAGCGCTTTGCCCTCGGCCTGCCGGCGTTCAAGAAGTCCGGCGCCAGCAGCGGCGGTCAGGGGCTGGCGTTCGCCGAAGCGGTGGAAGCCTTCGAGCGCAACCTGCTCAATGACGCCTTGCAACGCAGTGGCGGCAACCTGACCCAGGCCAGTCAAGAACTGGGCATGGCCAAGACCACGCTGTTCGACAAAGTGAAAAAGTACGGGTTGAGCCATTGATGGATCTGATACTCAAAGCGGCACTCGGCGCGGCGGTGGTGGTGATCCTCGCCGCGCTGTCGAAGACCAGAAACTATTACATCGCCGGACTGGTGCCGCTGTTTCCGACCTTCGCCCTGATCGCCCACTACATCGTCGGCAACAGCCGTTCGATCAATGATCTGAAGGCGACGATTGTGTTCGGCATGTGGTCGATCATTCCGTACTTCATCTATCTGGCGACGCTGTACGTGATGGTTGACCGCATGCGCCTGGAAGCTTCACTGGCGGTGGCGGTGGTCGCGTGGCTGATCGCGGCGACCGTGCTGGTCACGGTCTGGGTGCGCCTGCACAGCTGATCACAGCATTGGCTTCACTCAGGATCTGCCGGCTCGCCCCGGATACACCTGCCTACTCTTTGAGTAACAGTGATGGCCCCTTCGCGAGCAAGCCCGCTCCCACATTCGGAATACGGTTCCCCTTGTGGGAGCGGGCTTGCTCGCGAAGAGGCCCGAATCAACAACGCCAAAACCTCAGCTACAGCAGGTTGCCGCTTGCCACCGGCTCGATCTGCGCCCAGTGCGAGGTGTCTTCACGGTGCTCTTGCAAATACGGCAACACCGCCGCCAGCAAGGGCGCCTTGAACGCCTCCTGAAAGCGATGAGCCAGCCCCGGAATCAGCTTCAACTGACTGCCACGAATGTGCGCCGCCAGATGCACGCCGTGCATCACCGGCAACAGCGGATCGGCCGTGCCGTGCACCACCAGGGTCGGCACCCGCAGTTGATTGAGCAAGGCCACCCGGCTCGGCTCGGCAAGGATCGCCATGATCTGGCGCTTCACGCCCTCAGGGTTGAACGCCCGGTCGTAGGCTACCGCCGCCTGATGCAGCAACGCTTGCCGGTCATCGGTCACCGCGGGGCTGCCAAGCGCCGCCAGCAGATCGGCCTGCTGCTCCAGCGCCACCTCGCGATTCGGCGCACCACGCCGCGCCAGCAATTGCACGAGCGCCGCACTCGGTGCCGGCAAACCTTCAGCGCCGGAACTGGTCATGATCAGCGTCAGGCTTTCCACCCGTTGTGGCGCCATCGCCGCCAGATGCTGGGCGATCATTCCGCCCATGCTCGCGCCCAATACGTGAAACTGGTCGATGTGCAGCGCGTCCATCAAGCCCAGCGCATCGTCGGCCATGTCCGTCAGCGAATAGGGCGCCGACACCGGCAAGCCGAGTTTGTAGCGCAGCACTTCAAAGGTCAGGTTGGCCTCGACCGGGGCCTGCCGCCAGGTCGACAGGCCGACGTCGCGGTTGTCGTAGCGGATCACCCGAAAGCCCTGCTGACACAGCGCAACCACCACTTCGTCCGGCCAATGGATCAACTGACCACCCAGGCCCATGACCAGCAACAGCGCCGGATCCGAGGCACGGCCGATGCTCTGGTACGCCAGGCTCACCTGTGCCAGATCGACCCGTTCAGTCGGTACATTGACGTCGCAACGCGAAGCCGCCATCGACGGCAGGCCGAACAACAGCGCGGCCAACAGAAAAAATAAACGCATGAAGAAACACCGAAACGCAGAACCCCAGTAGAGCGCGAGTCTGATGAAGTTTGTTCAAGCGCGCTGCCACAGTTGCGTGACAGTTTGATGAAGATTGCCGAGCGGTCATCCTGCACAGCGTTCCGACGTCCGACACGATCTTCTACGCCAGCGCGATGAAGGCAACGAATCAGGCCGGAGCGGTCTGTACATCCTCTGAAACAAAACCACTACCCAGCGATAACCATGTACCGCATGGGGCTGTGAGAGCGCGCCTCTAATAGGCACGAAGGCCGGGATTGCCCGGTCTGCATGCCCTCTGGAGCCTTGTCGCATGTCCCACGCACTGCCCTCTGCAACGGCCGACTTCGGCCTTGATCAACGATTACAGCCATACGTCGATCAAACGCTTTACCTGTTGGCGACGGCTCGTTTGAACGACTGTCACCAGCAATGGCTGGATCTCCTGGCCCACCATCCCCAACAACCCGAAAGCGCTTGGTGGGATGTCCGCGCGCCCGGCACTGCGCTGTCGCGGCGCGAGCATGCCCTGAGCCTCTATCACCGGCATTTCGAGGCCGCGCTTCATTGGGCGGGGGCCGAAGGCAGGCTCGACGCCACACAACGACAGAGGCTGTCGCAGCTCCTCCCCCCTTCGAACAAGGTCGCGGCGGACCTGCGGGTCGCGCAACCGGTACTCAACCGCGTCGATAACAGCCGCCTGCGTGTGTACGGCACGTTGCTGATCAAGCTGGAGGAAACGCTGCTGCTTTATCTGCCCACGCACTCGCAACCGTTGATCCGTTTCGAACAGCAGACCGCGCTGGAACGCTGGCTGATTGACCAGCAGCCGGATCCGTTACGCATCACCTCGCTGGACTTCATCGAGTTCGGTAGCGATCCACTCACACGCGCAATTGAACCACTGCTGTCCACATCGGCAAGCAGCGGTGCCAGTTGGGCCGCGCTCGACAAATTTTTCCCGGTCGCGCCCACCCTGCCGGAGAGTGCCGGGCAAACCGTCGATGAAGTTGCGCCCTTCGGTTTGCTGGTTGCCGATATTCCCCTGGACGCGCGCCGGCAGACGCTGGCGCTTGAACAACGTGCGCTCGACCGCTTGTTTGGCGACGCCGAGCTGAACAGCCCGCAACGTCAGCAACTGGCGCAACGATTCGACGCTTTGAGCGAGGCGCAGCAAGCCAGTCATGACGCGGCATCCGCCCTGCTCGACAGCCACCATCCGCTGACGATGCTCGAACTGCGCCAGGCCAGCAACCAGCACTACCACGCCCTGCTTCAGGCGCGTATCGCGGGACTGCGCGCCGAGGTCGAACTGCAACGGGCGCTGGAGCAACTGTCCATCGAGGAGCATCGGCGCGTCATCGCAATGCTGGACGCACCGGGGCGCAACCTGCCGACAGCGGACGGGGTTATCGCGCGCGTATCGTTGGCGGCGACAAATGAGGGCGTTACCGCCGTCGAGGAGCTGCATGGCGTGCTGATCATCGCGACGACTGCGGCGCTGGCGCCCGACTCGAGCGACAGCCTGTTGCTTTACTGGCCCGGCCACTTCGGCGGACTGCAACGTTTTACTTCGCGTGCGGCGCTGGAGCAGAACCTGTTCAAACGCTCGCCCAACGACGGCGGGCTGACCTTGCACCTGACGCCACTGGCTGGCGATTCGCTCGTTTGGTCGCTTGATCAGCAACTCTATGACTGCGAACAGCAAGCCGCGCAGATCCTGCGTGACAACCCGCTGCCCGGCCAGGCCGACGAACGCCGGGCCGAGATGGAAAAGCTGCGCGAACAACACCTGCCGCGCCTGACCGTAGCGGTCGCGCAGGCCCGTGAACGGGCATTTACCGAACGTCAGGCGCAAGACCGCAGCGCAGCGCTGGCCGGCAAACTGCCTGAATGGTTTGAAAAACTGGACGACGCGCCACGTGCACGGATCAAAACGCTGATCCGCCAGTACCTCGGCGCCATGCAACGCGCTCATGCGTTGCTCGAACGGGAATTACCGCCGCGCCAGGCCTTCGCCGAACAACGCATCGACGCCCGCTTGCGCGCAGACTTCGCGCTCAAACAACGCGTGAGCGTGAGCCTCGACCTGCCCGACTCGACCTTCTGGCAAAAAACCGTGATGGAAGGCGCCGCGCCTGGCACACCGCAACGCAATATCCTGACCGCGAGCGACAAGCGCGGCGACCTCACCCTTGAACAACTGGCACAGGAAAACATCGATCAGGAGGTGCACTGGCGCCTGTCCTTCATGCGGGCCAGGATCCGCGCCGAGAACCCCACTGATCGACAGCGCCTGGAAGCCGGGATCACCCCGGCCTATTTGCGCAATCTGGTAACAAAGCTGGATCTGCCCGGACGTTACGAAGAACTGATTCGCCAGGCATTTTTCGGCGCGCCGGGAGAACCGGCGTTTCAGCAGGCCTGGCGCCGTGAATGCCTGAGCGAACCGTGGCGGCTGATGCTCCGGTTGCAAGGTGAATTCGCCCTGCTGCAACGGCACATCGACAGTGCCGGCCATGCCGTGCTGAAGGTCGCCATCGAGGCGACTAAACCTCAGGCGTATGCCGAGGATGGACAACGCATCGCGCTGCTGCCGGTGCACCTGACGGTCGGAGGAGAAGACACCGCGCATCAGGGACCGAGCACGCTCGCGGGTGTCACGTTCATTGTCGAGCAGACCAGTGGCCTGACGCTGCTGTACCAGCCCGACAGCCCCGACGCGATCTTCCTGCGTCAATACGAAACACTGGAACAGGCGCGGGTGGATCTGTTCAAGCGTTGTGTGGACAGCAAAATGGTCAGCTACCTGGCCGGACGCGCGGTAAGCGGCGATTTTGCCAGCCATGTCAGCCGGATCAACCAGGCCCAACTGCGCAATTTCGATGCGCTGATCGGCGTCGGGATGGCCTGGCCGGCGACCACATCACTGGCCATTCATTTATTGAACGTGCACATGGGCCGGTTGCTGGAGGCCCATCGCAGCAGTTCACGTTCCAACGATGCGTTGTATCTCGAACGCTGTGCACTGAAGTCCGGGGCGTTGTTCAACTATCTGAAAATGGCTATCGGCATGTTGCCGTTCGTGGGCGCGGCCGTGGCCCTGTATGACGCCTGGAACAGTGCCAATCTGGCGGTCGCGGCGTTCTTGCGCGGCGAGCTCGGACATGGTCTGGCGGAGGTGGAAGCGGTGCTGCTGTCGCTGATCGACGCGGCAATGGATGTGCTGCCCGGAACTGTCTCGGCACCCGCAGCCGCTCGTCTGGCCAGCCGCCAGCGGCAACGCGCGGCATTGGGCAGATCCGCCGCGATGTCGACGTCCTGGCAATGGGCACGGCAGTCGCTCGAGCGCTTCAAGGGTTACGAGTACGAATTCGACATCTCCCTCGCCGGCCTGCACCCGGCCACCCATGGGGTCTATCGCAACGTCTATCGTCACGCCGATGGTGACTTCATCATTCGTCAGGGCCGCATCTATCGGGTTCAGCTCAGCGATGCGCCGCGTGGCTGGAGGCTTTATGGCTCACGGATGCGCAGCTACAAACAACCGATCGCCCTCGACGAAAACGGCCAGTGGAACACCCATTACGCGGTGTACGGCACCGTTATGGACGGTGGCGGTGCCGGCGGCGGCGCAGTGCTCGGACATCTGGCCGACGGCATGGACCCGCTCTGGCCCGCGCCAATTCGCCAGTGGTTACCGCGCTGGTGGACCGATCGGCAACTGCGCAGGCAATTGACCCTGACCAACACCGCCGACGCCTATACCCGGCGCCTTGATACCCAGACACGCGCTTCCAACCAGCTGCTGGAGAACTACCAGAAACTCGACGTTGCCCAGCGCAAGCCACTACACACAGCAGTCGACGCAGCATGCCTGAATGACATCGACCTCGCGATCGCCCAATACGACAACCTTGCCGAACTGTTGCCCTTGAGCCATGGCCGCAAGCGTCTGCAGATCGAAGACATCCGCAGCCGCTGTGCCTGGATCGTGGTCGACCGCGCCGTGCAGCGCGTCACCGTCGCCCGCGACCGCTTGCTGGAACACCTGAACCGGATCGACGCACTGGTCGCCGAGTCCGATGCCACCCCTTTCGGCAATACAGCGGCCCATATAAAGCTCATGGCCCGGCGCAAGCAGGTGCGCAAGGATTTCCTCATGGAGTTCGATCAACTGCACGCAATCACCGAGCAGGCCAACCTGTGGAACAACCGCATCAGCAATCGCGCGCAGAAAACCCAGATGGCGAAAGACATGACCGCGCTCAACCGCAACCTGGGCGACAACACGCACCACTACCTGAGGACTGCGCATCTGCTGGAGATCATTACTCGTTACGACGCAGTCACCGACCTGTCCTGGGTGTATTTTCATACCCAGCTCAAAGACGCCCGGGTCAAAGTCGGGCGCGCACTGCTGACCCAGCATCACCTGCCAGAGGTCAGCGCCAGCCTGGTCGAGCGCAAACAAGTGATCGAGGATTGCCTGCAGATCTATGCCGGCTTCCGTCGTCAGCTCAACGCCTGGACACTGGGTTATGCGCAGCATCTGGATCTGGAACAGGTCGGGCCATTCCTCGATGGCCTGACCAAGGTCGAAGCACACGCGCGGCACTCGATCAAACAGCGCCCGCCGATCAAACCGAGAGAGCCGGGCGGCAGGCAACTGTTCGAAACCGAGGACAACCAGTTGCTGATCGGTACCGAAAGCATTGACCCCGGCACCCGGGAAAAACGCTTCACCGTCGAAGGCATCGACGGTTTCCGCGAAACCTGGCTACAGCGCTCCAGCGGTAAATACCATCTGCAAGCCCAACCCGCGCCAGCCGCTGCACCACTGCCGACCGATGTTCAGCCGTTGCTGGCCGAGGCGCGAAAACGTCTCGCGGCGGTTCCGGCCTACAGCAACCGGGTTCAGGCCTACGCCCCTCAGGACATGCTGCCGGTGGATCTGGAACACATGCTCGTCAGCGAAGCGACCGAGCTGAGTACCCGCGCGCAGGTCATCGAGCGATTGTCACCGACTGAACCTGTAGTGCGACAACTGCACGACACGGCCGCTGAACTGCGGCGTACCGGCCGCACGCTGCGCATTGATCAGTCACGGCGCAGCAAGACGCCTACCGAAGGCTATCTGGATTATTTGCTGCAACAGCAGGTGGTAGAGATTCGCAAGGAAGGATCGCTGCGGGCGCTGGGCAAACGCGCTGACGGGCGCAAGGATTTCCTTCAGGAATACCAGGTGCGCGACCTCACCAGCACGCCGCCGCGCACGTTGTGGTATGCGCACTTTCACTACACCTCGGACAAGGTGCCGTTCGCCGACTTCGTCAAAGCCCATCTGAAATTGCCGGAGCAACGCAATCTCGGCCTGCAATGGCAGCAGGCCCAGGCCGCCGGCGGTGCGCAGGTCGAGGCGATCTGGCGTGGCGATATCGGCAAACCGCTGGGGATCCGGCATTTCGCTGATCTCTAGCGCAAAACCAGCGGGGCACTGACTGTGCTCCGCTGCTGCTTGAGCGGTCGACAGCGCCGTCAACATGAGACAAACTCACCGTTTTCGTCATGATCACAAATTTTCTTCATGGGGCCAGCAGTGCTTGAAATCCGTCATCTGAAAACCCTGCACGCCCTGCGCGAGGCCGACAGTCTGGTCGATGCCGCCGACCGCCTGCACCTGACCCAATCGGCGCTGTCGCACCAGTTCAAGGAACTGGAGGAGCGCCTGGGCATGCCGTTGTTCGTGCGCAAGACCAAACCGGTGCGTTTCACCAGCGCCGGCTTGCGCCTGCTGCAACTGGCTGACGCGACCCTGCCGCTGCTGCGCGCCGCCGAACGTGACATCAGTCGTCTGGCCGGGGGTACCGCCGGGCGTTTGCACATGGCGATCGAATGCCACAGCTGTTTCCAGTGGCTGATGCCGACCATCGACCAGTTCCGCGACGCCTGGCCGGAAGTCGAACTCGACCTCGCCTCGGGCTTCGCCTTCGCCCCTTTGCCGGCACTGGCCCGCGGCGATCTGGACCTGGTGGTGACCTCCGATCCGCTGGACATCGCCGGCATCACTTACGTGCCGCTGTTCACCTACGAAGCGATGCTCGCGGTGGCCAACCAGCACCCGCTGGCGAGCAAACCGTACATCGTCCCCGAAGACCTGCTGACTGAAACCCTGATCACCTACCCGGTAGAACGCGATCGGCTGGACATCTTCACCCGCTTCCTCGAACCGGCCGACATCGAACCGGCGCAAGTGCGCACCTCGGAGCTGTCGGTGATGATGATGCAACTGGTCGCCAGCGGCCGTGGCGTCTGCGGCATGCCGCACTGGGCGCTGCACGAATACAGCTCGCGTGGTTACGTGAAGGCCAAGCGCCTGGGCGAAAAAGGTCTGTTTGCCACGCTGTATGCGGCGATCCGCGCCGACATGCTCGATGCGCCGTACATGCGCGATTTCCTGCTGACCGCCAAGGACACCTCGTTCTCGACACTGGATGGGGTTAGCGCGGTTCGTTGAATTGCATATGCCAGCAACCCTGTGGGAGCGGGCTTGCTCGCGAATGCGGTGTCTCAGTCACAGGGATATCAACTGACCGATTGCCTTCGCGAGCAAGCCCGCTCCCACAAGGGCTCAGTGAGAAATCAGAGTTGTCGCCACATGTGAATCTTGTCGAAGTAGTCTTCGCCGACCCGCACCGCCAGCGGCTCAAGGCCGAACTGGATGAAGCCGCAGCGTTGGTACAGGGAGAACGCGGCGGCGTTGCCGGCGGTGACGGTCAGTTGGATGAGTTTCAGTGCAGGATGGGTGTGTGCTTCGGCGATGGCGGCCTGCACCAATGCATGGCCCAGGCCGTGCTGGCGAAAATCGGCTGAGACGTACATGCCGAACAGGGTCGACTTATGGCGGGCCTTTTCTCGCGGCTCGAATGCCAGGCCGACGATGCCGGCCAGTGTGCCTTCCTCGAACGCACCGAGCACCACGTCGAGCTTGCTGGTCAGCCGCGCTTCCCACCAGCTCAGCGGCATCACCGCGCGCTCGCGCACGCTGGAGGTGAAGGCCTGCGGATGGCGGTCGTAGGCTTCGAGCATCAGCTCGCGGTAAGCCAGGGCATGACTGGCGTCGAGGCGTTCGATCCACATGCTCAGGCCGTCCTGCGTTGTTCAAGCATCAGGCGCACCGCCAGACCGGCGAGTACAAATCCCATGAAGTAACGCTGCAGCGCCAGCCATGTCGGATTGCGCACGAACCAAGACGCAATGCCCGCCGCGAACAGCGCGATCAGCAGATTGACGCTGAAACTGACGCTGATCTGGGTCAGGCCAAGAATGATGCTCTGGGTGAACACAGAACCTTGTTCGGGGCTGATGAATTGCGGAAACACCGAGAGGTAAAACACGGCAATTTTCGGGTTCAGTGCGCTGGTAAGAAAGCCCATGGTGATCAGTTTGCGCGACGAATCCGCCGGCAGTTGCTGCGCTTCGAACGGCGAGCGCGCACCGGGTCTGACCGCTTGCCAGGCCAGCCACAGCAGATACAGCGCACCGGCCCACTTCAGCACTTCATAAGCCAGCGGCACCGCCAGAAACACCGCGGTCAAGCCGGCGGCAGCGGCAAACATGTGCACGAAAAATCCGGCGACCACACCGAGCAACGAGGTGACCCCGGCCTTGCGCCCCTGACAGATCGAACGCGAGATCAGGTAGATCATGTTCGGCCCCGGCGTCAGTACCATCAACAGCGCGGCGGCGGCGAAGATCAGCAGGTCTTGAAGCGGGATCATGGCAATGTCCTTTGCGTGAATGATCAGGCGAGCGCCGTCAGTGAGCTGCGATAAAACGGCAGGATCAGGTCGCGTGTCAATGGCGCCAGAACCACAGCAGGATCAGTGGCGGGATCGATCCAGATCACTTCCTCGATTTCGGCCGCGGGCGTCACATCGGCGTCGATGGTCAGCTGAAAAATCTCCGCTTGCACGACGAATCCCGGCTCGTTGGCTGCCGGCGCCGAGAACTGGCCAAGGAAGCAGGCCTGCGCCGGGTCGATTTGCAGGCCCAGCTCTTCTTCCAGCTCGCGGGCCAGTGCGTGCACCGGCAACTCATGGGCTTCGATCTTGCCGCCCGGTTGCATGAACGCCGTGGTGCCGCGCTTGCGCACCAGCAGAGTCTGGCCTTCGGCGTTGAGCAACAGCGCCGCGGCGATACGGATGAGGTTTGGAGCGACAACGGATGCAGAGGTCATGGGTCAGCCACCGGCCTGGAAAAACCGCAAGGATCCCATGCCCGGCCTGATTCAGTCACCTCACAGGTCACTCCCCCTGAGCCTTGAGCGCGGTTTCATCCTCCTCGGGCAGCTTGACGAATATCTTGTATTTGCCGCCCTCCATGGCTTCGAAGGCAATCAGCTTTTCCACCAGCAGTGCGCTGAGCACCTTGCCGGCGTTGAGCAGCAGCATGCCGTTATCGGCATTGAGATTACGCGCCAGAATCATCCCTGCCGCCAGGTCCCGGGTGGTCAGCACCTTGACCGACGGGTCGGCGAGGGTGACGTCGCCCAGAAATGCCGCGCACACCTGAATGAAATCTTCGACCAGCTCGGGATCATACAAACGCCCGGCGTACTGCCGCAGGTAGAGCAGGGCTTCGTCGCTGTTCAAATGCCGTTCGAGGATCAGGCCGCGTTGCAACTCGACGAAATCCACTGCCAGTTTCAGCAACCGCGACCCCAACGGAATCGCCTCGCCCTTGAGCCGGTCAGGAAAACCGCTGCCGTCCCAGCGCTCCTGGTGATGCAGGATCAGACGGGCCGCGTCCTTCATCGGGTCAAGCGTCATCAACAGCGATTCGCTCTGCTTCGGATAGCTGCGATAACGCTCGCGATCGGTATGGCGCAGCAAGTCCGAAGGCGTGGTCATCATGCCGTCGGTCCAGCTCAGTTTGCCAATGTTGTACAGCGCGGCGGCCATGGTCAGATCACGGCTGGTGGCCTCGTCCAGACCGTGCTGTTTGCAGTAGCTGCGCACCAGTTCGATGATCTGCCGATTGGTCTGCTTGGCAGGCGGCAGACGCAAATTGGCCAGCAGCGAGAACACTTCGGTGCCGGTGACATAGCTGTGTTTGAGTTCTTCGTAGGCCAGGTCAAGCATGTCGGCGGTCTGCTGCAGTTCGGCAGTGCGCGCCGCGACGTGCTTTTCCAGGGTGCTGTTGAGCAGCTTGAGCTGGTCGTTCTGCACCTGGGTCAAGCGCTCCAGACGTAGGCGCTCCTGCTCGGAATGCTGATGTTCGAGGGCTTGGCGCAGGATCAGCAGCAACTCCTCGTCATTCCACGGTTTGCTGATGTAGCGGTGAATCTGCCCGTCGTTGATCGCCTTGATGATTGCCGACGGGTCGGCATAACCGGTGAGCATGATGCGCACGGTCGCCGGATAGCGTTGACGGACATGCGCCAGTAACGAGGCGCCATCCATGTTCGGCATGCGCGCATCGCTCATCACCAGGTCCACTGGCTGTTGCTCCAGCATCTCCAGCGCCTGGGCACCGCTGGTCGCCAACAGGACGTCATAGGGTTGTCCCCGCAGCAGACGGCGCAGGCTGTTGAGGATCGATTCCTCGTCATCGACCAGCAACACCTTGGGTCGATGTACCGGCAACGGGGTGGATTGCTCTTCCATGGCTTGGCCTCAAGAAACAGGGTTAACGACACATCGACCGACCGCCTCACTGGCCCGCGCCTGAGTCCAAGGCTAGATGATTTTTGACTGCATTCACGCAAATCTTCACTCACAGGCCACGGCGTCGCGCCGGGACGACTATGCTGAACACGGTGCAATACTCCATCGGTTGAACCGACAAGTTGCGAGGGAAAAGGATGCCCCGGATGACACCCGCCAGCGGCCTCATGGGCGGCGCGGCATGAACCAGCCAGCAGCGCAGATCAATCGTCGGGTGCTTATCGTCGACGACAGCCCGTCGATTCATGGCGATTTCGCCAAGATTCTCTGCCCGCTCGTCCCCGCTGACGACGGCCTGGGCGAAACCGAGAATCTGTTGTTTGGCACCCCGTCCGCGACACCGTCCCAGCATTTCGAGCTGGACTCGGCCTTTCAGGGCCGCGAAGCGCTGGAAAAACTCGAAGCCGCGCTGGCTGAAAACCGCCCCTACGCCATGGCGTTCATCGACATGCGCATGCCGCCAGGCTGGGATGGCCTGGAGACCATCGAACGGCTGTGGCAAGTCGACCCCAAGCTGCAAGTCGCGCTGTGCACGGCGTATTCCGACTATTCCTGGGAAGACATCGACCAGCGTCTGGCACTGAATGACCGCTTGCTGATTCTGAAAAAGCCGTTCGACGCGATCGAGATCCGGCAGATGGCCAGCGCGCTCACGGTCAAATGGCAGATGACCGAAGACGCCGAGCTGAAAATGAACCAGCTGGAACAGGCGGTTCAGGAGCGCACCCGCGAGCTGTCCGACGCCAACATGATTGTGCAGAACAGCCCGACCATCCTGTACCGGCTGCGCGGCGATCCGTCGTTTGCCCTGATGTACATCTCCCACAACATCACCCGCTACGGCCATGTCGCCGCCGACCTGCTGCGCTCGCCCAACTGGGCGCAGGAACTGATTCATCCGGACGATCAGGCCAGCGTCGATGCCGCCATGGCCCGGGTGCTGGATCGGCATGCGTCAGGCGCTTCGATCGAGTTCCGGATGCGCACCGGCCAGGGCACCTGGCGCTGGGTGGAAAACCGCTACATCCCGGTGCGCGATGATGACGGCCGTCTGCTGGAAGTCGAAGGCATCATCCTCGACATCACCGAGCGCCGCGTGGCCGAGGAAAAACTGGCGTTACTGGCGCGCTCCGACGGCCTGACAGGCCTGGCCAATCGCGCCACGCTGATCGAACGCCTGCATCAGGCCTTCGCCGCCGCGCGTCGGGGGGCCGCGCCGTTTGCGGTGTTTTACCTGGATCTGGACCACTTCAAACGGATCAACGACACCTTGGGCCACCCGGTGGGCGATCTGCTGCTGCAGGAAGTCGCCCGCCGCATCAAATCAGGCGTGCGCGAAAGCGACGTGGTGGCGCGCCTGGGCGGCGATGAATTCGCGATCCTGCAACTGGACGTCAGCGATCCGACCCAATCAGCCGCCATGGCGGCCAATATCCGCGACACGCTGCTGGCGCCCTACAACCTGGCCGGCAATGCGTTGCACATTTCGGTGAGCATCGGCATCAGCAGTTACAGCGAGCTCAGTCTCGACGCCGACAGCCTGCTCGGGCAGGCCGACATGGCGCTGTACCGCGCCAAGGAAATGGGGCGCAATCAGTATCACTTCCACTCCGAGGACATCTCGCGGGAAGTGGCCGAACGCATGACCCTGGTCGACGAATTGACCAGCGCCCTTCAGGGCAATCAACTGTTGCTGCATTACGCACCGGAGATTGACCTGCACAGCGGCAGGATCCTGGGCATGGAGGCGCAAATCCTCTGGCAACATCCGCGCCTCGGCCTGCTGCCGGCCTCCGCTTTCGTACCGATAGCGGAGAAAACCGGCGCGATCATTCCGCTCGGGCGCTGGGTACTGAATCACGCCTGCCACCAGATGCACCTGTGGCGAAATGACGGAGTCGCCCCGCCAGTGATGGCGATCAAGATTTCCCTGGCACAGCTCAAAAGTGGCCCCGAACTGATCTACGACGTTCTGCGCACCACCGCACGCTGGGAACTCGCCCCCTGGGACCTGCGATTCGATGTCACCGAAGCCACGCTGGCCCAGACCAAGTGGACCCACAACGATGCATTGCCGCGCCTGCGTGAGCTGGGCGTGGCGATTGCCATCGATGATTTCGGCACCGAATATTCCTCGTTCGATTACCTGAAAACCTACCGGGTCAATCACCTCAAACTGGCCCAGGGCTTTATCGCCAGCGCGTCCCAGGATGCGGCCGGAGCCAACGCCCTGCGAGCGATCGTCAATTTCGCCCGGGATCTGGACATCGGCATCATCGCAGAAGGCCAGACACCCCTGAATCGACCTGATGTTCCCCGTGCCGAAGCACCGCTGCCCAGCGCACAGGGGTTGTATTTCAGCGAAGCGGTCAGCGCCGAACAGGCGGGCCGGTTGCTCCGGGACGTGCCCCGCGCGGCGCCCTCCCCCAAGGAGGATGAGGCATGAAAACGGCCTTCCCCCAGACCAACCGGCGCATCCTGATCATCGATGACACGCCAGCGATTCATGAAGACTTTCGCAAGATTCTGGCCCCGCAGGCGCAGGACGACGTCGACTTGCATCAGTTGGAACAGACGCTGTTCGGTACCCGCCAATCGCCGCACCTGACCTTCCAGCTCGACTCCGCCTATCAGGGCCAGGAAGCCCTGGCCCTGGTCAAACAGGCGCTGAGCCATGGCAGTCCGTATGCCCTCGCCTTCATCGACATGCGCATGCCACCGGGCTGGGATGGCCTGGAAACCATCGAACAGCTATGGCGTGTCGATCCAAATCTGCAGGTTGCCCTGTGCACCGCGTACAGCGACTACAGCTGGGAGGCGATGGCCGAACGGCTGGAATTCGGCGACCAGTTGCTGATCCTGAAAAAGCCGTTCGACAGTCTGGAAATCCGTCAGATGGCCAACGCCCTGACCTGGAAATGGCAACTGGCGCAGGACGCGGCGCTGAAGATGCTCAGCCTTGAGCAGACCATCGAGGCGCGGGTTCACGAATTGCTCAAGGTCTCGCATCTGTTGCAATACGACAGCCTCACGGAGCTGCCCAACAGCACCCTGCTGGGTGATCGCCTGAGCCAGGCCATGGCTGTCTGCCGGCGCCATGACAAGCAACTGGTGGTGATGTTTCTCGGCCTGGATCGCTTCAAGCGCATCAACAATGCGCTGGGCCATCCGGCGGGCGATGAAATGCTCAAACGCACCGCCCGCCAACTGCTGTCATGCGTGCGTGATTCCGACTCGGTGTTTCGCTATGGCTCGGACGAGTTCGTGGTGATCCTCGGCGACATCAACCATCCCCAGCAAACCCACGGCGTCGCGGAAAAACTGCTGGCTGCCATTCGTCTGCCGCAGACGATAGCCGGGCATGACGTCAGCGTCACCGCCAGCGTCGGCATCAGCGTGTACCCCGATGACGGCCTCGAAGCCATCGAGCTGATCAAGAAAGCCGAGACGGCGATGCGCAACGTCAAGGAACACGGCCCTGACAGCGTTGGCTTCTTCATCGAAGCCATGAACCAGCACGCCCGCGAGCAGCACAGCATCGAGTCGGGCATTCGCCGCGCTCTGCACGAGCACGAGTTTGTCCTGCACTATCAGCCGAAAATCGACCTGCGCAGCGGCACCGTGGTCGGCGCCGAAGCGCTGATACGCTGGCAGAAACCGGGACACGGCTGGATCTACCCGGCGCAGTTCATTCCAGTGGCCGAAGACACGGGGCTGATCGTTCCCCTGAGCAAATGGGTACTGGGCGAAGCCTGTCGCCAGACCCGCGCCTGGCAAACAGCCGGTCTGCCGCCGATCCGCATGTCGGTGAACATGTCGCCCATCGATTTTCGCCAGCGTGACTTCGTTGCGGGCGTCGAACGCGTGCTTGAGCAGACAGGCCTGGCCCCTGACTGGCTGGAGATCGAGATCACCGAAGGTGTGCTGATGCAGAACGTCGAAACAACGATGGTAGCGCTCAATCGTTTGAAGGCGCTGGGCACCCGCCTGGCCATCGATGACTTCGGCACCGGCTATTCCAGCCTGAGTTACCTGCGCCGGTTTCCGATTGATGTGCTGAAGATCGACCAGTCGTTCATTCGCGGTCTGTGCAACGACAGCAACGATGCGGCACTGGTCAGCGCCATCATCAGCCTGGGCAGGAGTCTGGGGCTCAACGTCATCGCCGAAGGCATCGAAACCGCCGAGCAACTGGCGTTCCTCAAGGCCCACGACTGCGAAGAAGGTCAGGGCTACTTTTTCAGCAAGGCATTACCGGCTGACGACTTTGCGCACTGGCTGGCCAGCGCAGCCCCGCCACCGTGGACAGCGCGATGAACGCCTCGATACCGGCGTTGAGTCAAGGAGACGATTGCCGATGAACCTGTTCCGTCACGCCATGGCGCTGCTGCTGTGCGGACTCTGCGCCGGGGCCAGTGCCGACCCGCTGGACGAGCCGCTCAAACCGTTGCCCGCCGTGCCACAGCAGGACGCCCGGCGCGTGGAACTGGGACGTCGCTTGTTCCACGATCCTCGGTTATCGATCAACAACACGCTGTCCTGCGCCAGCTGCCACCAACTGGACAAGAACGGCGCCGACAGCCGGGCGCTCTCGCTGGGATTCGACGGCAAACCGGTGGCGGTCAACACGCCGACCGTGTTCAACGCCAGCCTCAACTTCCGCCAGTTCTGGGATGGCCGCGTCGAGACGCTGGAAGAACAGAGCAATGTCGTCATCACCAGCCCCCATGAAATGGGCAGCGACTGGAGCACGGTCGTCGAGCGGATCGCCAACGACGCCGATTACCGCCGCGATTTCGCCGCCACCTACCCGGACGGCGTGACCAAGACCAACATCCAGCAGGCGCTGGCCAGTTTCGAACGTACCTTGCTGACCCCCGACTCACGCTTCGATCAGTACCTGCTGGGCAATACCGACATCCTCACGCTGGACGAAAAATACGGTTATCAGCGCTTCAAGGAGTACGGCTGTATCGCCTGCCATCAGGGGGTGAACATCGGCGGCAACATGTTCCAGAAATTCGGCGTGTTCGGTGATTACATTGCCGATCGCGGCAACCCGACCGTGGCCGATCAGGGTCGTTTCAACGTGACCGGCGACGAAGTCGACCGGGCGGTGTTCAAGGTGCCGAGCCTGCGCAATGTCGCGATCACCGCACCGTATTTCCACGACGGCTCGGCGCCCACCCTCGAACGGGCCGTGGATGTGATGTTCCAGTATCAGTTGGGGCGCATGCCCAGCGAAGAGGACAAACGGCTGATCATGCTGTTTCTCACAACCCTGACCGGCCAACGGGAAGACAAACCATGATCAACATCTCGCGGCGACGCAGCCTGCTGTTGCTGACCCTGGTCGCCCTGGCACTGGCCTCGATCCTGCTGTTTCTGTACTTCAAGTCCAGCTCCGACCAGACCATGACGTACACCGAGTCGCGGGATCTGATCCGGCAGATCAAACAGCAGAACTCACTGTGGGAAAACGAGATCCTCAAGGCCAGGGTGGCACTGACCCACAACTACGATCCGTTGGTGTCACCGATGAACGAGATGAACCGGCTGTGGGCGCGCTTCGACGCAATCGAATCCGGTCATGGTCGCAGCGACTCGGCGCAATGGAACGAAGCTCACGAGGGTTTTCTGCAGGCGATGCAGGAGAAAACCCGTCTGGTCGAACAGTTCAAATCGCACAACGCGCTGCTGCGCAATTCCCTGGCGTTTTTGCCCACCGCCGAAGACGACATCCAAGAGCAGCTCGCCAACCTGGCGGACCTGGATAAATTACAGCTGCAGAACATCACCACCGACACCTATGACCTGCTGCTCAGCGCCTTGGAATTCGCCCAGGTCACCTCCGACGACAGGGCCGCCGACATCGAGGTCGGCCTGAACAAACTGAAGGTCAACGCCCAACGCCTTCCGCCGGCGTTTGAAGTCCCGATCAAGATCATGAGCAATCACATCAGCCTGATCGCTCGCGAGCAGCCACTGGTCAATCAGTTGCTCGAAAGCATCGAAAACATTCCCGTGGCCGAGCGCCTGGACACCCTCACCACCATGCTCGATCGCGATCAACAGCGCGTCGATCAGGTCGACCGCCAATACCACTTCTATCTGCTGCTGTTCTCGGTGCTGCTGATGTTGTCGCTGGTGTGGCTGGCCATCCGCCTGATCGGCAGTTTCGCCGAGATCAATCGGGTCAATACGGCCCTGCAAACCGCCAACGATGCACTGGAGCAACGCGTCGAGGAGCGCACCCGGGAACTCAAGAACGCCCAGAGCGAGCTGCTCGACGCTGCACGTCAGGCCGGCATGGCGGAAATCGCCACCAACGTGCTGCACAACGTCGGCAACGTGCTCAACAGCGTGAACATTTCCAGCGACCTGATCGCGCGCAAGCTGCGCAGCAGCAAGACCCAGGGCCTGGGCAAGGCGATGCAGCTGATCAACGAGCACCCGCACGACCTCGGCGCCTTTCTCAGCGAAGACGCCAAGGGCAAATTGCTCCCCGGTTATCTCAACCAGTTGGTCGGAGCCATCGCCCAGGAACAGCAGGAAATGATCGACGAATTGAACCAGATGAACAAAAGCGTCGATCACATCAAGGACATCGTCGCCACCCAGCAATCCTATGCCGGCGCCAACAGCATGACCGAGCCGCTGTTTATCAACGAGCTGCTCGAAGATGCGTTGCGCATGAACGCCGGGGCCCTGACCCGGCATCACGTCACGGTGGTCAAGGAGTACGCCGAGGTGCCGCAGGTGATGGGCGACAAACACCGTTTGCTGCTTATCCTGATCAACCTCATCAGCAATGCCAAATACGCCATGTCTGACCTCAGCAACCGCCCCCGCACCATGACCCTGGCGGTAAGAATCGTCGATGACAACTTCCTCGAAATCAGCGTCAGGGACGACGGCGAAGGCATCGCGCCGGAAAACATGACGCGGATCTTTGCCCACGGTTTCACCACCCGCAAGGAAGGTCACGGCTTCGGTCTGCACAGCTGCGCGCTGGCGGCCATCGAGATGAACGGGCACCTCACCGCGCACAGCGACGGACCGGGCAAAGGCGCGCTGTTCACATTGCAGATCCCCCTGATCAGCGTCACGGAGAACGCATGAGCGAGCTGTCGAACCGCCGCATTCTGCTGATCGACGACATGCCGTCGATTCATGAAGACTTCCGCAAGATCCTCGCGCCACCGGCAGCACAGTCAGTGGAACTGGACGAGATGGAAGCAGCACTGTTTGGCGCTCAGATTCGCGCCGAACGTCCGCCGTTCGAGCTGGACTCGGCCTATGGCGGCGAGGAAGGTCTGGGCAAACTGATGCAGGCCTTGCAGGAACAACGCCCTTACGCACTGGCCTTCGTCGACATGCGCATGCCCGATGGCTGGGACGGCGCAAAAACCATCGAGCATCTATGGCAGCAGGATCCGCTGTTGCAGGTGGTGGTGTGTACCGCCTACTCGGATTATTCCTGGGATGAACTGCTCGAACGTCTGCAGGCGCATGACCGATTACTGATCCTGAAAAAGCCGTTCGACAACATCGAAGTGCAGCAGATGGCCAACACCCTGCTGACCAAATGGCAGATGACCGAACGCGCCTCGTTGCAGATGCATCATCTGGAACATCTGGTCGATCAGCGTACCGCGCAGTTCAAGCAGGCCAGCGAAGAACTGCAGCGCGAAATAGATGAACGCAAGCAACTGGAAAGTCAGTTGGTGCAGTCGGAAAAGCTTGCTTCATTGGGGCAAATGGCGGCCGGCGTGGCCCATGAAATCAATAACCCGATCGGATTCATCTCCTCCAACCTCGGCACCCTCGACGGCTACTTCAACCAATTGTTGAGCGTACTCGATGCCTGGCAGACGCTGGGGCCCACGCCGGACAGCGAATCCGTGGCCCGGCTTGAGCAACTGCGCAAAGACGCCGATCTGGATTTTCTGCTCGAAGACATCCCGGTGTTGATCCGCGAATCCAAGGAAGGCATTGGCCGGGTCGGACAGATCGTCAAGGATCTGAAGGATTTCTCCCGGGTCGATACCCATCAGCAATGGCAGTGGGCCAATCTGCAACAAGGCATCGACTCGACGCTGAACATCGTCGCCAGCGAACTCAAGTACAAGGCCGATGTGATCAAGGAATATCAACCGTTGCCGGACATCGAGTGCCTGCCCTCGCAAATCAATCAGGTGATCATGAACCTGGTGGTCAACGCGGCGCAGGCCATGGGGCCCGAGCGCGGCACCATTACTTTGCGTACCGGGCAGCAGCAGGACACGGCCTGGGTGGAAGTCGCGGATACCGGCGCGGGAATCGCGCCGGACATCCTGCAGAAAATCTTCGATCCGTTTTTCACCACCAAACCGGTCGGTCAGGGCACCGGGCTGGGCCTGTCCCTGTCCTACGGCATCGTGAAAAAACACGGTGGCGACATTTCAGTCCGCAGCGAACCGGGCGTGGGCACAACCTTTCGCGTCGAGTTACCGATGCGCCAAAGCCGACCCGCAGCCTGAGGTGTCTCAGGTCGCTTCCTGAAAATCCATCTCCGGCGGCTGACGACGAAAGCCGCCCGTGAGCACCGCCAGATACACCACGCCAATCGCCAGCCAGCTCAGGCCCAGATACACCGCCAGGTGATCCAGGCTGACCATCAGCCACAAGTCCGCCACCAACCCGATGAACGGGAAGAGCAGAAACAGCACCAGCTCACGCGGGCCCTTTTTCTCGCCGCCGATCCAGTAATGAAAGATCACCGACAGGTTGACCAGACTGAACGCCAGGAACGCGCCGAAGTTGATGAACGAAGTGGACGTGGTCACGTCGAGTTTCAGCGCCAGCAACGCCACCACTGCACACAGCAGGATGCTGTTGACCGGTGTGCCGAAGCGCGCATGCAAGGTGCCGAAAAACGACTTGGGCAACACGCCGTCGCGGCCCATCGCAAACAGCAGGCGCGAACCGCTGGCCTGGGCCGACAATCCCGAGGCGAACTGGCCGACGATCAGGCCGATGAGGAAGATCGAGACGAACAGATCGCCGCCGATGTTGCGCGCAATTTCATAGGCCGCCGAGTCGACGCTGTCGAACTGGAATGACGGGTGGGCGATCTGCACAAAGTACGACACCCCGACGAAGATCAGCCCGCCGATCAGCGTGATCAACATGATCGCCCGTGGAATGGTGCGGCGTGGGTCGCGGGTCTCTTCGGTCAGCGTGCTGACCGCGTCGAAACCGAGGAACGAATAACAGGCGATGGCCGCGCCACTCATGATCAGCGGCATCTGCATGTCGCCATTGAAGAACGGTTTGATCGACCACAACGGCGTGCGCGCATCGCCGCCAACGTAGTGCACACACAACGCGACGAAAGCGATCAGCACCAGAAATTGCACCAGCATCAGCAAGGCGTTGATGCCGTTGGCCAGTTTCAGACCGATGATGTTGATCGCGCTGGTGATGCCGATGAACGCCAGTACCCAGATCCACTGCGGGATCGACGGGAACGCCGAAGCGAGGTACGCCGCGCCGATCAGCCAGATCGCCATCGGCAAAAACAGGTAATCGAGCAGCACCGCCCAACCGGCGATGAAGCCGAGCTTGGGGCTGATCGCCTTGCGCACGTAGCTGTAGGCGGAACCGGCGACGGGGAACGCGGCGGCCATGCGCCCGTAGCTCATGGCGGTGAAGAACATCGCCACCAGTGCTGCCAGGTACGCGGCCGGGACCATGCCGGCGGTGGATTGCGCGAGAATGCCAAAAGTGCCGAGGACAATGATCGGCGTCATGTAGGCGATGCCGAACAGCACCACCGACCCTAATGAAAGGGTGCGTTGCAAACGAGCCATGGGCGACTTACTCCGAATGTTATTGGATTTATGGCAGAGCCGAGTTCGGCGAATGTTTCGGGTGTGGCTTTGTTGTTTTTTGGATCAAGCAGGTGTGTTGTCTGGACTGGCCTCTTCGCGAGCAAGCCCGCTCCCACAGTGACCGCGCTCCCCTGTGGGAGCGAGCTTGCTCGCGCAGTGACCGCATTCCCCTGTGGGAGCGGGCTTGCTCGCGAAGGCGTCAGCCCGACCGACACAGAACCCGGATCAGCGCGCAGGAATCAGCAACTCACGCAATCCAGAAGCGTGCTCCACCACCTCCCCCGGCAGTTTCAAACGCTGATCATCCAGGTAGCGGTAATCCTTGCGCGCAATCACCAACCGGTCGAAATCCAGCTCGACGCTGAACTGCCCCTCTTCCCGCCCCGCTTCGAACAGCAATTCCCCCAACGGATCCACCAGCGCACTGCCGCCGGCAAACATCAAACCGTCATCCCCGGCCTCGACGCGGTTGACCATCAGCGCAAACGCCTGGTTTTCCTGGGCGCGGGCCATGATCGCGGTACGGTGAGTCGGGGCGTATGGGTCCATGTTGCCGTTGGTCACGATCAGCAATTCGGCACCCAGTTGCGCCAGTGCGCGGGCGGATTCGGGAAACTCGATGTCGTAGCAGATCAGCAGGCCGACGCGCACGCCGTTCCACTCGCAGGTGGCATAGCGGTCGCCGGGCTCGAACACGCCGCGATCCGAAGCCCAGAGGTGGGTCTTGCGATATTTGAGCGCGATGCCTTCCGGGGTGATCAGCAGCGTGGTGTTGTAGAAGTGCCCGTTGTCGCTTTCGGCCATGCCGATCACCACGGCGATATTGCGCTCGCGGGCGGCGGCCAGCACGGCGCGGACGGTCGGGCCATCCAGCGGCTCGGCTATCTTCGCCACGGTTTCTGCTGTCGGGAAGCCCATCAGGTGGGTTTCCGGGAATACGATCAATTGCGTGTCGGCCGCGCACGCGGCAATCGCCGCGAGGGCACGTTCGAGGTTGTATGCGGTGCCATTGTCACGGCCCGCCAGTTGGGCGAGTTCGACTTTCATGAGAATTCCTTGTGATGGGCAGCGGGCGCTGAAAGATTGCCCGGTGGCTGTCTGTGGGCCAGTATGCGCAGCAAGCAACCGGCCAGGGAATCACGCGGCCGGGGTAACCCGATAGGGGTAGATCCATGACCGTTTCGTTTGATGACATCACCTGGCACCGCGCCGTCGGGCAACTGATCGACGCGCTCGACAAGCCGAATTTCTGGGCGCAACTGGTGCGCCTGCTCGACCAGTACGTGGCGTTCGATAGTTGGGTGGTGCTGCTGTTCAGTGCCGATCAGCACCCGCAGGTGTTCGCCGAATGCCCCGGCGAGGACGGCAGTCCCGACCCGCTGTTTCAGGATTATCTGCGCGGGTTGTACCTGCTCGACCCGTTCTACATCGCCTGCCGCGAGCAGTCGCGCACCGGGCTGTACCGCCTGTCCGAGGTGGCACCGGAGCATTTCGAGCTGACCGAGTATTACCAGCGATACTTTCGTCTGAATGTGGTCGCCGACGAAATCCAGTTCAATTGCCAACTCGAAGGCGAGCGCACGCTGTGTCTGTCGCTGGGCAGTGAAAAACGTTTCACTGGCGAACAGATTGCCTTGCTGTCATTGATCCAGCCGTGGGTGCTGGGCCTGTTGCGTCAGCGTCTGCCGTACGAGATCAACCAGACCGTGGCCCTCGCTGCCGCACCTGCACCCGCTGACTGGCGGGTGCAACTGGAAGCGTCGGTGCAACAACTCAAGGGCGCGCAACTGACCGCCCGGGAGCTGGATGTCGGGCGTTTGATGCTCAGCGGTTGCTCGAGTAAAGAAATCGCCCGTAAGCTGGAAATCTCCGTAGAAACCGTGAAAGTCCATAAGAAACATATGTACAGCAAGCTGGGGATCAAATCCCAGTCGGAGCTGTTTTCGATTTTTCTCCAGGCGCAGAACGCCTGATAACGCGTGGAAATGCTTTCCTGTGTCGACAGATTCTCTGTGGTGAGGGGATTCATCCCCGATGGGCTGCGCAGCAGCCCCAAGTCTATGCATGCGGTCTTTCAGTTAAACCGCAGTGAATGGTTTTGGGGCGGCTTCGCCACCCATCGGGGATAAATCCCCTCACCACAATAAATCTCATCAACAGGCCCGCCTGCTGCCACAGGTTTGCAAACCATTGAGTCCGAACCAAGGAAACCGTATGAGCCTGTCACTCCTGAGCCGCTACGCCTTCTTTGCCGTCTGCGTGATTTTCACCCTCGCCAGCCTGCCCTTTCTCGAACACGACTGGCTGTGGCCGATCACCGCCGTCACCGGCGTGTTGAGCCTGCTCGGTCTGTTCGACCTGCTGCAAAGCCCGCACGCGGTGCGCCGCAACTACCCGATCCTGGGCAACATCCGTTATCTGGTCGAAGGCATCCGCCCGGAGATCCGCCAGTACCTGCTGGAATCCGACAGCGACGCCCTGCCCTTCTCACGTGCTCAACGCTCGCTGGTCTATTCGCGGGCGAAGAACGAAACCGCCGACAAACCCTTCGGTACGCTGATCGACGTCTATCAGTCCGGCTTTGAATTCATCGGCCACTCGATGCGCCCGGCGCCGTTGAGCGACCCGAGCAGTTTCCGCGTCACCGTCGGCGGCCCGCAGTGCACCCAGCCGTATTCGGCCTCGGTGTTCAACATCTCGGCGATGAGCTTCGGCTCGCTCAGCGCCAACGCCATCCGCGCGCTGAATCAGGGCGCCAAGCTCGGCAACTTCGCCCACGACACCGGCGAAGGCAGCATCAGCCCGTATCACCGCGAACACGGCGGCGACCTGACCTGGGAACTGGGCAGCGGCTACTTCGGCTGCCGCACCAGCGACGGCCGTTTCGACCCGGAACGCTTTGCCACCCAGGCGCAGAACCCGCAGGTGCGGATGATCGAAATCAAGATGAGCCAGGGCGCCAAACCCGGCCACGGCGGGATCCTGCCCAAGCACAAGGTCACCCAGGAAATCGCCGACACCCGCGGCATCATGATGGGCGAAGACTGCATCTCGCCGTCACGCCACAGCGCGTTTTCCACGCCAATCGAAATGATGCACTTCATCCAGCAACTGCGCGAACTGTCCGGCGGCAAACCGGTGGGCTTCAAGTTCTGCCTCGGGCATCCGTGGGAATTCATGGGCATCGCCAAGGCCATGCTGGAAACCGGCATCCTGCCGGACTTCATCGTGGTCGACGGCAAGGAAGGTGGCACCGGCGCCGCGCCCGTGGAGTTCACCGACCACATCGGCGTACCGATGCGCGAGGGTCTGCTGTTTGTGCACAACACCCTGGTCGGCCTGAATCTGCGCGACAAGATCAAACTCGGCGCCAGCGGCAAGATCGTCAGCGCCTTCGACATCGCCAGCGTGCTGGCCATCGGCGCCGACTGGGCCAACTCGGCACGCGGTTTCATGTTCGCCATCGGCTGCATCCAGTCGCAAAGCTGCCACACCAACAAATGCCCGACCGGCGTCGCCACCCAGGACGCTCTGCGCCAACGCGCCCTCGTCGTCCCGGACAAGGCTCAGCGCGTCTACAACTTCCACCGCAACACGCTCAAGGCGCTGGCAGAAATGCTCGCCGCCGCAGGCCTTGAGCATCCGTCGCAACTGTCGGCCAAGCACCTGGTGCGCCGCATGTCGGCGACCGAGATCAAACTGTTCTCGCAGTTGCATGTGTTTCTGAAACCGGGGGAATTGCTCACGGGTGAGGTGAATGGCGAGTTCTATTCGCGGATGTGGCAGATGGCGCGGGCGGACAGCTTTGAGCCGCAGGAAGTGGCGGCAGCCTGAGCCTCGTCACCAACTGAGCAGGCGGTGAGGCGGCGGCTCTTTCATGACGATGAAACCGTAATCGCCAATCAGGTAAATCCGGTAATACAGGCTGTCCACCAGCGCTGGAAACCCCTGATAGCCGACGCGGGTGGCGTTGCGCCGCTCGCGTTCGGCGACCACGTTGGTAATGCCTGCTGACGGCAGATTTTCCGCGAGCATGAAGTAGTCGACGTTGAGCAAATACTTCAGAACCGGTAGCCGTTTGAATGAACCGGTCGCACTGACCAGCCAGCGATCGGAGTAGCTCACCGAGAGATAGATCCGCTTGGCTTCACGCAACTCGCGATGGGCGGCGATGTCGTGGCTCAGGCTGTACAGCGCGCTGTTGGCGAAGGTTTTCTGCAGGCTCAGCACCCGGCCGTAGGCGAAGGACAGCGAGAGTGTCGCCAGCAGCGGAATAATCAGCAGCAAGGGCAAGCGACGGTGCGCGGATGCCAACGCAACGTGAGACAGATAGAACAACCCCAGCAACAACACGCCGAAGCCCATCAGGGTGCGCGCGCCCTCATTGAAATCACGGAACAGCAGCGTGATCCCCGGCACCAGCAAGACCAGCACTGGCAGCGTGAGCAAGCACAGCAGCAAGTCTGGCCAACGGTGCGGGCGGCACTGAACCAGTCGCACACTGCCAGCGATCGCACACAACACCAGCGCAGCGAAAACCCACGGGTAGCCGCCGTGAAACAACAGCGCAACTTTATCCAGTATCCGAGCGAAATTGATGCCGATCTGCAACAGCGGGTTGGCGTCCAGGTTCAACAGATCCGTTTTTCGCAACGTTTCCATGAATGGGTACGCCGTGGCGCTGTAGATCAGGATGCCCAGGCCCGCTTGTGCGAGTTTCCAGCCCAGCATCCGCAGAATCTCCGGCCACTGAGTTCGCCGCTGAACAGCCCTGATCAACTCGACACAACACAGCCCGAGAAACACATTGAAGCTGATCTGATAAAGACCGATTGCCAGCGCCAGCAACGCCGCCGGCACCAGCCAGCGCCGCACCCGCGATGAACCTTCGAATGTGATGGCGTAGATCGCCGCGACCATGCTCAGGGCCATGATCGGGCCGTCGTATTGATAGGACAGGTTCTGCAGCAGGAACGGGTTATACCAGAGCGGCAACGGCACCAGACAGCAGGCCAGCGTCGGTTCTGCAAAGTAGTGAAAGGTCAGGCGCGTCAGGGCCAGACTCATCGCTACGACGGCGAGCAACAGCGGCAACGGAAAGATGTTCGGCGCGGCGCCGGTGAACGTCAGCGCTTGATAAAACCAGTCGGCAAACAATCGCCCCTGCCCGGCCCAGGCATTGCCGGCGGCCAGCGTGCGCCAGTTGTCGTCGGTGTAGGGGAAGTCGGCGAGGATCAGGGGCAGGACGTACAACGCGGTAGCCAGCAGGAAGAACAGCGCGACCTGACGCTGACTGAGTTCTCGTTGGAGAAATGCGCTCGTTCTCATGTGCGCGCCCCGTTTCAATGCCGCGCGAAATGGCGAAGTGATACAGGTTTGAGCCTTGCTTCGAGGTTTTTATCGCGCTTTCAGACCGGCGGTTACAGCTTCTGAAACGCCCATAAAAAACCCCGACCAATAGGCCGGGGCTTGTTTGTTACCTTACCGTTGACTTACGAGACCGAACGCACCGCACCCTGCGTTTCACCGGTCGGCTGCAGCTTGAACACGTAGAACAACACGGTCAGCAGCACCAGGAACACCGGCCCCACATATAGCGCCACGCGGGTGTCCGGGAAGTACGCCATCAGGCCGACCACCAGCACCAGAAACGCCAGCGCGAAGTACGAGCTGACCGGGTACAACCACATCTTGTATTTCAAGCCGGCACGTTCGCTGGCGCTCAGGCCTTTGCGGAATTTCAGTTGCGCCAGCAGGATCATCACCCAGGTCCAGATCGCGCCGAAGGTGGCAATCGACGTCACCCAGACGAAGACTTTCTCCGGCACTAGGTAGTTGAGCAGCACGCCGATCAGCAGCGCGAAAATCGACAAGAGCAATGCCCGACGCGGCACGCCGTTGGAGGTCTTGGCGAAACCGGCCGGGGCCTGGCCGTTCTGCGCCAGGCTGTAGAGCATGCGCCCGGTGCTGAAGATGCCGCCGTTGCACGACGACAGCGCCGCAGTGATCACCACGAAGTTGATGATGCCGGCGGCGGTCTTGATGCCCAGACGCTCGAAGGTCATCACGAACGGGCTGCCCTGAGTGCCGATTTCGTTCCACGGGTAGATCGACAGGATCACGAACAGCGCGCCGACGTAGAACAGCAGAATGCGCCAGAACACCGAGCCGATCGCATCGGGAATGGTCTTCTGCGGGTTCTTCGCTTCACCGGCGGTGAGGCCGATCATTTCGACACCGAGGTAGGCGAACATGACCATTTGCAGGGACATCAGCACACCGGTCACGCCGTTGGGCATGAAGCCGCCGTGGGCCCACAGGTTGGAAATCCCCAGCGCCACGCCGTCGTTGCCGAAACCGAAAGCAATGATGCCGACGCCGCCGATGACCATGGCGATGATGGTGACGATCTTGATCAGGGCGAACCAGAACTCGAATTCACCGAAGGCTTTTACCGCGATGAGGTTGATCGAGCCCATGCTGATCAGCGCCGCGAGGGCCCAGATCCAGCGCGGTACATCGGGGAACCAGATGCCCATGTACACGGCGACGGCGGTGATTTCCGCGACGCAGGTCACCAGCCACAGGAACCAGTAGTTCCAGCCGGTGAGAAAGCCCGCCAGCGGGCCGAGGTAGTCCTGGGCGTAGCGGCTGAACGAACCGGCCACCGGGTTGTGCACGGCCATTTCACCGAGGGCGCGCATGATCACCAGGATCGCCAGGCCGCCGAGAATGTACGACAGCATGATCGCCGGGCCGGCCATTTCAATGGCCTTGGCCGAGCCGAGAAACAGGCCGACGCCGATACAGGCACCGAGTGCCATCAGGCGAATATGCCGTTCGCCGAGTTCGCGTTTAAGCGGGCCGCCGTGAGCGGTCTCGCCATGGGGCAGGTGATTGCCGACTGGCATAGGGATACAACCTCGTCTTGTTATTGGATATGACCACCGTGTGTCGAAGCCTCGACCGATAGGCCTCAGCTTCCCGACACCGCGCCTGCTTCGTGGGCAGACACGTCATGCAGGACCCTGCCTGCAAGATCAGCGGGGCGTGCAGTATAGAAAGCTTGTCACAGGGCTTTTCACTCTATAATCGACAACATTCAGCTAGAAGTCTCGGCAAAAAGCCGCTTTGCGGAGAGATATTACCTGATATGCGTAGGAATATTCACCACAAAAATCCCGGCGAGTATTGCACGATGATGGTGCACCGTCATGGCCCTGCTTTGGTGGTCTTGAAGATTAAACAGCTCTAAACCGGTACTCCTCAGTTCATATGGCCTATTGCGTTGAAAGCTTTCTGTGGTGAGGGGATTTATCCCCGATGGACTGCGCAGCAGGCCCAAGCTCTTAAAATGTGATCACCCTTGGTCAGGGCCGCTTCGCGCCCCATCGGGGATAAATCCCCTCGCCACACGTGACGTCAATATTCCCCGCCCCGCCTGAAAAACGAAAATTCCTACGGCATTTACAGACCCGGCTCAAGTAATCCGCCACTAGCCTTCAGGCCTTGATGACTGAACGCAGGGAGCGAACATGCCAGTCAAACCAAATTCCTACCGTCTTCGTTTAGGACGACATTCCGAAACAGACCGAGCCTATTTCGTCACTTCAGTGGTGTATGACCGCCACCCCGTATTTTCCGACTGGCGCACAGGCCGTTTATTGGTTGCAGAGTTTCGCCACGCCCATGAACAAGGCTTAGTAGAGTCCATCGCCTGGGTGGTCATGCCTGATCACTTTCATTGGTTGATGCAGTTGAAAAGCGACAATCTTGGCAAAATCGTTGGCGCGGTAAAGGCGCGCTGCACCCAAGCCGTTAACAGGAAAACCGGTCGTCGCGGTCGATTGTGGCAAACCGGCTATCACGACCGCGCCATCCGTGATGGCGAAGACTTGAAACCGTTCGCCCGTTACATCATCGCCAATCCGCTACGGGCAGGATTGGTGGAGCGGATTGGCGACTACCCGCTTTGGGACGCCTGCTGGCTCTAGGTCCATTACTGAAACTAAATCATGTCAATTCATCTGTGGCGAGGGGATTTATCCCCGATGGCCTGCGCAGCAGGCCCAAGCTCTTCAAATGCGGTCATCATTGGTGAGGGGCCGCTTCGCGCCCCATCGGGGATAAATCCCCTCACCACAGATAAATCCCCTCGCCACAGATAACCTCCACAGCCAGCGACTTCAGTTTTGTTCAGATGGCTTCCCCGCACTTTTTTTTCCCCATCACCAACCACCGTCTAAGCTTCAGTCAAGTCCGATCAATCTGCGTGAATGGATCAATCGACTATGGGCGCTTTGTGGCAAACCGATTCGAGTAAAGCCGTGGTTCCGACTGAACGTGTGGATGAAGCGCCTGTCCCCCCCAAAAAACGCCGCAGCCGGCATGGCTGGAAGGCGTTCTGGTTATTGCTGCTGATTATTGCCATCGTGGTGGGTCTGGCCGCGAGCAAGGAGATGCGTACCTCGCGTTTCCAGTCCCGGGAGCTGAGCCAGTACGCCGCCTCGCTCAAATATCAGCTGGAGCCCGGCCCCAGCGAAGCGATCCGCTATCCGGGCAACGGGCCGTTCGATCTGCGTCTGGGCTACAGCTCTCTCGATGAATTCCTGCCACGCCTGCTCAAGCGCAATTACGTGATCACCGAGCAGACGCGATTTTCACCCGCGCTGTTGAGCTACACCGACAAGGGCCTGTTCGTGCCCTATTCGGAAAAGATCCAGGCCGGGCTGTCGATCACCGATTGCCGCGCTGCGCCGTTGTATCAGTACAAGTATCCGCAGCAGCTGTATTCGAGTTTTGCGGCGATTCCGCCGGTGGTGGTCAGCAGTCTGCTGTTCATCGAAAACCGCTTTCTGCTCGACCCCAAGCAACCGTTGGCCAACCCGGCGGTGGACTGGCCGCGCTTCGGCATGGCCGCGTGGTCGCAGGTGGCGAAACTGCTGCACCTGCCGGGGCAATCGGCGGGCGGCAGCACCCTGGCGACGCAACTGGAGAAGTACCGGCATTCGCCTGATGGCCTGACGGTGTCGGGCGCCGAGAAGATCCGCCAGATGTTGTCCGCCAGCGTGCGCGCCTATCAGCCCGGCCCGGAAACCCTCGGCGCGCGCCAGAACATCATCCGCGACTACCTCAACAGCGTGCCGCTCTCCGCCGTGCCGGGGCATGGTGAAGTACACGGCATGGCCGAAGGTTTGCGGGTCTGGTACGGCAGCGATTTCAACCAGGCCAATGCGCAGCTGAACAGCCCGGCCACCGATCCGAAAATCATGGCCGACAAAGGCCTGGCCCTGCGCGAAATGCTCTCGCTGATGATCGCCCAGCGCCGCCCTTCGCATTACCTGACCAAGGGCCGCGAAGAACTCGCCGACCTTACCGACAGCCACTTGCGCCTGCTCAAACAGGGCGGCGTGATCGACAGCGCCCTGGCCGATGCCGCACTGGCGAGCAAGGTCACTTACCGCGACTGGCAGACCCAGCCGACCCTTCAGCCGATCGAAACCAACAAGGGCATCAGCGTCGCCCGCAGCCGTCTGGCGAGTATGCTCAACCGTCCGCTGTACGACCTCGATCGCCTCGACCTCTCAGCCACCAGCACCTTGCAGGGCGAGTTGCAGACCCAGGCTACCGATTACCTGAAAAAACTCGCCGACCCCACGTTTGCCGGGCAGATCGGCCTGATTGGCGAACGCCTGCTCACCCCCACCAGCACCACCCAGGTGCGCTACAGCTTCACGCTGTTCGAACTGACCCCGGACGGCTCGCGAGTACGCGTACAGACCGACAGCACCGACCAGCCGTTCGACATCAACGAGGGCAGCAAGCTGGAGCTCGGCTCGACGGCGAAGATGCGCGTGCTGACTACCTACCTGCAGATCATCTCCGAACTGCACGACAAGTACGGCGCCATGAGCGTGCCGGAACTGAAGAAGGTCGAAGTACCGGATCAGGACCGCCTCAGCCAGTGGGTGATCGATTACCTGATCCAGAACAAGGACCACGACCTGTCGAAAATGCTCGGCGCCGCGCTCGACCGCAAATATTCGGCCAGCCCCGGCGAGGCGTTTTTCACCGGTGGCGGCCTGCATGTGTTCCACAACTTTCGCAAGGAAGACAACGGCCGCCTGCCGACCCTGCGCGATGCGCTGCGCGAGTCGATCAACCTGCCATTCATTCGCCTGATGCGCGACGTGGTGCGCTACGTCACCTACTCCGGCCCCAACAGCAGCGCCGAACTGCTCAAAGACGACCGCGATCCGCGACGTCAGGAATACCTGGCCAATTTCGCTGACCGCGAAGGCACCTCGTTCCTGCTCAAGTTCTGGAAGAAATACAAGAACAAGGACACCCAGGCGCGCCTCGACACCTTCCTCGACAGCATGCGCCCGACCCCGATCCGCATGGCCGCCGTGCATCGTTATCTGCTGCCCAATGCCAGTCAGGAAGATTTCAACAGCTTCGTCCGCGCGCACCTCAAAGGCGCCAAGCTCACTGAAAAACTCACCGACGATCGCCTGATCCGGCTATACGACGCCTACGGCCCGGGCACCTACGATCTGCCGGATCAGGGCTTCATTGCCAAGGTCCATCCGCTGGATCTGTGGTTGATGGGCTATCTGCTGCACAACCCGGACGCCACCTTCAGCCAGGTGGTCAAGGCCAGCCAGTTCGAGCGTCAGGAAGTCTATAGCTGGCTGTTCAAGAGCAAGCACAAGGGTGCCCGTGACAGCCGCATCCGCACCATGCTCGAGATCGAAGCGTTCCTGGAAATCCACCAGCGCTGGCAGAAAGTCGGCTATCCGTTCGACCATCTGGTGCCGTCGCTGGCCACCGCCATCGGCAGCTCCGGCGATCGTCCTGCCGCGCTGGCCGAACTGATCGGCACCATCCTCAACGACGGCGTGCGCATGCCGACCCTGCGCATCGACAGCCTGCACTTTGCTGCAGACACCCCGTATGAAACGCGTCTGACCAACGACCCGCATGTGGGCAAACGGGTGATGCCATCGGAGGTCGCCACAGCGATGCGCGAGGCTCTTTCACAAGTGGTGGACTCGGGTACGGCGAAACGGGTGTCCGGCAGTTTCAAAACCGCCGACGGCACCCCGCTGGTGATGGGCGGCAAGACCGGCACCGGCGACAACCGCATCGAAGCGATTGGCTCCGGCGGGCGGATTCTCAGTTCGAAGTCGATCAACCGTACCGCGACCTTCGTGTTCTACATCGGCAACAACCACTTCGGCACGCTCACCGCGTTCGTCCCCGGGCGCTCGGCGGAGAACTTCAAGTTCACCTCGGCGCTGCCGGTGCAGGTGCTCAAGGGCATGGCGCCGATCCTTTCGCCATACCTGCAACCAGGCACGCACACGATGTGCCAGGCGCCCGAGGTCACCGCCGCTCGCTAAGCCACGAAAGCAGCGTGGCGTGGTGGTAACTGTGTATTTTTCGCTCCGTGTTTTTCGAAGGCTCCGCGCGCAACCCCGGCGATTTCAACCGGGTATTTGCGCTTTTTTCACCCACTGTCCTTGCCTAGGCTGATCGCTCCATTTTTTGATCAAGGACGATCCAGCAATGCCCACCCTTTCCCCGCAGGGGCAACCGCCACGCACGGCGCACCTCGTCTCACCGGATGTCAGTGTTCATTATCAGACGATCGAAAAAGCCATCCCGGCCTGGCTGCGCGCAAGCTCAGCAAAGCGGGTCAATGAATTGCAGCTGCACCGACTGAAACTGCCGGCCTGGTATCAAGAGGTATCGGACGCCGAACACCTGCGCCTGCAACAGCAGATGGAAAGTGCCTGGAAGGCGCAAAACCAAGTGGACAAGGCCTTGAGCAGCCTGCAAGACGTCTACGCCTTCGCCAAACCGTTATTACAGCAGGCGCTGCAACAGCGCTTCGGTGTCGAAGACGACGTCGAGAACACCTGGCTGCGCCTGTACGCCCCCGTCAACAGCGCGTGGTGGGCCCATGACTTTGCCGGCGCAACCACCAGCCGCACCGTCTCGCTGCTCGACGCTGCATTGCATAATTTCGCTTGGGATGAGGTGTTCAGTCCGGACTCGGAGTTCATCACCCGCCCCGATGCCAACGGCCACTTCACGGTCAGGCCGCTCAAGCACAAAGTGAGTATCGAGCAGTTCAAGTCACTGTGCCGCGAGCTGAATATCGGCGCCCGATACGAGCAGCATCTGAACGATTTTCTGCGCTCGGGCAACCGTGTGGCCCGCCAGGTTTTGCAGTACCGGGTCATCTTCAGTCAAAAAAGTACATTGAGCGTCTGTGCCCAGTTGGCTCTGGCAAAAAAGGACATTGACCGCGACGCCTACGAGGTCATCCAGGGCATGCTCGATGACCGGCGCAACCTGCGCTGGCGCGGGCGTGCGATCAACTACTACAACCTCGCCATGATGGATACGGCGCTGACCGGTATCACCCTAATCGCCCCTGACGTGGACACCGCCAACGCCCCGGTCCCGGTGATTGCCTATGTGCCCCACGACCCGGAACACCCGCTCAAACAATACCCCTCGACGCTGGACTTCATGGCAGAACTGACGCGGCAACTGCGTGACCGCGACGCTACCGGCAGCTATCAGCGGTTTTTCAGCCAGTTCGTCAACCATCAGCAGCGCGGGCATTTTTTTGCAGGGTTGAACGCCCGCCTGAGCACCGTGAAATGGCACGCCGTACCACCGGGAACCCACCTGCCCAGTTGGCGCGAAACGCCTGTGGATCACCCCGACCTGCGCTTTCGTCTGACGAAAGTCCAGGACGACCGCGATACCCGCTACACCGGCAGTCTCTGGGCTTACTTCCACCAGCAGAAGCTCAACAAGATTTTCAATGACGCCCGGGAGATCGCCATTTCCACCGAGTATGCCGACCGCATGGCCCGCTGGGCCTGGTGGGACAATCTGGGGAAAATCCTCTCGGATATCTTCAACGTGGCACTGCTGGTGGTGACCCCGCTGGTGCCGGGGCTCGGCGAATTGATGCTGGCCTACACCACGTATCAACTGCTCGACGGCGTCTTTGAAGGCATCGTCGACATGGCCGAAGGGCATTTGGCCGAAGCGGGTGAGCAAGCCATTGGCGTGCTGCAAAGCATCGTCCAGCTCGGCGCCTTCGCCGCTGGCGCCAGCCTGGGACGTGTCGCACGGGTCAAGCTGTCGTCGTTTGTCGAAGGCCTGAAACCGGTGCAGTTGGCCGATGGCCAGACCCGCCTGTGGAATCCGGATCTGGCGCCCTATCGCCTACCGGAACAGACCCTGCCGAGCCCGGCCCGCCCCGATGCGCACGGCGTTCATACGCTGGGGGACAAACACCTGTTGCGCCTGGATCAACACCTGTTCGAGGTGACCAAGGATCCGGCTTCCGGGAAACACCGCCTGCGCCATCCGCGACGTCCCCGGGCCTACGCACCGACGCTTGCGCACAACGCCGACGGGGCCTGGGTCTGTGAAACGGAAAACCCGCGTCTGTGGGACGGACCAAAACTGATGCGACGCATCGGCCATCGCACCGATGGTTTCAGCGACGCGCAACTGGAGCACATGCGCCTGCTGACCGGCACCGACGAGGACATGCTGCGCCGCATGCACGTCGACAACACCCCGCCGCCGCCATTGCTCAGCGATACGCTGGATCGACTTGGCCCAGCGCGGCCGGTGCAGCCCGACACGCCACTGTCGCCGGCGGCCAGCCAGGTGCTGGTGGATTGTCCACAGTTGACGCCGGTTCTCGCCGAACGGGTGGTGTCTCATGCCCGGCCGCTGGAACAGCAGCAAGCCACGGCGCAACGTCGTTTGCCCTTGCGTTTGCGCACGACCGCCCGCGAGGTGCAGTTTGAATTGCAGTCCGTGCGCGCCGCCCAAGGTCTGCAGCAGGAAGCCCTGAGCAATATCGACAGCGAACGGCTGATCCTCGGCGCGCTGCGGCATTACAGCGATACCTTCGGGGCGCTGCGGATTGAAATCCGTGAAGGCACGTTCGATGGCGAGTTGCGTTGCGAAGCCGGTGCCGCGGTCGCCGAGCGCGTCCGGGTGCTGGTGCGGGTCGCTGCCGATCGCTATCAAGTGCGCGATGGCGCGGACCTGCCGATCCACCCCGCCAGTGGCCTGTACGAGGCAATCCTGCAGGCGATCAATCACGATGGCCGCAGTGCCCTGGGGTATCGAACCGACGACATCGAACCGTTCAAGCAGTGGATCATCGCCAGAACCCAGGCCCCCAGCGAGCGGCGCACGCTACTCGCCAGTCCGCCGATCCGCCCGATCGCTGAATACAACACCCTGTTTCTGGTGCGCGGCCCGGGCCTGAGCCGCAATGCCGCCACGCTGGAGCAACGCATCCAGGATCTGCATCCGCATTTCAGCCCGAGCGAGGTCGAAGCGTTTGCCAATGCCCTGACCGAACGCGGCGAGCCGCTCAAGGCCATCGAGGCACATGAAGACGAACTCGATGAACTGCGGGTCATCGTCCATCGCTGGCGCTATCAGCAACCGGAGAGCTGGGGGCCGGGCAGTCAGGGGTTCCGTGACGGTGGCGGGCTGCATATCTACGAAAGTCTGCTGGACTGCTTCGAACGCAAGAACGCGCACCTGGGCAACCGTGCCGATCCGTCCGCCTATGCGCTGGATCTGTCGCGGGAACTGCTCTCCACGAATCTGGAAACCTGGTGGGCGAAACGTCCACCGCTGAAGAAGTTTCTCGACAAGGTCACGCTGCTCAATCTCGACAACGCGCGGTTTTCCCCCGACGCCAACGGCCTGCTCAAAGACTTTCCGAACGTGGTCGAGCTGAGCGCCAAATACTGCGAGCTGACGCGCTTGCCGGACCGCATCGGAACCACAATGCGCCGCCTCGAACGTCTGCGCCTGAACAACAACCACATTGTGCTGGACCGCGCCGCCGTCGAACGGCTGGGCAGCCTGACCTACCTCGAAGTGCTGAGAATGGACGACAACCCGCTGGGGCTGTCGCCTGATCTGTCACGCATGCCGCGCCTCAAAGTGGTGGCGCTGAAGAACACCGGCCTGACCACCTGGCCGGACGGCATTCTGGCCAAGCCACGGCCACGCGGTCTGCTGCTCGATCTGCGCGGCAACCCGCTGACGGTAATCCCCGACGTGCCGAGCGGTTCCGATGCGCAATGGCTGGTGGCGCGCACGCGTCTGGACGTCGCCGCCCTGTCGGACCTCAACCAGTTGCGCTACCAGGACAGCCGCCGTTCGATGGCACTGCCACCAGAGCCGATCATGCCGGTCGCCATCCCGGGCACCTCGATCATCTCCAACTATGGCGCTGACTACTGGTCCGACGTGCCGGGCTGGGGCATTGATCGCGAAACACCGTGGACAGAACTGGTGGAAGATCCCATGGCCGCACCGTTCATGGCGACGTTGCTCAGTGTGCGTGAGTTTGCCGATTTCCGTGCTGGTGGAACGGCGCGCGAGGAGTTGATGCAACGCGTCTGGCGCATGCTCGACGCCGTGCACGTCGACAGTCGCTTGCGCGAAAAACTGTTCACCATGGTGGTGGCGCCGGTGGATTGCGCCGATGCCGGTGCGCAGCTGTTCAACCACATGGGGGTGAACGTGCTGGCCTACGAGGCGCATGCCTATTCGGTCGAGCCGAAGGAACTGGAACTGAAGCTGGTGACGCTGGCCAAAGGCGCGGCGCGCCTGGAACAGGTCAACGAAATCGCCCGGGCCGATGTTGCCAGCCGTGGCGGCAACCCCGACGACGTGGAGGTTTATCTGGCCTACCAGACCGGCCTGGCCAAACGTCTCGGCTTGCCCTGGCAGTCCGAGGGCATGCTGTATCGGCCGGTGTCCGGCGTCACTGACGCGATGATCGATCAGGCCTACGACACGGTACTGGCGCTGGGAGAAGGCGATGGCCTGGTCAACCAGATGCTTGAGCTCGACTTCTGGAAAGAGTATCTGAGCGAGCGCTATCCCGTGCGCCTGGAAAGCAACAAGCGTCTGTTCCAGCACCGCTACGAAGCCCTTGAATCGCTGCGCGAGATCCAGCGCCAGTGGGTGCAATCGACCGTGGCCGAGGAACGCGCAGCCTTGCGCGAACAGCTCAAGACGTTGATGAACGATCTGCCGGCGCCGGCAACCGTGGTGTTCAATGAAGAACCGATCAGCGACGCGCTGTTCGAGCGGCTGCTGGTCGATCTGGCGGATGACGAAAAAGAGCTCGCGCGTCGCCTGACCCGTGAAGCCCTGACCCGCGCCGGGCTTTGATAACGGCGTGCCGGCCTGCCCGTTGCACATCGGGCAGGCCGGGCAACCTCAGGGTGCCGCCGCATTGAAGATCAGGTGCACGTTGCCATAGTAATTCCCCGGCTTATAGCCGCCGGCGGGCGTGATCGGCTGGATCTCCAGCGCATAACGCCCGCCGGCCCTGGCCTGCTCCGCAGAAACCACCTGACGCGGCGTCTCGTGAGTCAGCACGGTATCGGCGAAGCTGACGCGCAGATAAATGTTCTGCTCCTCGCGACCATTGGACAGAAACGCTACGTTCTCCAGGCGGGCCTCGATGGCACTGGTGTCGTGCCTGAGGTCGAAGTGTTTGCGCATTCCGCCGAGGCTCTTGGTGCTGATATTCCACGGCAGAATCTGTTCACGATGAATCCAGTCCGTTTCGGCCGGTATCACATAAAAACCCAGCGTCGGAATATCCACCGACACCTCGAACCGGTGCTCTTCGCGTGCCGCAAACGATTCTGCACTGAACAGGGTCAGAACGCCCGCGCACAGGATCATCAACGATGGCTTGATCATTTCAGGCCCCCCCTGATGATTGGCCGGCTACGCGCTGGGACTTCTTGCTGTCGCCTTCCACCAGATTGAAGCGGTATTCACGTCCGGCCTGCTTGTCGAACTCGAAACTGTTGCCTGCGCGGATGTGGTGTTTGGTGGTTGGCTCGCAGGCGGTTTCGTCTTTCAGCGCACAATTACGGAACTCGTCGATCAGCACCACGGTGTTGCCGTTATTGCGCACTCGATAGCTTGTCGGGGTGTCTTCGATCACGCTGTCGAAACGGCTGTCTTTCGGGCGCACAAAGAACACCGTACCGAAACCGGTCATGACGTTGACCCCGGCCGACAAGGTGGTTTTGTATTGCTCACGCTCCTCGGCGGACACGGCGAATTCGTCTTCCTTTTCCGGGACAACGGGGATGAACCGCACGCGGAAATAGCGCTCCCGGTCACGCTCGCCCATCATCAACAAACGCGTACCCTGCATGCCGTTGGCCGGCACGATCATCCGCGCGGGGCTGGCCATCAGGCCGTCTCGACTGCTCATGTCGGCCTGGCTCCTGACCTCGATTTCCCGCGAGGTGCCGTCGGCGTCGTAGAGGATTTCGAGGATGTTGACCTTGACGAATGCAGTGCTGTCGCCGCTGTTGAATACCCGCTTGAGGTACGTGCTCTTGTCGCCGTCGAGATAGTCGTAGACCGTCCCGACATTGATCTGCGGGCCGGCCTGCAGGGCAAAGGGCAGCCCGCTCAAAACCATCAATAACACCAGACGCTTCATCACCTTGATTCCTTGGTCGTTGAACACAATGCCGACTCGACTCATCGCTGAATGGCCCATCAGATATCCGAATCCCAGACCACAATGACAGTGCCGGAATAGCTGTCGCTCACGCCGGGCTGCAGCATGCTTTCCATCGAATGCGGCGGAACTTCGAAATGCAGGGTTCCCGGGGCTCGATCCACATAAAAACCCGGTTTGAAATACAGGGCACTCCCAACGCCGGGCTTCAACGGCATGCGCCGCACCGGCTGTCCGGCAAGATCGGTTATGCCATTGGGCATGCTGACGCTGACGTGCAGCTCGACTCGACGGTAATTATTACTGTCCTGCAATCCGCACTCGGCACCTACTCCGGGACCGCAATTGATCAGCATCTTGAAACGCGATGACGCCGAGATGTTGAAAGTCTGGTCGCGAAACAGGCTGACCGGCCGACGTCCGGCCTGCAGCCAGCTCTGCCAGCCACCGTTGGGAACCAGGCGGACTTTCTCGCCACCGGGCGGGATGTCGACCTTGAGGGTGTGCTGTACATTCAGATTGAAATTCAAGGTCAGAGACGAACTCGACGGCAACATCACATCGCCAAAATCGAAATCCGCATTCGGCCCGACGCTGTAGGTCAGCGAACCGCTGTAGTCCCCCGACGACATGCCCAGCGGATCGGGGGTGACCAGTTCATAGGCAAAATCGAGGTGTTCCAGACGCAACCACGGCACATCGAACTTCGCCTGTTTGGTACAGGCAGTGGCCGCTGGCGTTTTCCAGAAAAACGAGTATGAATCGGGGGAGTACCAACCCACACCGCTGTACTGACAGGGTTCGGGTGCATAGACCCAACTCAAGCCCCACAACAGGTTGTGGGCGCTGCGATCGTCTTCGGCGCCCTCCACCAGTTTCATCACATTCTCGGTCACATAGCGCGAACCGATACCGACGATCCGCACCTTGACGATTTTTGGCTCGCGGGTGGTCTCGTGATAGACCGTCAGCTCACGCCACTGCACGGGTACCTGAAATGTTGCCCCTTGCCGCGGCGAAGGGTGATTCGCCGCAATCGGCGCACGAGCGTTGAACTGAATCGGCACCTGCAAGCTGAAGATTTCGTGCTGCTCGCACTGCGCCGGATCGTAGGTGCAGTAACCACTGGAGGGCGTGGTGTTCTGGAACTTGTTGCGGTGCGGATAAGATGAGTCCGGCTTGAACTCGGCGGTGATCGACACCTGTTCGGCGTGAGCCGCAGATACCGTGCCGGCGACCAGCACAACAGCGGCCAGCCCGCGACGCAGGTATGTAGCCAAGGGTGAGACGTTCATGTCTGCAAATCTCCTGAAGCAGGCCGCATCAACCCGCGGTGTGGGCCTTTTGGGTGACGTCGGCCAACGTGTCCGGCGAGCAGCGCAAATCGCCGATCATCAGTACGTTGTTTTCGCTACGGTGTTGGTCGGGGTCGAGCCGGAACTGGCACAGCAGTTGATCGGCGTAGCGCACTTCGAGGGTCGGGGAGCCGGCGTGCATTTCCATCGAGAAAAACCCGTCGACTTCGCTGACCCCGCGACTGGCGTGATTGATCACGTGGTGGCCTTTGAGCGGCTGGCCCTGCGGGTCGAGCAGGCGTCCGAGTACGGTGACGGTTTTCATCACCCGCACCTTGCGGTACTCCACGCCGCCCTTGTTCAGGTGATAGCGGGCGCGAGACGGTTCGATGTTGGCGGCCGGAACGTGATTGCCTTCGAAATCAAAGCCCACCGAGCTGTTGCGGTACGCCGTGAGCGGGATGAAATTGCGCCCCGGCCGTAGCGCTGAACTGCCGCCGCTGAGGTCGTCGGCGCGCAGGGTGATGTCGGCGATATCCGACTCGACATCGACGATCATTCCGGCGCCACGGCCCTGATGCTGGCTGGTCATGACCAGTCGCTGACCGCCGACGATCACACTGCTGTCGAGGTTCACGCCACCGGTGAAGTTGCCGTTATAGGACGAGCGCTGCACGAAGCCGTCGCCATTGACCCAGTCGGTACGGAAGTTGGCCAGGCTCGAAAGACCGACGCCGTAGGTGTCGGTCAGCGCCGTGACCGAAACGCTTTGCAGAATGTGATTCTGCAGATCCTTGCGATAGCCGATCGAGCCATTGTTGTCGCGCCCGCCATCGCGGGCGGTGCGGCTGCCGATGCTGCCGGAAATCTGCTGCCCCGGCCCGCCCAGCGCCATGTTGATGCTCAGGTCGATCCCGCGATTACGCGCCTCGCCACTGCTGTAGCTGCCCGGCCGGTCGAACAGCGACAGCCGCCAGTTGGCATCACTGCCAAACAGCTCGGTGCGTTGCGTCCAGCCCAGGTCCATGCCCACGCCTTCGACGTTGCCTGTGCTGTGCGAGACCCGCGCACTCAGCGAATCCTTGCGGCTGATACGGTGGTTGAGCGCCAGCGACGAGTTGCTGGTTTCGCCGGTGAACACATTGCGCTGCCGTACGCGGGTGCCGTCGGGCAGCGTGTCGTAACTGTTGCGGGTGTCGAGCCAACTGCGGTTGTGGCTGACCACCAGGCTGCCGGCGCCGTAGTTGTACAGGCCTTGCACATCGGCGCCGGTGCCGTGGTCTTCGGTTTGATAGAGGTTGGCGAAGAGGCTGATGCTGTCGGCCAGGCTCCAGTCGATCGAAGTGCCGTACTGCAAGGTATCGCGTACCTGACGCGCCGACAGGCCAAGGATCACGCGCGGGTGCAGCAGGTAGTTGAGCGCGGCGCCGGCAGTGAGATCACCGCTTTGCTGTTCCTCCCAATTGCTCAGCAGTTTGCTTTCCTGCCCGGCGAACACGTTATAGCGCCAGCGCTGGTCGAGGTTTTGCCAGTTCACCGGTTTGTAGACCAGCTCCTGTGTGGTCGCGGTGGTCTGGCCATCCTCGATCAGGCGCACTTCGACTTCGTAGATGCCACCGGGCAAGGGCCGGGTATCCAGCGTCTGTAAACCGGCCGACACGGCTTGCGTGTTGATCAACAGGCCATCGCGATAGATCTCCACCGACGCCTGGCGATTGGCCGTGACGAAAATCGGGTAGACGCTGGGCCGCGGGCTGTCGACCGCCAGGCTGTCGGAGCTGCCATACATCACACCCACCGCCGTATCGGGGCTGGTGCCGAACGATCGGGGCTGACGGGTCAGGCCTTCGGAATTGGGGGTGAAATAGCCCAGGCGGAATAAACTGCCCTGCAGTTCGCGCTGGGTGTAGAGCTCGTGTACCGCATGATAGGTCTTGGTGTCCGGCCCGCCGAGGCGCGCCAGTTGCATATTGAAGGCCTGGCTCCAGTTGCCGAGACTGGCACTGGCTTCCAGACCGAAACGTCCGCCCAGATCCTGGTTCTGGCCGCCATTGAGGTTCAACTGATTACGCAGCATCAGACCGCTGCTGCCGCCCTCGGGCTGCTCATGGAAGCGTTGTGTCTGCAGATCGCGCTCGGCGTTTTCGGTGGCGATCGAGAGCAGTGAGTTTTCCAGGTTGTAATGCACCGCCAGCAGTTGCTCGGGGCATTGCCCGCTGCAGTTGCCCAGGGCTACGCCGGATTTGAGGAGACTGGCCCAGGTTTCACGCTCGGCGGCGCTGATACGACTGTCACTGGTGTCGGTGAAGTCGAGCAAGGTAATGCGGTCATCGCGCGACAATATAATCATTGCCTCGCCCAGCGGTTGTTGATCAAGTTCGACACGAACCGCCAAAGGCACATCAAAGAAATGCTCTTCAAAGTCTGCCGGAAGACCTTTCGCCTGAGCCAGCAAACTTCGCGGGGTATTATCGACTGGAGGCGGCGCCGCCAGTACGCTGCTGCTCAAAAGCAACGCAAGCGCAGCCGCGATGGGCGTCATCGGATACATGGATTAATACTCTGATTACCGGAAGTAAAAGCCCGGCCGGGCAACTTTAAAGTTGCCGGCCGGTTACGTTACTGGACAAGTAACGTCAGGTATTGCCGTTATGAATCAAACCGAAGGTTCGACGACCAGCATGACCACACCGGTGTAGTCGCCCGCAGCCGGTTTGCCACCGGTAGCGCTGATCTTGAAGGGCGCGCGATAACGCGTATTGGACTCGGTATCGCCGACCACTTCCTGCGAAGTGGTGGTCAGCGTCTTGCCGTTGAGTTCGACTTTCAGGTCGATGGTGTTGCTGCCGCCAATCAGCTTCGGCACCCCTTCCAGACGTGCATGAACCTTGCCGGCAGTGTGCAGCACGTCGAAGTGTCCGTTGACTTCACGCATCGAATCGGTGGCCGGGTTGTAGCTCATGTCCTGATCCTTGTTGACCAGATCGGCATCCACCGGCACCGCATAGAAGTCGTCAGCCGGTACGTGCGCCACGAGACTGATGGAGTGCTTGGCTTCAGTGGCGGCAAACGCCATCGAGGCGCTCATGGCCAAGACAGTCAGAGGGGCGGCAAAGGCGAGTTTCTTGAGCATCATTGAATACCTGTCTTATATAAATTAGTTGAGTCGTCGAGCAGTCACGGCGAACTGAACAGTCACGAGCAGTCAGTGCTAACCGTTAACTTTCAACGCCGAAGAATGTTCAACCAATTTATCTTTAAAGTAAGCAGGCAACGTCCTGCGACCTTGTAGCCTGGACGCCATTAGATGGGAAAGAAAAAACCGTGAAATTCAGGAAAGTTCCTGTCCAACTGTAAGATAAAGACTACAGTGCGCCAGCCGAATGACTGCACGCGCCACAACTTCATAGCAACTTCCGTAAGACATGTACCACACTTTCCCGGAAATAAAGGGCGAAACGGAATATTAGAGAACCAGCACTAATCTGCGCCTTTGCCAGGGGATTTAATACTGCTTTTTCTTGATCATTTTCCGGTTTTTTCGACCGCAGATTCGATCGGTCAGGTGAGCGCCGTTGGTCAGGAACCCTTGTCAGCGCGTAAAGATATATCTTAAGTTGTATCTAAACACGACGAGAGAGCAGGAAAATGAGAGACCATCATTCCCCCCATCATCACCGCGAACACGGCGACGGCCGTGACGGCTTCGAAAAACGCCCCGGCCGCGAACGCGGTGGACGCGGCCCACGGGTCTTCGCCCCCGGTGATCTGAAATTGTTGCTGCTGGCGCTGATCGCCGAGCAGCCGTGCCACGGTTATGACCTGATCCGCCAGATCGAAGGCATGTTCGACGGCGCCTATAGCCCCAGCCCCGGCGTGATCTACCCGACCCTGACCTTCCTTGAAGAAAGCGACCTGATCAGCGGCGACGCCGAGGCCGGCAAAAAACGTTACAGCGTGACCGACGCCGGTCGTTTGTCCCTAAGCGAACAAGCGGTAGCGCTGGACGGCGTGCGCATGCGCATCGACGTCAGCAAACGCTCGTTGCGCGGCCATGACCGGCCGCCGGAAATCCACGAGGCGGTGCACAACCTGCGCCACGCCTTGCAACTGCACCACGGACGCTGGAGCGCGGAAGAAATCCAGCGGGTTGCCGCGCTGCTCAACGACACCGCCAAAGCCATCGTCGACGGCCCCGCCGTTCAAACTGCCCCGGAGAAAGCCGAATGACTGCAGTCGATACGCAAACCATTCACCGCGTGATGCACGAAATCAAACGCCGCAAACTCGAAGTCCTGCGCGTGGTCGACCTGACCCCGCGCATGCGCCGCATCACCCTCGGCGGGCCAGAGCTGGCCGGGTTCATCAGCCTGGGCACCGACGATCACGTGAAATTGCTGTTCCCGCAGAATGCCGAACAGGCTGCGGCGCTGGAAACCATGGTGCTCGGCGCCGGCAAGGACAACGGACCGCTGCCCGAGATGCGCGACTACACCCCGCGCCGCTATGACCTGGACAAACTCGAGCTGGACATCGACTTCGTCCTGCACGGCGACGGCCCTGCCTCGACCTGGGCTGAACAGGCCAGACCCGGGCAATTCCTGCACATCGGCGGGCCGCGCGGTTCGATGATCGTGCCGGACATCTTCGACAGCTACCTGCTGATCGGCGACGAAACCGCCCTCCCCGCCATCGCCCGCCGCCTTGAAGGTCTGGCGGCCAATCGCAAGGCGCTGGTGGTGATCGAAGTGGAGAACGGTGCCGAGCAACAAGTGCTGGAAAGTAAGGCGCAGGTCAATGTGATCTGGGTCCTGCGCGACGGGGGCAAGGACAACCTGCTGACCACCGTCAAACAGTTGCAGGCGCCCAAGGGCAATCTGTATGCGTGGGTAGCGACCGAGACCAGGGTCTCGCGACAGATTCGCCGGGTGCTGCTGGATGAGCATGGACTCAATGAGCAACTCGTCAAAGCCGTCGGCTACTGGCGCGCCGAGGGTTCGGCAGAAGAGTGATTTACCCTTGTGGGAGCGGGCTTGCTCGCGAATGCGGTCGATCATTCAACCATGATGTTGACTGACCTGACGCCTTCGCGAGCAAGCCCGCTCCCACATTGACCTTTTAACTTCGTCCTGACTGCCAGCGGTCGATGCCGATCACCAGCAAGCCAATCAGCACAACCCCCACCAATATCCCTCCGGCATTGATGAACACCTGTGCATAACCCAGCAGCGCCACATCGATGAACGGATACGCATACGCGCCAAGCAGATGCCCGCGCAGCAAGGCGTAAATGAAATACACCAACGGGTAAATCAGCCACAGCGGCAGGTGCCAAAGGCGCAACGTGCCTTTGGGTACGCAAAACCACCAGTAACCGAGAAACAGCAGCGGCATCACGTCGTGCAGCAGTTCGTCAGCGATAAACTGCCAGCCCTGCGGGTGCCACAAATGCCGCAGCAAAATGCTGTAGGCCAGCCCCACCACAGCAATGCTAACTGCCACCCCGCTACTGACCCACGGTTGCAGAAACCAGCGCTGCGCAGCGGATTCACGCCGGGTGACCGCGCAGGTCAGCACCGTTGCCACCAGCGTGTTGGTCAACACCGTGAAGTAACTGAAGAAACTCACCAGCCCGCCCAACAGGCTGGCATCGACACTCAGCCGCGCAAGGAAAATCAGGTACAGCTGGATACTCAGCCCGGCCCAACCGAGCGTGGCGATGAGCGTGATCAGGCGTCGCCGCGTAACGGCGTCCATCTCAGAGCGGACGCTTGGTGCGCATCAGTTTCACGTACAAGCGCTCGACCTTCTCCCGCGCCCACGGGGTTTTGCGCAGGAAGGTCAGGCTCGACTTGATGCTCGGATCGCTCTTGAAGCAGCGGATATCGATGCGCTCGGCCAACCCCGACCACTCGTAATGCGCCACCAGCGCATTGAGGATCTGTTCGAGGGTTACGCCATGCAGCGGATCGGGAGTGTGGTCGTTCATGCCAGGCCTTTGGACGGAGGGAAAATGCACAAGCCGCGCACCTTAGCCGAGGGGCCGGTCAGGTGGAAGGCCTTGGATCAAATGTAGGCCAACCCGAGAAGATCGCAGCCTGCAGCCATCGCCACAATGCGCCCGTTTGCCGCACTGTTACCGAATCAGAAATGCTGCATGTCTGCAAAAGCCCTTTGTCTTTTTGTTACAGATCATTATCCTGCCGCCCTTCAGCTGAATCGCTTCACTGCCTGCGTCAAATTGAAGCGCTCGGTTTACCCCCGTAAAACACCAAAAAAAGACTGACCCATGCCTGATTTTTCCTTCTCCCGAGACAGCGCTATCTCAGCCCTGCGCCTGCTCGGCGGCTGCACCGCGCTCGGCTTCGCCACCTACGCCCAGGCGGCCCCCGCCTCCGACAGCGACTCACCATGGATGCTCGGTGACTGGAACGGCACGCGTACCGAGCTGGCGGAAAAAGGCTACGACTTCAAACTCGACTACACCGGCGAAATGGGCAGCAACTTGCACGGCGGCTACGACCACGATCGCACCGCGCGTTACAGCGATCAGTTCGGTCTGGGCACGCACCTGGACCTGCAAAAAATCCTCGGCTGGGACGATGCCGAGTTTCAGCTGACCATCACCAAGCGCAGCGGCAACAACATCAGCAACGACCGGATCAACGATCCACGCGTTGGCGGCTTCACCTCGGCCCAGGAAGTCTGGGGCCGTGGCCAGACCACGCGCCTGACGCAGATGTGGTACCAGCAGAAATTCTTCGACCAGAAGCTCGACATCAAGGTCGGCCGCTTCGGTGAAGGCGAAGACTTCAACAGCTTCCCGTGCGATTTCCAGAACCTGGCGTTCTGCGGCTCGCAGGTCGGCAACTGGGTCGGCGGCATCTGGTACAACTGGCCAGTCAGCCAGTGGGCGCTGCGGGTCAAATATCACCTGACCCCAGAGCTGTACGCGCAGGTCGGCGCCTACGAGCAGAACCCGTCAAACCTCGATCGCGGCAACGGCTTCAAACTCAGCGGCAGCGGCACCCAGGGCGCCGTGCTGCCGGTGGAGCTGGTGTGGACGCCGAAACTCAACGACCTGCCGGGTGAATACCGCGCCGGTTACTACTACAGCAGCGCCAAGGCCTCTGACGTCTATAAAGACCAGAACGGCCAGCCTGCTGCACTGAGCGGCGAAGCCTACCGCAGCGCGTCGAGCAAACACGGCGTGTGGTTCAGTGCGCAGCAGCAAGTCACCAGCATCGCCAGCGACCACTCGCGCGGTTTGAGCGTGTTTGCCAACGCGACGATGCACGACAAGAAAACCAACGCGATCGACAACTACGTGCAGGCCGGCGTGGTCTACAAAGGCCCGTTCGATGCCCGCGCCAAAGACGACATCGGTTTCGCCCTGGCCCGCGTCCACGTCAACCCGGCCTTCCGCAAGAACGCCGAAGCGAGCAATCAGGCGCACGCCGTCTACGACTATGACGACCCGACCTTCCTGCCACCGCAGGACACCGAATACAGCGCCGAACTGTATTACGGCGTGCACGTCGCCAACTGGCTGACCGTGCGCCCGAACCTGCAGTACATCCGCCATCCGGGCGGTGTGGACAAGGTCGATGACGCACTGATCGCGGGGATCAAGATCCAGTCCTCGTTCTAAACGACTGACGCAAATCCATTGTAGGAGTGAGCCTGCTCGCGATAGCGGTGTTTCAAGCGACATTACCAGTGACTGAAACACCGCTATCGCGAGCAGGCTCACTCCTACAGAAGAAATTCGTTAGCTAGACAAGTTTTTATCTGAACCATACCTGCGCCCAATCGTCATCTAGAGTGACTAAAGCGCGGGACTAAATAAACGTCACGGAGAATCACACTATGAGCACCGAAAGTGCTTCGAGTCGGGGCCGTCTGCTACCGAGCCTGCTCGGCATTCTGCTTCTACTGATGGGCCTGGCCATGTTGGCCGGGGGAGTCAAGCTGAGCATGCTCGGCGGCTCGCTGTACTACCTGCTGGCCGGTATCGGCATTGCGCTGAGCGGCATTCTGTTGCTGCTGCGTCGTCGTGCAGCGCTGGGCCTGTACGCCATCGTGCTGTTCGCCAGCACGGTCTGGGCCTTGTGGGAAGTCGGTCTGGACTGGTGGCAACTGGTGCCGCGTCTGGCCCTGTGGTTCGTTCTCGGCATCGTGATGTTGCTGCCGTGGTTCCGTCGTCCCCTGCTGCTCAATGGCCCGGCGCCGATGGGCACGGGTGGCCTGACCGTGGCCGTGGTGCTGGCCGGCGTCACTGCCCTGGCCAGCCTGTTCACCCACCCGGGCGAAACCTTTGGCGAACTGGGCCGCGACACCGCAGACATGACCAGCACCGCGCCGCAAATGCCTGATGGCGACTGGCAGGCCTATGGCCGCACCGAATTCGGTGACCGCTACTCGCCGCTGAAGCAGATCACTCCGGCCAACGTCGGCAAGCTGCAAGAAGCCTGGCGCATCCAGACCGGCGACCTGCCGACTGCGGATGACCCGGTCGAGCTGACCAACGAAAACACCCCGCTCAAAGCCAACGGCATGCTCTATGCCTGCACCGCGCACAGCAAAGTGCTGGCGCTGGATCCGGACACCGGCAAGGAACTGTGGCGCTTCGACCCGCAGATCAAGAGCCCGGAGGGTTTCAAGGGCTTCGCCCACATGACCTGCCGTGGCGTGTCGTACTACGACGAAGCCGCTTACGCCAAGTCTGAGAACGCCGCTTCCGCCGTTATCTCCGAAGCTGGTAAAGCTGTCGCTCAGGCCTGCCCGCGTCGCCTGTACCTGCCAACCGCCGATGCCCGTCTGATCGCTCTGAACGCCGACACCGGCAAGATCTGCGAAGGCTTCGGCAAAAACGGCGTGGTCGACCTGACCCAAGGCATCGGCCCATTCACCGCCGGTGGCTACTACTCCACCTCGCCAGCGGCGATTACCCGTGATCTGGTGATCATGGGCGGTCACGTCACCGACAACGAGTCGACCAACGAGCCATCGGGCGTGATCCGCGCCTTCGACGTGCACGACGGCCACCTCGTGTGGAACTGGGACAGCGACAAGCCGGACGCCACCGAGCCGTTGGCGCCGGGCGAAACTTACAGCCGCAACTCGGCCAACATGTGGTCGCTGGCCAGCGTCGACGAAAAACTCGGCATGGTCTTCCTGCCACTGGGCAACCAGACTCCAGACCAGTGGGGCGCAGACCGCACTCCAGGCGCCGAGAAATTCAGCGCCGGCATCGTTGCCCTCGACCTGGCCACCGGTAAAGTGCGCTGGAACTACCAGTTCACCCACCACGACCTGTGGGACATGGACGTTGGCAGCCAGCCAACCCTGCTCGACATGAAAACCGCCGACGGCGTGAAACCGGCGCTGATCGCCCCGACCAAACAGGGCAGCCTGTACGTCCTCGACCGTCGTGACGGCACGCCGATCATCCCGATCAAGGAAATCCCGGTTCCGCAAGGCGCCGTGAAAGGCGACCACACCGCACCGACCCAGGCCCGTTCGGACCTCAACCTGCTGGCCCCGGAACTGACCGAAAAAGCCATGTGGGGCGCGAGCCCGTTCGACCAGATGCTGTGCCGCATCCAGTTCAAGGAACTGCGCTACGAAGGCCAATACACGCCTCCGTCGGAACAGGGCAGCCTGATCTATCCGGGTAACGTCGGCGTGTTCAACTGGGGCGGCGTCTCGGTCGACCCGGTTCGCCAAATGCTCTTCACCAGCCCGAACTACATGGCCTTCGTTTCGAAAATGGTGCCACGCGAGAAAGTCGCCGCCGGCAGCAAACGCGAGAGCGAAACCGCTGGCGTGCAGCCAAACACCGGCGCGCCATACGCGGTGATCATGCACCCGTTCATGTCGCCACTGGGCGTACCGTGCCAGGCCCCGGCCTGGGGCTACGTTGCCGGTATCGACCTGACCACTGGCAAAGTCGTGTGGAAACGCAAGAACGGCACCAGCCGCGACAGCTCGCCAATCCCGATCGGCTTCACCCTGGGCGTGCCAAGCATGGGCGGCTCGATGGTCACTGCAGGCGGCGTCGGCTTCCTCAGCGGCACCCTCGACCAGTACCTGCGCGCCTACGACGTGAACACCGGTAAAGAACTGTGGAAATCGCGTCTGCCTGCCGGCGGCCAAGCGACCCCGATGACCTACACCGGCAAGGACGGCAAGCAATACGTGCTGCTCGTTGTCGGCGGTCACGGCTCGCTGGGCACCAAGATGGGTGACTATGTGATTGCGTACAAACTGCCGGAATAAGCTTTAGCGGCGGTAAAGGAAAGGCGATGTTCCGTGAGGGGCATCGCCTTTTTTGTGCACATCGATGTTGAATTCACCCCAAACACTGTAGGAGTGAGCCTGCTCGCGATAGCGGTATTTCAGTCAATACTTTCGGTGACTGATTTACCGCTATCGCGAGCAGGCTCACTCCTACAAAGGAAGGTGTTCCTCCTACAGAAGCGCGTTGTGAGCGGGAGATTTCCGACAGGATGCGTCGGTTGTGCCTCGGAAGTCGGGTGGATAGGCTTTGGTGGTCGCTGGAAATTCAGCGGCCGGGCGTCGCGGCCTGATAACTGATGCATAATCGCCAACCTGACAGCATCTCGGATGCCTGTTGGTTGTGTCATGGCGGCTGTGCGCGGGATACCTTCTTTGGGGGTATGCCGATTCCTCAGTTATCGGTCCGCGAACCCGCGTACAGCTGCCACCTCATATTGCGTCGCGGCAATTGAATGTAGCTCCACTTCACCAACTGAGAATTCACCATGATCAAACCCACACCCAATCCCCCCGAAACCTCCCCCTACGAATCTCTCGATTCCAGAAAACTCCACGACGCCGCCGAGCGTGCGCTGGATCACTACCTGAAGCCCTCCGCCGCCGCGGTGAGATTCCACAAACCCAGCAGCATGTTCCAGGTCGCCCCGGACATGGACAACGAAAGCCTGCTGGTCCACGCCTGCGAATCGCTGGCCCAAGCCAGCCTCATGACCAGCGACATCGCCGCGTACATCGACATCCCGCAGCGCCGGACGATACTGGCCATTCAGCAAATCATCATGCTCGCCGAACTGGCGGTGAACCGAGTGCTGGATAATGTGGAAATCACCCAATCTGCGGCACACAGCTGAGCCATAGTGGGAGCGGGCTTGCTCGCGAAAGCGTCAGCACATCCAACACTTGCGGTGACTGACACACCGCTTTCGCGAGCAAGCCCGCTCCCACAGTGGAATTGGTTGAGTCAGTTAGAGATTGGTCGGCTCGTAGGCCGCCATCGCGAGCAGGCTCACTCCTACAGTTGGAATCGGTGTGGTCAGTTGGAGATCGGTCGGCTGTCAGGCCGCCATCGCGAGCAGGCTCACTCCTACAGTTGGAATCGGTGTGGTCAGTTGGAGATCGGTCGGCTGTCAGGCCGCCATCGCCGGCAAGCCAGCTCCCACAGTTTTGATTTGTGTATGCCCCATGCGGCGCAGCCGCCCCACTCAAAACAATGAGCGCAAGCTCGAGTACCGCTCTTGATTTTGATCCACGGGCGACGTCGGAAGGCTGAGTGGAGGGATTGATCCGGGGGTGGGAGCGCAGCGACCGTTTGGCGCAGCCAAACACAGCGAGAGGAGGTGCAGCGAAGCAAACCGGAGGCGCTGCCCCACGGATCAGTCCCGGAGCGAAGGAACCCCGAGCCCCAGCGAGCGGGCCGAACGCAGGAGCAAGCCTTTTCGGTTACCTTTTCGGCGTCTGGAAAAGGTGACTCGCCGTAAGGGCGAAACCGCCAGCCGCCACACCCAAAAAAACGGATATACCCCCAAAACCCCAAGAACCTGGTCGGCCCAAAGGCCGCCAAGCCCAAAGCGTGACGCCTGTCAAAACCCTGAACGCACAAGCAGAAACACCGCCCCCCATTGAAACCACCCAAAGCCTGCCCCATCTAAGACCCATACCCCATTGCGCAGGTGCCCCATGAGCGACCAGCAAGAATTCCCGGACAACCCAGACGACTACACCGAAGCAGAACACATCGAACACACCTCATCCGGCAAAGGCCTGGCCCTGCCCGGCCAGAACCTGCCGGACAAGGTCTACGTCATCCCGATCCACAACCGCCCGTTCTTCCCGGCCCAAGTGCTGCCGGTCATCGTCAACGAAGAACCCTGGGCCGAAACCCTCGATCTGGTGAGCAAATCCGACCACCACTCCCTGGCCCTGTTCTTCATGGACACGCCCCAGGAAGACCCGCGCCACTTCAACACCGGCGCCCTTCCCGAATACGGCACGCTGGTCAAAGTCCATCACGCCAGCCGCGAAAACGGCAAATTGCAGTTCGTCGCCCAAGGCCTGAGCCGCGTGCGCATCAAGACCTGGCTCAAACACCACCGCCCGCCGTACCTGGTCGAAGTCGAATACCCGCACCAGCCGACCGAGCCGACCGACGAGGTCAAGGCCTACGGCATGGCGCTGATCAACGCGATCAAGGAACTGCTGCCGCTCAACCCGCTGTACAGCGAAGAGCTGAAGAACTACCTCAACCGCTTCAGCCCCAACGATCCGTCGCCGCTGACCGACTTCGCCGCCGCCCTCACGTCGGCGACAGGTAATGAGCTGCAGGAAGTGCTCGACTGCGTTCCAATGCTCAAGCGCATGGAAAAAGTCCTGCCGATGCTGCGCAAGGAAGTCGAAGTCGCGCGCCTGCAGAAAGAGATCTCCGCCGAGGTCAATCGCAAGATCGGCGAGCATCAGCGCGAGTTCTTCCTCAAGGAACAACTCAAGGTCATCCAGCAGGAGCTCGGCCTGACCAAGGACGACCGCAGCGCCGACCTCGAACAGTTCGAGCAACGCCTGGAAGGCAAGGTTCTGCCGGCGCAGGTGCAGAAACGCCTCGAAGAGGAAATGAACAAACTGTCGATCCTCGAAACCGGCTCGCCAGAGTACGCGGTCACCCGCAACTACCTCGACTGGGCGACCTCGGTGCCGTGGGGCGTGTACGGCGAGGACAAACTCGATCTCAAGTACGCGCGCAAGGTACTCGACAAACACCACGCCGGCCTCGACGACATCAAGGATCGCATCCTCGAATTCCTTGCGGTCGGTGCCTATAAAGGCGAAATCAGCGGCTCCATCGTATTGCTGGTCGGCCCGCCGGGCGTGGGTAAAACCAGCGTTGGCAAATCCATCGCCGAATCCCTCGGCCGGCCGTTCTACCGCTTCAGCCTCGGCGGCATGCGTGACGAAGCCGAGATCAAGGGCCACCGCCGCACCTACATCGGCGCGCAACCGGGCAAACTGGTGCAGGCGCTGAAAGACGTCGAAGTGATGAACCCGGTGATCATGCTCGACGAGATCGACAAGATGGGCCAGAGCTACCAGGGCGATCCGGCGTCGGCGCTGCTGGAAACCCTCGATCCGGAACAGAACGTCGAATTCCTCGATCACTATCTCGACCTGCGCATGGACCTGTCGAAAGTGCTGTTCGTATGCACCGCCAACACCCTGGATTCGATTCCCGGGCCGTTGCTGGACCGCATGGAGGTGATTCGCCTGTCGGGCTACATCACCGAAGAAAAAGTCGCCATCGCCAAGCGCCACCTGTGGCCGAAGCTGCTGGAAAAGGCCGGCGTGTCCAAAGGCAGCCTGAGCATCAGCGACAGCGCGCTCAAGGCCTTGATCGACGGTTACGCCCGCGAAGCCGGGGTGCGCCAGCTGGAAAAACAGATGGGCAAACTGGTGCGCAAAGCCGTGATGAAACTGATCGACGACCCGAAAGCGGTGATCAAGCTTGGCCCGAAAGACCTCGAAGCCTCGCTGGGCCATCCAGTGTTCCGCAATGAACAAGTGCTGTCAGGCACCGGTGTGATCACCGGTCTGGCCTGGACCAGCATGGGCGGCGCGACCCTGCCGATCGAAGCCACGCGGATTCACACGCTCAACCGTGGTTTCAAACTCACCGGACAACTGGGCGATGTAATGAAAGAGTCGGCGGAGATCGCCTACAGCTACGTCAGCTCGCACCTGAAACAGTTTGGCGGCGATGCGAAATTCTTCGATGAAGCCTTCGTCCACCTGCACGTACCCGAAGGTGCCACACCGAAAGACGGCCCGAGCGCCGGCGTGACCATGGCCAGCGCCCTGCTCTCGCTCGCCCGCAATCAGCCGCCGAAAAAAGGCGTGGCGATGACCGGCGAACTGACGCTGACCGGGCATGTGCTGCCGATTGGCGGAGTGCGCGAGAAGGTGATTGCGGCGAGAAGGCAGAAGATCTTCGAACTGATCCTGCCGGAGCCGAACCGGGGCAACTTTGAGGAGTTGCCGGATTATCTGAAGGAAGGCATTACCGTGCACTTCGCCAAGCGCTTTGCGGATGTGGCGAAAGTGTTGTTCTGACAGTTATCCAGAGCCTGACACGCCGCCTTCGCGAGCAAGCCCGCTCCCACAGGGTTCTGTAGTGAACACAGCATTTGTGGTCACCACACAACTACTGTGGGAGCGGGCTTGCTCGCGAAGGCGTCTGTGGCAACACCACAGAACCGCCTGACCGTCACACTTTGTCTCATCTTCAGTTATGCTCGCCGTTCGTCGTCAATGCCGGAGCCACTGAGCCTATGTCCGCCACTCGCCTGTTTGTCCCTCTCGCCCTCTCTTTGCTGGCCGCCTGCGCCACGCAGCCAAAACAGAACGTGACCGTGGAAAACCAGAGCGAATGCCCCGTGCAGTTGACCAACGGACAAAACCTGATCGTGATGCTGCCGAGCAACCCGACCACGGGCTATCGCTGGGCAATTCAGGATTCGGCCGGTGGCGTGCTACATGCACTCAGCCCTGAGGTTTACAGCAGTCCGAAAGATTCCGGCATGGTCGGTGCGGGCGGTTTCTCCACCTGGCGCTTTCAGGCCTTCGCCACCGGCAACGGCCGCCTGCGCCTGACCTCGCAGCAGCCGTGGGAACCGGAAGTTGAACCGGCAGAAACCTTCGACTGCGCCATTTCGGTGAACTGATCGTGGGCTGGCTGATTCTGGCGCTGATGGGCGCGGTGACCTTTCTCTACGGTGTGAGCACGCATGCGGCGTTGCTCTGCCTGTTGGTCAAACCGTTACCGGTGCTGGCGTTGCTCGGCTGGCTGCACGATGCGCCACCCAGCGACTATCGGCGCTGGATCAGTCTGGGGCTGATTTTCTCTGTGCTCGGTGACGTGCTGCTGGCGTGGCCGGGGGATTTGTTTGTGTTTGGCCTCGGTGCGTTTCTGGTGGCGCATCTGGCGTACCTCAAGGCTTACCTCAGCGATTGCAAGCGTTTGGCGCTCTTGCCGCTGGTGCTCGCGCTCGGCGTCGGCGCGGTGCTGCTGGGGATTTTGATTTCCAGTGGCCTCGGGCCGTTGCTAGTGCCAGTGCTCGTCTATGGCACCGCGATCAGCGCCATGCTCTGGCGCGCCCTCGCCCGCCTCGGCACCGATGTGCCCAAGCGTTCGGCGCTGCTGGCGGCGGCGGGTGCGCTGGCGTTCGTGTTCTCCGACAGTGTGATTGGCATTGATCGCTTCGTATCGCCATTCCACGCCGCGCCGTACGTAATCATCCTCAGTTACTGGCTGGGGCAGTGGGGGATCACGGCCTCCGCGTTCTCCAAAAACCCCCACTAACCCCTGTGGCGAGGGAGCTTGCTCCCGCTGGGTTGCGAAGCGACCCCAAAATCGCCACACGAGATACTGCAGGTATATCCGGTAATCAGGTTTTGCGACTGCTGCGCAGCCGAGCGGGAGCAAGCTCCCTCGCCACAGGTGTGTGCTTAAGGTTTGCTTGATGCGCTTTATCAGACAACCCAAGCATCCCAGCGTCACTTTGGCTAAAATGCCGGCCTTTTCATCAACACCGCCGGAACCGCCGTGAGCAAAGAACCCGATCGCATTTTCGCCCAGCCGATGGCCCAGGTGCCTGACTTCGCCTTCAACGAGGACGTGGTGCGGGTGTTCCCGGACATGATCAAGCGCTCGGTGCCGGGTTACCCGACCATCGTCGAAAACCTCGGCGTACTCGCGGCGCAATTCGCTCAACCGAACAGCGTTCTGTACGACCTCGGTGCTTCGCTCGGCGCCGTGACTCAAGCCTTGCGCCGTCACGTGCGCACCGACGGTTGCCGGGTGATCGCGGTGGATAACTCGGCGGCGATGGTCGAACGCTGCCGCGAGTACCTGAACGGTCAGGATTCGATGTTCCAGGAGCTGCTCCCGGTCGAAGTGATCGAAGGCGACATTCTCGCGCTCGAATTCAAACCTGCCTCGGTGGTAGCGCTGAACTTCACCCTGCAATTCATCGCCCCGGAGCAGCGCACCGCGTTGCTCTCGCGTATTCGTCAGTCGCTGCTGCCCGGCGGCGCGCTGATTCTGTCGGAGAAACTGCGCTTCAACGATGCGCAAGAGCACGCGCTGCTCACCGACCTGCACGTCGCGTTCAAACGCGCCAACGGCTACAGCGAACTGGAAATTGCCCAGAAGCGCAGCGCCATCGAAAACGTCATGAAGCCCGACAGCCTCGAAGAACACCGCGAACGCCTGTTGGCCGCCGGGTTCTCGAAAGTCGTGCCGTGGTTCCAGTGTCTTAACTTTGCCTCGTTGATTGCCTTGCCATGATTGATCTGTCCCCCCTCGCCCGCCGTCTGGCCGGCACCCCGCTGGCCGACTGGGCCAACACCCTGCAAGGGCAACTCGACAAGAAAATGGAGAAAGGTCACGGCGATCTGGAGCGCTGGCAGAGCGCGCTGGACGCATTGCCGAAACTCCAGCCGACTGAAGTCGATCTGCTCAACGGCCTGAAACTCGACACCGACTGCGACGACGAAACCCGCGCACAAATGCGCACCGCGCTGATGGGCCTGTCGCCGTGGCGCAAGGGGCCGTTCGACCTGTTCGGCGTACACGTCGACACCGAATGGCGCTCGGACTGGAAGTGGTCGCGGCTCGCCCCGCATCTGGACCTGAAGGGCAAACGCATCCTCGACGTCGGTTGCGGCAACGGCTATTACATGTGGCGCATGCTCGGCGCCGGTGCCGACAGCGTGATCGGCGTCGATCCGAACTGGCTGTTCTTCTGCCAGTTCCAGGCCGTGCAGCGTTATCTGTCCGAGCCGAATGCCTGGCACCTGCCGTTCCCGTTCGAAGACCTGCCGCCGAACCTTGAAGGCTTCGACACAGTGTTTTCGATGGGTGTGTTCTACCACCGACGTTCGCCGATCGAGCATTTGCTGGCGCTGAAGGATTGCCTGGTCAAGGGCGGCGAACTGGTGCTGGAAACGCTGGTGGTTGAAGGCGACAAGCATCAAGTGCTGGTGCCGGAAGATCGCTACGCGCAGATGCGCAACGTGTGGTTCCTGCCATCGGTACCGGCGCTGGAATTGTGGCTGCGTCGGGCCGGGTTCACCGATGTGAAGTGTGTGGACGTCAGCACCACCACCGTTGAAGAACAACGCGGTACCGAGTGGATGAAGTATCAGTCGTTGAGCGACTTCCTTGATCCCGAGGATCACAGCAAGACTATCGAAGGGCTGCCGGCGCCGATGCGCGCGGTGATTGTGGCCCGTAAGTAACCCTCTCAAACACCGCATAACCTTGTAGGAGTGAGCCTGCTCGCGATAGCGGTCTGACAGTCAAAGCAATGTTGAATGTCAGACCGCTATCGCGAGCAGGCTCACTCCTACAGTTGGGGGTTGTGTTTATTCAGATGGTTTTGCGCGACGGGCTCTGAAGAATTCGGTCAGCACTGCTCCACATTCTTCGGCCAGCACCCCACCTTCATACAACACCCGGTGATTCAAAAAGCCCTGGGTAAAGAACTGCCCCTGACTCTGCACAATCCCGGCCTTCGGCTCCAGCGCGCCATACACCACCCGCGCAATGCGTGAATGCACGATCAGCCCTGCGCACATGCTGCACGGTTCCAGCGTCACGTACAGCGTGCTGCCCGGCAGGCGATAGTTGTTGATGGCCTGGGCAGCAGCGCGGATCGCGACCATTTCCGCGTGGGCACTCGGGTCGCTGGTGGTGATCGGGCAGTTGTAGCCACGCCCGATGATCTCGCCGTTCTGCACCAGCACCGCGCCCACCGGCACTTCGCCGAGGGCTGCGCCTTGGGCGGCGAGATCCAGGGCTTCGCGCATGAAGTCGCGGTCACGGCTGCGGTCGATGATCGCGGCGGGGCGAATCTGGCGCATCACTTCACCTCGATGGCGGCCATCAGGCCGGTTTCCATGTGGTCGATGACATGGCAGTGGAACATCCACACCCCCGGGTTATCCGCCACCAGCGCCACTTGCGCACGCTCGTTCTTGCCCAGCAGATAGGTGTCGGTGAAGTACGGGGTGATCTTGTGCCGGTTCGACGCAATCACCTTGAAGCTCATGCCGTGCAGGTGAATCGGGTGCTGGTACTGGGTCATGTTCTTCAATTCGAAGATGTAGCTCTGGCCCAGCTTCAGGCTGGCAATCGGCCGATCGGCGCAGGTCTTGTCAGTGATGTCCCAGGCCTTGCCGTTGATCTGCCACAGGCTCGGTGGCTTGCCGTTGTCGACATTCACCGACACCGAACCGACCCATTCGAAATTGAAGTTGAGTTTCTCGGCATTCGCCAGATCCGGCTCGGCCACCGGGTTGGCGGGCAAGGCTTTCGGCCACGTGGTCGGCGCATCGTTATTGGCCACCGAACGCAATGTGCCCAACCGCACCGGGCCATTGCGCAGCGACAACTCTTCACCAGCCGGCGGCGCCTTGATCGCCAGACAAATACGCATGCCCGGGCCGAGCCAGTATTCCTTGCCCAGCGGCCGCGGCTCGATCGGGTTGCCGTCCAGCGCATAGATCTGCGCCTCAACGCCGGGGATGTTGATGCGATACGTCAGGGTGTTGTCGAGGTTGAGCAAACGCACCCGGGTAATCTGCCCCGCCGGCAACTCGATCACCGGCGTTGGCACGCCGTTGATGGTCGACAAGCGCCCCGCCGTACCGCCACGGGCCGCTTCACGGGGAATGCTGAACTCGACGAAATTGCCTTGCTCGTCAATGTGCCAGTTCTTCAGGCTCAGGGTTTTTTCGTACTTGAAACCGGTCGGCTCGCGCTCTTCGACAATCAACGGCCCGACCAGCCCGCGCCCCAGCTCTTCGCTGCTGCTGACGTGCGGGTGATACCAGTAGCTGCCGGCGTCCGGCACGCGGAATTTGTAATCGAAGTATTCACCGGGCAGCACCGGCAATTGCGAGACGTAAGGCACGCCGTCCATCTCCAGCGGCAGACGAATGCCGTGCCAGTGAATGGTGGTCGCCACCGGCAGGTGGTTGATGAAGCGCACCCGCAACCACTCGCCCTGACGCACACGCAATTCAGTGCCCGGCGCCGATGGGCCGAACGCCCAGGCCTCGGTCTTGTGCCCCGGCACCAGCTCAACGTCCAGTGGCGCCGCGATCAGCTCGTAGTCGTGGCCCGCGTCAGCATCGGCCAACTTGCCCAGCCAGTAGCGCGACGCGCCTCCCGCCCCGACACCAACGACAACAAGACCGGCCAGGCCACCGAGGATTTGGCGACGGGTAAAGGACATGAACTCAACTACCTCACGTATCTGCGTCGGGCACCGGGCCCGCAAAAGGCAAATACGATACACCTGCAATTGCGAAACAGTAAGGGCAGCGCGGCGGATGGACGCAGTTGCGCCTCGCGCGTACACGATTTCGATCGATCAAGTGACATAACTATGTAGTGCACATGCATCGAACAGCCGGGCCATCCTGTGCCACCCGTTTCTCAAGGAAAGAGAGCCCAAACACATGCCCAACCCGATGCCCAATGCCGCCGACAAGGCCGCGCTCAAGGCGATTGCCGCCACCGTCATCCAGACCTGCCCGAGCCTGCAGGACGCTGCTCGACAGGTCGCCAGCGACTTGTTGATCAAATACCAGGTCCACGGCCTCGACCCGGATCAGGTGTATTTCCACCGCTTCGACGCCTCGCAAAGCAGCTCGAATGCCTTCACCGGCTGGGAGCACGTGCACGCCACGCCCACGTCAAGCATGACCCTGACCCAGTTGGTGATTCACCGTTTCCGCGTCGCCGATCAGGATAACGCCGACCTGCTCGACGTCTATGGCGGCTTCTACACTGCCGGCCCCGATGCCCGCACCTTCGATGAACGCAATGAAGTGCGCCTGCATGGCAACGATGTGCTCAAGGACTTCTGGAGCATCGACTTCAGCGCGCTGTACGACGCTCAGCTGAACGCTTTCTGGAACACCAGCGGCAGCGACTTTCGTACCCTGGCCAAATGCAATTTCCTGATCAAAGCGCTGCAGGCGCGGGACAAACGTCAGCTGAGTGGCGAGGATTTCCAGTTCGTCACGCAAGCGGCGATCGGCCCGCTGACGTGGCCAGTCAGCCTGCCATTGCTGCAGACCAGCCACCCTTGCCCGGACAGTGTGCGCACGCTGGACATTGCCGGTTACGCCGCTACCAACGTCCTGCGTTTCGTCATGCCCCAGGGTCGGCAGATCCTCTACCTGCCCGGCGACAGCGATGCATTCCATGTACTGGAAAGCGCCACCGACCTGCACTTCTGGATCCTGCAGCGGATGAACACACCTGCGGCGCGCGAGACATTCCTTGCGCATTTCTCGCTGGCCGACCGGCAGCAGATCAACGCCAACCTCGGTGACCTGATGAATCGCCTGGTGGCGACGTGGGGCCGCTACGACCATTCGCTGATCAATCAGGACAACCGCGCGGTCAGTGGCGACGCCTTCACCTGGCTGAGTGACTCGACCCGCGCGGCGATGTTTGCCGAAGCCAGCCTGTCCCTGACCTCTAACGGTGACCTGCGCAAGAAGCTGTGGATCGGCTACCTCAGCGCCGGGGTCAAGGTGTTCGGGCCAATGGCGGTGGTCGGCTGGCCAGTCGCATTGCCGGTGATCGGCGCCAGCATTGCCAACATGGGGCTGAACATCGATCAGGCGGTCAATGGCAAAACCGCGGCCGAGCGCAAGGCCGGGATTGTCGGGGCGGTGCTCAACGGCATCGACATGCTGTTCAATCTGCTGGCACTCAAGGGTCCGGGATCGCTGGCCGAGGTCGGCCCCGAGGTGGATGCCGCCGAAGCGGCGGAGATGAGCGACCTGACCGATAAAGGCGGGACGCCGATGGGTGGGCCTGAGCCGATTGCCACAACACTGATTGAAGACACCCCGCGACCGGTCATTCCGCCGAGCTGGCAAGCCAATGAGTTGCTCGACGGCGTTACGCCGGTGAGCGAACCCGGAAAATTCCAGGGCATTTATCTGCTCGATTCGAACCCGTCGACCGCCATCATGATGGACGACACCGCCTATTACGTCCGCTACGAAGCCGATATCAACGGCAGCGGACACTGGGCGGTCATCGATCCCGAGCACCCCCACGGCTTTACTCGCTCGATCCCGGTACGCCTGAACCCTGAGGGTGAATGGGAAGCCATGCCTCGCGCAGGACTCAGCGGCGGCGGCAAGTCTTCGGGTCTGGCCGGTTCAAGCAGCCGCAGCACCGTGGCCGCCCTGCCCGCCTCGCAATACGACGTACCTGCCCCACTCAAGGCGCACCTTGAAGAAGGCGCGGCCGGGCTGAATGACGAGGCCTTGCGCGATTTCTACGACAGCCTGAACGAGTTCGATGCCTACCGCGACTTCAAGGTCATCCGCAAACGCCTGTATCACGATGCACTGGATTTTTTCAGCACGCTGCGCCTGCCCGATCGTCCTCCGGTGCCCGCCCTGGCGGCAGACGCGACCGCCGAAGAAATTATCGAGAAAATCCTCGAACATGCCCGGGGCCTGGTGCTCGGCGAGAGCCACACGGCCATCGGCAGCAAGCAATGGCTGATCGAGAACATGCCATTGCTCGCCAGCAAACAGGTGAAGAGCCTGTACATGGAGCACCTGCTGACCGACTTCCATCAAGCCGCGCTGGATGAATTCTTCCGCACCGGCAACATGCCGCAAAAACTCGAGGCCTATCTCAAGGCACTCGACGTCGGCAACATGACCGATCCGCTGGAGCGCTACACGTTCCTGGAACTGGTCAAGGAAGCCAGAAAGCAAGGGATCCATGTACAAGCCATCGATTGCATGGCGAGTTACCGACTCAACGGCATGGACTTGCCATTGGGCAACAACACCGCGCGGCAGAAAATGATGAATTACTTCGCGCGTCTGATGATCCGTGCCGATCAGTCCGCACGCGGCGCGCACAAATGGGTGGCGCTGATGGGCAACTCTCACTCCAACACTTTTGACGGGGTTGCCGGCGTCAGCGAACTGGAAGAGGCGATCGGCATTCGCGTCGAGGATGTCGCCGAAGGGACTTCACGGGGCATTGAAGTCGATCCCGGGAGAATCCTGCCCTTGGGCGGTACGGCGCACGATCGTTCCGCGCTGGTCAGAGGCGACTTGCGCCTGCAAATCGAAACACCCTGGACCGCGCACACCATGACCGAATTCGAAACCCTGCTGCCTCGCTACGGCATGTACTCCCTGAAGCAGCAACCCAACCTGACGTTCATTGTCCATCGCAGCCGCACCCGAGAACTGGTACGGACCGTCATCGACACAGACGGCAAGCACTTCTACATCGAACGCCCCGGCTGGCCTTCGGTGAGCGGTAAACGCTACCCGAGCATGAAAGCCCTGCTGCAAGCTCTGGATGACATGGGCATGCAACTGGGTGGCTGGTCAAAACCGCTGTAACGCAAAAACAGAAAAGCCGTGTGAAACGGATTTCACACGGCTTTTCGGTTGCGGCGATCAAGCCTTTACGGCTTGCGCGGGATCACTCCCACTCAATGGTCGCCGGCGGCTTGCTCGACACGTCGTAAGTGACGCGCGAAATACCTTCGATTTCATTGATGATGCGGCCGGAGACGGTTTCCAGCAATTCGTAAGGCAGGTGTGCCCAACGTGCTGTCATGAAGTCGATGGTTTCCACGGCACGCAGGGCCACGACCCAGGCGTAACGACGGCCGTCGCCGACCACGCCAACCGATTTCACTGGCTGGAACACCACGAAGGCCTGGCTGACTTTGTGGTACCAGTCGGCTTTGCGCAGTTCTTCGATGAAGATATGGTCGGCGCGACGCAGCAGGTCGGCGTATTCCTTCTTCACTTCACCGAGGATGCGCACGCCCAGACCCGGGCCCGGGAACGGGTGACGGTAGACCATGTCGTACGGCAGGCCCAGTTCCAGACCCAGACGACGGACTTCGTCCTTGAACAGTTCGCGCAGGGGCTCGACCAGTTTCAGGTTCATTTCTTCCGGCAGGCCGCCCACGTTGTGGTGCGACTTGATCACGTGCGCCTTGCCGCTTTTCGCGCCAGCCGACTCGATCACGTCCGGGTAGATGGTGCCTTGCGCCAGGTACTTGATGTTGTCCAGCTTGCAGGATTCGGCATCGAACACGTCGATGAAGGTACGGCCGATGATCTTGCGCTTCTTCTCCGGGTCGGCTTCGCCGGCCAGGTTGTTCAGGAACTGCTCTTCAGCGTTGGCGCGGATCACCTTGACGCCCATGTTCTCGGCGAACATGGCCATCACTTGCTCGCCTTCGTGCAGACGCAGCAGGCCGTTGTCGACGAAGACGCAGGTCAGTTGATCGCCGATGGCTTTGTGCAGCAGCGCCGCAACCACCGAGGAGTCAACGCCGCCGGACAGACCCAGCAGCACGTTGTCGGTGCCGACCTGTGCGCGGATGTTGGCGATGGCGTCTTCAGCGATCTTCGACGGAGTCCACAGGGCTTCACAGCCGCAGATGTCGAGCACGAAGCGCGAGAGGATGCGACCGCCCTGCTTGGTATGGGTCACTTCCGGGTGGAACTGCACGCCGTAGTAAGCGCGTTCGTCGTTGAACATGCCGGCGATCGGGCAGCTTGGGGTGCTGGCGAGGATGTGGAAGTCTTCCGGCATCTTGGTGACCTTGTCACCGTGGCTCATCCACACGTCGAGACCGAACAGGCCGTCGGCGTCGATGTGGTCCTCGATGCCGTCAAGCAAGCGGCTCTTGCCGACTACGTCAACGCGAGCGTAACCGAACTCACGCAGCTCGGAACCTTCAACCTTGCCGCCCAGTTGCTCGGCCATGGTCTGCATGCCGTAGCAGATACCGAAGACCGGCACGCCCAGGTCAAACACCGCTTGCGGGCAGCGCGGGCTGTTGGCTTCGTGCACGGACTCGGGGCCGCCGGCGAGGATGACGCCTTTAGGCGCGAATTCGCGGATCGCTTCTTCGTCCATGTCGAACGGGTGCAGCTCGCAGTACACACCGATCTCGCGCACGCGGCGGGCAATCAGCTGGGTGTATTGCGAACCGAAGTCGAGGATCAGGATGCGGTGAGCGTGAATGTCGAGGGCCATGATTCAGTCTCGTCTAAGTAATTCAGAAACAGTCGTGATTCAGAAACAACTCGGGGCTGAATAAAACAGCCCCGGTTGCTTAACGATTTGCTTGAAGCATCAACCTACGCGGTAGTTTGGCGCTTCTTTGGTGATCTGCACGTCGTGAACGTGGGATTCGGCCATACCGGCACCGGTGATCCGCACGAACTCAGGCTTGGTGCGCATTTCTTCGATGTTGGCGCTGCCGGTGTAACCCATCGAGGAACGCAGACCGCCCATCAACTGGTGGATGATCGCCGTCAGGGTGCCTTTGTACGGCACACGACCTTCGATCCCTTCCGGAACGAGCTTCTCGGCGCCTGCCGAGGAGTCCTGGAAGTAACGGTCGGAAGAACCTTGCGCCTGAGACATGGCGCCCAGCGAACCCATGCCGCGATAAGCCTTGTACGAACGGCCCTGGAACAGTTCGATCTCGCCCGGGGCTTCTTCAGTACCGGCGAACATCGAACCCATCATCACGCAGGACGCACCGGCCACGATGGCCTTGGACAGGTCACCGGAGAAACGGATGCCGCCGTCGGCGATCAACGGCACGCCAGTGCCTTCAAGGGCAGCGGCGACGTTGGCGATGGCACTGATTTGCGGCACGCCGACACCGGCGACGATACGGGTGGTGCAGATCGAGCCAGGGCCGATACCGACCTTGACCGCATCGGCACCCGCTTCGGCCAGGGCCTTGGCGGCTGCGCCGGTGGCGATGTTGCCGCCGATCACCTGCACTTCAGGGAAATTCTCTTTGACCCAGCGAACGCGGTCGATCACGCCCTTGGAGTGACCGTGTGCGGTGTCGACCACCACCACGTCCACACCGGCGTTGACCAGCGCGGCAACGCGGTCACCGGTGTCTTTACCGGTACCGACGGCAGCGCCAACGCGCAGACGACCTTGATCGTCCTTGCTGGCCAGCGGGTAGGCTTTGGCTTTTTCGATGTCTTTGACGGTCATCATGCCTTTGAGGGCAAACTTGTCGTCGACGATCAGGACTTTTTCCAGGCGGTGCTTGTGCAGCAACTCGCGGACTTCGTTCTTGTCGGCGCCTTCACGCACGGTGACCAGACGCTCTTTAGGCGTCATCACTTCACGTACGGTGGCTTCCAGACGGGTTTCGAAGCGGACGTCACGGGAGGTGACGATGCCGACCAGGTCGCCATCGTGCAGCACCGGAACGCCGGAAATGTTGTGCATGCGGGTCAGTTCGAACAGGTCACGCACCGTGGCATCAGCCTCGATGGTGATCGGATCCTTCACGACGCCGGCTTCGAACTTCTTGACCTTACGCACTTCGGCAGCTTGCTGCTCGATGGTCATGTTCTTGTGGATGATACCGATACCACCTTCCTGAGCCATGGCGATTGCCAGACGGGCTTCAGTGACGGTGTCCATGGCGGCAGAAACCAGAGGAATATTCAGCTCGATGCCACGGGTAAGGCGGGTCTTGAGACTGACTTCGTTAGGAAGCACCTCGGAATAACCGGGCACTAGGAGAATGTCGTCGAATGTCAGAGCTTCTTGGCTGATACGCAGCATCGCGGGGGCTCCCGAGCGGGAAAATGGAAGCGCGCCATTATAGTCAGACACCCCCTGCTGTTCAATGTAAAACTCAGCTTAATATCAATGTTGCTGATATACGGAGACCCCCGCCGCTACAGCTCCACCTTGACCCAAGAGACAGGTTGATCGAGCCAATCGGCGAACTCATCGATAAAACTCTGCTTGAAGCCTGCTTCCAGCCAGTTGTTGAAGATGAAGCCGAGGTTGGAAAACGCACATTCCTGCAAGAACAGAAAGCCGTTGATGTCGTCTTCATGCCCGCATTCCGGGCAGGTGAAGTTGTCCGTGCGGCCTGGAAACCAGTCTTCCAGGCTTTCGAACAGCGCTTCGCCAACTTCGCGGCGGCACTCGGCGCACCCGGCTTCTTCGAGAAAGCCCTTGGCCGGCGTGTAGATGCAGCGCNGGCGGCTTTCTATATGCGATCTATCTCAACAGCCGCCTGCCCAAGGACGCGGCGCGGGCCACGCAAAGTGCGCTGATCAGTTGCAGCACTGTGGTGCGTTTGAGCCTGTTCGCCATCGCCGGGGTGTATGCCGAGCTACCCTTGTTGATGCTGGCGGTGTGTCTGTTGCCGGCCATGGCGCTGGGGCTGTGGATCGGACGGCGGTTGACGATGCGCTTGTCGCGCGAGGCGTTTGTCCGATTGGTGACCTGGCTGGTGCTGGCGAGCGGGATTGCGTTGATCGGACGCTACATTATTAGTATGGCGTGAGCACTTGACCGGATTTCGTCAGGGATTAAGCTGCCGGCCGCAATTCTTTTGTAGGAGTGAGCCTGCTCGCGATAGCGGTGGGTCAGACACATCAAGATCAACTGATACACCGCTATCGCGAGCAGGCTCACTCCTACAAAAGAATTGCGGCCGGCAGCTTAATCCCTGACGAAATCCGGTCAAGTGCTCACGCCATACTAATAATGTAGCGTCCGATCAACGCAATCCCGCTCGCCAGCACCAGCCAGGTCACCAATCGGACAAACGCCTCGCGCGACAAGCGCATCGTCAACCGCCGTCCGATCCACAGCCCCAGCGCCATGGCCGGCAACAGACACACCGCCAGCATCAACAAGGGTAGCTCGGCATACACCCCGGCGATGGCGAACAGGCTCAAACGCACCACAGTGCTGCAACTGATCAGCGCACTTTGCGTGGCCCGCGCCGCGTCCTTGGGCAGGCGGCTGTTGAGATAGATCGCATATAGAAAGCCGCCACTGCCAAACAGCGCGCCAAACAGGCCGCCTACCGTGCCCATCGGCAGCGCCCATGCGGCAGACAACTGCGTCGGCCGGGTTTTCACCCACAGGCTGTAAACCGCATAAGTGCTGATGAACAGCCCCATCAACAGCAGCAACAGGTCGGATTTGAGGTTGAGCAGGAAAATCACCCCCAACGTGCACCCCACCGCCATGCATGGCAGCAGCCGCAACAACTCGGGCTTGGCCACATCCCGGCGCGAGGGCAGCAGGTTGCCGAACGCCGCGACGAAATCCAGCAGCACCAGCAGCGGCACGATTTTCGACAACGGCATGAACAGAATCAGAATCGGCCCCGCGACCAGTGCGGTACCGAACCCGGCAATCCCGAACACGATATAGGCCAGCGCGATTCCCGAGCCGATCACTACCCAGCCGCCCGCGCCCCATGTCCATTCACTCAACAACCCCGCCATACTCATCGGTCTACTTCCTTTATAAGCCTGTGATGACTTTAGCCAGCACCAAGCCTTGCGACTAATATGTTCAAAGCCGCTCACCCATCTCGAAAAGGCATGCCTGATGCTTTCAACCCGTCAACTGCGCTACTTCGTGGAAATCGCCGAATGTGGCAGCTTCAGTGCAGCGGCTGAACGCCTGTTCATCGCGCAGTCGGCGCTGAGCCGGCAGATCAAGGACATGGAAGCGCGCCTGCAAACCTCGCTGTTCGAACGCACCGCACGCCAGCCCCGGCTCACGGCGGCGGGTGAGGCGTTTCTGCCGCGGGCCAGAAACCTGCTCAATGAACTGAGCAAAGCCAGCGCGATGGCGACCGAAGTCGGTAACGGACAACTGGGCACGCTGCGCCTGAGTCATTCCAGCACCGTGTCGATCAGCGGGCATTTATTACGTCGGATCAGCGCTTATCTCGATCAGCAGCACGGCGTGTCGCTGGACATCGGCAAGCTTTCCTCCGAGGCGCAGCTTGAGGAACTCGCGGAAGGACGCCTCGACATTGGCCTGTTGCGCCTGCCGGTGTTGCGTCAGCGTGAAGGTATTCAGGTTGTGCCATTGTTCACCGAGCGCCTGCTGCTGGCGGTGCCGAACGATCATCGACTGGCCGATTCATCCTCCGTCGAACTGGCGCAACTGCAGGACGAAGCCTTTATATCGATCCCGCATCCACAGCGCGGCGGCCTCAGCTATCTGTGTGCCGACCTGTGCATGCGCCAGGGCTTTTTCCCAAAAGCAGCGCGGGTGATGTCGCGCAAAACTACGCAGTTGCAGTTGATCCAGGCTGGATTCGGCATCGCCCTGCTGCCCGAATCAATGCAGGACATCGCCCCCGGCGGCGTACGATTCTTACCGCTGAGTGATCCCGATTGCCAAAGCACCGTCGCCCTCGCCTATCGGCAAACCCCCACGTCACTGGTGCAACACTTCATCAATATGTTCACAAAACCCTGTGGGAGCGGGCTTGCTCGCGAAAGCGGAGTGTCAGTCGAAACTTGATTTGCCTGCCACACCGCTTTCGCGAGCAAGCCCGCTCCCACAAGGGGTTTTGTGTTGGGTCATGGTGATCGGTAGGCGAATGCCTTTAAACTGCGCCCCATGATTAAAGATCCCTTTGCAAGACTTGGCCTGGACCGTGAAGTCCTGACCGTCAGCCAGCTCAACGGCCGCGCGCGGGTGTTGCTCGAAGACGTGTTCAGCAACATCTGGGTCGAAGGCGAAATCTCCAACCTCGCGCGCCCGGCGTCCGGTCACGTGTATTTCACCCTCAAGGACAGCGGTGCGCAGGTGCGTTGCGCGCTGTTCCGCAATAATGCGGCGCGGGTGCGTCAGGCGCTGAAGGACGGTCTGGCCGTGAAGGTACGCGGCAAGGTCTCGCTGTTCGAAGGACGTGGCGACTACCAACTGATTCTCGACACCGTGGAGCCGGCCGGTGACGGCGCGCTACGCCTGGCCTTCGATGCACTGAAGGAAAAGCTCAGCGCCGAAGGTCTGTTCAGTGCCGAACGCAAAGTGCCGTTGCCGGCGCATCCGCAACGCATCGGCATCATCAGCTCGCCGACCGGCGCGGTGATTCGCGACATCATCAGCGTGTTCCGCCGGCGGGCGCCGCAGGTGCAACTGACGCTGATCCCGACTGCCGTGCAGGGCCGTGAAGCCACGGCGCAAATCGTCCGCGCGCTGAAAATGGCCGACGCCCGTGGTTTCGACGCGCTGATCCTCGCCCGTGGCGGTGGTTCGCTGGAAGACCTCTGGTGCTTCAACGAAGAAGCCGTGGCCCGCGCGGTCGATGCCTGCGTGACGCCGATTGTCAGCGCCGTCGGGCATGAAACCGACGTGTCGATCAGTGATTTCGTGGCTGACGTGCGCGCACCAACGCCCTCTGCTGCCGCTGAGCTGTTGGCCCCGGATTCGAGCCACCTGATCCGTCAGGTCGAAAGCCTGCACCGGCGTCTGGTGATGCGCATGCGCGACCGGCTGATGCGCGATCGTCTGCGCCTGGAAGGCATGGCCCGCCGTCTGCGCCACCCCGGCGAACGCCTGCGCCAGCAAGCGCAACGCCTGGATGACCTGGACATGCGCATGCGCCGGGCGTTCGAACGCCAACTGAATACCCGCCGCGAGCGCCTGATCCGCCTGGAAACCCGCCTCGCCGGGCAACATCCGGGACGCCAATTGGCGATGCTCCGTCAGCGCCTCGACAGCCTCGCCGAACGCCTGCCGCGAGCCATGCGCGAAGGTCTGAAAAGCCGTCGCCTGCAACTGCACAGCCAGATGCAGACGCTGCATGTGGTCAGTCCGCTGGCGACCCTCGGCAGGGGTTACAGCATTCTGCTCGATGAGCGCGGGCACGCCATTCGCAACGCCGCGCAGACCCACACCGGCCAACGCCTGAAAGCCAAGCTGGGCGAAGGCGAACTGCAAGTGCGCGTCGAGGACAACCACCTGACGCCTGTCACCCTTTCTTTACTGGACTGATCCATGCCGCGTTTTTTTGCTCCGTTATTGTTGCTGTGCCTGACCTCCTTCAACGCCCACGCCGACAGCTACATCACCCGTTTGCTGAACAAACCGGTGCCGGGCGGCGTCGCGGTGGTCGATCTGGGCAGCGCCGCGCAGGCACCAAAAGCCACCTATCAGGGCAAACCGGTGCTGGTGGTGAAAGAACAGAACAACTGGCTGGCGATTGTCGGTGTGCCGCTGACGGTCAAACCCGGCAGCCAGCAGATCAGCAGCGGTGAGCGCAATCTGCCGTTCACGGTTGGCAACAAGAAATACCCGGAACAGCACATCACCCTGAAGAACACTCAACAGGTCAACCCGAACCCGGCCAACCTCAAGCGCATCGAGGGTGAACTGGCCGAGCAGATCAAGGCCTACCGCAGCTTCAGTCCGAACACCCCGAGCAACCTGCTGCTGGACAAACCGGTCAACGGACCATTGTCGAGCAAGTTCGGTGTGCGCCGTTTCTTCAATGGCGAAGAGCGCAACCCCCATGCCGGCCTCGACTTTGCAGTGCCCGCCGGCACGCCGATCAAGACCCCGGCGGCGGGCAAAGTGATTCTGACCGGCAACTACTTCTTCAACGGCAACACGGTGTTTGTCGATCACGGACAGGGCTTTATCAGCATGTTCTGCCACATGTCGAAAATCGACGTGAAGGTCGGCGATCAACTGGCCCGTGGCGCGGTGGTGGGCAAGGTCGGCTCGACCGGCCGGGCGACCGGGCCGCACATGCACTGGAACATCAGCTTGAACGATGCGCGGGTGGATCCGGCGATTTTCATTGGTGCGTTCCAACCGTAATTCCTGATTGAGGCTACCGGCCCCTTCGGGAGCAAGCCCCCTCCCACACTGGATTTGTGTGGTGAACACGATCAACTGTGGGAGCGGGCTTGCTCGCGAAGGCGGCCCATCCCACAGCGTAAACCCTGCTGACACCCCACCAGTTTCAATTGCGCCCCAATCAAGCCCCGCGCAAACATCAACACGATCATTCGCCTGAAGCACAATAAAATCGCGCTAATCCCCGCTTTTCGAGTATTCCTCTCAATTTTTTTCGACTGCTTGCCATCCTCTCCCCTCGCGGTTAGGGTTGAAGGCATGAAAACCTCTCACACCCTTATTCAGCTTCGCCAGCACCGCAGTCTGTGCCTCGTCAGCGCACGACTGCCGGGCTGAATCGCTGCGCCTCGTCCCAAGCGTTTTCCCGAACATTCGTTCCACCGGCAGGCCGCCTCTTTTCGGCCCAGACAATAAGGAATTTCCCGATGAGCATGCTCAAAGACCCGTCTTCGAAATACCGCGCGTTCCCCGTCATCAATCTGCCGGATCGCACCTGGCCGTCGAAAACCATCGACGCCGCGCCGATCTGGTGCAGCTCCGACCTGCGGGACGGCAACCAGTCGCTGATCGAGCCGATGGACGCGGTGAAGAAGCTGCGCTTCTGGAAAACCCTCGTTCAGGTGGGTGTGAAGGAAATCGAAGCCTCGTTCCCGGCCGCTTCGCAAACCGACTTCGACTTCGTGCGTACCCTGATCGAAGAAGGCCACATCCCGGACGACACCACCATTCAGGTGCTGACCCAGGGCCGTGAAGACCTGATCGAGCGCACCTTCGAATCCCTGCGCGGGGCGAAGAAAGCCATCGTTCACCTGTACAACGCCACCTCGCCGTCCTTTCGTCGCATCGTCTTCAACCAGGACAAGGACGGCATCAAGGCGATCGCGGTCAACGCTGCCAAGCTGTTCGTCAAATACGCGGCGATGCAGCCGGACACCGAGTGGACTTTCGAATACTCCCCGGAAACCTTCAGCGCCACCGAGCTGGAGTTCGCCAAGGAAGTCTGTGACGCGGTGATCGAGGTCTGGAATCCGACGCCTGAGCACAAGATGATCCTCAACCTGCCGGCCACCGTCGAATGCGCAACGCCGAACGTCTACGCCGACCAGATCGAATGGTTCGGCCGCAACATCAATCGTCGTGACAGCGTGATCATCAGCCTGCACACCCACAACGACCGTGGCACTGGCGTCGCCGCCACCGAGCTGGGCCTGATGGCTGGCGCGGATCGCGTCGAAGGCTGCCTGTTCGGCAACGGCGAGCGTACCGGTAACGTTGACCTCGTCACTGTGGCACTGAACATGTACACCCAGGGCGTCGACCCTGAGCTGGACTTCTCCGATATCGACGGCGTGCGCAAAGTCGTAGAAGAGTGCAACCAGATTCAGGTGCACCCGCGTCACCCGTACGTCGGCGACCTGGTCCACACCGCATTCTCCGGCTCGCACCAGGACGCGATCCGCAAGGGCTTCGCCCAGCAGAAGCCGGACACCCTGTGGGAAGTGCCGTACCTGCCGATCGACCCGGCCGACATCGGTCGCAGCTACGAGGCGGTGATTCGTGTGAACAGCCAGTCGGGCAAGGGCGGTATCGCCTACTTGCTGGAGCAGGAATACGGCATCAGCCTGCCGCGTCGCATGCAGATCGAGTTCAGCCAGGTCGTGCAGCGGGAAACCGATCGCCTCGGCCTGGAAATGACCGCCAAGCAGATCCACTCGTTGTTGATCAGCGAATACCTGCAAGCCAACACCCCGTACGCGCTGGTCAGCCATCGCCTGCAGGAAGAAAACGGTAACAGCACCGTCGAAGTGGAAGTGGCAAGCAAGGGTCAGGGCGAAACCAACCTGCACTGGCGCGGCAAGGGCAACGGTGCGCTGGAAGCCCTGGTGGCCGGCCTGCCGATTCCGGTGGAGATCATGGACTACAACGAACACGCGATCGGCGCGGGCACCAACGCCAAGGCCGCCGCGTACATCGAGCTGCGCGTGAATGGCGAGCGTGCGGTGCACGGCGTGGGTATCGATGAAAACATCACTACCGCCAGCTTCAAGGCGCTGTTCAGTGCGCTGAATCGTTCGTTGAGTCAGCCGGAAGCGAAAGCGGCTTAAGCCTTCGCTGACATGCAAAAGGCCCCGGAATGTAAGTTCCGGGGCCTTTTTTATGCCTGCTGGTTTTGTGTTGCCTGATCTGGCCTCTTCGCGAGCAAGCCCGCTCCCACAGGGTATTGCGCTCTACCTGTGGGAGCGGGCTTGCTCGCGAATATCAAGTGAGTTCGAAGGTATCCGCATCCAGATTGGCCGGAAAGCGCTCCCGATACGCCGCCAATGGCGCGGCCTCCAGCACAACCTTGAACACGCCGTCGGCCTCCCCCGCCGCCAGCAATGTCTCGCCCTGGAAATCCAGCACCTGACTGTCGCCGGTATAGGCAAAGCCCTTGCCGTCGGTGCCGATCCGGTTCACTGCCGCCACGTAGCACAGGTTTTCAATCGCCCGCGCCGGCAACAAGCGGTTCCAGTGCAGACGCCGCGCACCCGGCCAGTTGGCGGTGTACAGCAGCAGATCGGTGTCCTGCGCGTCGCGACTCCACACCGGGAAGCGCAGGTCGTAGCAAATCAGCGGCCGGATGCGCCAGCCCTTGAGTTCGAACTGCACTTGGCGCTCTCCGGGGGTGTAGTGGTTGTGCTCACCGGCCATGCGGAACAGGTGGCGCTTGTCGTAATGCCAGACTTCGCCGTCCGGGCGTGCCCACAGCAGGCGATTGCGATGGCTGCCGTCAGCCGCCTGAATGATCACGCTGCCGGTGACCACGGCATTCAGTTTCGCGGCCTGCTCCTTCATCCATTTGCTGGTCGGGCCATGCTCGGCTTCGGCGAGGGTTTCCGACGCCATGGAGAAACCGGTGGTGAACATCTCCGGCAGGATGATCAGGTCAGCGCCTCGGGCCTGCTCCAGCAGCACCTCGAAGTGCTCGAGGTTGGCCTGACGATCATGCCAGGCCAGGCTGGTCTGGATCAGCGCGAGATTGAGATCGGGCAACGCACTCAGATCACGCATAGTTTTGCCGCTGCCTCGCGCAGCGTCTCCTCGCGTTTGGCGAAGCACAGGCGCACCAGGCGCTGGCCTTCGGGTGGATTCTGATAGAACACCGACACCGGAATACTCGCCACGCCGTGTTCACGGGTCATCCAGATCGCCATGTCGACGTCGTTCAAGTCAGGGCGGATCTGCGAGTAGTCGACCAACTGGAAATACGTGCCGGTGACGCGGGTGAAGGTAAAGCGCGACGGCGCCAGCAAATCGCAGAACAGGTCGCGTTTGGCCTGATAGAAACCCGGCAGCTCTTCGACGTGTTCCGGGTGCTCGGCCATGTAATCGGCCAGGGCGTATTGCAGTGGCGTGACCCCGCAGAAACTGACGTACTGGTGCACTTTGCGCAGCTCGGCGGTCAGCGCCGGGGGCGCAACCACGTAACCGGTTTTCCAGCCGGTGACGTGGTAGGTCTTGCCGAACGAGCTGACCACGAAGGCGCGCTGATACAGCTCTTCGTGAGCCAACACGCTGACATGTGGCACACCGTCGAACACCAGGTGTTCGTACACCTCGTCGCTGATCAGATAGATGTCGCGACCACGGATCAACTCCGCCAGTTGATCCAGTTCGGCACGGCTGATCAGTGCACCGCTCGGGTTGTGCGGTGTGTTGATGACGATCATTTTCGTGCGCGGGCTGAGGGCCGCGGCGAGCTTGTCGAAATCGATGGAGAAATCGTGCGGGTTCAGTTGCACATGCACGCAGCGGCCGCCCGCCAACTGCGTCGCCGGGTCATAGCTGTCGTAGCACGGGTCGAACACGATGACTTCATCGCCGCTGTGGATAACCGCCTGAATCGCACTGAAGATCGCCTGGGTCGCGCCCGGCGTCACGGTCACTTCGCTGTCGGCATCGACTTTCACGCCATAGCTGCGCGCGATCTTCGCCGCGATCTGCTCGCGCAGCGCCGGCAGGCCGGTCATCGGTGAATACTGGTTATGGCCGCTGGCGATATGCCGACCGACCGCGTCACGCAGGGACTGCGGGCCGTCGAAATCAGGAAAACCCTGGGACAGGTTGATCGCTGCGGTCTGCGCCGCGAGCTGAGACATCTGCGTGAAAATCGTGATGCCGACATTCGGCAGCTTACTGGTGATCATCGAGGGGTTCCCTGCTCTACACCCGGCTCTGACGGCGGCGCGGGAGAGCCCGAGAATAGCCCATCCGGCGCCCATAAAAAAAGGGCGCCCAACTGAGCACCCTTCTTTCATTTATAGCGCAGCAACCTTGTGGCGAGGGGATTTATCCCCGATCGGCTGCGAAGCAGTCGCAAACCCTATGACAGGTATTTGGGGTCGCTTCGCAACCCGTCGGGGATAAATCCCCTCACCACAGGATCACTTCTTGTCGCGGCGCTTCTTGCTGGCTTTCTTGTTGTGCGACATCAAGCGACGCTTCTTGTTGACCTGGCGGTCGGTCAGCGTGTTCTTGTTGCCTTCGTACGGGTTCTCGCCACCTTTGAACTCGATGCGGATCGGCGTACCGACCAGCTTCAGCACACGGCGGTAAGTGTTCTCCAGATAGCGCACATACGACTTCGGCACCTTTTCGATCTGGTTACCGTGGATCACGATGATCGGCGGGTTCGCACCACCCAGGTGAGCGTAACGCAGCTTGATCCGGCGGCTGTTGACCATCGGCGGCTGGTGCTCGCTGACCGCGTCTTCGAGAATCTGCGTCAGGCGGCTGGTCGGCCAGCGGGTGACCGCGGACTTGAACGAGTTCTGCACCGAGGCGTAGAGGTTGCCCACGCCAGTACCGTGCAGCGCCGAGATGAAGTGAATGTCGGCGAAGTCGACGAAGAACAGCCGACGCTGCAGCTCGACCTTGACGAAGTCACGCTCGCTCGGGGTCATGCCGTCCCATTTGTTGATTGCGATCACCAGCGCACGGCCGGCTTCGAGGGCAAAGCCCAGCAGGTTGAGGTCGTGATCGACCACACCTTCGCGGGCGTCCATCACGAAGATCACCACGTTGGCGTCTTTGATCGCCTGCAGGGTTTTGACCACGGAGAATTTCTCGACTTCTTCGTGAATCTTGCCGCGCTTGCGCACACCGGCGGTGTCGATCAGCGTGTACTTCTCGTCGTTACGCTCGAACGGGATGTAGATACTGTCGCGGGTGGTGCCGGGCTGGTCGTAGACGATTACCCGGTCTTCACCGAGCATGCGGTTGACCAGGGTCGACTTGCCGACGTTCGGACGGCCGATGATGGCGATCTTGATCCCGTCTTTTTCGCTCGGGCCAGGAATGCGCTTGGCTTCCTCACCCTCGGCGACGATCTCTTCCTCTTCGCCTTCCTGCGGCTCGTCTTCGTCACGCGGGAAATCGCTCAGTGCCGCTTCCAGCAGTTGAGTGATACCACGGCCATGAGCACCGGCGATCGGGATCGCGTGGCCCATGCCCAGCGGGGCGAATTCAGCGCGGGCCATTTCCGGGTCGATGTTGTCGACCTTGTTGGCCACCACGTGGGAACGCTTGTTACGCTTGCGCAAGTGTTCGGCGATCATCTGGTCGGCGGCGGTGAAACCGGCCTTGGCATCTACCAGGAACAGCACAACATCCGCTTCTTCAATGGCCAGCAGCGACTGCTCGGCCATTTTTTCGTCCATACCGTGTTCGTCACCGGAGATACCGCCGGTGTCGATCAGAATGTAGGAACGCCCTTGCCACTTGGCCTCACCGTACTGGCGATCACGGGTCAGACCGGACAAGTCGCCAACGATGGCGTCACGCGTCCTGGTCAGGCGGTTGAACAAGGTGGATTTGCCGACGTTCGGTCGGCCCACCAGGGCGATTACGGGAACCATGCGGCTCTCCACTTCGTTATTTCAGAAAATACAAAAGCCGCTGCGAGGCAGCGGCTGGTGCTCGGGGCAACACTGTGGGAGCGGGCTTGCTCGCGAAAAACCGTAGCAGCACCGCGTTTATTCAGGCTGTACGCGTCTTCGTTGACGCTCTTCGCGAGCAAGCCCGCTCCCACAAATGAAGCTGCCTGGGGCGTTAACCCCAAGCATAGTTGTTACTTGATGGTCAGGGCTTCCAGTTTGCCGCTGTTGCCATACACATAGATCGTGTTGCCCACCACCAGCGGACGGGCACGCAGGCCGTCACTGTCGATACGCTCACGACCCACAAAACGACCGTCCACCTGGCTCAACAGGTGCAGGTAACCTTCCATGTCACCAACGGCTACGTAGCTGGAGAACACTTCCGGCGCCGACAGCTGGCGACGAGCCAGCGAGTCGTTGCTCCACAGTGCAGTGGTCGAACGCTCGTCAACGCCTTCAACGGTGCCCGAAGACAGGCTCACGTATACGTTGCCGAAACCCTGGGCGACACCGGCATAGCTCGATGCATCGCGCTGCCACAATTGGCGACCGCTTTGCAGATCGAGTGCCGCAACGCGACCCTGGTAGCTGGCAACGTACAGCGTTTCGCCGGACAGCAGCAGACCGCCGTCGATGTCGACCACGCGCTCCAGTTCCGAACGACCGGTTGGAATCGCGACCCGTTGTTCCCAGACCGGCACGCCGTTGGAAATGTCCAGGGCGACCACTTTACCGGTCGACAGGCCAGCCACCGCGAGGCGGTTGGTCACGACGGGGGCGCTGGTGCCGCGCAGGGTCAGTACCGCAGGGGTGCTGTCGTAGGTCCAGCGACGGTCGCCGGTAGCAGCGTCCAGACCGATCAGACGATCGTCCTGAGTCTGTACCACTACGACGTCACCGTTGTTGGCCGGTGGCGCGAGGACTTCGCTGGAAACCCGGGCGCGCCACTTCTCTTCGCCGTTGATGGCGTCGAGGGCAACGATTTCACCCTTCAAGGTACCGATCGTGACCAGACCGTAACCTACGCCAACGGCACCGGAGACAGGCAGTTCAAGATCCTTTTTCCACTTCACGTCGCCATTGCTGCGATCCATGGCCATCAACACGCCGGTCACATCGGCCGCGTAGATGGTGTCACCATCGATCGCCGGCACCAGCATGTTGTAGGTTTCGCCCTGACCGTCACCGATCGAACGGCTCCACTGCTTTTGCAGAACCACTTCTTCTTTGAAGTCGGTCAGCTCGGCCGGTGGCAGTTCTTTTTTGCTGTTGCTGCTGCAACCCGCGGCCAGAATGGCCAGAGCCAGCAATGCTGCATGCTTCCAACGGATCACGTCACGCATCCCCTTTGGCCAGGTCGTCGAGCTTGATTTGAAGGCCACCGACTGCCGCTTCATCCGACAGTGCCGCCTTGGCTTTTTGATACGCGGTGTTCGCCTCGTCGGTACGACCCAGCTGAACCAGCAGATCACCCTTGAGTTCTTCGCGAGTGGCCAGGAACGCCTTGTCGGCATCGCCGTCGAGCAGCTTCAGGGCTTCATCGGCCTTGTTCTGCGCACCCAGCACCTGCGCCAGACGCTGACGGGCGATTTCGCCCAGCGCCGGGTTGGCCGGTTTGGCAACGATGGCTTTGAGTTCAGTCGCAGCGTCGTCCAGCTTGCCGCTGTCGACCGCTACTTTGGCCACGAACAGGCTGCCGTACTGCGCGTACGCGGTGCCGCCGAATTCGCTGTTGAGCTTGCCGGCCAGATCCGCAACGCGGGCAGCGTCAGGCTTGCCGTCCGGGGTCAGCGTGGTTTCCAGCAGTTGCTGATAGAGCACCGAGGCGCCTTGCGACTGGTTGCTCTGATACTTGTGAAAAGCCTGCCAGCCGAACACGATGACCAGCGCCAACAGGCCGCCAGTGACCAGAGGTTTGCCGTTGCGTGTCCACCAGTCCTTCAAATCCGCCAACTGTTCGTCTTCGGTACTCGACACCCCAATACTCCTTAATCGCTAAATCGGCTGTTTAGACAGCTTCAACCCTGCACGACGCAGGTGGCCAGGTGAGCGGCAAGCGCATCCCAGGCAATGCTTTGTTGTTCGCCCTGGCCACGCAGGGGTTTGAAACCTACCACTTGCTGGGCCATTTCGTCGTCACCCAGGATCAGTGCGTACAGCGCACCGCTCTTGTCGGCTTTCTTGAACTGGCTTTTGAAGCTGCCGGCGCCGGCATTGACTTGCAGACGCAGGTTTGGAAGCTGGTCACGCACACGCTCGGCCAGGGCCAGACCGGCCAGTTCGGCCTCCTCGCCAAAGGCGCAGAGGTAAACGTCGACCTGACGGGAGATTTCTTCCGGGATCTGCTCCAGGGTTTCGAGCATCAACACCAGACGCTCGATGCCCATGGCGAAACCCACGCCTGTAGTCGGCTTGCCGCCCATCTGCTCGACCAGACCGTCGTAACGACCGCCCGCGCAGACAGTGCCCTGGGCGCCGAGCTTGTCGGTGACCCATTCGAATACGGTTTTGCTGTAGTAATCGAGGCCGCGCACCAGTTTCGGGTTGAGCACGTACGGGATGCCAACCGCGTCCAGACGCGCCTTCAGACCTTCGAAGTGCGCACGGGATTCGTCGTCCAGGTAGTCGGCCATCTTCGGCGCATCGACCAGTACGGCTTGAGTGTCGGCATTTTTGGTGTCGAGCACGCGCAGCGGGTTGGTTTTCAGGCGACGCTGGCTGTCTTCGTCGAGCTTGTCGTGGTGCGCCGAGAGGTACTCGACCAGCGCTTCACGATAGCGACCACGGGACTCGCTGGTGCCCAGGCTGTTGAGTTCGAGCTTGACCGCATCACGGATACCCAGCTCGCCCCACAGGCGCCAGGTCATGATGATCAGTTCGGCGTCGATGTCCGGACCGTCGAGGTTGAACACCTCCAGACCGATCTGGTGGAACTGGCGATAACGGCCTTTCTGCGGACGCTCGTGGCGGAACATCGGGCCGATGTACCAGAGTTTCTGCACCTGACCACCGCCGGTGATGCCGTGTTCGAGCACCGCACGCACACACGCCGCTGTGCCTTCCGGACGCAGGGTCAGAGAGTCGCCGTTGCGATCTTCGAAGGTGTACATCTCTTTTTCGACGATGTCGGTCACTTCACCGATCGAGCGTTTGAACAGCTCGGTGAATTCGACGATCGGCATGCGGATCTGCTTGTAACCGTAGTTATCCAGCAGACGCGCGACAGTGCCCTCGAAATAACGCCACAGCGGGGTCTGTTCGGGCAGGATGTCGTTCATGCCACGAATGGCTTGCAGAGACTTGCTCACTTTAAATCCTTAAATTCGTTCGGCTTTCAGTCAGGCTCAGCCGCGCGCGATGACCGCTGCGTCAGCTTCGACCTTCTCGGCCGCTTTCTCGCGGATCAGCTTTTCCAGCTCGTCCACCAGATTGTCATTCGTCAGTTTCTGCGACGGCTTGCCGTCGATGTAAATCAGGTTTGGCGTGCCGCCGGTCAAGCCGATATGGGCTTCCTTGGCTTCGCCGGGGCCGTTGACCACGCAACCGATCACCGCGACATCCAGCGGCACCAGCAGGTCTTCAAGGCGCCCTTCCAGCTCGTTCATGGTCTTGACCACATCGAAGTTCTGCCGCGAGCAGCTCGGGCAGGCGATGAAGTTGATGCCACGGGAACGCAGATGCAAAGACTTGAGAATGTCGTAACCGACCTTCACTTCCTCGACCGGATCGGCCGCCAGCGAGATGCGGATAGTATCGCCAATCCCCTCGGCGAGCAGCATACCTAGGCCCACGGCGGATTTCACTGTGCCCGAACGCAATCCACCGGCTTCGGTGATGCCCAGGTGCAGCGGCTGGACGATTTCTTTCGCCAGCAGACGGTAGGCTTCGACGGCCATGAACACGTCGGAGGCTTTCACGCTGACCTTGAAGTCCTGGAAATTCAGGCGTTCGAGGTGCTCGACGTGACGCAGCGCGGACTCGACCAGTGCAGCCGGGGTCGGTTCGCCGTATTTCTTCTGCAGGTCTTTTTCCAGCGAGCCGGCGTTGACGCCGATACGGATCGGAATCCCGCGGTCACGGGCGGCATCGACCACGGCACGCACCCGGTCTTCACGACCGATGTTGCCCGGGTTGATGCGCAGGCAGTCCACACCCAGTTCGGCGACGCGCAGAGCGATCTTGTAGTCGAAGTGGATGTCGGCAACCAGCGGCACCTTGACCAGTTGCTTGATCCTGCCGAACGCCTCGGCGGCGTCCATGTCCGGTACCGAAACACGGACGATGTCGACGCCGGCCGCTTCCAGACGATTGATCTGGGCGACGGTGGCAGCCACATCATTGGTGTCGCTGTTGGTCATGCTCTGCACAGCGATGGGCGCATCGCCGCCAACAGGTACGTTACCGACCCAGATCTTGCGCGAAACGCGACGTTTGATTGGAGATTCGCCGTGCATGACTTATTGACCCAACTTCAGGCGAGCAGTCTCGCCACTGGTGAACGGAGCGATATCGACCGGTTGGCCGTTGTAGCTGACCTGTGCGGCGCGAGCCACACCCAGACGCACCGCCAGTGGCGGCTTGCCGGAAACTGAAACGCTGTCGCCTTTATGTTTCAGACCGCTGAACAGCACTTTGCCGCGACCATCGGTGACCTGTGCCCAGCAATCGGCGGTGAACTGCAGTTGCACCTGGCCGTCGCCAGCCGCTGGGACAGCTGCTTCTGCGGTCGGCGCAGAGGTAGCCGCTACCACTGGTGCGGTGACCATCGGCGCTGGTGTGGCCGGGGCATTCGGTGCCGGAGTCGCCGGAGCCGCCACAACCGGGGCCGGTGTATGAACCGGTGCGGCTGGCGTGGTTGCAGCCGGGACGGCGGGTGCGGTGGCCGGAGCAACCGGCTCGGCACCGGTCGATTCAGCGGTGGTTTCCGATTGCGGCAGTGCCAGCGCGGTTGCGCCCTCGGCCTGACCTTCGGCAACGGCCTGGTCTTCCGGCTCGTCGATCGGGTGAATCTGTGTGGTGCCGTCGGCGCCTTCGACTTCAACGTGCTCCGGGGCCAGGCTGGTCACGTCCTTGCTGCGCTGCGAGGTCTGATCCTGCCACCAGACGAAACCGCCGCCGATGACCGCGACCAGCAACAGCAGGCTGACAATACGCAAAATAGTGTGTGAAACCCGCACCGGCTCTTCGATACGGCCCAGCGCATGCACATTGCTGCCTTGGGAGTCGGTACCGGTGGACTGGTCGAATTGCTGAACCAGAACGGTCTGGTCCATGCCAAGCAACTTGGCGTAAGCGCGAATGTAACCGCGAGCGAAGGTGTGCCCTGGCAGCTTGTCGAAAGCGCCAGCTTCAAGATTGCTCAGGGAAGTCACGGTGAGGTTGAGCTTGAGGGCCACTTCGGCCAGCGACCAGCCATTGCTTTCGCGGGCCTGGCGCAAAGTCTCACCGGGATTAACGCGAGTCGCTGCTACAACTTCGGGATGCGCCGCTTTCATCATTGCTCCGACAGGTATTGCTGATATTCCGGCGTACCGGGATAGAGTCGTTTTAATTGCAGGCCATAACTGGCGGCCTTGTCGCGATCTTCAAACACTTTTGCCAGCCGAACGCCGAGCAATAGACTACGTGCATTTTGCTCGGTTAGCAGGCTGAAACGGTCGTAATAGTCACGCGCGGGCACATAATGCCTGTCTTCGAAGGACAACTCAGCCATTTCCAGCAAAGCGCGCGGTTGTTGACGGTTCAGCCGCAGGGCTTTTTCCAGTTGCTGCTGTGCCAGATCCCGCTGACCGAGTTTCGAGGCGGTCATGCCGAGGTTCTCGAAGACTCGCGAACGCTCAGGATACAGGGTATCGGCGGCTGCCTGCTCAAAACGCTCGTAGGCTTCCTTGTAACGCTGTTCTTCGTAGAGAAAACTGCCGTAGTTATTAAGGATTCGTGCATCGGTGGGACGCGAGGACAGGGCTTTGCGGAAATGTTCGTCGGCCAGCTTCGGCTCCATTTCGGCCTGGAACACCAGGCCGAGGGCAGCGTTGGCATCAGGATCGGAGCCGTCCAGCTCCAGCGCCTTCTTCAGCGGCACCTTGGCGCGCTCGGTCATCCCTTGCTGCAAGTATCCCAGTCCCAGCTGCACGTAGGCGGCACGCGCTTCGTCGCGGCCCTTGCTGGTCTTCATCGGGTTGTAGTCACCCGACAGGACACAACCAGCACACAGGCTGGCCATCAGCAACAGCAGCGCAAAGCGCAGGGACATAGAGATCCTCTCTTAGTTAGTGTTCGCGGCGTTCTGTGCCAGATCGCTGTCGGCGCTCAACTCGCGCACGGCGATGTAACGTTCACTGCGACGGGTGCGATCCAGCACCTGCCCTACCAATTGACCACACGCAGCGTCGATGTCTTCACCACGGGTGGTGCGGACAGTGACGTTAAAGCCGGCCTGATGCAACTGATCCTGGAACCGACGAATGGCGTTGTTGCTCGGCCGCTCGTAACCGGAATGCGGGAACGGGTTGAACGGAATCAGGTTGATCTTGCACGGAATGTCTTTGAGCAGCTCGATCATTTCCACGGCGTGCTCAAGCTTGTCGTTGACGTCCTTGAGCAAGGTGTACTCGATGGTCAGCACGCGTTTCTCGCCCAGGGCGGACATGTAGCGCTGGCACGACTCGAGCAGCATCTTAAGCGGATATTTCTTGTTGATCGGCACCAATTGGTTACGCAATGCGTCATTCGGTGCGTGCAGGGACAACGCCAGGGAGACGTCGATGTGCTTGGCCAGCTCATCGATCATCGGCACCACGCCCGAAGTGGACAGGGTCACGCGGCGCTTGGAGATCCCGTAACCGAGGTCATCCATCATCAGATGCATGGCGGCCACGACGTTGTCGAAGTTCAGCAGCGGTTCGCCCATGCCCATCATCACCACGTTGGTGATGGCGCGGTCGATGGTGGCGGGAACACTGCCGAAGGATTTGTTGGCAATCCACACCTGACCGATGACTTCGGCGGCGGTGAGGTTGCTGTTGAAGCCTTGCTTGCCGGTGGAGCAGAAACTGCAGTCCAGGGCACAGCCTGCCTGGGACGAAACGCACAGCGTGCCGCGTTTGCCCTGGGGAATGTAGACGGTCTCGACACAGCTGCCGGACGCCACGCGCACCACCCACTTGCGGGTGCCGTCGCTGGAAATGTCCTCGCTGACCACTTCGGGACCACGGACCTCAGCAATAGCCTTGAGCTTGTCGCGCAAGGCCTTGCTGACGTTCGTCATGGCGTCGAAATCATCGACGCCAAAGTGGTGAATCCATTTCATTACCTGACCGGCACGGAAACGCTTCTCCCCGATTGAGTCGAAGAATTTTTCCATTTCCGGCTGGGTCAGACCCAGCAGGTTTGTTTTAACAGTCGATGTAGTCATGGATTCACCTTCACTCTTAAAGCAATGCTTAGCGAGTGGTTACTTCAGTAGCTGCGAAGAAGTACGAGATTTCGCGAGCAGCAGCGGCTTCGGAGTCCGAACCGTGAACGGCGTTGGCGTCGATCGACTCAGCGAAGTCAGCACGGATGGTGCCGGCAGCAGCTTCTTTAGGGTTGGTAGCGCCCATCAGCTCACGGTTCAGAGCGATAGCGTTTTCGCCTTCCAGAACCTGAACAACAACAGGACCGGAGATCATGAAAGCAACCAGGTCGCCGAAGAAACCGCGCTCTTTGTGCTCAGCGTAGAAGCCTTCAGCTTCGGCTTTGGACAGCTGCTTCAGTTTCGAAGCTACAACGCGCAGGCCTGCTTTTTCGAAACGAGTGGTGATCTCGCCGATGACGTTTTTTGCAACAGCGTCAGGCTTGATGATGGAGAAAGTACGTTGAACAGCCATGGTGTAACTCCAGAAACGGTAATTTGCGAAAAATTAAACCCGCGAATTATACGCGGGTTCTTGGGTATTGCCTAACCTGCGAGGACGATCAGTCGACTTCATCGATCCAGAGTGCCTGAACCGCTTCCAACACCTTCTCGCCGACACGGCCAGAGGTGTTGTCGAAGTCAGGCAATTCCATGATCCATCGCTGCAGGTCGACGAAATTGACAGAAAGCGGATCTACATCCGGCTTGGCTTCGGCCAATTCTTCTGCAATGCGTTGAACATCATTCCAACCGTAGCTCATGACAGTCTTACCAGTCAGTGCGGCGCTTCGGCCGCATGGTTAAGCGAATATTTCGGAATCTCGACGGTGATGTCTTCTTCACCAACGATAGCCTGACAGGCCAGACGCGATTGCGCCTCCAGACCCCAGGCGCGATCGAGGAAGTCTTCTTCCAGCTCGTCCGCCTCTTCCAGCGAGTCGAAACCCTCGCGGATGATGCAGTGGCAAGTGGTGCAGGCGCAGACGCCACCGCAGGCGCTTTCCATCTCGATGTGGTGTTCGTGAGCCAGCTCGAGAATCGAAGTGCCGGGTTCGGCCTCGACGACCATGCCTTCAGGGCAGAACTTCTCGTGGGGCAGAAAAATGACCTGCGGCATCAGATATCCTCGATTTCATTCAGATTGCGCCCCGACAGAGCGGCTTTCACCGTCAGATCCATGCGGCGGGCGGCAAAAGCATCGGTCACTTGCGACAGACGCTTGGTCTGCTGCTCGATAGCGTAACCATCGGTGCCTTTCATCAGTTCGGCCAGTTCCTGCATCTGCAGCTCGATGACCATGCGCTCCTCGGAGTCGAGCAAACGCTCGCCATCAGCCTCCAGAGCACCCTGCACCGCTTCGATCAGGCGCTGGGCATCGACTTGCTGCTCGCGCAGGACGCGGGCGACCTTGTCGTCGTTGGCGTGCTGGAACGAATCCTTGAGCATCTTGGCGATTTCACCGTCGGTCAGACCGTAGGACGGCTTGACCTGAATGCTCGCCTCGACGCCCGAACCCAGTTCACGGGCAGACACGCTGAGCAGACCGTCGGCATCGACCTGGAAGGTCACGCGAATCTTCGCCGCACCGGCCACCATCGCCGGAATGCCGCGCAGTTCGAAGCGTGCCAGGGAGCGGCAGTCGCTGATCAGCTCGCGCTCACCCTGCAGCACATGGATCGCCATGGCCGACTGGCCGTCTTTATAAGTAGTGAAGTCCTGCGCACGGGCGACCGGGATGGTGGTGTTGCGCGGAATCACCTTCTCCATCAGCCCGCCCATGGTTTCCAGCCCAAGGGACAGTGGAATCACGTCGAGCAGCAGCAGTTCGCCGCCATCGCGCTTGTTGCCAGCCAGCGTATCCGCCTGGATCGCGGCCCCGATGGCCACCACTTGATCCGGGTCGATTTCCGTCAATGGCTGACGACCGAAGGCTTCGGCGACCGCTTCACGAACGCGCGGCACACGAGTCGAACCACCGACCATGACCACGGCATGCACGTCTTCCAGTTCGATACCGGAATCACGCACGGCGCGGCGGCAGGCTTTCAGGCTGCGAGCAACCATCGGCTCGATCAGCGCATCGAAGGCTTCGCGGGTCAGCTGCGCTTTCCAGTCACCGTAGGCGACTTCAACGCTGGCCGCATCGGTCAGGGCTTCTTTGGCCGCACAGGCGGTTTGCAGCAGATTGCGTTGTGCGCCCGGGTCGAGGTCGGCGGACAGGCCGGCGCTCTCAATGATCCAGCCGGCAATCGCATGATCGAAGTCATCGCCGCCCAGCGCGCTGTCGCCGCCAGTGGCCAGCACTTCGAAAACACCGCCAGTCAAACGCAGAATCGAAATATCGAACGTACCGCCGCCCAAGTCGTAGATTGCGACCAGACCTTCGGCGTGTTGATCCAGACCATACGCCACGGCAGCAGCGGTCGGCTCGTTGAGCAGACGCAGCACATTCAGACCGGCGAGTTTCGCCGCATCCTTGGTGGCTTGGCGCTGCGCATCGTCGAAATACGCCGGAACGGTGATCACCGCACCGACCAGCTCGCCACCCAGGGTCGCTTCAGCACGCTGACGCAGGACCTTGAGGATATCGGCGGAGACTTCGACCGGGCTTTTCGGGCCTTGTACGGTGTCGATGAACGGCATGTGCGATTCGCCGCCGACAAAGCGGTATGGCAGTTGCTCGCCCAATTGCTTGACGTCGGACAAACCACGCCCCATCAGGCGCTTGACCGACAGCACAGTATTCAAGGGATCGGAGGACGCGGCCAGTTTGGCCGATTCGCCAACCTCGACGCGGTCGGCGTGATAACGCACGGCGGACGGCAGGATGACCTGCCCGTCAGCGTCGGCCAGTGGCTCGGAAAGACCACTGCGCAACGCAGCGACCAGCGAATTGGTAGTGCCCAAGTCGATTCCCACAGCCAGACGACGCTGGTGCGGTTGAGGACTTTGGCCGGGTTCGGCGATCTGCAGTAGGGCCATCGTGATCAGGACTTATCTGTATATCAGGCGTGCGACCGGAGCGGCACTGGGTTAATCGTCGAGGCGCTCTTCTAACTGGCGCACTTCGTAGGTGAGCTTGTCGAGGAACTGCATGCGCCGCATCAGGCGTTCGGCCTGTTCGCGTTGCGCTGCATCATCCCAACAGGCTGCGAAGCTTTCGTTCAACTGTTCCTGAGCCACCTTCAGGCGACGCTTGAATACCGCGACACCGTCGAGATCGGCGCTGTCCTGGAGGTCTTCGAGCTCTTCGCGCCATTGCATCTGCTGCAAGAGAAACTCGGGGTCATGGACCGTGACTTCCATCGGCACTTCATGCCCGCTGATGGTCAGCAGGTAGCGTGCACGCTGGGCAGGACTCTTGAGCGTCTGATACGCGTCGTTAAGCCGCGCAGACTGCTCGAGCGCTGAGCGCTGCTCGCGCTCGGAAGCGTCGGCAAAGCGGTCAGGATGAACACCGCGCGCCAACTCACGGTAGCGCGTGGCCAACTGCTCGAGATCCAGGCGAAAGCTCGGCTGCAGCTCGAATAAAGCGAAATGACAAGGAATACCCACGACAAGCCTCAGATGTTGAAGCTTTCGCCGCAGCCACATTCACCGCGTACGTTGGGATTGTTGAACTTGAAGCCTTCGTTCAACCCTTCCTTGACGAAATCGAGCTCGGTGCCGTCCAGGTAAGCCAGGCTTTTCGGGTCGATGATCACTTTCTCGCCGTGACTTTCGAACACCTGATCCTCGGCAACCACCTCGTCGACAAACTCCAGCACGTAGGCAAGGCCGGAACAGCCCGTGGTGCGAACACCCAGACGAATCCCTTCACCTTTGCCGCGCCCGTCGAGGGAGCGTCGCACGTGTCGAGCAGCCGCTTCTGTCATGCTGATAGCCATCGTTGACTCCTTACTCGTCGCGCAATGCTTAGATCAAGCCTTTCTTCTGCTTGTAGTCGCGAACAGCCGCTTTGATAGCGTCTTCAGCGAGTACCGAGCAGTGGATTTTCACTGGCGGCAGAGCCAGTTCTTCGGCCAGCTGAGTGTTCTTGATGGTCTCGGCTTCGTCCAGCGTCTTGCCCTTCATCCACTCGGTGGCCAGGGAGCTGGAAGCGATTGCCGAACCGCAGCCGTAAGTCTTGAACTTGGCGTCTTCGATAACGCCCTGATCGTTTACCTTGATCTGCAGACGCATCACGTCGCCGCACGCCGGAGCGCCGACCATGCCGGTGCCGACATCCGGGTCTTCCGCGTTCATCTTGCCGACGTTGCGCGGGTTTTCGTAGTGGTCGATGACCTTTTCGCTGTAAGCCATGGTGCTTAATCCTCACTCATCAGAGAGTCGCTCTTTAAGCCCTGCAACCTGGGGTCGCAGGGCCGGTTCGCGGCGACTTGAAATCAGTGTGCCGCCCACTCGATTTTCGAAATGTCGACACCGTCTTTGTACATGTCCCACAGCGGCGACAGAGCGCGCAGCTTGGTAACGGCCTCGCAGACTTTCTGCGCGGCGTAGTCGATTTCTTCTTCGGTGGTGAAACGGCCGAAGGTGAAACGGATCGAGCTGTGTGCCAGTTCGTCGTTGCGGCCGAGGGCACGCAGCACGTACGAAGGCTCCAGGGACGCCGAGGTGCAGGCCGAACCGGACGATACCGCCAGATCCTTGAGCGCCATGATCAGCGACTCGCCTTCAACGTAGTTGAAGCTCAGGTTCAGGTTGTGCGGAACGCGGGCGGTCAGGCTGCCGTTGACGTACAGCTCTTCCAGATGCTCGACCTGCTTGTAGAAGCGGTCGCTCAGGGCTTTGATGCGCACGTTTTCGGCAGCCATGTCTTCCTTGGCTACACGGAACGCTTCGCCCATGCCGACGATCTGGTGGGTCGCCAGCGTGCCGGAACGCATGCCGCGCTCGTGACCGCCGCCGTGCATGGTCGCTTCGATGCGCACACGCGGCTTGCGGCTGACGTACAGCGCGCCGATGCCTTTAGGGCCGTAGGTTTTGTGGGCGGAGAACGACATCATGTCGACTTTCAGCTTCTGCAGGTCAATGTCGACCTTGCCAGTGGACTGAGCCGCGTCAACATGCAGCAGAACGCCCTTGGAGCGGGTCAGTTCGCCGATGGCAGCGATGTCATTGATGGTGCCGATTTCGTTGTTCACGTGCATCACCGACACCAGAATGGTGTCTTCGCGCAGTGCCGCTTCGATCATCGCCGGGGTGATCAGACCGTCTTCGGTCGGCTCGAGGTAGGTCACTTCGAAACCTTCACGCTCCAGTTGGCGCATGGTGTCGAGAACGGCCTTGTGTTCGATCTTGCTGGTGATCAGGTGCTTGCCTTTGGAGCCATAGAAATGCGCCGCACCCTTGATCGCCAGGTTGTCGGATTCGGTGGCGCCGGACGTCCAGACGATTTCACGCGGGTCGGCGTTGACCAGATCGGCCACCTGACGACGGGCGTTTTCGACGGACTCTTCAGCTTTCCAGCCGAACACGTGGGAACGGGACGCCGGGTTACCGAAGTTTCCGTCGACCAGCAGGCATTCACTCATCTTTTGCGCAACGCGCGGATCGACCGGGGTGGTCGCAGAGTAATCAAGGTAAATCGGCAATTTCATGGACTATCTCCTAAATCAGGCTGGCTGGCGTGCCGCTAGCTCTTTGGCTGTCATTCGACGGCGGACGCTTCAATCTTGTCCAGGCGCGGCGCCTTGCCATTGCAACGACGCTGATCCTGACGCTGGGCCACTTCCTGCACCTCACGGCGAGTTACGAGGTCGGCCAAGCTGATACCGCTGAGAAATTCGTGAATCTGCAGGCTCAGGTCGCACCACAGGTGATGAGTCAGGCAGGTGTCGCCGGAATGGCAGTCGCCCTGGCCCTGGCACTTTGTAGCATCGACCGATTCGTTGACCGCATCGATCACCTGAGCCACCTGGATGCCCTGCATGTCGCGCGACAGCTGGTAACCACCGCCTGGACCGCGAACACTGGAAACCAGGTTACTGCGGCGCAGCTTGGCGAAAAGCTGTTCGAGATAGGACAGGGAGATGCCTTGGCGCTCGGAGATATCGGCCAGGGACACCGGCCCGTGCTGCGCGTGCAACGCCAGGTCAAGCATGGCGGTCACGGCGTATCGGCCTTTTGTAGTCAGTCGCATGGACAATTACCACGGAGTTCGGAATGGGCGGGAGTATGCAATTCCCGAGCATTTAAGTCAACTATAAGACCTAGTGCTTTAGTCGGGTTTACCCGCAAAAGAGCGCGCGAATGATAGCAGGGTCTGCGGCTTAATGGCACACCACCCTGCCGATGGAACCTGTAGGAGCTGCCGCAGGCTGCGATCTTTTGATTTTGCCGCTTATAAGATCAAAAGATCGCAGCCTTCGGCAGCTCCTACAAAAGCGTGTCAGCCGGCTTTGGATTCGTCTTTGCCTTTGACGCAGGCGAAGTCTTCTTCGCGCAGCGAAGGCAGATCTTTCGCACAATAATTACTGCCCAGATCCTTCAGCGCGCCGCACATCCCTTCCAGCCGTCCATCCACCGCTTGCAGGTGATCGAGCAACTGACCGATGGCTCGGGCCACCGGATCGGGCATGTCTTCGCTGACACCATAAGCATCGAAGCCGATCTTCTCAGCCATCGCTTTGCGCTTGGCGTCCTGCTCTTCATCGGTTTTGACGATGATCCGCCCCGGAATCCCCACCACTGTGGCGCCCGGCGGCACTTCCTTGGTGACCACTGCATTGGAGCCGACTTTCGCGCCAGCCCCCACCGTGAATGGACCGAGCACTTTGGCACCAGCACCCACGACAACTCCATCACCCAGCGTCGGGTGGCGCTTGCCCTTGTTCCAACTGGTGCCGCCGAGGGTCACGCCCTGATAAATAGTCACGTCATCGCCGATCTCGGCGGTTTCACCAATAACGATGCCCATGCCGTGGTCAATGAAAAAGCGCCGACCAACTTTGGCACCCGGATGAATCTCGATCCCGGTCAGCCAGCGACCGAAATTCGATACCAGCCGCGCCAGCCATTTCAGCTCGTTGCGCCACAGCATCCCGGCCAACCGATGAATCCAGATCGCGTGCATACCGGGGTAGCAGGTCAGGACTTCAAAAGCGTTACGCGCCGCCGGGTCTCGATGGAATACGCTCTGGATATCTTCACGCAAACGCTCAAACATCATTCAGTCCTTCCGCTTAAGAAGCTCACCACGGGCCGCTTTCTGGGTTTCCGTGAGGATGCCACGCAAAATATTCATTTCCGCCCGGCTGACCGAGCTGCGTCCGTACAATCGGCGCAGACGCGCCATCAAGTGCCGCGGCTTTTCCGGATCAAGAAATTCGATGGCGACCAGCGTCTGCTCCAGATGCTCGTAAAAGCGCTCCAGCTCATCCATGGTCGCGAGCTCGGCGCTTTTCACCGAGGCCACTTCTTCTTTCTCGATCTTGGTCGGCTGCCCTTGAGCGGCCAGCCAGGCCATGCGCACTTCGTAGCTCAACACCTGCACCGCCGCCCCGAGGTTCAACGAGCTGAACTCAGGATCGGAGGGGATGTGCACGTGAAAGTGACATCGCTGCAGCTCCTCGTTGGTCAGGCCGGAGTCTTCACGACCGAACACCAACGCGATTTGTGCGCCCTGCCCCGCTTCCTCGACCACTTTGCTCCCGCATTCGCGGGGATCGAGCAGCGGCCAGGGAATGCGCCGGTCACGGGCGCTGGTGCCGAGCACCAGATTGCAGCCGACCAGGGCGTCTTCCAGAGTGGCGACGACTTGCGCGCTTTCAAGGATGTCACCGGCACCGGAAGCACGCGCATCGGCTTCATGATGCGGAAACAGGCGCGGTTCGACCAGCACCAGCCGCGACAGACCCATGTTTTTCATGGCGCGCGCGGCCCCGCCGATGTTGCCGGGGTGGCTGGTATTGACCAGGACGACACGGATGTTCTGCAGCAAGGGAGGCGCTCTCGGACACAGGAAAGGGGTGCAAATCTTACAGAACAGCCTACCGTTAAGCTATGAAAGCGAACAGCGACCTTCACCTGAAGAAAAGTTCTGATAGAATGCGCGGCTTTCTTTAACAACCTTAGGTGACACATCCATGCAGCCCATGCTGAATATCGCGCTGCGCGCCGCCCGCAGCGCCAGTGAACTGATCTTCCGCTCCATCGAGCGCCTGGATACCATCAAGGTCGACGAAAAAGACGCCAAGGATTATGTATCCGAGGTCGATCGCGCCGCCGAACAGAAAATCATCGATGCTCTGCGCAAGGCTTACCCGAATCACTCGATCCAGGGTGAAGAGACCGGCATGCACGTCGGTAACGGCATCGAAGGCGAAGAGTACCTGTGGATCATCGATCCACTGGACGGCACCACCAACTTCCTGCGTGGCATTCCTCACTTTGCTGTCAGCATTGCCTGCAAATACCGTGGTCGCCTGGAGCACGCAGTGGTTCTGGACCCGGTTCGCCAGGAAGAATTCACCGCCAGCCGTGGTCGCGGCGCTCAACTGAACGGTCGTCGTCTGCGCGTCAGCGGTCGCACCAGCCTCGACGGCGCTCTGCTGGGCACTGGCTTCCCGTTCCGTGACGACCAGATGGACAACCTCGATAACTACCTGGGCATGTTCCGCGCCCTGGTTGGCCAGACTGCCGGCATCCGCCGCGCCGGCTCCGCCAGCCTGGACCTGGCCTACGTGGCTGCCGGTCGTTTCGATGCATTTTGGGAATCGGGCCTGTCCGAGTGGGACATGGCTGCCGGCGCCCTGCTGATTCAAGAAGCTGGCGGCTTGGTGAGCGACTTCACCGGCGGTCACGATTTCCTTGAAAAAGGCCACATCGTTGCCGGCAACACCAAATGCTTCAAGGCAGTACTGACGGCGATCCAGCCGCACCTGCCGGCTTCGCTGAAGCGCTAAGCTTCCTGCGAAACGCAAAAAGCACCCTTCGGGGTGCTTTTTTTATGCCTGCGATTTCAGCCTCCACTCAAATCCACTGTGGGAGCGGACTTGCTCGCGAAGGCGGCGCGTCAGCCAACATTAATTCTGGATGGTAGACCGCATTCGCGAGCAAGCCCGCTCCCACAGGGTCTTTGTGGTGAGGCTTGAATCGCAGGCACAAAAAAGCACCCCGCAGGGTGCTTCTTTTTTAAACAGTCGGACTGTTATTGACCCGGCTGATTCTGCGACAGAATCAACTTGCCTTCCTTGTCGACCGGAATCTGGTTGCCCGGATCGCGATCCATCCGCACTTTGCCTTCCTTGCCATCCAGCGAGTAACGCACGTCGTAACCGACAACCTTGTCGCTGATGTCATTCACGGTGTTACAGCGAGTCTGAGTGGTGGTGTAGGTGTCTCGGTTCTGCATGCCTTCCTGCACCTTGTTACCGGCATAACCGCCACCAACCGCGCCAGCGACCGTGGCAATCTTCTTGCCGGTACCGCCGCCAATCTGGTTACCCAGCAAACCACCCGCTACCGCACCAATCGCGGTACCGAGGATCTGGTGTTGATCCTTGACCGGCGCCTGGCGGGTTACAGCAACATCCTTGCACACTTCACGTGGAGTCTTGATCTGTGTTTTGACCGGCTCAACGGCCAGCACTTGCGCATACTCAGGGCCGCTTTTAACCAGGCTGTAGGTGGCAACAGCACCCCCGGCAGTCACACCGACAGCACCCAATACCGCACCAACCAGCAACGACTTGTTCACATGAACCTCCTGACCATCACATGCGGGACACGCCCGCGCTTCTCCCAGCCTTGGAGCATAAAAAAAGGCGCGAGTTCAACTCGCGCCTTTTTCGGGCTGACAACCGGTGAAGCGATGGCCGTTATGGACGGTCGTCGACTTCCTTCTCGGTGTTGGCCGGAGGAATCAGATCCTCGGTGCTCAGGTTCAGCCAGATCAGTACCACGTTAGCGATGTAGATCGACGAGTAGGTACCCGCCAGCACACCGATGAACAGGGCGATGGAGAAGCCGAACAGGTTGTCGCCACCGAAGAACAGCAGCGCAGCGATCGCCAGCAAAGTGGAGATCGACGTCGCCATGGTCCGCAGCAAGGTCTGGGTGGTCGAGATGTTGATGTTCTCGATCAGCGAAGCCTTGCGTAGCACACGGAAGTTCTCACGAACCCGGTCGAACACGACGATGGTGTCGTTCAGCGAGTAACCGATGATCGCCAGTACTGCCGCCAGCACCGTCAGGTCGAAGGTGATCTGGAAGAACGACAGGATACCGACAGTCACGATCACGTCGTGAATCAGCGAAACGATGGCGCCGACCGCGAATTTCCACTGAAAGCGGAAAGCCAGGTAGATCAGGATGCCGCCGAGCGCCAGGAGCATGCCGAGGCCGCCCTGGTCGCGCAGTTCTTCACCGACCTGCGGGCCGACGAACTCGACACGCTTGACCGTCGCCGGGTTGTCGCCGCCGACTTTCTGCAGCGCGTCTGCTACCTGATGGCCCAGCTGCGGATCTTCACCCGGCATGCGCACCAGCAGGTCAGTGGTCGCACCGAAGTTCTGCACGATGGCTTCGTGGTAACCGGACGTCACCAGTTGCTCGCGCACTTTGGTGACGTCAGCCGGACGCTCGTAGGTCAGCTCGATGAGCGTACCGCCGGTGAAGTCCAGACCCCAGTTCATGCCCTTGTGGAAAACGCTGAACAAGGCCAGAACGGTGAGAAACACAGTGACGCCGAACGCAAAGTTGCGAACGCCCATGAAGTTGATTGTACGTAACATGGCAGCCCCTTAAATCCACAACTTCTTGAAGTCACGTCCGCCGAAGATCAGGTTGACCATTGCGCGGGTCACCATGATGGCCGTGAACATCGAGGTAAAGATCCCGAGGGACATGGTCACTGCGAAGCCCTTCACCGGGCCGGTGCCCATGGCAAAGAGGATGCCGCCGACCAGCAGAGTGGTCAGGTTGGCGTCGAGAATCGCGGTGAATGCCCGGCCGAAGCCTTCGTTGATTGCACGTTGCACGGTCATGCCGGCGGCGATCTCTTCACGGATCCGCGAGAAGATCAGCACGTTGGCGTCGACCGCCATACCCATGGTCAGGACGATACCGGCGATACCCGGCAGGGTCAGCGTTGCACCCAGCAGCGACATCAGCGCCAGCAGCAGCACCATGTTCACCGCCAGCGCGACCGTGGCGATCACGCCGAAGAAGCGGTAGATGGCGATAATGAACAGCGAGACGAACAGCATGCCCCACAGCGACGCATCGATACCTTTGGTGATGTTGTCAGCACCCAGGCTCGGACCGATTGTGCGCTCTTCAGCGAAGTACATCGGAGCGGCCAGACCACCGGCACGCAGCAGCAGCGCCAGCTCGGACGATTCGCCCTGGCCGTTCAGGCCGGTGATGCGGAACTGCGCACCCAGCGGCGACTGAATGGTCGCCAGACTGATGATCTTCTTCTCTTCCTTGAAGGTCTGAACCGGCACGTCTTTCTCGACGCCGTCGACAACCTGCTTGGTGTAAGTGGTCACCGGACGTTGTTCGATGAAGATCACCGCCATGCTGCGACCGACGTTCGAACGGGTCGCGCGGCTCATCAGCTCGCCACCGTGACCGTCCAGACGGATGTTCACTTCTGGTGTGCCGTGCTCGCCGAAACCAGCCTTGGCGTCGGTTACCTGGTCACCGGTGATGATCAGGCCACGCTCGATCTGCGCAGGAGGACGCTTGCCTTCACGGAACTCGAAGGTTTCGGAAGTGGCTTTCGAAGCACCCGGCTCTGCAGCCAGACGGAACTCAAGGTTGGCCGTCTTGCCGAGAATACGCTTGGCTTCGGCAGTGTCCTGCACGCCCGGCAGCTCAACCACGATGCGGTTGGCGCCCTGACGCTGAACGATCGGTTCGGCAACACCCAGCTCGTTGACGCGGTTACGTACCGTGGTCAAGTTCTGCTTGATGGAGTATTCACGGATTTCCGCCAGCTTGGCCGGGGTCATCGCCAGACGCAGCACCGGTTGACCGTTGAGGTCGGCCGGAACAATGTCGAAATCGTTGAAGTTCTTGCGGATCAGCGCACGGGCCTGTTCGCGGGAGTCAGCATCGCTGAAGCCCAACTGAATGGCGCCGCCCAGTTGTGGCAGGCTGCGATAGCGCAGCTTCTCTTTGCGCAGCAGGCTCTTGACGTCGCCTTCGTAGACTTTCAGGCGGGCGTCGAGGGCTTTGTCCATGTCCACTTCCAGCAGGAAGTGCACACCACCGGACAAGTCCAGACCCAGCTTCATCGGGTGCGCGCCGAGGTTGCGCAGCCATTGCGGGGTGGTTTGTGCCAGGTTCAGTGCGACGACGTAGTCATCACCCAATGCCTTGCGCACAACGTCTTTGGCCGGCAGCTGGTCTTCAGCCTTGGCCAGACGGATCAGACCGCCCTTGCCGTTGGCGGCCAGCGAAGCTGCCTTGACGTTGATCCCGGACTCACGCAGCGCGGTGCTGACGCGATCCAGATCGGCCTGATTGACCTGCAGTGCCGTGCTGGCGCCGCTGATCTGAATGGCCGGGTCATCGGGGTATAGATTGGGAGCGGAATAAATCAGACCGACCGCCAGCACCGCCAGGATCAGAATGTATTTCCACAGAGGATATTTGTTCAGCATCACGCCGCCCGTTATGAACGCGGGGCGCCTTGCGCGCCCCGTCGATTGAGTAGAAGTTGGAACCTTAGATCGCTTTCAGCGTGCCTTTTGGCAGCGTGGCGGCGATGGCGCCCTTCTGGAACTTCATTTCCACGGTGTCGGAAACTTCCAGAACCACGAAGTCATCGGCCACTTTGGTGATCTTGCCGGCGATGCCGCCGGTGGTGACCACTTCGTCACCCTTCGCAAGGCTGCTCAGCAGGTTCTTCTGCTCTTTGGCGCGCTTGGCCTGTGGACGCCAGATCATCAGGTAGAAGATGACCAGGAAGCCGACCAGGAAAATCCACTCGAAGCCGCCGCCCATTGGGCCTGCAGCAGCCGGTGCAGCTGCGTCAGCCATGGCGTTAGAGATAAAAAAGCTCATTTAGCACTCCAGTTGCAAATGTTGAATCTTGGGGTCAGAAAACTCAGTCCAAAGGCGGAACGGGGAGCCCGCGTTTGGCGTAGAAGGCATCGACAAAGGCGGCCAATGTACCCTGTTGAATAGCCTCGCGCAAACCAGCCATCAGCACCTGATAATGGCGCAAGTTATGGATGGTATTGAGCATGCTGCCGAGCATTTCGCCGCACTTGTCCAGGTGATGCAGATAAGCGCGGGAGAAGTTCTGGCAGGTATAGCAATCGCAGGTCGGATCCAGCGGCGAATCATCATGGCGATGGAACGCGTTACGGATCTTCAGCACGCCTGTGTCAATGAACAGATGCCCATTGCGGGCATTACGGGTTGGCATCACGCAATCGAACATGTCCACACCGCGGCGCACACCCTCAACCAGATCTTCCGGTTTGCCAACGCCCATAAGGTAACGAGGTTTGTCAGCCGGCATCATGCCCGGCAGATAATCCAGCACCTTGATCATCTCGTGCTTCGGCTCGCCCACCGACAGACCGCCGATGGCCAGGCCGTCAAAGCCGATCTTGTCGAGGCCTTCCAGCGAGCGCATGCGCAGATCCTGGTGCATGCCGCCCTGAACGATACCGAACAGCGCCGCGGTGTTGTCGCCATGGGCGTTTTTCGAGCGCTGGGCCCAACGCAGCGACAGCTCCATGGATACGCGGGCGACGTCTTCGTCAGCCGGATACGGCGTGCACTCGTCGAAAATCATCACGATGTCCGAACCGAGATCGCGCTGTACCTGCATCGACTCTTCCGGGCCCATGAACACTTTCGAGCCGTCGACCGGGGAAGCGAAGGTCACGCCCTCCTCCTTGATCTTGCGCATCGCGCCCAGGCTGAACACCTGGAAACCGCCGGAGTCGGTGAGGATCGGGCCTTTCCACTGCATGAAGTCGTGCAGGTCGCCGTGCTCCTTGATCACCTCGGTGCCCGGACGCAGCCACAGGTGGAAGGTGTTGCCCAGAATGATTTCCGCGCCAGTGGCGACGATGTCACGCGGCAACATGCCCTTGACCGTGCCGTAGGTGCCCACCGGCATGAACGCCGGGGTCTCGACGGTGCCACGCGGGAAGGTCAGCCGACCACGACGAGCCTTGCCATCGGTGGCAAGCAGTTCAAAGGACATGCGACATTCGCGACTCATTCTGTTTCCTCTGGGCCTGTGTGTTCAGGGGCAGTCGGGGCGGGATTACGGGTGATGAACATCGCATCACCGTAGCTGAAAAAGCGGTAGCCGTTGTCGACGGCGGCTTTATAAGCGGCCATGGTTTCGGGATAACCGGCGAACGCCGAAACCAGCATCAACAGCGTGGATTCGGGCAAATGGAAGTTGGTGACCAGGGCGTCGACCACATGGAACGGCCGGCCCGGGTAGATAAAGATGTCGGTGTCGCCACTGAACGGCTTGAGCACGCCATCGCGCGCGGCACTTTCCAGCGAACGCACGCTGGTGGTGCCCACGGCAATCACCCGCCCGCCACGCTCACGGCACGCGGCAACGGCGTCGACCACGTCCTGGCCGACTTCCAGCCACTCACTGTGCATGTGGTGATCTTCGATCTTGTCGACGCGCACCGGCTGGAACGTCCCCGCACCGACGTGCAGCGTGACGAACGCGGTCTCGACGCCCTTGGCGGCAATCGCCTCCATCAGCGGCTGATCGAAATGCAGCCCCGCCGTCGGCGCCGCCACCGCCCCCAGGCGCTGGGCGTACACGGTCTGATAGCGCTCGCGATCCGAGCCTTCATCCGGGCGGTCTATATAAGGAGGCAACGGCATGTGCCCGACGCGATCGAGCAGCGGCAGCACTTCTTCAGCAAAGCCCAGCTCGAACAGCGCATCGTGACGCGCGAGCATCTCGGCTTCGCCTCCGCCGTCGATGAGGATCTTCGAACCCGGCTTCGGCGACTTGCTGGAACGCACATGGGCCAGCACGCGATGCGTATCGAGCACGCGTTCGATGAGAATTTCCAGCTTGCCGCCCGAAGCTTTCTGCCCAAACAGCCGCGCCGGAATCACCCGGGTATTGTTGAATACCATCAAATCGCCCGGGCGCAAATGCTCAAGCAAATCAGTGAATTGACGGTGTGCAAGGTCGCCGCTCGGCCCATCAAGGGTCAGCAGGCGACTACCGCGACGCTCGGCCAAAGGGTGGCGGGCGATCAGCGAATCAGGAAGCTCGAAGGTAAAGTCAGCAACGCGCATGATGGGGTTCGTCTAGCAGGGCCGGAAAGTCTAGCGGAATTATCAAAAATTGACCATGAAACGTGATTGACCAACGGTAATCACCTCTCTATACTTCGCCGCCATTGAGCCCTGATGGCGGAATTGGTAGACGCGGCGGATTCAAAATCCGTTTTCGAAAGGAGTGGGAGTTCGAGTCTCCCTCGGGGCACCAAAATTAAGAAAGGTCTTGCTTGGCGAGGCCTTTTTTTTCGCCCATAAAAAAGTGGTCAGCGCCCGATGAGAAAAGGCCTCTACTGAGGCCTTTTCCTGTATCCCAATCAGCTATTTCTTCCTGCAAATTTCTACGTCATTTTGTGTTTTCAGATCGATGTCGATGCCGAGCCGATAACTGCAGTAATCAATGATCCACTTACGCTCCTGCTCCGTGAGTCGTTCGACTTGACGAATCTCACCGTCATTGGCGTGGATATTGTAAAACTTCATCTGAAACGTCGAATGCTTCTTGATGAACAGGATCGTATCGATGTCCCCATCCTCAAGCGCTTGGTAATACCCAACGTAAAGCACTGTCACCAGAACCAGAACCAGAACTATCAGGGCAATCAGTTTCTTCACTGCTGCGGCGCCGGAGGTGGGAGTAGTTTAGTTTGTGCTCTGAGATTCCGAAACTGGGTATTCCCGGTGCCCGCCAGATTGTTTGAACAAAAACACACTCTTCAGGGCGCCGATCAAATGCATGAAACCACTTTAGCCAAAAATGTATAAGCAGTCGTCAATATATTCCAATTCTTGCTGTGTGTATCGGGCGTTGCAATATTGTCGAATATCCTCCAGCACTCCCCTGATAGGAACTTGCTGCGATGGGTCTTCAATCAACTCAATTAAGAGCTGATAATCAGGGGCTACCCCTTTTAGGTACTTTACTACTAACTCTTTGACTGCTACTCGAGCTTGCTGGTCGGTTAGCATTGTTTATCCGGCAAAACAGCCGCCCCCCTTCGTCGCAATCGGTAATAGTAGTCAGATGTGTTTCAGAGACATCTCCGGTTTACATGGACGACTTACGATTACCTTTGCTTGCATCTTTCAAGCTCGCTTTGACTTTTCAATGTCGTATCTAAGCCAAGCCGATACTTGCAATAATTAATGACCAAGCTTCGCTCTGCCTCGCTTAGCTCACTCAAATTTTTATCATCTGATTCGTACGCGAAAATATTTTCAAACTCTATCTGAAATGTGGGGTTCTTTTTAATAAAGAATACTTTTTCCGGATAAGCGTCCTCCATCTTTTCGTAAAATCCTATATAAAGTATGGCGACAATCGTGGTTGATAATATGATTAGCAGCGATTTCATGATGAAGGCGGTCGCAAAAGTTTGGTTTTAATCCGAAGGTTTCTAACAAGCTCCATGCCAATATTACCAGGGCAAATTTTTCCTTCGCCGGCTTGCATGGGGAATTCACGGTGCCCACCTAACGTTGTCACCCTGAAAACGCTGGTCAGGGCTTGAATCAACGTCAGAAGGGTATCAATTTGTATGGCAGGAATTTTCTGGTCCATATTGCCGTTGATGCTTTCGAGGGCTTGGCGAGCAAAAGCGACCATATCGCCACCCTCTTCGGCGGTTGTCAGGTTTTCTAACAAAACGATACCAATCACACCAGTATTGTAGTTGTGTACGCTTGATCCCTTGAATCGTATATCACGTCCTTCAAAGACTTTACCCGTGCAATCGATGCCATAGTGATAGCCGATATCATCGAACTTAGCCTGATGCTCACTCTGAATCGCGCGCATTTGTCCCGCACCAGCACCGCAGCCTACACTTCGTCCTGCGTGGTGAAGGGCGATCATCGAGTAGTCCCAATCATCCACCATTTCACCTTTTGCTTTATGCGCTCCCCATGATGAGCGTTTTACGAATTCGCACTTGTTTTTGCTGAGCAGTCTGATGATCGCTTCTCTAGTGGCAGCTCTATCGTTGACAGTGATAATAGTGGGAGCAACTGGCACACCGGGTTTGGCTTCAGTCGCTTTTGCTTCAGTAGTAAATTGTTCAGCCATTCCGGGTCAGTCCGTTAGTTCGTTAGTTCGTTAGTTCGTTAGTTCGTTAGTTCGTTAGTTCGTTAAGCGTCCGAGCTGGAGAAGTGAAATCAATGCTTATGGAAATATTGGCATCTTTGACTGGAGTTTTGATCTTCGCCATTCCAGCGCTGTCGGTAACACCTGTAATCTTTTGACCATTGACCGTGGCAGTGAAATTTCTTCCGACTAGAGGTTGGCCAGTCTCGCTATCAACGATGCTGAAAGTATGTCCATAGGCTTTCTGCAGTAGAAGCGGGAGTGGAGGCGTGAACGGTGCAGGAGTATGGGAGTCGCCGATGATCACCGTACTCGAGCCACCAATAACTACGTCGCCGTGTGTGCCGACGGTTCCCACCAGAGCGGCATTCTTGCCATTGATGAACACCGTCGCAGACACTGCCGAGTCCAAAGCGCTGCCGCAGGTGCAAGTGTCTCCTTTCGTCGCAGCTGCGAGCCCGTCGAAAAACACATCGGGAGATCCGGACGCAATGGCTTTGGGCCCGTGCCCAGGCATAGGGCAACTGGTGGGGTCAGTTATGCGTGCAGCTGGCTTTGCCATGTATGACTTCCTGTCTACGATTTTTCCAAGGGCGACTGTATCAGAGTTGCATTGAACAGTAGCTCAAGGAATCGCTCTGGTTGGCATATCGGCAGCAGCTATAAATCGCCTCTGGTTGGACAGACATCATTGAGTGTCAGCTTTCGGCCAGAAGCGGACGTTCTGGAGCGACCGTTGTCGGCCATTAGCAGTGGTTCATTAGGGACAGTTATCGACGCATTGCTACCCGACGCGAGTAACACCGATTGGCTAGAAGATGTCCACACGCCATAGGTGGACGCGCTTAACAGTTTACTAGAGATGTTCGAAGAGCATTGTTAGGGCTAGCAAAAGGCCACCACCTTCGCTAAGGTTGCTTAATTTTATTCGAAGACGCAGCTTTTAGGATGGTGGGACATGGATAACCTAGTTACGGAATGGTCGCTAGATGGTGTTCTCGATGACATGAGGCGTATTGATCTAACAATGAAAGATCGACAGTTCGCATTCATTCTAGGAGCTGGTGCCTCCCGAACATCCGGAATTCCCACTGGACAAGAGCTAGCTAAAAGATGGCTTGAGGACATTCATTTGAGGGAGTGCCTCGTTGAACGCCCCTTACGCGAGTGGCTCAACGAGACCAAGATAATTGATGAAAAATTAACGATAGAAAACTCTGGTGAATTTTACCCCGAAATTTTTGAGCATCGATTTCGCTGCGACAAGGAAGCAGGGTATGCAGAATTAGAGGCCGCCATGGAAGGAAAACTTCCAAGTCTCGGCTATTCTCTATTGGCTGAAATCATACAAAACACTAGGCACAAAGTTGTTGTAACTACAAATTTTGACAATTTGGTCGCCGATGCACTTGCGATGCACGCGCACCAATCACCATTAGTCGTAGCGCATGAGTCTCTCGCCGGTTTTGTACGTCCACAAATGCGCCGTCCATTGGTAGCTAAGATTCATAGAGATTTATATCTAAATCCTATAAATGATCCGGCTGGCGTTTCAAAAATGGAGAAAGGTTGGAAGCTCGCTTTAAAGAGGCTATTTCAATATTTCACACCCGTTGTAGTTGGTTATGGGGGTAACGACGGCAGCTTAATGGATATGCTCATGGATCTGGAACCAGGAGATATTTCTGGGCGTATGGTATGGTGTTACCGAGAAGGCTCCCCGCCACCTGAGAAGGCTCTAAATGTCCTTAAAAAGCATAATGGCTTACTCGTAAAGGTTCCTGGATTTGACCAATTTATGCTGCGATTGGCTGCGCAGTTGGTCACCGATTTCGATGTCGCTGCGATCGCTGAGCGAACTGCTGAGCTTGGGCAAGAGCGTGCACGTCGCTATCGCGAACAAGCAATTCAACTTCGTGATACCTCTATCCACGGATCACCTGCCGAGAGGAGAGGTGGAGAGGTATTAAGCCAATCTGTGCGTTCCGATCAGAGCTGGTGGGCGTGGGATATGAAAGCACGGGCTGAAACGGATATCGAATCTCGGCGCAGTGTTTATCTTGAGGGCCTTAGACACTTCCCCGAAAGTGCAGACCTAATCGGGAACTACGCATTCTTTTTATCAATCGACTGCGATGAGAATGAGCAGGCTGATATTGAGTATAAGAAGGCCATTGAAATAGACCCTCACAATGCAAGTCTTCTCAGTGATTACGCCAATCACTTAAGTTCAACTACAGAGAATTACGACCTCGCAGAGGAATACTACAAAGAATCTATTCGACTGGATCCTGAAAACCAAGTTCATGTCGGCACTTACGCCCGCTTTCTAGCAGATATCAGAGGCGATCTCGTCGAGGCCGAACAGCTATTTAAGCAGTTGATGAGTGAACATTCAGACAGCGGATGGCTTAGCTGCACCTATGCAAATTTTATTCGCGATCACTTAGATCAAAAAGAGAACCATGACCTACTAGGGTCTCTATATGCAAGAGCCCTAAAGTGCGAACCTGAGAATCACTGGATAATGGTTAATTATGCTATATATCTCGGAGAAATAAGTAATAGACGCGATGAGGCCGTTAAAATGTTCGAGAGGGCGATTAGCCTAGAGCCAGACGATGAAGGGTGGCCAAGAGAACGCTATCAAGAGTTCCTGCGCCTAGAGTCCGAAGCGGATCTGTGAAGATTTTAGTTTATATTTTATTGATAAGATTATGAACAGTCTTCCTAACTATGCTTATTAAGTAAAAAAGGGGGCTGATTTATTTTCCGAAAAATGAATTGAGAAATAAATCAGTCCCCTTTTTTTCTATCCCTTTTTTCTTGTTGAGTCTGGTCAGCCTGATCAAGTCCAAATGGCCGCGCTGAACAATGCGTACGATTCCAGCAGCTCCTAAAATAAGAATTATGCCGATGAACGTTCCGCAACATGGGAAGCCTTTCATTAGTATCACGTCGAGTATGTGAAGATGGTGATTCGGAAATTAAAAATTATCGGTGAGCAGCCCCCCCCTTTAATGATATGCAATTCGTAGAGTTCTAGGACTTACAGAGAAGATTGAGATCCTAAAAAAGCCTCTAGACTCACAATGGAAAAAAATGGAAGAAGTCGTCAATGAGTCTCTGGATTTAATTTCAAAGGATAGATAGGTCTATGAACAAGCTTGGGAAATATAATTTCATTTTTTGTGAATTAACTCCGATTTAATAGGTGCATTGAAATCCAATCCTTGTTCGAGCGACGAACCTCGGTTCAGATGTCCGTTTTTGGCCGACAGCTGCCTGTTGCAACTGTCGGCAAATCTGCTGATATAGCTGACGGATTAATGCTGATGCCCCGTGAATCGCACCTAGTGGGCAGACAGGGTGTAGGAGTATCTCCCCTCCTCATCTATTTCCCTTTCATACATCAGAAGCGTTACACCAGATGGACGCGTTACACGCCTCAAAATTGATGTGCAAATCATGTGTAACATCAATAAAAACTAATAAATACAGATACTGAGAATAAATTTTTACACCAGTTACATGCGTTACACCACATTTGGGGGAGGTATATCCCCCGCACCCCGTGAGCATCAATCCCACCAGCGAATGTCCAGGTGCATCTCCCTCCGTGTGCCTGGAGCCCCTGAGGCTTTCTTTTAGACACGGGGTCGGAAACCCGCGGAGCCTTGTTAGCGGGAGAACTCCCAACTTATTGAACAGGTGAACTCGGTGAACGGCCTGTTCACCTGTGCATTTGCCCTACGAATTGACCGTCAGAGATCACCGTTACCGTTCCGGTAACGATGCCCCTTTCTCTTCAAGATGCTTTCAATTTCAACGTTTGAATTTCAGTAAGATGGAGCACCTTCTGCTACCAAAGTCCCGCGGGTTCCCGACCCCGTGCTACTCATTTTTCTGTAGGGTCCCCAGCACCGTCTGGCCATAAAGCGATGTCGAGTTTAGATAAGGGATATAGCTGAATGTAAACAATATGAGGTTTTTTTCTGAAAAGACCTCCGTCGCGTGTCTTAATGAGCCTGAGACGTTCAGGTTCATAAGAAATGCCATCAACCAAGCATGCCTCAGCTACTTTAGGACTTTGCAAACGCAGACTGGAATAGTTCCGCTTCACCCAGCCACGTACAATCATTTTTAGAACTCGTTCGTGACCTTCGCAATATTTTGCTGGCAAGAACCCAACGACATTCAGGAAGTAACCAATGAGCGAAGCACCTTTATAGTTTGGAGCCGCATCCATGCTCCGCAGCTCGTCATAGAACAGCCGACGAATCTTATGCTTTATAACCTTTCCTGCAGGACCACTAAACTTATAGCCTGCCAACTCACCCCAAACGTAGTTATGCTGAATAGTCCAACACAATGATTCGGGAGCCTTTACTCTTGAAGCTGAAAAAATCACTGAATAAGCCAACCTCGCGACATCATCGTAAACAGTTTCAAATCGTCTGGAACTACTGATTCTAAGAGGCAAATACTCGGGTATATTTTTTTTATTTAAGAGCTGAACTGCGTCACAAATAAACTCAATGACCACCCGCAACTTCTCATGCTCAACCTGCCCCCTCAAATATTTTTCGACCTCATTGAGCCTATGCAGATCTGACACTGCCCCCGCGATGTGATTCAAGGCTATTGATAACGAAGAGGACCTCTTCCAAATATCTCTATTGATCAGATCACCAAAAACCATTAATACAACGCGACAGTAAGCTTGCCACTTAGGTGCATCCCACTTCCACTGCCCAGCCATGTCTGGAGTCAGCAAAGTTCCAATTCCCTCCACTAACCTAGAATCAGAGAACATGGCATGACTTAGTGGCTTATGGTAACCCAGCAAACCCGACTCAAATACATCAGTCTCATGATATAAAAATGAATCGCTATAATCCAAGGCCTCAGACACTAAGTTTTTTGAAAACGTTTCTATTTGTATGCCGTATTTTTGTTGCTTACCCGCTGCTTGAAAAAAAGCTAGCGCGGTTCCCGGGGATGACTGAACAATAGCCCTACAAAATTTCCTATTAGCAATTAACAGCAATAATATATTTGCATATGCCTCGACCTCTACTGGAGCATTCTTAGAACCTTTTGACGCAGAGTCCTCTTTCGAGCGGGTAGTCTTTTTAAAATCTGTCGCATGCGTAACCAAACTCTCAGCCGAATAAGAAAGCTCATCAGCAATTACAGATAATTCTGCCGTCGAACCTTTAAGAATGACCTCATAGAGTGCACTCGCAAAATGCTTCGCGTTATTTTTTGCATAAATCGGAGGCCTTATGAAAGCGTACCAAGCCCAGGTTAAAAAGGTAGCTATATAAATACCACCTAAAATGGCCTGCCACTCCGTTGGTGTTATTATCCCACCTTTCGGGACTAGCCAGCCTTCGGCACGCCAAAGATCAGTTAGTAGCGTCAATATGCCGATCATTGCTACTACAAAGAAAGTGACCTTACGAAGTGGCAAAGGAGCTGCCGCGATTCGAAAACGATAGAGAACGTCCGCGGTGGTCCATGCAAGCACCATCAGAGCAAGCCCAGCCAGAAACTCTGACACGCCGAAAATTTTCTGCCCACTTGGGTCCAATGCAACAAAACACCCAATCCGGTAACATATTTCTGTAGACAACGAATCCCCCTCCTGTCACTACTTCCTATGGCGATCTTGATGCCGTACACGTGAGTCAGCAATGTCTTGTTGCCAAATCTGCACTTTTTTGCTTCAAGAAGGATTTGCTAGCAGCAGTATTGATCATGTATCCCCCGTTGTATCCCTAACTGTATAATGCGCTCGCAAGGTACGAAAAACATGGATGACTCGAGTCTCCCTCGGGCACCAAAATTAAGAAAGGTCTTGCTTAGCAAGGCCTTTTTTTCGTCTGTCGGAAAGAGCCTCCTCTTCACTTAATGGCCACCTGCTCACCAGCGATGAGACCGGTTGCGCGATAAACTTGGCGAAGTATTTATCGCTAAAAGCGAAGAACTTCAGACGCTCGCCACAAGCTCAAAGCCTGCTGGCGATTTCTTGCCACATATGGTCGTAGTTGTATTTCAACCAACGAATCAGCAACTTGTCGAACAACCTGCGAAACCAATTACGCTGCCGCGCCGCAAGCCTTTCCTCTATCTCGCCCCTGAGCCAATCAGGGTCAAAACCTGTCCAGACAGTCGGCAAGACCGCTGCAATGTTCATAAAGCACACCGGCGCAACTTCTGAATAAAAAATCTCGTAGAGCACCGCTGGATCGACGCCTTTTAGCTGGCATGCGATGTAATCGTAATCAGTGGGAAAATGGTTGAACGGTTCGGACAGTGCAGCTCTAACGTTTGTCAGTTGTGGTTCATTCAGAAAATGCTCCAACGGGAAAACCCCTCCATTTGCGTTCCACTGGCGCGGCGCAGTTCAAACGACGAGCCGATACAGGAACTCAGATATCTGGATCAGGCGCACGCGGGGCTTGAACAACTCCCCCAAACAAACGCTCAGCTATCTGACGACCTCGTTCCTGGCCCTCCTCCGTCAACCAGATCGATTTGTTCCTGTTTACCGGATTACTGATGAGACCCTGTTCATGCAATCGGTTCATGACTTCAAAATCGAAGCCTTTCCATGCATTGCCGTCGTCGGAACTGAAAGCGGCCAACAGGGCAAGCACAGCCTCTTCAATCAACTTTTCGTCGTATTCCATGATCGTCGCTCCGCTCATGTGCCTGAACTATCGTTGAGTTTGTCTGGCAGCTCATACTCGCTGGCCATCCTGAGAAACTCGTTCTGTTGCTTAGGTCATTGAATGTCTCGGCGCTGTCCGTGCAACCTGTTTTGCCTAAGGACTGCGCCTGATGCGTCCGCTCAGTATAATCACGCCCGCCCGCACGCGGTCTGCCGTCCGTAGCGGCTTTCGTTGGTCGTTCCGACTTTCAAGACTCATGCTTAAGGACCTCCAAGGCCAACCATGGAAACGTCACTGGAAACCGTCGCCCTGTTCTCTCTCAAACTCGCTTACGAGGAGGAAGGCCTGAGTCCGATTCTGCGGGATGACATGGTCATGGGTGACTATCAGAAAGACGTGTTCGAACTGCTGGTGCGCCGGGGTGATGTCGAGACCATCCAGTTCAAGATGAACGAGTGTCTGGGCTTGGCGATGGATGCGTTGGGCGGTGTCGAGAAACCGTTGGGGCGGGAGCTGCACAAGCTGTCGGCCGATTTCCGTCAGGCGCAGTCGCTGGAGCAGCTTGATCAGCCGCTCCTCGCGCTCAAGGGTTATCTGAAAGACATCCTCTGATCCATCGCGCCGTCCGTACAGTCTTTCAGCGTCGAGCCTTCAAAACCCGAATATCCGTGGGAAATCCATCCGCCCCCACAATCTTCTTCCAGCCCACATACTGAAACTCGCCCCGCTCATCGATGTAATCGCCCTTCTCCACTGACCGACCACCGACGATCGCCACGCGTTTTTCCTCGCCACAGCCGCCATCCGACGGGCGCACGGTATAGATCACATACGGCTTCACATACTGCGTGGCGCGGAAGTGTTGGCCGCAGATTTCGTCGACGGTGATCAGCATGGTTTTCAGGCGGGCTTCGCCGTCCATGTCTTCGTGGAGTTTGAGGAAGGAGATGTCGCCGACGTCGCTGTAGCCGAGTGACCGCGCACGTTTATATTCGGGGGAGTTCTGGTGGGCGATGCGGCCTTGCTCGGCGGCCTGGTTCATTCTGGCGGCGAACTCAGCATTACCTTGCGCAATGGTTGCCTCGGCCTGGGCGGCGACGTTTTCGCATTGCGCGAATTCGCGGGAGCCGAGGTATTGGGGCGTCAGGTTCGAGCGGCGCTGGTTCATGCTCCGCAGGCTGTTGTCGAGGTCGCCGATCACCTCATAGGCGCTGGGTACGCGACCGCTCTGGACGTCGGCGATTTTTTCCTGCATTCGCTTGCAGTTGGCGAGGTAATACTGCCAGCTGCTTTCCGGGGGCTCCTTCCACTCGGCGAATGCCGGGGTAATGACAGCGGCGCACGTGATTGCACAGAGCAAGCGCAGAACGGAAGCGGCTTTTGGCATGAGTAGTCCGTTACAGGAATCAAGAAAGTGGCGCGACGCTACTATTTTGCTATCGTGCCGTCCACTGTCGGCAAGGTGCCGAGCGTTTGTACCGTGACGGGTTTCGAAGGATGGATACGATGGATGTTGTGTTTTTCTTTATCGCCTGGATAGGCATGTGGGTCTGGGTCGTCAGGCAGCGTGGTGCGTGGAATCTGCTACTCGCCAATGTGTTGGGTGCTGCCAGCGGCATGATTGTCGGCCTGGTGGTTTCGCAGCTTTGTGTCGGTCTGTTGGGCTCTAGCCGGCCACCGGTCCCGGGGGTCATGGGATCGCTTCTGGAAATGCTGGCGACTGCCGCGGCGCTGACCGGCGTATGGATGCTGGTGGCCCGTCGCTCGCAGGTCGAACACCCTGTCGCGCGTCAGCTACTGGCCGGCCTTTGCGGCGTTGTGGCCGGCATAACGGCGATCATGTTTTTTGTTCAGATCAATCCGCCCAATCTCGGCATGTGAATGTCTTCGTGGCGTCAGACCTCTATTTTGATATCTTGCCGTCCATCTTCAGCACTCACCGCCAGTGGGTGCTGTTTTGCAGGCTATTGAAGGGTTAAGGAAAGGATCGAATGGAGTTTCTGAGTTTTCTGGCATTTATCGCCGCCTGGGGTTTGATGTGGCGCTGGGTGGTGAAAAACCGCGGCAGCTGGAATCTGTTTTACGGCAACATCGTTGGCGCGGCGGGCGGTTTTATCGTCGGCATGGTGGTGCTGTCGATCTTCCTGTCGTTGTTCCCGTCGGCGCATAAAGCCGAAAAGGCGCCCGTCGAAGACGTGATCGCACAGAACGATGCCACCACCAGTCTGTTGCCCGAAGCCGAGTCGGATTCAACGTCCGCGGTGCTGGAAAACGCGCCGGGCTTTGCCGCGATCGAGCCGGATAACCAACCTTCTCCGCCGGATTCCGCACTGCTGCCGAATTACGCCAGCCGGGCGCCGAAATCGATATCGGAAAAAACCGTCCTGGATCAGAGCGACGCGCAGGGCCGTAAAGCGCTCACCGCGCTGCGCGACAAGCTTGGGCAAAATGCCGACAGCGATAAATCGATGCTCGCGTATGTCATGTGCGGCACGGTGGTCACCAGCACACTGCGCTTCCCAGCGTCGGAGCGCTTCGCCGACAGTTCTGCCATTGTCACCAAGCGCTTCAAAGATCAGGTCTACACCCTCAGCAACAAGGTCACCGCGCGCAACATGAACGGCGATGACGTCACTTATCGCTTCGACTGCTCGGTGCAGGAGCAATCCGCGTCCGCCGAATGGCGACTGCTGGCGCTGAAGCTGCAGAAGGCTGACTCTTAAGCCTCGTTTAAGGGTTCAAGGCGCCGGCTGCGCTATCATCGCCGGCTTGTGCGCCTTGAGTTCTTTGCCCCCGAATGTCCTCGATACCTGCTGACCTGAATCCGATGCCTCCCGTCTTGGCCGGCCCACTGCTGCGCCGGCTGGAACCAACGCGCGTGGTGCTGTGGCTGGTCGGTACGCGTCAACTGTCGCTGACGTTGCGCCTGCAAGGCGTAGGAGACATCCCTCTCGATGCCGGGAAGTGCACGGTCATTTCTGTAGGCCGTCATGCGTTCGTTCATTTGATTGACGTTGTGCTGGACAGCGCCCTGCCCTGTGAGACCGTTGTGGGTTACGACTTGCTGATCGATGGCCAGCAGCGAATTGCCGACTGGGCACCACATCTGGTGTATGGCGATGCTACTTGCCCGAACTTCGTCGTGCGCTCACGGATCGATCAGTTGCTGCACGGCTCCTGCCGCAAGCCGCATCATCCGGCGGCAGACGGTCTGCTCTGTGTCGATCAGTTGCTGGCGATAGAAACCGATCCACAACAACGCCCCGCCCTGTTGATGATGAGCGGCGACCAGATCTACGCCGACGATGTTGCCGGCCCGATGCTGCGGACGACTCATGCGTTGATCGAGCGCCTCGGCCTGTTCGACGAACATCTCGAAGGCGCGGTGGTCAGCGACAGCGCCAAGCTCTACGAACACCCGGCCAGCTACTACCACCGTGCGGATTTGTTACCCGCGCTGGAGAGCAACGAGACCTTGCGCGAGCGATTTTTCGGCGGTGCGCGCAAGCCGATTTTCACCAGCAGCAGCGCCGACAATCATCTGGTCACGTTCGCCGAAGTGATGGCGATGTACTTGCTGGTGTGGTCGCCGGTTGCCTGGACGCTGATCAATCCTGCTGTTCCGTCCCTGACGCCTGAACGCTTGAAGCGCTACACCCTGGAGCAAACCCGCATTGATGGCTTCAAGGCCGGTTTGGGCAACGTCGCCCGAGCCTTGGCGCACCTGCCGAGCCTGATGATTTTCGACGATCACGACATCACCGATGACTGGAATCTTTCCGCGCAATGGGAGGAAACCGCCTACGGCCATCCGTTCTCCAAACGCATCATCGGCAACGCCTTGATTGCGTACATGTTGTGCCAGGGTTGGGGCAATAATCCGGATGCGTTCAAGGATGTGCTGGAGAACACACGACGTCTGAGCGCCAGCGGTAACGATCGTTATCTCGACAGCCCGGTGCAGGACGCGCTGATCGATGACTTGCTGCGCTTTCAGCATTGGCATTTCGTGCTGCCGAGCAGCCCGGCGCTGGTAGTGCTCGACACCCGCACCCGGCGCTGGCGCAGCGAGATGGCACTCAAGCAACCCTCCGGTTTACTGGACTGGGAAGCGCTGAGCGAACTGCAGCAGGAACTGCTTGATCATCCGTCAGCAATCATCGTTTCACCGGCGCCGATCTTCGGCGTGAAGCTGATTGAAACCGTGCAGAAGGTTTTCAGCTGGTGCGGTTATCCACTGCTGGTCGACGCCGAAAACTGGATGGCTCATCGCGGTGCGGCGCAGGTGATCCTGAACATTTTCCGACACACCCGCACACCCGGAAACTACGTGGTGCTGTCCGGCGATGTGCATTATTCCTTCGTCTACGAAGTGCTTATCCGACACCGCAAGGCCGGGCCACGGATCTGGCAGATCACCAGCAGCGGGATCAAGAACGAGTTCCCGAAAACCCTGCTGGAATGGTTTGACCGCCTCAACCGCTGGCTCTACTCGCCGCGCTCGCCGTTGAACTGGTTCACCAAACGCCGACGCATGCGCATCATGCCCTATACCCCGGAACATGCCGAAGCGGGTGAGCGGCTGTGGAATTCGGCGGGGATCGGCCAGGTGTTTTTCAATGCGCAGGGACAGCCGAGCGAGATCATTCAGCACAATTCGAACGGGGCGGTGAAGACGCGGATGCTGGCGCCGGAGTTGGGGGATTATCCTGATTGATATGGTTTCCTTTTGCCCATAGTGAGATTGCAATGACGATACCTTCGCGATTACTTATCACCCGCGACAGCGTACATGCCGGCGATGATTGCGAGGCTCCCCATGCGCGCTGGATCAACCTGCAAGTGAGTGAAACCCTGGAGGATGCCCTGCGCCTACTACTCCACAATGGTTATCTGCCAAGCATTGCTGGTGGATGTGCGACCTGGATCGTACGCGGCCCTCAGGCCCTAGCTGTAGTTGCCCAACAATGGCGGGAGCCGCGTTTTCTGGTCGACGCCCAGTCGACACTGGTCAATTTGGAAGAGTTGAGATTTGTATATTGGTGCCAGGTAGATCCAGAGATTGTTTTCGACTGCCTGCTAACAGGCGCCGAACTTCCTGACAGATACAGCGGATTTAAGACGTCAAAGTAGTCGGAAGGGGATTACAGTTTTTAAGGAAACATCTCTGGAATCGCTGGTTCATACTCTGCCTCCCTTACACAGGAAGCAGAGCCATGCGAAAAAGAAAGCCAGACCCTTTAGAAATCGATACAACGACTTACCTTTTAAGCTCCCCGGCCAATGCTAGAAGGCTGCTGAGATCTATCGCAGAAATGCACAATGGAATTCGTGCAAATACGGACGCCTCTTCGTTCAATTTCGTGCCTCTCAGTCAGTTGAGACCGCCAGCCCCACACCTCTGACAATCATCCCCACCTCCCGCTCATCAATCGTCAGCGGCGGCAACAGCCGTATCGTCTTGCCACGCGTCACGTTGATCAGCAATCCATGATCCCGCGCCGCAATCAGCGTCAGATCGCGGATCGGCTGCTTCAACTCGATACCAATCATCAAGCCCTGCCCGCGAATCGCCAGCACATTGGGGTTGTCTGCCAGTTCGGCGCGCAGGCGGGTCAACAGGCGCTCACCCTGCACCCGGACATTTTCCAGCAAGCCCTGTTCTTCGATGATATCCAGCACCGTGCAACCGACCCGGCAGGCCAGCGGGTTGCCGCCGAAGGTGCTGCCATGGCTGCCGGGAGTGAACAGGTCCGCCGCTCTGCCCCGTGCCAGGCAGGCGCCGATCGGCACACCGTTGCCGAGGCCTTTGGCCAGGGTCATGACGTCCGGCACGATACCTTCATGCTGGAACGCAAACCACTGACCGGTGCGGCCGATGCCGGTCTGGATTTCGTCGAGCATCAGCAGCCAGGCGCGCCGATTGCACACTTCCCGCAGAGCTTTGAGGTAGCCGGGCGGCGCCAGTTGCACGCCGCTTTCGCCCTGGATCGGCTCGACCAGAATCGCCACGATGCGCTCGCCATGCTTTTGCTGCAGTTGATCCAGCGCCGCCAGATCACCGAAAGGCACTTTGACGAAATCCCCCGGCAGATCATTGAAGCCCAGCCGCACCGCCGGGCCATCACTCGCCGACAACGTGCCGAGCGTGCGGCCATGAAATGCGTTGGCCATGACCACCACCAGCGGCTGTTCGATGCCTTTGCTCCAGCCGTACAAGCGCGCAAGTTTCAGTGCGGTTTCATTGGCCTCGGCGCCGGAGTTGTTGAAGAACGCCCGGTCCATTCCCGACAGCTGCGTGAGTTTCTGCGCCAGCTGTTGCTGCCAGTCGATGCTGTACAGATTGGAGGTGTGCAGCAGCATTCCGGCCTGCTCACTGATGGCCGCGACGATCCGTGGGTGCGAGTGCCCGACATTGGTCACCGCAACCCCGGCGACAGCATCCAGGTATTCACGACCGGCCTGATCCCACAGGCGAGTGCCCAGACCTCTGGTGAAACTCAGAGCCAGCGATTGGTAGGTGTTCATCAGGGCGGCGGTCATGACTTCAAACTCCAGTGAAGGTCGGTGTGTTTGCAGTATGGTTAGCCACCAGAACTGGATAAACTCGGCAAAACTTCATTCATTTAAAAGCCGAGCTTGATAATGGACCTGTTGCAGGCAATGAGCGTGTACGTGAAGGTCGTGGAAGCCGGAAGCATGACGGCAGCCGCGTTGCAGTGCGAAATGTCCACGACCATGGTCGGAAATCACCTGCGCGCACTGGAGCAAAGGCTCGGCGTGCAGTTGCTGCAGCGCACCACCCGCCGTCAGCGACTGACCGAGTTCGGCAGCGTTTACTACCAGCGCTGTCTGGATGTTTTGGGTCTGGTGGCCGACTCCGAACGCTTGGCCGAACAGGCCCTAGACGAGCCGCGCGGCCTGTTGCGCATCACCGCGCCGCTGACCTTTGGTGTCGAACGCCTGGCGCCGGCGCTCAGCGAGTTTTCCTTGCAATACCCGCAGGTGAAAATGGATGTGGTGCTGACCAACCGCCGTCCGGATCTGCTGGAAAGCGGCCTCGACGTAGCGTTTCGGCTGGGACATTTCGAGCAGTCGAACCTGATCGCCCGGCCGCTGATCGACTACACCCTGACCGTGTGCGCTTCGCCGGCTTACGTCGCCCGACGCGGCATGCCGATCACCCCGCAAGACCTGCAGCAACACGACTGCCTGTCGTTCGCCTACCCTGCCGGCGATGACTGGCAATCAGTGGAAAAACGCTGGCGCCTCAGCGGCCCGGACGGCGAGATTCTGGTCGACGTCAGCGGCCCGATGCTGATGAACACCTCTGCCGGCCTGCATCAGGCAGCGCGCACCGGCATGGGCATCGTGATGCTACCGGATGCGCTGGTGGAACAAGACCTGCGCGACGGCAAACTGGTGACGGTGATCCCCGATTACCAGCCACCAAGCCGTCCGTTGCATTTGCTGTACGCGCCGGATCGTTATCGTTTGCCCAAACTGCGGCGCTTCGTCGAATTCGCGATGAAAACCTGGGGCAGATCCTGACTCAATTGCTATCGACTACGCTCCGGTGATTGCCGACAAGGATGCTGCCACGTGATGAAGAACGACCATACCGTACGCGATCTGTTGCCCGACGAAGTGGAGCCAGTTCGGCTGTTTCTCGGCCTACATGGCTGGGGACACCGGACAGGCTCCAGCGACTATTTCGCCCAACTCATCGAAAACTCGCAACGCACTTCCGTCGCACTGAGCGGCGAGCAAATCATCGGGTTCGCCCGAGGCATCACCGATGGTTTGTCTAACGGTTATCTGTCGATGGTGGTGGTCGATGACCAGTATCGCCGTGCTGGCGTCGGGCGCGCACTGGTCGAGCATGTCATGGGTGACAACCCCGAGATCACTTGGGTACTGCGCGCCGGGCGCGAAGGTGCGGAGGCGTTTTTTGCCAGTTTGGGGTTTGAAACATCGGTGATTGCCATGGAGCGCCCAAGGCTCAAGTAACACGTGAGAAATCAACTCCCGCTTTTCACCAACACCGGCTTCTCCTGATAACGCTGCGCGAACAACTGCTTCAACTGCGCGACCTTGGGCATGTCGTTGATCACGATGTACGGATAGCTCGGGTGTTCGGTGAGGAAGTCCTGGTGATAGTCCTCCGCCGGATAGAAGCCGTTGTAGGTTTCCAGTTGGGTGACGATCGGTTTGCTGTAGGCATGTGCCGCGTCGAGTTGGGCGATGTAGGCCTGGGCCACCCGTTGTTGATCGGCGTTGACCGGGAACAGCGCCGAGCGGTATTGCGTGCCGCTGTCGGGGCCTTGGCGGTTGAGTTCGGTCGGGTTGTGGGCCACCGAAAAGTAGATCTGCAGCAGGCTGCCGTAACTGACTTGCGTCGGATCGAAGGTGACTTGCACTGACTCGGCATGACCGGTATCGCCTTCACTGACCCGCTCATATTCCGCCGTGTTCGCCGCACCGCCGGCATAACCGGAGACAGCTTTCTGCACGCCTTTGACGTGCTGGAAAACCCCTTGTACGCCCCAGAAACAACCACCGGCGAACACCGCGGTTTCACTGTGCGCCTCAGTGGTTTCGTCGAGGGCTGGCGGCGGGATGACCACCGCGTCCTCTGCACCGAAAGAGAACGCCGAGCACTGACCGATCACACCAGCCATGGCGACGCCGAGCAGTGCACGGCGCCAGTTGTTTTGAGCTTTCATGTTGCGCACTCCCGATCAGCCGAAGGTGAAGGCGTAAGCCGATACGCCCGGGTCAAGAAATTCGATGGTGAAGGTCCGGTCCTTCACCTCGTCGGTTTGCCGCACCAATTGGTACAGGCGCTGTTCGGTCACGCGACCGCTGCCATCCGCAGCGACATCCACACCATGGGCGGCACCCGGCGCCTGACCGTCAATCGAGACTTTGAAACGCACCGGTTTGCCATCCGTGCCCGGGCCCAGCACCAGATGCAGGTCGCGGGCATGGAAGCGGTAGACGATGCGGCTGGCCGGCGCGCTGGCGGTAGCGCGCTCGGCACCGACGGCCCACTGGCCGCCAAGGCTCCAGTCATTCAAAGTCAGGTTGGCCGGTGGGTTATAGGTCGCGACCTTGTCAGGCACCAGCCCGGTTTCCGGTACGAAGTGTTCCGCACGCTGGTAGCCGACGTAGGTTTCCGGTGACAGCACCTGATTCATGTCCGGCGCCTGTTGCACGCCTTGGGCATCGGCGTTGATCAAGCCGTCGGCGACGGTTTTCGCCCCGGCCTCACGCAGCAACTGCTGTATGACCCGTTCCGATTCGGCGTAATCCCCTTCGCCAAAATGGTGGTAACGAATCCGTCCTTGAGCATCGGCAAAATAATGCGCCGGCCAGTATTCGTTGTTGAAAGCACGCCAGATTTTGTAGTCGTTATCGATGGCGACCGGATAGTTGATACCCAGCTCCTTCATGGCTTTGGTGACATTGCCGACATCGCGCTCGAAAGCGAATTCCGGGGCGTGCACGCCAATCACTACCAGGCCTTGATCGCGGTACTTTTCCGCCCAGGCTTTGACGTATGGCAAGGTGCGCAGGCAGTTGATGCAGGAGTAGGTCCAGAAATCCACCAGCACCACTTTGCCCTTCAATGCCTGGACGTTCAGCGGTGGCGAATTGAGCCATTGCACGGCGCCATTGAGCGGCGGCAACTGGCCTTCGACCGGTAGTGTTCCCGGTGCCTTGTCGGCAACTTTCATCGCCCCGCCGGCAGCAGGAATCTGCGCCATCATGGTTCCGTTGCCCGTCGGCGATTTGCTGGTCAGCTTGCCGACCAGCGCCTGTTCAATCCCGCCCGTGGAAGCCGTCGACAGCCGCGCCAACAGCCCGGTGTCGAGGCCCAGCGCAATCGCTGCGACACCCGCGAGCATCGCCGCCCCCAACCCGCGCCGGATCCATTCACCGGTGCCAATCGAGCGCTTCATCAATGCAAAGACCTTACCGCCCAGCAGCAGCGCCGCCGCCAGTGAAGTCGCGGCGCCCGCCGCGTAGGCGAGCAACAACAGCGTGGTGGCGATGCTTGCCCCTTGCAGCGCGGCGCCGGTCAGAATCAAACCGAGGATGGGCCCGGCGCACGGCGCCCAGAGCAGACCCGTGGCGACGCCAATCAGAAACGAGGCGCCGGGACGCGGACGATTGTCCTGGCCCGCGGCTTCGGACAGCCGACTGCCGGCCGAGACCAGCGGTCGCGTCAGGCGCTCGGCGAGGCGCGGCAGCAGCAGCGTCAGCCCGAACAGTGCAACGAACAGCAACGCGAGCCAGCGCCCGTACTGATTGACTTGCACCACCCAACCGCCGCCCACCGCCGCCAGTGTGGCGACGAGGGCGAAAGTCAGCGCCATCCCGGCCAAGAGCGGCAAGCCACTCTTGATAAACGGCTGCCCGGTGCGAGCGAAGACAAAAGGCAGAACAGGCAGGATGCACGGACTGACGATCGTCAGCACACCGCCCAGATAAGCGAGAACCAAGAGCCACATGGTGTCGTCCTGTAGAAAGTGAACATCGAAAAATGGCCATGGCTCATGCCGCCACGGGTTTGAACGTCATCGCCAGGCCATTCATGCAATAGCGCAGGCCGGTGGGTTTCGGGCCGTCGTCGAACACATGTCCCAAGTGCCCGCCGCAGCGTCGGCAGTGCACTTCATTGCGTGACATGCCTAACGATCGGTCCTGACGCGTGGCCACCGCATGTTCCAACGGTGCCCAGAAACTCGGCCAGCCCGTGCGGCTGTCGAACTTGGTCGCCGATGAAAACAGCGCCAGATCACAACCCGCGCAGGCGAATGTGCCGTTGCGATGTTCGTTGTTGAGCGGGCTGGTATAGGCCCGTTCGGTGCCTTCATCGCGCAGGATGGCGTACTGCTCATCCGAGAGCAGCGAGTGCCATTCGCTGTCGCTGTGGCTCACCTCGAAAACCTCATCGGCATGGGCTTGCTCGATCAGTGCGGAGCCCGAGGAAAATTTTGGCAATACACCCGCCACCAGAGCTGCAACCCCCAGCCCGCCGCTCGCTACGAGAATCTGTCGCCGTGAAAACATGGCCTTCTCCAAAAATTCCAGGTGCCTGTCATGGAACACAGCCTAGGCTTGGGTTGATCGCCAAATCCTCACGGGAAGTTAACGAATTCGTGATAACTCGCCCCGAGGAAAACCCGCACAATGCGCTCACTGCGCCGAAGGATTGAGCTTGATGGAATTAACCAGACGCATCCTCGTGGTCGAGGATGACCAACACATCGCCGACTTGATTTGCCTGCACCTGCGCGATGAACATTACGACGTCGTGCACAGCGCCGACGGCGACGAAGGCATGCGCCTGTTGCAACAGGGACAATGGGATGCACTGATCCTCGACCTGATGTTGCCGGGCGTCGATGGCCTGGAAATCTGCCGCCGCGCCCGGGCGATGGCGCGCTATACGCCGATCATCATCACCAGCGCCCGCTCCAGCGAATTGCACCGCATTCTGGGTCTGGAGCTGGGTGCCGACGATTACCTCGCCAAACCGTTTTCAATGCTAGAACTGGTGGCCAGGGTCAAAGCCTTGCTGCGCCGGGTCGACGCCATGGCGCGCAACCTGAAGATGGACGCCGGCAGCCTCAGTCTCGATGGCCTGAGCATCGACCCGATCACCCGCGACGTCGCCCTCAACGGTGCGCGTCTGGACCTCACTCCGCGAGAGTTCGACTTGCTGTATTTCTTCGCCCGACAGCCGGGCAAGGTGTTCTCACGCATGGACCTGCTCAACGCGGTATGGGGTTACAGCCACGAAGGCTACGAGCACACGGTGAACACCCACATCAATCGCTTGCGGGCGAAAATCGAAAGCGATCCGGCGCAACCGACGCGCATCCTCACTGTGTGGGGCCGCGGCTATAAATTCGGCACGGAACAACCATGAGACTGAACCTGTCGCAGCGCCTGTCGCTGGTGTTCGCCGTTTTGCTGCTGGTGTGCTGCGGCACCTCGGCGTGGCTGCAGGTGCGCTCCAGCAAGATGCATGAACTGGAAGTGGTGCAAGGCCTGTCGCGGGACCTGGCGCAGCACATCGCCCATGACACGGTGCTGATGGACAGCAATGGCCTGATGCCCGGCGCCGTGCGCGAACTGTTCAGCAAGCTGATGCTGGTCAACCCGAGTGTCGAGGTGTACCTGCTCGACCCCGAGGGACGGATTGTCGGCAATGCGGCGCCGGAAGGACATCTGCGCCGTGAGACGGTCGATCTGGCGCCGATCCGCCGGCTGCTCGATGACCAGCCGTTGCCGATCCTCGGCGATGACCCGCGAAGTGCCGACGGGCGCAAGGTCTTCAGTGCCGCGCCGTTACGGGTCAACGGCAAGCCCGCCGGTTATCTGTACGTGGTGTTGCTCAGTGAAGAACACGATCGTTTCGCCGAACGTGGCGCGACCAGTGCCGCGCTCAACACTGCATTGCTGTCGATCGGACTGGTCGCATTGCTATGCCTGATCGCCGGTCTCACGGCGTTCAACCTGATCACCCGGCCACTGCGCCGATTGACCGAAACCGTCAGCCGCTTCGACATTGATGGCGCGCCGCAACCTCTGCCTGCACCGTCAGCGACTGTGGATAAAAGCGCTGACCCGGATGAAATCGCCGTACTCGATGGCGCCTTCCGGCAGATGCAAAACCGACTGGGTGATCAGTGGCGCTCGTTGACCCGCCAGGATCAGGAGCGCCGCGAACTGGTGGCGAACATTTCTCACGACCTGCGCACACCGCTGGCCTCGTTGCACGGCTATCTGGAAACCCTGTCACTCAAGGACGCCACACTCACCGCCGAAGAACGCCGGCGTTATCTGGGCATTGCCCTCGATCAAAGCCGCAAGGTCGGCGGGTTGGCGCAATCGCTGCTGGAGCTGGTACGTCTGGAGCACGGTTTCGTGCAGCCGGTACTGGAGCGCTTCTCGCTGATCGATCTGCTGCAGGACATTTTCCAGAAATTCGAACTGGCCGCCGAAGCACGCCACGTCGAACTCAAGGCCAGCTTCGGTCCGAACCTGCCGACGGTGTGCGCCGACCTTGGGTTGATCGAACGGGTGCTGACCAACCTGGTGGATAACGCCTTGCGCCACACGCCTGCGGGCGGTGAAATCGAGCTGGATTTGAAACCCCTGGGCGCCTTGGTCGAAGTCACGGTCAGCGACACCGGCCCCGGCATCGCTCCGGATCTGCGCGAAGGTCTGTTCCTGCGTCCGTTCAATATTGGCGGCGCGCGGCGTGACGGTGGACTGGGCCTGCGGATCGTCCACCGCATCCTGCAACTGCACGGGCGTGAGATTCAGTTGATCGATGTCGCCGGGCGCGGGGCGACTTTCCGCTTCACGCTGCCGACCGATCAGCAAACCGCTGAACAGTGGATGGTGCGCTCGATGAACCTGAACACGCCGGACAAATAATCCGCACCACCGGACTGTTGTTCCGTGACAACGCCGCCCCGCTCCCCTAAATTAACCGGCCTGAAAAAGACCTCGCGCTTTCTCGTTTCCACTCAAGTTAAAAAAGTAGTGAAATTTCAATGTCCGATTTCAACACCGCTGAATCCGTAGTCACCGAATCGTCCAAAGCGGAATACGAAAACTCCATCAATCTTTCACAACACCTTCCACAAGCCAAAATCATCAGCGAGATGGTGCTGGATGCTTTCCAGTCGACCCGCGAAAGTGACCAGATCCGCGAGCTGCGCGCCGCGATCCGTCAGGCGCACGACAGCTTCGATGACGACAAGGCCTACGAGCTGATGGGCCAGCTCAAGGCGCTGAAAGACGCCGAGGCCGCCGACCTCGCCGCCCTCGAAGACCTGAGCAGCAAGTTTTCAATCGGCCGCATCCTGTCCTGCTTCAAGGACGATCCGGCGTTCCAGGAAATCGTTTACGGCCTCGCGCTCAAAGTGCTGAATCAGACACACCAGGCGATCAGCAATCCGAGTGGCGGCAAGGGCAAGGCTGCCAAGAAGAAAGAACTGGAAATCTTCACCATCAGCAAGGACGGCAGCAGCGTGACCCTGCCGCTGCGCACTCCGCGTTCGCGTCTGAACGTTGACCGTGAAGCGCTGGAATTCCTCGGTTTCACCTTCATCGGTGAAGGCGAAGAAGCCGAGCTGGAAAGCGAAACCTTCGTCGACAACGCCGGCACCGAACACGCGATCAACCGCAAGAACATCATCACCGCCCTGCAACAGCAGACCGCGTTCGATGGTTACAGCATCGCCGCGCAGTAATCCCGGCGCCGCCAAAAAAGCCCCGCTCTGAGATTCAGGCGGGGCTTTTTGTTGGGCGGCGCGGCGGTCAGACTTCTGGCTGCAGCGCCGCGATCATGTCGACTTCAATCGCGGCGTTCTTCGGCAACTGATAGACACCGACCGTGGTGCGGGTGTGCCGGCCGGCATCGCCGAGCACATGGCTGAACACGTCCGATGCGCCGTTTGCCACTTCGCTCAGGTCAACGAAGTCCGGGGTCGACTTCACATACACCGTGACCCGCAACAACGCCCGAATCTTGTCCAGCGACCCCACCGCATCGACAATCAGCGCCAGGCAGCGCATGGCACTGATGCTCGCGGCAGCTTGGGCGTCCTTGAGGGTCAACTCCAACCCCACGCGACCGGGATAAAGAATCTTGCCATTGACCCGCGGCACCATGCCACTGATGTACAACTCATCGCGATGGCGGATCAGCGGCGCGTAATTGCCGCCGGCGGTGTTCTCGCCGTAGATGTCGTAGTTCAGCTCGTGTGCCAGGGCAATGAAGCGTTCGTCGCAGGTCATCCTCTCAGTCATTTCGCCCAGCCTTTTGATCAGTGCATGAAGAATCGCAGGTTAAGACCGATGATTGCCGGAGATTCGATTTGTGGCAGGTCATCGACATAGTTGGATCCAAATCTAGGTGTTTCACGAAGTGATAGCAACCGGCCGCTGAGGCATCCTTCGCCACATTTTCACGGTGTGCCGCCATCTCTGCGACGCCCTGCATTAACTCAGCAAACAGATCGCGCTTTTTCATCCAAACCTGCCCCATTAGAAAATAGCCTCTGGGATCCTAACTAATGAAAAGTTTTCTGAAGGTAGGAGATCTCTCTATAAGCAGGCAGTCGTTTCCCAAAGACACGCTCAACCTTAAATAGCACCCAACAAAAAACCCCGCACATCTCTCAATGTGCGGGGTTTTTCTTGAAGCCATCCAGCCTTACGGCGCGTACGTCAGCAGCAGCTCGGCGGGCACCTTGAAGTCCAGGGACATCATGACGCTCAGGGCGGTGATGGTGAAGATCGAGAACACGAACAGCTTGCGTGCCCAGACCGTGTCATCCACCGCCTTGTAGCCGGTCCAGGCCATGTACAACCAGTACATGCCCATGGCCGCGGCAACGGCGAGGTAGCTCATGCCGGCGTAACCGCTGAAAGTCAGCATCAAGGTCGCCACGAGGAACGCCAGGATGTAGAGCAGGATGTGCTTCTTGGCCACTTCGATTCCGCGCTTGACGGGCAGCACCGGAATCGATGCGGCCAGGTAGTCGTTGAAACGGAAGATCGCGATGGCGTAGGAATGCGGCATCTGCCACAGGCTGAACATCACCAGCAGGGTCAGTGCGGCCATGTCGAAGCTGTTGGTTACGGCAACGTAACCGATCACTGGCGGCATGGCGCCCGACAGACTGCCCACCAGCGTGCCGTGAACCGACTTGCGCTTGAGGTACAGGCTGTAGAAGCCGACGTAGATGATGAAGCCGATTACCGCGAACAGGGCGGCCAACGGGTTGGCCACCTTGTACAACAAGGCAACGCCGAGAACACCCAGGATGGTCGCGTAGACCAGGGCCAGTTTCAGGGAGATCAAGCCCTGCACCAGCACCCGGTTCTTGGTGCGTTCCATCTTCAGGTCGATGTCGCGGTCGATGCAGTTGTTGAACACGCAACCGGAGGCCACAACCAGGGAAGTGCCGATCATGGCGGCCAGGAACACCGCCAGATCTACATGCCCTTTCGAGGCCAGGAAGAACCCGCCTGCCACAGAAAGCACGTTACCGAAAATGATCCCCGGTTTGGTGATTTGGATAAAGTGCTTGAGCGACATCGGGTCTACCTCACTTCGCCATCATGTACGTGTGGATGCTGAACATGATCCACAGCGACAGGCCAACCAGCAGCAGGATCACGATGGCCGTAAAGACAAACGCGATCACGTTGTTACGTTGTGCAATCGAACGGTCCAGGTGCAGGAAGTAGTACAGGTGAACAATCACCTGGATTACTGCGAACAGCAGGACGATTGCCAGCGTGGTCGACTTCGGCAAGGTCGGGAACATCACCAGGCCGAACGGGATGGCAGTCAGGATCACCGACAGGATGAAGCCGATGGCGTACGACTTTACGCTGCCGTGGCCAGCATCATGGCTGTCATGGGAGTGTGCATTAGCCATTACAGAGTCCCCATCAGGTAAACAACGGTGAATACGCAGATCCACACCACGTCCAGGAAGTGCCAGAACAGGCTCAGGCAGCTCAGACGGGTCTTGTTGGTCGCCGTCAGGCCGTGCTTGTTGACCTGGTACATCATGATGCCCATCCAGATCAGACCCGCGGACACGTGCAGACCGTGGGTACCGACCAGGGTGAAGAACGCCGACAGGAAGCCCGAACGGCTAGGACCGAAGCCCTCGGAGATCAGCAGGTGGAACTCGTTGATCTCCATGGCGATGAAGCCTGCGCCGAGCAGGAAGGTCATGAACAACCAGCCCAGAACCTGCTGCTTCTTGCCTTTGTACAACGCCAGCATGGCGAAGCCGTAGGTGATCGAACTGAACAACAGCAGAGCGGTTTCGCCCAGCACGTATGGCAGTTCGAAAATGTCGTGGCCCGACGGGCCACCGGCGACGTTGTTTACCAGTACTGCGTACACCGCGAAGATCGACGCAAACAGAATGCAGTCGGTCATCAGGTAGAGCCAGAAACCGTATACGGTCATCTCGCCCGAGTCGTGGTGATGGTCATCGTGCCCATGGTCACCATGGGCGTGTCCAACATTGGTCACTAAGTTCGACATGGTTTAAGCCTGTTCCAACGAGGTTACACGGGTGGCATTGGCCGGGATTTTCCCTGCCGCGACCAGACGCTTGTGCTGCTCGGCTTCGATGCGCTCGATCGTTTCAACCGGAACCATGTAGCCCTGGTCGTCACGTGCGGCGTGGATCACGAAGTAGATGACAGTGCCGGCCAGGCTGGCGATCGCCAACCACCAGATGTGCCAGATCATCGCGAAACCGAAGACGGTCAGCAGTGCGCCCATCACCACGCCAGTGGCGGTGTTGTTCGGCATGTGGATCGGCTCGTACTTGGCCGGAGCCTGGTACGCAGTACCGTTTTCCTTGGCTTCGGTGAACGGGTCGATGCAGTCAGCCTTAGGCAGCACAGCGAAGTTGTAGAACGGAGGTGGCGACGAGGTCGACCATTCCAGAGTGTGGGCATTCCACGGGTCACCGTGTTCGCACATGTTCTCTGGCTTGTTGCGGTCACGCACACTGACGTACAGCTGGATCAGTTGGCAGGCGATACCGACAGCGATCATCACCGCACCGAACATGGCAACGTACAGGTACGGTACCCACTCAGGGTTGGTGGTGGCGTTCAGACGACGGGTCATGCCCATGAAGCCCAGTGCATAGAGCGGCATGAACGCGACGAAGAAGCCCGAGATCCAGAACCAGAACGCTGCTTTACCCCAGCCTTCGTGCAGCTTGAAGCCGAACGCTTTCGGGAAGTAGAAGCCGAAACCTGCGATGTAGCCGAATACTGCGCCGCCGATGATCACGTTGTGGAAGTGCGCGATCACGAACAGGCTGTTGTGCAGAACGAAGTCAGCACCCGGGATGGCCAGCAGTACGCCGGTCATGCCGCCGATGGCGAAGGTCACCATGAAGCCCAGGGTCCACAGAACCTGGCTGGTGAAGCGCAGACGGCCCTGGTAGATGGTGAACAGCCAGTTGAACAGTTTCACACCCGTCGGGATGGAAATCAGCATCGTCGCCAGACCGAAGAAGGCGTTGACGCTGGCACCCGACCCCATGGTGAAGAAGTGGTGCAGCCAAACCATGAAGCCCAGTACCGAGATCGCGCCCGAAGCGTAGATCATCGAGTGGTGGCCGAACAGTTTCTTGCCGGTGAACGCCGAGATCACTTCCGAGAAGATGCCGAATGCCGGCAGGATCAGGATGTAAACCTCAGGGTGGCCCCAGGCCCAGAACAGGTTGACGTACATCATTGGATTGCCACCAAGTTCATTGGTGAAAATGTGGAAATCCATGTAACGGTCGAGGGTCAGCAGTGCCAGGGTAGCGGTCAGGATCGGGAACGAAGCCACGATCAGGACGTTAGCCCAGGTGCAGGTCCAGGTGAAGATCGGCATGTCCATCAGTTTCATGCCAGGGGTACGCATTTTCAGCACGGTGGCGAGGAAGTTGACCCCCGTCAGCGTCGTCCCTAACCCGGATAGCTGTAGCGCCCAGATGTAGTAGTCCATCCCCACGCCAGGGCTGTACTGCAGACCCGACAGCGGCGGATAGGCAACCCAACCAGTCTTGGCGAATTCGCCGACACCCAGCGACAGGTTGATCAGCACCACGCCGGACACCAGCAGCCAGAAGCTCAGGGAGTTCAGGAACGGGAAGGCAACGTCACGCGCGCCGATCTGCAGCGGCACTGCAAGGTTCATCAGGCCGGTGAAGAATGGCATCGCCATGAAGATGATCATGATCACACCGTGAGCGGTGAAGATCTGGTCATAGTGTTCAGGTGGCAGGTAGCCAGGCGAACCCTCGGTGGCCATGGCCAGCTGGGTACGCATCATGATGGCGTCGGCGAAGCCACGCAGCAGCATGACCATGGCAACGATGATGTACATCACACCGATTTTCTTGTGGTCGACCGACGTCAGCCACTCGGTCCACAAGTAGGTCCACTTCTTGAAGTAGGTGATTGCAGCGAACAACGCCAGACCACCGAGCGCGATCATCGAGATGGTGACCATCACGATCGGCTCGTGGAAAGGGATCGCTTCCCAACTTAATTTACCAAACATCGTTTACTCCTCTGCCCCGGCAGCTGAATGCGAATTCGAGTCCATGTCCGTTGCCGCCACTTCTTTCTCTTTCTTCTCGTGCTTCAGCGGCTTGCCCGGTTTCATGCCTTCGTACTTGTCGACGATGGTCTGGAACAGGTTCGGCGTGACCGAGGAGTAGAGCTCGACTGGATTGTTCTGGCTTGGCTTGGCAAGGGCTGCGTATTCAGCTTGTTCAAGCTGTTTAGGTGCCTTTTTGACTTCACTTACCCAGGCGTCGAAATCTTCCTGAGAAGTTGCGATCGCTTTGAATTTCATACCGGTGAAACCAGCGCCGCTGTAGTTGGCGGAGATACCGTCCATTTCAGCGTTGCGGTCAGCGATCAGGTGCAGCTTGGTGGTCATGCCCGCCATCGCGTAGATCTGGCCGCCCAGGCCCGGGATGAAGAACGAGTTCATCACGGCGTCGGAGGTGATCCGGAAGTTGACCGGAGTGTGCGCCGGGAACACGATCTTGTTGACCGTGGCAATGCCTTGTTCCGGGTAGATGAACAGCCACTTCCAGTCCAGCGCAACGACTTCGATGGTCACCGGCTTGACGTCGGATTCAATCGGACGGTACGGGTCCAGTTTGTGGGTCGAAATGTAGGTGATGTAACCCAGGGCGATGATGATCAGAACCGGGATGGTCCAGACCGCCACTTCGATTTTGGTCGAGTGCGACCATTTCGGGGTGTAGACGGCATCCTTGTTGGACGCGCGGTACTTCCAGGCGAACAGGAAGGTCATGACGATAACCGGCACAACGACCAACAGCATCAGCAGCGTGGCGGTGATGATCAGGTTGCGCTGTTCCAGGCCGACCTGGCCCGTTGGATTGAGCAGGGTCATGTTGCAGCCTCCCAGCAACAACGTGCCGAGCAGCGGCACTAGGCCTAGTAATCTGGGGTACCTGTTTTTACTCATCTCACGACCTCTAAAGCAGCTTGCGCAATGCAGTTGGGTTTTGATCGCCAACACTTCACCCTGCCAAGGGTTGGCATTTTCTTTGGATTGAATAAGGGCCGCCCGTCGCGCGTCAGACGCTCGACAAAACCATGGACAGCGGTCAGTTCTTATTCGAATTCGTGGTCAAAGGCCTTGTTACAGACCAATTCCATTTGGTGCGGAAAGTTGGAAGGCACCGACACCTGGGTGTCGCAAAAGCCTTTCGGCCCGCTCGACACCCGACTTCCTGTCCAGTTCCTTAATAAAGGCTGAACAGTGCCGGGAATTCAGTGCGGGCGATTGTAGATAGGTAGCGCCCTATACACCATGTCTTATCCCGAAATAATTTTTATCGCTCAGAGCAACAATCCATCACCGTTTTTGCAAAAGTTCCGCATGTTATCGAAATCGATTCTCAACAAAAACACCAAAAAATGTAGGCCTATACACCTCAGTTCAGACAGCTCCGAAGGGATTTTCCCGGCAGCGAATCGGCGCAAAGCCCGATATTCAAAGGCCTCTGGCCATCTGCCAGAGCCTGTTAAAACTGCCTGATCTGGCACCTGCGTGCAAAACCAGAAAAATGCCGAAACAGACCAATCCTTTTTTGTAACATTACGCCAATCCGGGTCGCCGAAAGGCCCTGCGACAGGGCGCGTGTGACAACATGTCGCACACCTGCCGCACTCTCCATTGCCGTTCGTCACGGTGATTTCACAAACACTCTGAAATGCAAAACGCCCCGAGCGGCTGATCCGCTAATCGGGGCGTTTTCTGTATCGGCCAATCTGCCGAAGAGTTGATTCAGCGCAGTGCTTTTCGGTTACGCGAGGTCAGCAGCGGCACCAGAATCACCACCAGCACGAACGCCACCAGCGCCCATTGCGCCAGCGACAGACCGAGGATCGGCGGGTACGGCGTCGAGCAAAAACCATCGACCTGGAAGCCCAGCGGGAAGATCTTCGCCAGCGGCAGGTCGTCGACAATCGGCTGCAACACATCGATGCCGCAGCTCACCGCCGGATAGAACTGGGTGTACACGTGATGCCCGGCAACACCGGCGCCGGCGATCGCGCAGATCACCACCAGCACTTCGAACACCGTGATGCTGCGGCGGGTGCGCATGGCCGCGCCGATAAAGGCGAACAACGCAATCAGCAGCAATGCATAACGCTGCAGGATGCACAGCGGGCATGGTGCCTCGCCCAGCACGATCTGCATGTACAGCGCGCCACCAATCAACGCCAGGCAGATGATGCCCAGCAGCACCAGAAAGCGCCGCTCACGTCCCAGTCGAATCGTTTCCTCGCTCATCGCGTTTCCCTTGTATGTCCATGGTTCAGCTGGCTGGCGGCTGCGCTTGCAGTTGCGCCAGCAGGCTGATGTTGTCTTCGATATGCCAATTGGCCGCGATGCGACCGTTGTCGATCTGATAGATATCGGTTGCCCGGAAGTCTACACGCTGGCCCTGTCCTTTGAGAGTCTTGAACGTCCCGCTGAAGTGCCCGCGAAAGTGCAGATGCACCACCACGCGGTCACCGGCAATGATCATTTGCTCGATCTCGCAGCTCAGGTCCGGCACCGCCGTGCGAAAGAACTTCGATGCCAGCAACGGCCCGGTCGGCCCCTGCACCCGACCTTCAGGCGGGGTCTTGTCGACAAACTGCGGCGACAAGGCGGCCGTGGCCAGGGCCTCTTCCCCACTGTTCCAGAAACTGCCGTAACGCCGCGCCGCCAACTCCATTGCATCGCGCTGAGCCTTTGGCAGGCTCTGATCGACGATCAGGGTCTGTGGCGTGATCAATGCCGATTCGGCCGCAGCAAACGGACTGGCCAGCAAAGCAGCCGACAGGCCAAGCATTGCCAGGTTCAGACGAGAGGAGAAGATGATGTGCGACATGGGGGCGATCCTGATCAGTTAAACGAACGAGCGCCTATCATCAGCATCGGGGAATAAACGATAAACCGGTTAAGAAACGATTAACCTTTAAACAGAATTTAAGAATCGAGACCGCGTAACGGCCTTCGCGAGCAGGCTCACTCCTACAAGAGATCTGCTTCGTACACCATTTTCATGTACGCCACCGCCCCTGTAGGAGTGAGCCTGCTCGCGATAAAGGCGACTCAGTCCTAAGGATTATTCCAAAGCCGCCGCCGGCCCGAAGAACTCATACCGGCTCTGCTGCTCCGGCACACCCAGCGCCTTCAAATGCCGCTTGATCGCTCCCATGAAGCCCTTCGGCCCGAGGAAGTAAGCGTCGACGTCACGTTGCGCCGGCAGCCATTCACCCAATTGCTCTTGGCTGAGGATCCCGACCTTGTCCGCCGCCGGACTCACGCCGTCGTCTTCGGCGTAGCAATAGAAGCGCTTGAGCTGCGGATGACGCGCCGCCAGCCCATCGATCCAGTCGCGGAACGCATGCACGCTGCCGTTGCGCGCGCAGTGGATAAAGTGCACCGGGCGCTCGGTTTGCAGCGCTGCTTCAAGCATCGCTAGAGTCGGAGTGATGCCGACCCCGCCACTGATCAGCACCAACGGTTTGTCGCTGGCAGTCAGGGTGAACTCGCCCGATGGCGGGAACAGCTGGATGCTCGCGCCGACGTGCAATTGATCATGCAAGTGGTTGGACGCACGACCACCCGGTTCGCGTTTGACGCTGATGCGGTACTGACCTTTATTGGCCAGTGCCGACAGTGAGTAATTACGGCGGATTTCTTCGCCATCAAGGATCAGCTTCATGCCAATGTACTGACCCGGTTCTGCGGCAAGGATCGGGCCTTTGTCCGCCGGCTCGAAGTAGAACGAAATGATTTCCGCGCTCTCCTCGACCTTGTCCACCACGATGAACTCCCGCGCGCCACGCCAGCCGCCGACTGCCTGTTCTTTCTGGTCGTAGATCGCGGCTTCAGCGCCAATCAGAATCTCGGCCAGTTGCCCGTACGCCGCGCCCCACGCGCTCATGACTTCAGGCGTAGCGATCTCGTCGCCGAGCACTTCGGAAATGGCGCGCAGCAGGCAGGTGCCAACAATCGGGTAGTGCTCCGGGAGGATTTGCAGGGCGACGTGCTTGTTGATGATCTTCGCCACCAAATCGCCCAACTGGTCGAGCTGATCGATGTGCCGGGCGTACATCAACACGCCATTGGCCAGCGCACGGGGCTGGTCGCCACTGGCCTGATGCGCCTGGTTGAACAGTGGGCGCACCTCAGGGTATTCGGAGAGCATCATGCGGTAGAAGTGGGTGATCAGCGCTTCTCCGCCGCTTTCCAACAGAGGCACAGTGGATTTGACGATGGCACGATCCTGGACGCTAAGCATAAGAATGACTCCTGAGCTTTTTGAGAATTACCTTAGGCTTATCAGTTTTCGTGCCAGATCATTTATCGTTATGAATCAATGACTTATTTTTTACGTAGTCATTTAGACTCAAAGCGCTTTATAGTCATCACGACTACATCGAGTCTCTTTGACTACAAGACCATGACCGCCAAATCCCTGCTCACCGCTCTACTGCCACTGGTCTCCGACCTGTCCCGCGAACTGCCCGAGGGCGAGCGCTATCGGCGCCTGCTTGAAGCCATGCGCGCCCTGCTGCCGTGCGATGCCGCCGCTTTGCTGCGCCTGGACGGCGAATGGCTGGTGCCGCTGGCGGTGGATGGTTTGAGTACCGACACTCTCGGCCGGCGCTTCAAGGTCAGTGAACATCCTCGTTTCGAGATCCTGCTGGACGGCGCCGGGCCAACGCGGTTCGCCGCCGACAGCGACTTGCCCGATCCTTACGACGGTCTGGTCGATGGTCTGGGCGATCACCTCGAGGTACATGACTGTCTCGGCTGTCCGCTGTTCGTCGATGAAAAACTCTGGGGCCTGATCACCCTCGACGCGCTCGATCCGGAGCGTTTCGAGCCGATCGAACTCGACGCCTTGCAAGCCTTCGCCAGCCTCGCCTCGGCCACGGTCAACGCCGCCGAACGCATCGAACGCCTGGCGCTGCGTGCCGAAGACGAGCACCAGCGGGCCGAGGTCTACCGCCAAGCCAGCGGTCAGCAGCAGCGTGAAATGATCGGCCAGAGCAAGGCGCACAAACGGCTGGTGGAGGAAATCAATCTGGTCGGCGGCAGCGACCTGACCGTGCTGATCACCGGCGAAACCGGTGTCGGCAAGGAGCTGGTGGCGCAAGCGATTCACGCCGCCTCGCCGCGCGCCGACAAACCGATCATCAGCCTCAACTGCGCCGCTCTGCCCGATACGCTGGTCGAAAGCGAACTGTTCGGCCACGTGCGCGGCGCCTTTACCGGCGCCACCAGCGACCGCCGCGGCAAGTTCGAACTGGCCAATGGCGGCACGCTGTTTCTCGATGAAGTCGGCGAACTGTCGCTGACCGTACAGGCCAAGTTGCTGCGCGTGCTGCAAAGCGGCCAGTTGCAGCGGCTCGGCTCGGACAAGGAACATCAGGTCGATGTGCGCCTGATCGCCGCGACCAACCGCGATCTGGCCGAAGAAGTGCGCAGTGGCCGCTACCGCGCCGACTTCTATCACCGCCTGAGCGTGTACCCGCTGCGAGTGCCGGCGCTGCGCGATCGCGGCCGCGATGTGTTGCTGCTCAGCGGCTTCTTTCTGGAACAGAACCGCTCGCGCATGGGCCTCAACAGCCTGCGCCTGAGCAGCGACGCCCAGGACGCGTTGCTCGCCTACACTTGGCCGGGAAACGTGCGCGAGCTGGAACACTTGATCGGCCGCAGCGCACTGAAGGCGCTGGGCAATTGCAAGGTAAGGCCGAAGATCCTCAGTTTGAGCGCGGCGGATCTGGATTTGCCGCGGGAGGTTGTGGATAACTCGGTTGAGCCGGTTGCCGAGGTGCCCGCGATGCCGCTGATCAGCGGCGATTTGCGCAGTGCCACCGAGCAATATCAGCGGCAGTTGATCAGTGCTGCGCTTGAGCGTAACCAGGATAACTGGGCGAGTGCGGCGCGGGAGTTGGGGCTGGACCGGGCGAATCTAGGGCGGCTGGCTAAACGCCTTGGGATGAGATAGACCTCCATTGTGGCGAGGGAGCTTGCTCCCGCTCGGCTGCGCAGCAGTCGCAAAAGCAGCGGACATGACCCACCTGATACACCGCGATGGATGGTTATGGGAGCGCTTCGCACTCCAGCGGGAGCAAGCTCCCTCGCCACACCGTTTGACCCGGATTGAGGATTGAGCCTAAAGCCTGCCCCCGACAAGTCGATAACCCGGCATCAATAGTTTCTGGCGATTTGCACCCTCGCCCCATCACCTTTTTCCACAGAAGGTTTTTATGTCTTCCAACAAAGCCCGCGCAGATTCACTTTCGCTTCTGCTGTTTACCTTGCGCAGCGGCAAGCTGATGGCGATCAACCTGCTGAAAGTCAGTGAAATCATCCCCTGCCCGCCGCTGACCAAAATGCCCGAGTCGCATCCGCACATCAAAGGCATCGCCACCCTGCGCGGCGCGTCGCTGTCGGTGATCGACCTCAGCCGTGCCATCGGCGAGCGACCACTGGAAGACCCGAACGGCGGCTGCCTGATCGTCACCGACGTCAGCCGTTCCAAGCAGGGTCTGCATGTGCAGGCGGTGAGCAAAATCGTCCATTGCCTGACCACCGACATCAAGCCACCGCCGTTCGGCTCCGGCGGCTCGCGTGCCTACATCACCGGCGTGACCTCGGTGGACGGCACACTGGTACAAGTGCTCGACATCGAAAAAGTCATTCACAGCATCGCCCCGGCGCAGATCGAAATGGCCCCGACCGACCTGAGCATGGAGGACGCTGAAGTGCTGGGCAACGCACGGATTCTGGTGGTCGACGACAGCCAGGTGGCGTTGCAGCAATCGGTGCACACCCTGCGCAACCTAGGCCTGCAATGTCACACCGCGCGCAGTGCCAAGGAAGCCATCGACTGCCTGCTGGATCTGCAAGGCACCGCGCAGCAGATCAACCTGATCGTCTCCGACATCGAAATGTCCGAAATGGACGGCTATGCCTTCACCCGCACCCTGCGCGAGACGCCGGACTTCGCCCACCTCTACGTGCTGCTGCACACCTCGCTCGACAGCGCGATGAACAGCGAGAAAGCGCGTCTGGCCGGGGCCAACGCGGTGCTGACCAAGTTCTCCTCGCCGGAACTGACCCAGCGCCTGATCGAAGCGGCCAAACACGTCGCCGCCAACGGTCACTGAGTCTTGGGCCAGACATACTGCTTTCTGATGCGGCGCGACCTTCGCCAAGGCGTGCCGCCGATCCACTGGCCGGAAGGCATTGAGCTGAGCACCTATCGTCCGGAACTGGCGGCGGCGGTGCATCAGCTGATGCAACTCGGCTACCGCGAAGGCGGTGGTCGCGTGCCGGCACTGGAGGAGTGGCAGCAGCGGTTTGAAAGCGATGCCGAATACGATCCTGAATTGTGCTTCATCGCCCGCGATAACGAAGGCGTGATCGGCGTGGCGCAATGCTGGACCAGTTCGTACATCAAGAATCTGGTGGTGCATCCGCGCGCTCAGGGCCGAGGTTTGGGTCGGGCGTTGCTGTTGAATGCATTCAAGGTGTTTCAGCAAAGGCGCGAAGGATTTGTCGATCTGAAGGTGCTGGAAGACAATCTGCGGGCGCAGCGTTTGTATGAGAGTGCCGGGATGATTGTGGTTCGCCGGGAACTTGTGCCGGACTGATCGACCGTTTTCGCGAGCAAGCCCGCTCCCACAGGGGGAACGCATTCCTAATTGTGGGAGCGGGCTTGCTCGCGAAGAGGCCGGCCCAGGCAACTTCTCCCCCTCAGGCATACTCAAACCTTGGCCAAACCAAGGATGCCCAACCATGAAAACCCTCTCCCTGAGCCTGCTCTGCCTCACCGCCCTGGCCTCACAGGCCCACGCCTCCAGCCCCGACGCCTGGGCCGCTTACGATAAAACCGTGCTCGCCAGCTGCACCAAGGCCAGCGGCCTGAAAGACGCCAAACCCGTCGGCACACCCGCGCAATTCGATGACCGCGTCGGCTACACCGCCGTGCTGTTGCAAGGCCAATACCCGCAAAAACACATGAAAGGCCAGCAAGGCACTGAGCTGTGCCTGTACAGCAAAAAGTCGAAAACCGCGTTTGTCACCGAATGGGACTCGATCCGCCCGACCGCCAAGCCTTGAGGGCTGGCGCACAACTTGCTTCGATCAGCCTCAGCCTGGCGACTTTACGTCGCCGTTTCACACTCTGATTGAAGATTGATCGTGCAATGAATACGACCTTTTCCTGCGTCGGTTGCGGCAAATGCTGCACCGACCACCATGTGCCCCTGACCCTCGCCGAAGCCCGCATGTGGGCGGCGGATGGCGGTCAGGTGATCGTGCTGGTGGAGGCCTTTCTCGGCAACGGCCTGGGCCTGCCGGCGCAGCAGCGTGAACACGCCGAACGGCGTTCGCTGGTGGTACGCAGCGGCACGACCGAGGCCCACGTGGCAATCACCTTTGCCGCGTACAACGTCGGGCGCTGCCGGAATCTTGACGAAGAAAACCTGTGCCGCATTTACGAACGCCGACCGTTGGTGTGCAGGATTTATCCGGCAGAAATCAATCCGCACATCCCGCTCAACCCGGCGGCCAAGGATTGCCCGCCGGAGTCGTGGCAACAGGGGCCGCTGCTGATTGTCGGCGGGGAGCTGGTCGATCAGGAACTGGTGGCGTTGATCCAGCGTTCGCGTCAGGCCGATCGCGATGACATCCGGATCAAGGATGCAATCTGCGCGGCGCTGGGGATTCGCACCACGGCGCTCAAGGGCGATGGATTTACCGCGTATTTGCCGCAGATGGACGCCTTTGCGGCCGTGATCGATCAGGTGTCAGCACAGCCGCTGAGTGAAGCGTCCAGCGAATGGCTGTTTCATTTGTCCGGGGATGATGTGGCCGGGCAGTTGCTTGCCGCCGGGGCGCAGGTGGTGACTGAGCCGGCGCAGACGTATGCGTTTATTTCGCTGCGCGCGGCTTGATCCGGATTTTGTACTGCCTGCAATGGCCGCTTCGGGAGCAAGCCCCCTCCCACAGGGTTTTGAGTTGCACACAGAATAAATGATCAACTCACAAACCTGTGGGAGAGGGCTGCTCCCGAAGAGGCCGGCCCAGATAACCTCAATCCCGAACCTGTCGCCGTCCCCAGAACTCCCGCGCCAGCAACCGCAAATCCCCCGCCAGCCCCGCCACATCTTCAGAATTGCGCTGACTCTGCCGCCCCTCATCCACCGTCAATTCCGACGCCGTGCGAATGCTGACGATGTTGCGATTAATGTCCTCGCTCACCGCACTCTGCTGCTCCACCGCCGCGGCAATCTGCAGGCTCATCTCGGTGATCTGCTCGACCCGCTCGCTGATCCCGTCCAGCGCCCGCGCCGCGCGCTGAGCCTGTTCGACGCTGTTATCCACATGCTCGCTGCTCTGCTGCATCACCAGCACCGCATCGCGCGCACCGTTTTGCAGGGTGCTGATCATCCGCTGGATCTCGTTGGTCGACTGCTGCGTGCGTTGCGCCAACCCGCGCACCTCATCGGCCACCACTGCAAAACCGCGCCCGGCATCACCAGCGCGCGCCGCTTCGATCGCCGCGTTAAGCGCCAGCAGATTGGTCTGCTCGGCAATGCTGCGGATCACCTCCAGTACTCCGGAAATCTCGCTGCTGTGGCCTTCGAGCTGATGAATCACCTCGGTCGCCCGCCGCAACTCCTCGGCCAGACGCAACACCGCACTGCGACTCTCGCCGACCAGCCAATGCCCTTCGCGGGTTTCCGTGCCGGCCATGTCCGCCGCCACCGAGGCCTGCTGCGCATGGCTGGCAACTTGCGCGACGCTGGCGGCCATCTGATGAATCGCCGCCGCCACCTGATCGGTTTCCGCCTGTTGCGCCAGCGAACTGTTGTGACTGCTTTGCAGATGATCGACCAATTGCGCCGCATGCCCGGCCAACTGTTGCGACGCATCACCGATGCGCCCGACCACCGCGCCGACCTGGGCTTCGAGCATCTGCAGGGCGAATTCAATCTGGCCGATTTCATCGCGGCGCCCGGTGTAAATGCTCTGACTCAACGGATTGTCCGCGACCTGCCGCGCCCGTTCGCTCAGCCGCTCCAGCGGCCGCAAGATCCAGCGCACGCCGAACGTGCAGAGACTGCTGCCGACAACAAATGCCAGCCCATCGATCCATGCCGACTCCGGACGCAACCAGGCCTCGATCCCCAGCACCAGCCCCAGCAACGCACTGGCCAACACCGTGATCCTGCCGCGCAGACCTAAAGTGGGCAGCCGCCGCCGTCCCTTCAACTCTCCACGCAACTGCGCGTACACCCGCTCCGCCGCCGCCACCTGCCGTGCATCCGGCCGGGTGCGTACCGACTGATACTCCACCGCCACGCCGCTCTGCGTAACCGGCGTGACATACGCGCTGACCCAATAATGATCGCCATTCTTGCAACGATTCTTCACCAGCCCCATCCACGAGCGCCCGCCCTTCAGCGTCTGCCACATATGCGCAAACGCCAGCGCCGGCATGTCCGGATGGCGCAACAGGTTGTGTGGCTTGCCGAGCAATTCGTCGCGACTGTAGCCGCTGATCCTGATGAAATCGTCGTTGGCGTAAGTGATCGCGCTGGTCAGATCAGTGGTCGAAAGAATGTTCGCGTCCGGCGCCACATCGACGTTACGGCCGGTTACCGGGAGATTGATCTTCATGGAAAGCGCGCTCGTTTTATGGGAAGAGTCGGCAGGGCTGCTGACTCTAAGCGCACCAATTGGTCAAATATTGATCTGGCTCAGGATCTGAGCACTTAGCCATCACTGCGACCGAAAATCGCAGTCGATGGCTGAAGGCGGGATAAAACTCAGCGCTTGCCCATCGAGCGACGGGTGCCCGGCGGCGCCATGCCCGGGGTCTTGGTGTGGCCGTTCTTGGCGCCGTTCTTGTACCACGGCTGATTCGAACCCTTGGCCGCCGCCAGTTCACCCGGTTTGAACGGGAACTTGAAAGCCGGAATCTCGGGTTTGGTTTCGCTGGCGTCAGTCAGCTCGGCCGGGACATCGCTTACGGCGTCGTCAACCGGCGGTTGGGTCGGGGAAGTCATAAAAGCTCCGCAAAGCAAAAAAGTCGGGCCCGAACAGTGAGCCGCGAAGGCGCGCAGTATACCTGCGCGCCTTGCGACAGCACCTGAAGATTTGCAGCGCACGCCGAACGGTTTAGAGGTAGGTGATGGTGCAATGTTTCCTAAATTGGGAATGATCGGTCCCTTTTTGGGACCGGCTAACACCAATAGCCGGCAGAGATGCGTCGCCCGCACAGGCGTCTTCGCGAGCAGGCTCGCTCCCACAGGTGGACTGCGTTTCAACCTGTGGGAGCGAGCCTGCTCGCGATGAACGATGACGCGGTGCTCGGACGGATCAAGTGCGTGGATCAACCCGATCCAGCGCCCGGTTCACAGCCAGTTCGGCGAGCATGACGATCTGCTGGATCGCCAACGCCGTGCTGCGTTGCGGGCCGCCGAGTTCATTGGCGAAATTGCTGGCCATGGCACTGGCAGAGGCCAACGATTCGTAAGCGTGGGCGAGCAGGGTTTCGGTGTCGATGCCTGGGTTGACCAGAAACATGGTGCTTGGCTGTCGCGGCTGGACGGGTTGCGGACTGAGGTAAAAGTCGAGCGCGCGTTTGATGGCTTCGCGGTTTTGGGCGAGGTCTTCTGCGCGGATGGCTTCGGCGAGCGGGGTTGTGGTTTCGGGGGGAGGGTCTGGGATCAGTTTATCCATGGGTAGCTCCTACTTGTATTTGGGAGCCAGCCTTTGTCGTTTCCACACGACAAAAGGTGGCAACTGTGCGCGGGGTGGAAAACCGATAAGTAGGCAACCGGCCAGACCGAAGTCTGCCCACGCACAGCCGCCGCGACGCAGTTTGCAGACGAAAAAAGACGTCGGCAACGATTACGGTGCTGGTGCATTGTTTCTACTTGAATCGGGTTTCCACACCCGATCGCTGAATTTGCAGCGACAACCAAAGACTAGAGAGCGCTTCCGACGGACAACCTGAAAACCTTGTGGGAAGGTTCTGGTTGTTTGGCACAGAATTAAACAGTTCAACGTAATCGGCTGACTGGACAGACCTCTTCGCGAGCAAGCCCGCTCCCACCGTTGAACCGAGTACACCTGCCAGAGATTGGTCGGCTGTCAGGCCGCCATCGCTGGCAAGCCAGCTCCCACAAAAGAGCAAAAGCAAGATCAAAAGATCGCAGCCTGCGGCAGCTCCTACAGGGAAGATAAGTACAACCCGCACGCGGCGCATGCCGCCCCACTCCAGGATGAGCGCAAGCTCGGCTGTCGCTCTTGATCTTGATCCACGGGCGACGTCGGAAGGCTGAGTGGAGGGATTGATCCGGGGGTGGGAGCGCAGCGACCGTTTGGCGAAGCCAAACACAGCGAGAGGAGGTGCAGCGAAGCAAACCGTAGGCGCTGCCCCCGGATCAATCCCGCAGCGAAGGGACCCCGAGCCCCAGCGAGCGGGCCGAACGCAGGAGCAAGCCTTTTTGGTTACTTTTTCGGCGTCTGGAAAAAGTGACTCGCCGTAAGGGCGAAACCGTAATCAGCCACACCCGCAGAAACGGATATACACCCCGGCGAAACTGACAGCGCTGACAGCCAGCCGTCACCCTACTGACCTGCAGACAGGTTTATAAAGACAACAACCCTGCCCAAACTCCGTCCGGCGCCCACCCCGCATGCGAATCAAGAAAAACCAAGCCCTGCTAGCCCTAGTGATCGCCCTGGCCGCCGCAGGCGCATGGTGGGCAATGAAACCCGCCCCGACCAAACTGGCCACCCCAACCGCCATCCCGGTCCGCGTCGTCACCGTCAGCGAAAAAGACGTCCCCCGCTACACCAGCGGCATCGGCTCCGTACTCTCATTACACAGCGTCGTAGTACGCCCACAAATAGACGGCATCCTCACCAAAATCCTCGTCAAGGAAGGCCAACTGGTAAAGGCCGGCGACCTGCTCGCCACCATCGACGACCGCTCGATCCGCGCCAGCCTCGACCAGGCCCGCGCGCAACTGGGCGAAAGCCAGGCGCAACTGCAAGTCGCCCTGGTCAACCTCAAACGCTACAAACTGCTCAGCGTCGACGACGGCGTCTCCAAGCAGACCTACGACCAGCAACAAGCACTGGTCAACCAACTCAAAGCCACCGCCCAAGGCAACCAGGCCTCGATCGACGCGGCGCAGGTACAACTTTCTTACACGCAGATCCGATCCCCGGTCACCGGCCGCGTCGGTATTCGTACAGTCGATGAAGGCAACTTCCTGCGCATGACCGACACCGCCGGCCTGTTCACCGTGACCCAGATCGACCCGATCGCCGTGGAATTCTCGCTGCCACAGCAAATGCTGCCGACCCTGCAGGGCCTGATCAACGATCCGCAGCACGCACAGGTCAAGGCCTACATCGGCGCCGATACCGACGGTGAAACCGGCAACCTGCTCGGCGAAGGTCACCTGACCCTGATCGACAACCAGATCAACGCCAACACCGGCACCATCCGCGCCAAGGCCGAATTCGACAATGCCAGCCAAAAGCTCTGGCCGGGCCTGCTGGTGACGGTAAAAATTCAGACGGCACTGGATAAGAATGCGCTGGTGGTGCCGCCTACCGTCGTACAGCGCGGTCTCGACCAACACTTCGTTTACCGCGTGAATGGCGACAAAGTCGAAGCCGTACAAGTGCAGATGGTCTATCAGGGCAGCGGGCAGGACATCATCAAAGGCGTGAAAACCGGTGACGTGCTGGTGACCGACGGCCAGTCGCGGCTCAAACCCGGCTCGACCGTGCAGGTCATGAGTGAACCGCCACAGGTGGTGCAAGCGGAGCCGAAACCATGAAGGCGCACAAAGGCGTCTCCACCTGGTGCATCGATCACCCGGTCGCGACGATTCTGTTGACCATCGCTTTGGTGCTGGTCGGCGTAATTGCCTTCCCGCGCCTGCCGATTGCCCCACTGCCGGAAGCGGAATTTCCGACAATTCAGGTCTCGGCGCAGTTGCCCGGCGCCAGCCCCGACACCATGGCTTCGTCCGTGGCCACGCCGTTGGAGGTGCAATTCAGCGCCATCCCCGGCATGACCCAGATGACCTCCAGCAGCGCGCTCGGCTCCAGCCTGCTGACCCTGCAATTCACCCTCGACAAGAGCATCGATACCGCCGCTCAGGAAGTCCAGGCCGCGATCAATACCGCCGCCGGCAAGCTGCCCAAGGACATGCCGACCCTGCCGACCTGGAAGAAGGTCAACCCGGCCGACAGCCCGGTGCTGATCTTAAGCGTCAGCTCGACGCAAATGCCCGGCACCGAACTCAGCGACCTAGTGGAAACCCTGCTCTCGCGTCAGATCAGTCAGATCGACGGCGTAGGACAAATCAACATCACCGGTCAGCAACGTCCGGCGATCCGCGTGCAAGCCTCGGCCGACAAACTGGCGGCCATCGGCCTGACCCTGGCCGACATTCGTCTGGCGATCCAGCAGACCAGCCTCAACCTCGCCAAAGGTGCGTTGTACGGCGAATCGAGCATCTCGACACTGTCGACCAACGACCAGTTGTTCAAACCCGAGGACTACAGCCAACTCATCGTTTCCTACAAGGACGGCGCCCCGGTTCACCTGCGGGATGTCGCCAAAGTCGTCAACGGTTCGGAAGATGCCTACGTGCAAGCCTGGGCCGGTGATCAACCCGGGGTGAACCTGGTGATCTCGCGCCAGCCCGGCGCCAACATCGTCGAAACCGTCGACCGCATTCAAGCCGCCCTGCCCGGCCTCGAAGCCATGCTCCCGGCCTCGGTGCAGGTAAAAACCCTGATCGACCGCACCCAGACCATTCGCGCCTCGCTGCATGAAGTCGAGATCACCCTGTTGATCGCGATCCTGCTGGTGGTGGCGGTGATGGCGCTGTTCCTGCGGCAGTTGTCGGCGACCATGATCGTCTCGGCGGTACTCGGCGTGTCGCTGACTGCCAGTTTCGCCCTGATGTACCTGCTGGGATTCAGCCTGAACAACCTGACGCTGGTGGCGATCGTCGTCGCGGTCGGGTTTGTCGTGGACGATGCGATTGTGGTGGTGGAGAACATCCACCGGCATCTGGAGGCCGGCGACAGCATGCGCGAAGCGGCGGTCAAAGGTGCCGGCGAGATCGGCTTTACTGTGGTGTCGATCAGTTTCTCGCTGGTGGCAGCGTTTATTCCGCTGCTGTTCATGGGCGGTGTGGTCGGGCGGTTGTTCAAGGAATTCGCCCTGACCGCGACCTCGACCATTCTGATTTCGGTGGTGGTGTCGCTGACCCTCGCGCCGACGCTGGCAGCGCTGTTCATGCGCAAACCGGTGCACCACGCCCACGACAAACCGGGCTTCAGTGAACGCTTGCTCGGCTGGTACGAAAAAGGTCTGCGCCGCGCCCTCGCCCACCAGAAACTGATGATCGGCGTGTTCGGCCTGTCGCTGGCACTGGCGATTGCCGGTTACATCTTTATCCCCAAGGGTTTCTTCCCGGTGCAGGACACCGGGTTTGTCCTCGGCACCACCGAAGCCGCTGCGGATATTTCCTACGGCGACATGGTGAAAAAACACTTGGCCATGGCCGAAATCGTCGCCGCCGATCCGGCCGTTCAGGCGTTCTCGCACTCGGTCGGTGTGTCCGGCAGCAACCAGACCATCGCCAACGGCCGCTTCTGGATTGCCCTGAAAAAACGCGGCGACCGCGACGTCTCGGCCAGCCAGTTCATCGACCGGATTCGTCCGCAACTGATGAAAGTCCCGGGCATCGTCCTGTATCTGCGCGCCGGCCAGGACATCAACCTCAGCTCCGGCCCGAGCCGCGCGCAGTACCAATACGTGCTCAAGAGCAACGACGGCGCAACCCTCGCCACCTGGACCCAGCGCCTGACCGAAAAACTGCGTAGCAACCCGGCGTTCCGCGACATTTCCAACGACCTGCAACTGGGCGGCAGCATCACCCACATCAGCATCGACCGCAGTGCCGCCGCGCGTTTCGGCCTGACCGCCAGTGATGTCGACGAAGCGCTGTACGATGCGTTCGGTCAGCGCCAGATCAACGAGTTCCAGACCCAGGTCAATCAGTACAACGTGATTCTCGAGCTGGACACCAAGCAGCGCGGCAAGGCCGAAAGCCTCAACTATTTCTACCTGCGCTCGCCGCTGAGTGGCGAGATGGTGCCGCTGTCGGCGCTGGCCAAATTCGATGCGCCGACCATCGGCCCGCTGTCGATTGCCCATGACGGCATGTTCCCCGCCGCCAACCTGTCGTTCAACCTCGCGCCCGGCGTGGCGTTGGGCGACGCGGTGATCCTGCTCAATCAGGCCAAGGCCGAGATCGGCATGCCGACCGCGATCAGTGGCAACTTCCAGGGCGCGGCGCAGGCATTCCAGAGCTCGCTGGCCAGTCAGCCGTGGCTGATTCTCGCGGCGCTGGTGGCGGTGTACATCATTCTCGGCGTGCTCTATGAGAGCTTCGTGCATCCGCTGACGATCATTTCGACGCTGCCGGCGGCCGGTCTCGGCGCGGTGATCATGCTGTGGATCTGCGGTCAGGATTTTTCGATCATGGCGTTGATCGGACTGGTGCTGCTGATCGGTATCGTCAAAAAGAACGGCATTCTGATGATCGACTTCGCACTGGAAGCCCAGCGCAATCGCGGACTGGCGCCGCAGGATGCGATTTTCGAAGCGTGCCTGACGCGGTTCCGGCCGATCATCATGACCACCCTCGCCGCCCTGCTCGGCGCGTTGCCGCTGATGCTCGGTTACGGCACCGGCGCAGAACTGCGCCAACCGCTGGGAATCGCGGTGGTGGGCGGCTTGCTGGTCAGCCAGATGCTGACGCTGTTTACCACGCCGGTCATATACTTGTGGCTTGAGCGGCTTTTCCACAGGCCCAAACCAATGCCCGCGACGGCACTGGCGACCACAGACTGAGGCAGGGTCATGCGCGTTCTGATTATCGAAGACGAGGAAAAAACCGCGGACTATCTGCACCGCGGTCTGACGGAACAGGGTTACACCGTGGACCTGGCCCGCGACGGCGTCGAAGGCCTGCACCTGGCGCTGGAAAGCGACTACGCGGTGATCGTCCTCGACGTCATGTTGCCGGGCCTCGATGGTTTCGGCGTGTTGCGCGCATTGCGTGCACGCAAGCAGACCCCGGTGATCATGCTCACCGCCCGCGAGCGTGTCGAAGACCGGATCAAGGGCCTGCGTGACGGCGCCGACGATTACCTCGGCAAGCCGTTTTCCTTCCTTGAACTGGTAGCCCGCCTGCAAGCGCTGACCCGGCGCAGCGGCGGCCATGAACCGGTGCAAGTGAGCATCGCCGACCTGTGGATCGATCTGATCAGCCGCAAGGCTACCCGCGCCGGCACCCGCCTGGATCTGACGGCGAAAGAGTTCTCGCTGCTCAGTGTTCTGGCGCGCCGGCAAGGTGAAATCCTCTCGAAAACCGCGATTGCCGAGATGGTCTGGGACATCAATTTCGACAGCGACGCGAACGTCGTCGAAGTCGCGATCAAGCGTCTGCGCGCCAAGCTCGACGGGCCGTTCGACGAGAAACTGCTGCACACGATTCGTGGCATGGGTTATGTGCTGGAGAGCCGTGGTGTCCAGTAATTCGATTGCCCTGCGTTTGAGCGGGATGTTTACGCTGGTGGCGCTGCTGGTGTTTCTGTTGATTGGCGGCGCGCTGTATCAGCAGGTCGACAAAGGCCTGGGTCTGCTGCCGGAAGCCGAGCTGGATGCGCGTTACAGCGTACTGGAGTCGGCGCTCAATCGTTATGGCACGCCTGAGCATTGGGTGAAGATCAACGCCAAGCTCAAGCTGCTCGGCGAGGAAGACAAGCGCATTCGTTTCTGGGTGGTCAGCGGTGATCCCGGTTACGAGTACGGCGAGCCGGACGCGCGGATCCGCGCCTTCGCCAAAGGCCCAACCGGCATGCATGACCTGCAGTTGCCCGAGCATCCTTATCCGCTGAAAGTGCTGCTGACCGAGTTACCCGCCAAGGACCAACGCCCGCCGCTGCGCTTCATGATCGGCATCGATACCGAGACTTTCCACGAGACTCAGCACAGCCTGCTGATCGCCTTGGTCAGCCTGGCCATTGTCGGCGTGCTGCTGGCCTCGGCGCTGGGTTACTGGGTGGCGCGGATCGGTCTCAAGCCGCTGATCAAACTGTCTCACGAAGCCCAGCGCCTGGCACCGCCACTACGGGCCGGACGCCTGCGCATGTCACCGTTGCCACCGGAGCTGGAGCAGTTTGTCGACTCGTTCAACTCAACCCTGGAGCGGGTCGAACAGGCCTATTCGCGCCTGGAATCGTTCAACGCCGACGTCGCCCACGAACTGCGCTCGCCACTGACCAACCTGATCGGCCAGACCCAGGTTGCACTGACCCGCGGGCGCTCCGCCGAGCATTACTTCGAAGTGCTGCAATCGAACCTCGAAGAGCTGGAACGCCTGCGTTCGATCATCAACGACATGCTGTTTCTGGCCAGCGCCGACCAGGGCAGCAAGGCCACCAAACTGACCGAGACTTCTTTGGCCGATGAAGTCGCGACCACGCTGGAGTACCTGGATTTCATCCTCGAAGATGCGCAAGTGCAGGTGCACGTCAGTGGCGATGCGCAGGTGCGGATCGAGATCGCGCATCTGCGTCGGGCATTGATCAATCTGCTGAGCAACGCCGTGCAGCACACCGAGCCGGGCCAGGTGATCGAGGTGTGCATCGAAGTTGAAGAGCATCAGGTCAGCATCGGCGTGGCCAATCCGGGCTCGCCGATTGCCAGCGAGCACTTGCCGCGTCTGTTCGAACGCTTCTACCGGGTCGATGCCTCGCGCAGCAACAGCGGCAACAACCATGGGCTGGGGCTGGCGATCGTCAAGGCGATTGCGTTGATGCATGGTGGGGATGTGTTTGTGCGCAGTGATCGGGGGATGAATACCTTCGGCATCCACCTCCCGGTCTAACTGAAAAGCAAAATCCCTGTGGCGAGGGAGCTTGCTCCCGCTCGGCTGCGCAGCAGTCGTAAATCCTGCACACGCAGTTTGTCTGAATGAACGTGATTACCGGGTTTAGGGCCGCTTCGCAGCCCAGCGGGAGCAAGCTCCCTCGCCACAAGGAATGGCGTTCACCCGAGGTTGATCTTTGCTTTTGCTGTAACAGTCATTTATGAAAATCACGCTGTTTCCCAACGCCCGGCGACCTTATCTTTGCCCGCACCAAACAGCACTTGCCAAGCAAGAAGGTTTTCAAGATGTCCAACAGTATGGGTATTGCCAGCGCTTTCGTTTTGTCCTCATTGATCCTGTCGCCGATGGCGATGGCTGAAGAATCGCAAGCGTTTGTAGCGCAGAATGCCGCTCGCGCTCACGCCTTCGAACAATCTCAGGCAGAAGTGATGGCCAAGTCGCAGGACGCCTCGCAAGCCCCTCAAGCCGCCACTTCCCAGGCTCAAGCGGCCGAGAAAGACAGCTGAGTCGCGCACCGCGAAACATTTCCCTCGACGCGGTTGTTTGGCTCTTCCCGTTCAACCGTCGTCCTTCCAGGCCGCTGCCTTTCAGCGGCCTTTTTTCGTTGTGGTCTGAAAGCCGTTTGGTTCGTCTGTAAAAAACAAGAAACATCCCGCACCTCAAGATATTGAAGTGTCAGTTGACCCAAGGAGCTCCGTCGCAAGTGCGTTACCCAGTCCGTTTCACCCCGCTGTTCATTGCAATTGCCGCAACGATTGCCCCCGCCGCTCACGCCGACGAAGCCGCCAAACAAGGCTTCATCGAAGGCTCGAGCCTCAACCTCAACGCCCGCAACTACTACATGAATCGCAACCGTCTGCAGCAGACGGACGACAACATCGAGTGGGGCCAGGGTTTTCTCGGGATCTTCCAGTCGGGTTACACCGAAGGCACGGTCGGCTTCGGCATCGACGCCCACGCCATGCTCGGGCTGAAGCTCGACGGCGGTGGCGGTACCGATGGTTCGAGCATCCTGCCGATCAGCGATGGCAACGGCAAAGCGCCGGGCTCGTTCTCGACTGCGGGCGGCACGTTGAAGATGCGCGCGTTCGATACCGAGCTGAAGGCCGGTGACCTGTTCCTCACCAACCCGGTGATTGCCGGCGGTGATTCGCGCATGCTGCCGCAGACCTTTCGTGGCGTGAGCCTGACCAACCACAGCTTCGACGGCTGGATGTTCGAAGGTGGCCAGGCCAGTTTTACCAAGCCGTACAATCAGAGCGGTCGCCAGCGCATCGGCACGTCCTACGGCAAACTCGCCGAGGGCGACGAAAGCCGTCACCTGAACTGGGCCGGCGTGTCCTGGAGCGGCGTCGAAGGCCTGACCAGCAACCTGTACGCCGCCGAGCTGAAGGACATCTGGAACCAGTACTACTACGACCTGGATTACACCTGGCAGTTGAACGATCTGGTCAGCCTCAACCCGGGCCTGCACTTCTATCACACGCAGGACACCGGCGACGCGCTGCTGGGTAACATCGACAACAACACTTACAGCCTGCATTTCACCGTCGGCATCGGCAACCACAGCGTCACCGCTGCGTACCAGCGCGTGAACGGCAACACGCCGTTCGACTACATCAGCCAGGGCGACAGCGTTTACCTCGACAACTCGCAACAGTATTCGGACTTCAACGGCCCGAACGAGCGCTCGTGGAAGCTCAAGTACGCCTATGACTTCGCCGGTCTCGGTGTGCCGGGCCTGACTTCGGCGGTTTCCTATTCGCGCGGCACCGTGGACCTGACCAAGGTCGATCCGGGCAGCAAAGGCTATGCCTCGTGGTACAGCGCTGACGGTCGCAACGCCAAGCACTGGGAACGCGACCTCGATCTGAAATACGTGGTGCAGAGCGGTCAGGCAAAAGACCTCGCGGTACGCCTGCAATGGGCGACCAACCGGGGTGGCAACGGTTACGGCGCGATTGATACCGATACCGATGAATACCGGGTGATTGTCGACTACCCGATCAACGTCTTCTAAGATCCCCCCTGCACCACGGTCTTGAATTTAGAGATGTACCCTGTGGGAGCGGGCTTGCTCGCGAATGCGCGGCATCAGTCGACATCAATGTTGAATGACACGGCGTATTCGCGAGCAAGCCCGCTCCCACAATGGAATACCGTCACTGACTTGATGCAACTACGCTAATAAGATCCTCCCAACCGACAGCCCCCATCATGATCGCGAGCCGTACCCCACCTCTGGCGGGCAAGACCGGACGCCCCGAATTGCTGCTGATCTGCGGCAGTTCGCTGACCGTGATCGCGATTCTGTGCATCGTCACTTTTCTGCTAATTCGTGAGCACGCCAACGCTCAGGAATCGGCCACCCGCAGCGCCACCACCATCGCCCAGTTGATCGACGCCGACGTCCTGCGCACGGTCGAGCTGTACGACCTGACCTTGCAAGGCCTGATCGCCGCCGCCCAGCGCGACGACTTGCACGATGTCACCCCGCAGATCCGCCATCTGGCACTGTTCGACCGCTCGACCACCGCACGCTTCAAGGGCGACATCCTGCTGCTCGACAAGCACGGCGATGTGGTCGCCGACTCATCACGCATCGAACCCAAACCGGGCAACTTCGCCGACCGCGATTATTTCCTCGCCCATGCCTTCAACCGTGACACTGGCATGTTCATCAGCCGCCCGTTCAAGACCCGCTGCGATTGCGACGAAGCCAATCAGTGGCGCATCAGCTTCAGTCGGCGGATTTCCTCGGACACCGGTGAGTTCGCCGGCGTGGCGGTGGCGTCGATGAAGCTCGACTACTTCGATCAACTGTTCAACAGCCTCGATATCGGTAAAGACAGCACGCTGAACATCATCAACAGCGACGGCGTGCTGCTGGCGCAGAAGCCTTATCTGCAAAGCGACTCCATCGGCAAGAGTTTCGGCAACCGGCCCAACGTGGTGCGGATTCTAGGCGACAAGGACGGCAGTGGCAGTTTCACCAGCACTTCGAGCATGGATCATCAGCAACGGCTCTACACCTACTCGCGGGTCGGCAATCTGCCGTTGACCGTTATGGTCGCGCTGTCCAGTGATGAGGTGTTCGGCACTTGGCGCCGCACCGCGCTGTTGATCAGCGGCGCCACCGGCGTGCTGTGTGCCGGGCTGCTGTGGCTGACCTGGCTACTTGCCCGCGAACTGCGTTTGCGCCAGCGCGCCGAACGTGAACTGGCGCAACTGGCCGCCACCGATGCGCTGACCGGCGTGGCCAACCGGCGGATGCTCGATCAGGCGCTGCGCCACGAATGGTTCCGCGCCCAGCGTTCGGGCAAGCCGCTGTCGGTGATGATGATCGACGCCGATCACTTCAAGGCGTTCAACGACCGGCATGGGCATCAGGCGGGTGATCAGGCGCTGCGTGAATTGGCCAAGGTGATCACGGCGAACGTACGACGACCAGGGGATCTGGTCGCCCGTTACGGCGGCGAAGAGTTCTCGGTGATCCTCGCTGAAACCGACAGCAGCGGCGCACGGCAGATTGCCGAGCATATCCGCCAGGCGGTCGAGCAGATGCCGTTGGTCGACGGGGCCGAACGGCCGATGACGGTGAGTATTGGCATCGCGACGTGGACGGCGGCGAGCGAGATGACGCTGGAGCAGTTGTTGTTTGCAGCGGACAAGGCGCTGTATCAGGCCAAGGAAGGTGGGCGTAACCGGATAGTAGTGGCTGGCTGATTTTTGCGGCGATTGAACTGGCCTCTTCGCGAGCAAGCCCGCTCCCACAGGGGAATGCATTCCAAAATGTGGGAGCGGGCTTGCTCGCGAAGAGGCCTGTACAGGCAACATCAAATTCAAGGCATAAAAAAAGGCCATCCGAGGATGGCCTTCAAAAAACTAGAGAGGTTTTTTACTTACACTGCCGCAACCGGGCGCATGTAAGAGATCGGTGCAGTGCTGGCGTCTTCGAACGTCACGACTTCCCACGCATCTGTCTGCTCAATCAACTTGCGCAGCAGCTGGTTGTTCAGTGCATGACCGGACTTGAAGCCTTTGAACTCACCAATCAGGCTGTTACCCAGCAGGTACAGGTCGCCAATCGCATCGAGGATCTTGTGCTTCACGAATTCGTCTTCGTAGCGAAGGCCGTCTTCGTTCAGTACACCATCGGAATCAACCACGATCGCGTTTTCAACGCTGCCGCCGAGTGCGAGGTTGTGCTTGCGCAGGTACTCGATATCACTCATGAAACCGAAAGTACGGGCGCGGCTGACTTCTTTTACGAACGAAGTGCTGGAAAAATCCACGCTTGCACTTTGGGTGCGGTCCCGGAAAACCGGGTGATCGAAATCGATCTCGAAGCTCACCTTGAACCCTTCGAAAGGGACGAAAGTGGCGCGCTTGTCGCCGTCTTCCACTGTCACTTCACGCAGGATGCGGATGAATTTCTTGGCGGCGTCCTGCTCTTCCAGGCCAGCCGATTGAATCAGGAATACGAACGGTCCAGCGCTGCCATCCATGATCGGGACTTCGGACGCGGAGAGCTCGACGTAGGCGTTATCGATGCCCAGGCCAGCCATGGCCGAGAGCAAGTGCTCTACCGTGTCCACTTTGACGTCGCCGTTGATCAGCGTCGTCGACATAGTGGTTTCACCGACGTTTTCCGCGCGGGCAGGAATCTGCACCACAGGGTCGAGGTCAGCGCGACAAAACACAATGCCAGTGTCGACAGGCGCAGGCTTGAGGGTCAGGTAGACCTTCTCCCCGGAATGCAGGCCTACACCTGTGGCACGGATAATATTTTTCAGTGTGCGTTGTTTAATCATGGCTTGGGCCGCTTCAGCGCAAATTGCGAACTGGTATCAACAAAGGCTGGCGATAATAGCAGACCGAGCCTTTGCTGAACACCAATCACCGTCATAGCCCTGATACATTCCATCAATCGGCCTGACGACGCAGGAATGCCGGGATGTCCAGGTAATCCAGATCGTCCTGCGGGTTCATCTTCGCGGCAGTCGCAGCACCGGCCTGAGCCTGGTTGCGCATGACGGTCGGACGGTCCAGGTCACGGTAGTTCACCGCCGGAGCTTCCTGACGCGCAGGAGCCGGTTGTTGAACCTGAGCGGCAGCCATGGAGGTGTGAACGGTGTTGTCGATGACCTTCACAGGCTTCTCGATTTTCGCGCCCAGACCGGTGGCAACCACGGTGACGTGCAGTTCGTCGCGCATGTCCGGATCGATAACGGTACCGACCTTGACCATTGCGTGCTCGGAAGCGAAGGCTTCGATGATGCTACCCACGTCGGAGTACTCACCCAGGGACAGGTCAGGACCGGCGGTGATGTTCACCAGGATGCCGCGTGCACCTTGCAGGTTCACGTCTTCCAGCAGCGGGTTGCGGATGGCCGCTTCGGTCGCTTCACGTGCACGGTTCGGACCGCTGGCGCAGCCAGTGCCCATCATCGCCATGCCCATTTCGCTCATCACGGTACGCACGTCAGCGAAGTCGACGTTGATCATGCCCGGACGCTTGATGATGTCGGAGATACCGCGGACGGCACCGGCCAGTACGTCGTCAGCCTTGGCGAAAGCCGACAAGAGGCTTGCGTCTTTACCGAGGATGGTCAGCAGCTTCTCGTTAGGGATAGTGATCAACGAGTCGACGCTTTCGGAAAGCATGCGGATGCCTTCGTCGGCGATCTGCATACGCTTGCGGCCTTCGAACGGGAACGGACGAGTCACGACCGCAACGGTCAGGATGCCCATTTCCTTGGCCACTTCGGCGATGATCGGCGCAGCACCGGTACCGGTACCGCCGCCCATGCCAGTGGTGATGAACACCATGTTGGTGCCCTGCAGGACTTCGGCAATGCGCTCACGGTCTTCGAGAGCGGCCTGACGACCTACTTCAGGGTTGGCGCCGGCGCCCAGACCTTTGGTCACGCCGGTGCCCAGTTGCAGGATGGTACGCGCGCCGATGTTTTTCAGCGCTTGAGCATCAGTGTTGGCGCAGATGAATTCGACGCCTTCGATGTTGCTCTTGACCATGTGGTTGACAGCGTTGCCGCCGCCACCGCCAACACCGATAACTTTGATTACCGGGCTTGCGGGGATGTTGTCTACGAGTTCGAACATTTTCCCTCTCCTTACATTCTCTAGTTTTTTCGCCTACTGCATTTTTGTAACGGTGTTGCGGTAAAGCTTTAGAAGTTGCCTTGAACCCACTTCTTCAATCGGTCCAGCAACGGCGCTTGTGGCTCATCGTTGCTGTAGCTGTCGCGACTGCCGATGCCCGAGAACGAGATCCCGTCGGACTGCTTCTGCAGGCCGTACATCAACAAGCCAACGCCAGTGGAATAAATCGGGTTGCGCACCACGTCATCCAGGCCTTTCACGCCATGCGGCACGCCCAGGCGCACCGGCATGTGGAAGATTTCTTCAGCCAGTTCGGTGGCACCTTCCATCTTCGACGTACCGCCGGTCAGGACGATGCCCGCCGGGATCAGGTCTTCGTAGCCGCTGCGACGCAGTTCGGCCTGGATCAGGGTGAACAGTTCGTCGTAACGCGGCTCGACCACTTCGGCCAGGGCCTGACGCGACAGTTCGCGCGGTGGACGGTCGCCAACGCTCGGCACCTTGATGGTTTCGCCGGCACCGGCCAGTTTGGCCAGGGCGCAGGCGTAGCGGATCTTGATCTCTTCGGCGTACTGGGTCGGGGTGCGCAACGCCATGGCGATGTCGTTGGTCACCTGATCACCGGCAATCGGGATCACCGCGGTGTGGCGGATCGCGCCTTCGGTGAAGATCGCGATGTCGGTGGTGCCGCCGCCGATGTCGACCAGGCACACGCCCAGCTCTTTTTCGTCGTCGGTCAGTACCGAGTAGGCCGAGGCCAGTTGCTCGAGAATGATGTCGTCGATTTCCAGACCGCAGCGACGCACGCATTTTTCAATGTTCTGGGCAGCATTGACGGCGCAGGTGACCACGTGAACCTTGGCTTCCAGACGGACGCCGGACATGCCCAGAGGCTCGCGGACGCCTTCCTGGTTATCGATCACGTAATCCTGCGGCAGGGTGTGCAGCACGCGCTGGTCAGCCGGGATCGCCACGGCCTGGGCGGCGTCGAGTACGCGCTCCAGGTCAGCCGAGCTCACTTCGCGATCACGAATCGCCACGATGCCGTGGGAGTTCAGGCTGCGGATGTGATTGCCGGCCACGCCGACGAACGCCGAGTGAATGCGGCAGCCCGCCATCAGTTGGGCTTCTTCGATCGCGCGCTGGATCGATTGCACGGTGGACTCGATGTTCACCACCACGCCCTTCTTCAGGCCGCGGGACGGGTGAGTACCGATACCGACGATTTCCAGCGTGCCGTCGTCCGCGACCTCGCCTACCAGCGCCACCACCTTGGAGGTGCCGATATCCAGACCGACGATCATTTTGCCGCTTTGCACGTTTGCCATGGGTCCTGCCTCTTCTTAATTCTTTGCGACAGCGGGTTGGGCTGTCGTCGGCGCTACTGGTTCCCGCCAGCCAACAGCGAGGCCGTTGGCGTAGCGCAGATCGATGCGCGCAATGTTCGTAATCTGGTCTTTAAGCGTCTTGTCATAGATGGCAATGAAGCGGCGCATCTTTTCCACCAGGTTGCCGCGTCCCAGCAGCAACTCGATGCCGGGGCCGGAGCTGCCGGCACCGGTGGTCAGGAACCAGCTGCCACGTTCACGCAGTTCCAGGCGCGCGATCGAGAAGCCCAGCGGCCGGAGCATCTGGCTCAGCACCTGATACTGCTGCATCACTTGCTGCTGGGCCCGTTGTGGGCCGAACAGCTGTGGCAGGTGTTCGTAGTTCGCCAACTCCTTTGGCGTGAAGGCCTGACCCTGGTTGTTGAGCAGCGACTCGTCGCCCCAACGGGCCACCGGCAGTTGCTCTTCGAGGCGGATCACCACCTGATCCGGCCACACCCGGCGTACTTCGGCGTGGGCGATCCAGGGCATCTGCTCAAGCTCGGTACGCATGCTGGCCAGATCAATGGTGAAGAAGCTCGACGCCACGTACGGGGCGATTCGCTGCTGCACCGCTTGCTGACTGATGTAGCTCAGGTCGCCCTGCACGGCGATCTTGGTGATCGGCCGGTCGGCATACGGCAGCAAACGCTGCGCGCCTTCGTAGGTACCGAACCCGAGCGCCACCAGCAGCACCGGCCAGAACAGGCTTTTCAGAAAGCCGAAATTGGCTTTCGGCAGGCGCGCGGACATCGGCTCTTTGGCCACCATTCGGCTGGCACCCCGCGGCACCGGCTTGCGGCCGGGTGCGGGTGGCTGATGTCTGAGATGAGCGCCTTGCATGGTCTTAACCTCGCGCCTCTGTGTTACCGGAGCCTTCAACACTGGCGGCCAGAATGGCCAGAACCAGTTGCTGGAAGTCCAGACCGGCAGCACGGGCCGCCATCGGCACCAGACTGTGATCGGTCATGCCCGGTGCGGTGTTCACTTCCAGGAACCAGAACTGTCCGTCGGCGTCCTGCATCACGTCCGCCCTGCCCCAACCGGCAATACCCAGCGCCTCACAGGCCTTGGCCGTGAGATCCATGAGTTCTTGCTCTTTGGCGGCATCCAGCCCGCACGGAATGCGGTACTGGGTATCGTTGGCGATGTACTTGGCGTCGTAGTCGTAGAACGTGTGCGGTGTACCCAGGGCGATAGGAGGCAACACCTGGTCACGCAGGGTGGCGATGGTGAACTCCGGACCTTGAATCCATTGTTCAACCAAGACTTGCGAATCGTAGGTACTGGCCGCTTTCCATGCGTCGATCAACTCGGACGCAGAACTCACTTTGGCCATCCCGATACTTGAACCTTCATGCGCCGGTTTGACGATCAAAGGGAAGCCCAGTTCCGTCGCCGCGCAAATACAATCGGCTTCGCTGCACAGCACGGCGTGACGCGGCGTCGGAATCCCGAGGCTGTGCCAGACCTGCTTGGTGCGCAGTTTGTCCATCGCCAGTGCCGAAGCGAGGATGCCGCTGCCGGTGTAGGGAATGCCGGCGCATTCGAGCAGGCCCTGCATCGAGCCGTCTTCACCGCCACGACCGTGGAGAATGATGAACGCGCGGTCGATCTTTTCATTCAGCAGACGCTGCAGAAAATCCTCGCCGACGTCGATCCCGAACGCGTCCACGCCCGCGCTTTGCAGCGCGTCGAGCACGGCGTTACCGGATTTCAGCGAAACCTCACGCTCGGCACTCATGCCACCGAACAGCACGGCGACACGGCCGAAATCTTTCGGCGCGATGGTGGAGAACAGGTTGGCGTAGGCAGCAGTCATTTCAACTTCCCCTCGACCGACGCAGCCACGGCGCCGGCGAACAATTCACTTTTCAACAGCTTCGGCGCGAGACCGCCGATATCCCCGGCGCCCTGGCACAGCAGGATGTCGCCGGCACGCAGCAGCGGCTTGACCAGCGGCGCGAGGTCGACACCGCGCTCGATGTAGATCGGGTCGAGCTGACCACGCTGACGGATGCTGTTGCACAGCTTGCGGCTGTCCGCGCCCGGGATCGGCTCTTCGCCGGCGGGATAGACTTCCATCAGCAGCAGCACGTTGGCATCGGCCAGTACATTGACGAAATCGTCGTACAGGTCGCGGGTGCGGCTGTAACGGTGCGGCTGGTAGACCATCACCAGACGGCGCTCCGGCCAGCCACCGCGCACGGCTTTGATCACGGCGGCGACTTCGGTCGGGTGGTGACCGTAGTCGTCGACCAGCATCACGTTGCCGCCGTCCACCGGCAGTTCGCCATAGACCTGGAAGCGTCGGCCAACGCCCTGGAACCCGGACAGGCCCTGGACGATGGCTTCGTCGCTGACGCCTTCGTCGGTGGCGATGCAGATGGTCGCCAGCGAGTTGAGCACGTTGTGGTTGCCCGGCATGTTCACCGACACATCGAGCGGCTCGCGATCCGGGCGCAGCACAGTGAAGAAGGTCTGCATGCCTTGCTGGCGCACATTGATCGCGCGCACGTCGGCGTCTTCGCTGAAGCCGTAGGTCACGGTCGGACGCTTGACCAATGGCAGGATTTCGCGCACCACCGGATCGTCCAGGCACATCACAGCCAAACCGTAGAACGGCAGGTTATGCAGGAACTCGACGAAGGTTTTCTTCAGCTTGTTGAAGTCACCGTCGTAGGTCGCCATGTGGTCGGCGTCGATGTTGGTGACCACGGCCACCAGCGGTTGCAGGTGCAGGAAACTTGCGTCGCTTTCGTCGGCTTCGGCGATCAGGTAGCGGCTGGTGCCGAGCTGGGCATTGGTGCCCGCGGCATTCAGACGACCACCGATGACGAAGGTCGGGTCCAGGCCACCAGCGGCGAACACCGAAGCGATCAGGCTGGTGGTGGTGGTTTTGCCATGAGTACCGGCGACGGCGATGCCGTGGCGATAGCGCATCAGCTCGGCGAGCATCTCGGCACGCGGTACCACCGGGATACGACGCTCAAGGGCGGTCGCCACTTCCGGGTTGGAGGTGTTCACAGCGCTGGAAACCACCAGCACATCGGCGGTCGCAGCGTTCTCGGCACGGTGGCCGATATAGATGTGCGCACCGAACGATTCCAGACGCTCGGTCACCGGCGAAGCCTTCAGGTCGGAACCGGACACTTCGTAGCCCAGGTTCAGCAACACTTCGGCAATCCCGCACATGCCCACGCCGCCGATACCGACGAAGTGGATACGACGGATGCGGCGCATTTCCGGTTGTGGCATGGCTTTCTGATTCTCAACCATGAGCCACCTCCAGACAGGTATCGACCACGCTACGGGTGGCATCGGGTTTGGCCAGACGGCGGGCCGCTTGGGCCATTTCTTCGAGTCGTTGCGGTTGCATCAAGACCTCTGTCAGGCGCGCGGCAAGGTCCGCGGCACCAGTCGTTCTTTGCGGCATCACGAAGGCTGCGCCTTCACGGGCCAAATAATCGGCGTTGCGGGTCTGGTGATCGTCGATCGCGTGGGGCAAAGGCACCAGCATCGAGGGCAGACCAACGGCAGCCAGCTCACTGATGGTCAGCGCGCCAGCGCGGCACACCACCAGGTCAGCCCAGCCATAGGCTTGGGCCATGTCTTTGATAAAGGGCTGCACCTGCGCATCCACGCCGGCGGCGCGGTAGCGCTCTGCAGTCACTTCATCGTGGTTTTTGCCGGCCTGATGAAACACTTCCGGACGCAAATCGGCAGGGACTTGCGCCAAGGCTTCAGGCAGCAACTTGTTCAACGGTTCTGCGCCCAGGCTTCCGCCGAGGATCAGCAAACGCGCTTTGCGCCCGGCCAGAGCCGGTCGCGATGTTTCGAGGAACAGCTCGCTGCGCACCGGGTTTCCGGTGGTACGGCGGGTGTCCGACAGAGTAAAGGTGTCGGGGAACGCTTCACACACCCGGGCGGCGAACGGCACCAGCAACCGATTGGCGGTGCCGGCCACGGCGTTCTGCTCGTGAACGATCACCGGCACACCGGCCAGTTTCGCGGCAATCCCGCCAGGCCCGGTCACATAACCACCGAAGCCGACCACGCAGACTGGACGCAACTTGCGAATCAGCGCCCGCGCCTGCCACACCGACTTGAGCAACATGAACGGTGCCTTGAGCAGCGACAGCTTGCCCTTGCCTCGCAACCCAGTGGCATTGATGCGGTGCAGTTCCAGACCTGCAGCCGGCACCAGTTCGTTTTCGATTCCGCGTGGCGTGCCGAGCCAGTGCACGGTGTAGCCGCGCGCCTGGAATTCGCGGGCACAGGACAGCGCCGGGAACACGTGGCCGCCGGTGCCGCCGGCCATGATCAATACGTTAGCGCCCATGGTTCGGCTCCTCGGCGAAGTCGCTCTCATGGAACTCCATCTCTTCACTGCCCAGGTGGGTTCGACTCTCCCACTCGATCCTCAGCAACAAGCCAAGGCAGGCGCAGCAGATCACCAGGGAACTGCCGCCGTAACTGAGGAACGGCAGGGTCAGGCCCTTGGTCGGCAGCAGGCCGACGTTCACGCCGATGTTGATCAGGAACTGACCGATCCACAGGAACGACAGACCGTAAGCCACATAAGCGGCGAAGAACTGCTTGGCCTTCTCGGCCCACAGACCGATGTACATGCCGCGAATACACACGAAGACGAACAGCGCGACGGTGCACAGCGAACCGACGGCGCCCAGCTCTTCGGCCAACACCGAGAACACGAAGTCGGTGTGTGCTTCAGGCAGGTAGAACTGCTTCTGTACGCTGTTGCCCAGGCCAACGCCCAGCCACTCACCGCGACCGAAGGCGATCAACGCCTGCGACAATTGATAACCGGCGCCGAACTGGTCGGCCCACGGGTCGGCGAAGTTGGTCAGACGTGCCATCCGGTACGGCTGCATCTGAATCAGCAGCACCACGGCCCCGACGGCCAATACCACCATCAGCGAGAAGCGGAACAGCCCGACCCCGCCGAGGAACAGCATCGCCGCCGCAGCCCCCATCATTACCACGGTGGCACCGAAGTCCGGCTCCATCAGCAACAGACCCGCCATCGGCAGCAGCACGATGAACGGCTTGAAAAAGCCCATCCAGCTCTCGCGCACTTCTTTCTGCCGGCGTACCAGATACCCGGCGAGGTAGATCACCACGAAGACCTTGGCGATCTCCGACGGTTGCACGTTGAAGAAGCTGAAACCGATCCAGCGCATCGACCCGTTCACTTCACGGCCGATCCCCGGGACGATCACCATCACCAGCAGACCGAATGCGCCGATCAGCATCATCCAGCCCAGACGCTGCCAGGTGGCAATCGGAATCATCATGGTGATGATGCACGCGCCGAGGCCTAGCGCCACGTAGATCAGGTGGCGAATCATGTAATACAGCGCGCTGCCCGACTGCGCCGCCGCCACTTCAGTGGAGGCCGAGGCGATCATGATCAGGCCCAGGCCCAGGAGCGCCAGGCAACCGGCGAGCATCGGGAAGTCGAGGTCGATGCCACGCCCGGTGATGATCGGCGACGGGTACGGCTTGATGATATTGCGCAGGCTCATGCCAGATCCTCCACGGCGCGGACGAACTGGTGACCACGGTCTTCGTAATTCTTGAACATGTCGAAACTGGCGCAGGCCGGCGACAGCAGCACCACGTCACCCGGCTGGGCGACTGCGCGGCACTGCGCAACGGCGTCGACCAGCGAGGTCGCGCGAATCAGTGGCACGGCGTCACCGATAGCCTCACCGATCTTGTCGGAGTCGCGGCCCATCAGGATCACGGCGCGGCAGTTGGCCGCCACTGGATCACGCAGATCCTTGAACTCGGCGCCCTTGCCGTCGCCACCGGCGATCAGCACGACCTTGCCGTCGATGTCCGCACCCAGGCCTTCGATGGCAGCCAGAGCGGCGCCGACGTTGGTGGCTTTGGAATCGTTGTAGTAACCGACGCCGTCGAGATCACGCAGCCACTGGCAGCGGTGTTCGAGGCCGGTGAAGTTACGCAGGGCATCAAGCATGGCGTCGAACGGCAGGCCGACCGCATGTCCCAGCGCCAGCGCCGCGAGGGCGTTCGCCTGGTTATGCGCGCCGCGCACTTTCAGTTCGCGCACCGGCATCAGGTTCTGGAATTCGAAGGCCAGGTATTTCTCGCCGTCTTCTTCGCGCAGGCCGAAGGCCTTGAAATCCGGTTTGTTCAGGCCGAAGGTCCAGCAAGGCTGGCCTTCGCCGATCAGCGGACGACTGAGTGCATCCTGACGGTTGACCACGAACTGCTTCGCACCACGGAAGATCCGGTGTTTGGCCAGGTGATACGCTGGCAGGCCGCTGTAGCGGTCCATGTGGTCTTCGCTGATGTTCAACACGGTGGCCACTTCAGCGTTGAGCTGGTCGGTGGTTTCCAGCTGGAAGCTCGACAGCTCCATCACGTACAGCTCGACGTCATCACTGAGCAATTCCAGCGCTGGCGTACCGAGGTTGCCGCCGACCGCGACGCGTTTACCGGCCGCAGCCGCCATCTCGCCGACCAGGGTGGTGACGGTGCTTTTCGCGTTGGATCCGGTGATGGCCACGATCGGCGCCCGCGCGTTACGCGCGAACAACTCGATGTCGCCGGCCATTTTCACACCACGGGCGGCAGCGGCTTGCAGGGCCGGGGTCGCCAGCGCCAGGCCAGGGCTCACGTAGAGCTCGTCGGCACGGCACAGGAATTCGACGTCCAGCTCGCCACAACGCACTTCCACGTGCGGATAGTCACGCTTGAGCGTGGCCAGTTCCGGTGGATTGTCCCGCGTATCGGCGACGGCAAACGACACGCCCCGGTTCGCCAGGAAGCGAACCAGGGACATGCCGCTCTTGCCGAGGCCGACAACGATGCGGAAGTGGTCAGAAGCGATCAGAGACACTCGTTCTACCTCAGCTTCAGGGTGGCAAGGCCGATAAGCACGAGAATCACGGTGATGATCCAGAAACGGACGATCACGCGTGGCTCGGGCCAGCCCTTGAGTTCAAAGTGGTGGTGAATCGGAGCCATGCGGAACACACGGCGACCGGTCAGCTTGAAGGACGCAACCTGAATGACGACCGACAGGGTCTCCATCACGAACACGCCGCCCATGATGAACAGGACGATTTCCTGACGGACGATCACTGCGATGGTGCCCAGTGCCGCGCCCAGTGCCAGAGCACCGACATCGCCCATGAACACTTGCGCCGGGTAAGTGTTGAACCAGAGGAATCCGAGGCCGGCACCGATCAGTGCGCCGCAGAACACGATCAGTTCGCCCGCACCCGGCACGTAAGGGATCAGCAGGTATTCAGCGAATTTCACGTTACCCGACAGGTAGCAGAAGATCCCCAGACCGCCGCCGACCATCACGGTTGGCATGATCGCCAGACCGTCGAGGCCGTCGGTCAGGTTGACCGCGTTGCTCGAACCGACGATCACGAAGTAGGTCAGCACGATGAAACCGGCCCCCAGCGGAATGCTGTAGTCCTTGAGCATGGGCAGGATCAGCGTGGTCTCCACCGGCGTGGTCGCGGTCATATAAAGGAAGATCGCTGCGCCCAGGCCAAAGACCGACTGCCAGAAATATTTCCAGCGGCTTGGCAAGCCACGGGAGTTCTTCTCGATCACTTTGCGGTAATCGTCGACCCAGCCGATGGCGCCGAACAGCAGAGTCACCAGCAGAACGACCCACACGTAGCGGTTGCTCAGGTCAGCCCACAACAGAGTGCTGACACCGATGGAAGACAGAATCAACGCGCCGCCCATGGTCGGCGTACCCGACTTGGACAGGTGCGATTGCGGGCCATCGTTACGAACGGACTGGCCGATCTGACGGTTCTGCAGGGTGCGGATCATCCACGGGCCATAGCACAGCGACAAAACCAGCGCGGTCAGCACACCGAGGATCCCGCGCAGGGTCAGGTACTGGAAGACCGCGAAGCCTTTGTAGAACTGTTGCAGATACTCCGCTAGCAGCAGCAGCATTAATGTTTCTCCAGACTGGACCCGCACAGAGCCGCAACGATGTTTTCCATCGCTGCACTGCGCGAACCCTTGATCAAAATGGTGGTATTTGTGTCCTGCTCGGCGTCGAGGGCCTGGATCAGTTCGGCTTGCGTGCCGAAGTGATGCGCCTCTTTGCCGAATGCGTTCACGGCGTGGACCATGTTCGGCCCGACCGCGTAAAGCGCGGAAACCTTGCCCCGGGCGTATTCGCCCACGTCGCGGTGCCCCTGCTCCGCCCAGTCGCCCAACTCGCCGATATCTCCGAGCACCAGGACGGTGCGGCCGGAAAAGCCGGCGAGTATATCAACGGCAGCGCACATGGAGGTGGGGTTTGCGTTGTAAGTGTCATCGATCACGCGCATGCCGTTCTTCGCCAGTTGCGCGACGGTGCGACCCTTGACCGGTTGTACCGCGCCAAGCCCGGTGGCGATGCCGAACAGCGACACGCCCAGGGCGTGAGCGGCAGCGGCGGCAGCCATGGCGTTGGCGACGTTATGGGTGCCGAGCAGGTTCAGTTGAACGTGCTCCACACCTTCAGGTGTATGCAGGTTGAAGGCCGGGCAACCCCGGGCATCGGTGCTCAGGTCGCTGGCGTAGAAATCTGCCTGAGGATTGTTCAGGGAGAAGGTCAGCACTTTGCGTGCGCCGGCGCGGAGCTTCCAGATACCAAAGGCCTTGTCATCGAGGTTGAGCACGGCGACGCCATCCGCTGCCAGCCCGTCGATGATCTCGCCTTTGGCTTCGACGATTTTTTCCGGCCCGCCGAACTCGCCAACGTGAGCGGTACCGGCGTTGTTGAGGATCGCCACGTGTGGCTTGGTCAGCCCGACGGTGTAGGCGATTTCGCCCAGACGCGAAGCGCCCAGTTCGATTACGGCGGCGGTGTGTTCCGGGGCCAGTTCGAGCAGGGTCAGCGGTGCGCCCAGATCATTGTTCAGATTGCCGCGCGTCGCCAGCACCGGACCGCGGGTACGCAGGATGCTCGCGAGCATTTCCTTGACCGTGGTCTTGCCGCTGGAGCCAGTGATGGCCGCGACTGGCTGGGTGAATGCGGCACGGTTCAACGCACCCAACTGGCCGAGGGCCTGGCGGGTGTCCTTGACCAGCAGTTGCGGCAAGGTGCTGTCGACGACTTCGCGCTCGACCAGTGCCGCCACCGCGCCTTTGCCGGAGACGTCATTCAGATAGTCGTGACCATCGAAGCGCGGCCCGGTCAGGGCAATAAACAGTTGGCCAGCGGTGATCGCACGGCTGTCGATGCTGACGCCATCAAAACTGGCGTCGCTGCTGATCAGACGGGCATCGAGCACGTTGGTCAGTTCGCTCAATGTCAGGGCCTTAAGCATGGGCCACCTCCCACGCGGTGAGGGCATGATCGGCCTCGACCAGATCGGAGAAAGCGTGCCGCTCGTCGTTGATTTCCTGATAGTCCTCGTGACCTTTACCGGCCAGCACGATCACGTCATCCGCCGAAGCACCGGCGATCATCTGGGCGATCGCCTGACCACGGCCGGCGACGAAAGTAACTTTATCCACAGCGCTGAAACCGGCGCGGATGTCGTCGAAAATCTGCGCCGGGTCTTCCGTGCGCGGGTTGTCATCGGTGACCAGTACACGATCAGCCAGACGCTCGACCACTTCGGCCATCAGCGGACGCTTGCCGCGATCACGATCACCGCCACAGCCGAACAGGCACAGCAACTGGCCTTTGACGTGTGGGCGCAATGCAGTCAGAACTTTTTCCAGGGCATCCGGGGTGTGGGCGTAATCGACCACCACCAGCGGCTGAGTGCCGCCACCCAGACGCTGCATGCGTCCGGCCGGGCCTTCGAGTTTCGGCAGCACCTTGAGAATTTCGTCGAGAGCATAATCCAGACCGAGCAAGGCGCCGACCGCCGCCAGTACGTTGCTCAGGTTGAATCGACCGAGCAGCGTGCTGCGCAGATGATGTTCGCCCTGCGGCGTGACCAGCGTGGCGCGTACGCCGTGGTCATCGAACTGCGCTTCACGGCAGAACAGGTAGGCGCTGCTGTCGAGCAGGCTGTAGGTGATCAGGCGCGAATCGCGTTTTTCGGCGGCCAGTTGCCGACCAAAATCGTCGTCGAGGTTGACCACGCGGCACTTCAGGTCATTCCAGGCGAACAGCTTGGCCTTGGCCTCGGCATACGCCTCCATGGTGCCGTGATAATCCAGGTGATCGCGGGACAGGTTGGTCATCACCGCGACGTCGAACGCCAATGCGGTAACGCGGCCCTGGTCCAGACCGTGTGACGAGACTTCCATGGCCACGGCTTTGGCCCCGGCCTTTTTCAGGTCGCCCAAGGTTGCTTGCACGGCAATCGGATTCGGCGTGGTGTGCAGGCCGCTTTCCAGCGCGCCATAGAAGCCGGAGCCCAGCGTACCGACGATGCCGCAGTGCTGACCGAGCAGATCCAGTGCCTGCGCGACCAGTTGGGTCACGCTGGTCTTGCCGTTGGTGCCAGTGACCCCGACCAGGTTCAGGTGATGGCTCGGTTCGCCATAAAAGCGCCCGGCGATGTCGGACAGCTGCGCCGCCAGGCCTTTGACCGGAATCAACGGCACTTCGGTGATCGGCAGCACGGTGGCACCTTCCACTTCATAGGCAACCGCCGCCGCGCCACGCTGCAAGGCATCGGCGATGTGCGCACGGCCATCGAACTTGCCGCCCGGCACGGCGAGAAACAGGTCACCGGCGCGTACGTTGCGGCTGTCCAGCGCCAATTCACGGATCAACAGATCGTGGCCGGCGTGGGGGAATATCTTGTTCAGACTCAGAGACATCAGCCGCGCCCTCCATTGGCTTTCAGCGGAACGGCCGGCGTAGCGTTGGCCTGTTGGGTGGTCGGCAGGTTGTCCGGGGTCACGTTCATCAGACGCAGGGTGCCGGACATCACACGGCTGAACACCGGCGCCGAAACCAGACCACCAAAGTAACCGGCCTTGGACGGTTCATCGATCACCACCACGATGGCGTAACGCGGATCGCTCATCGGGCCGAAACCGGCGAACAGCGAACGGTACGAGTTTTCGGCGTAGCCCTTGGTGCCCACCGACGTTTTACGTGCAGTACCCGACTTGCCGGCCACGTGATACGCCGGCACCTGCGCACGGAACACGCCGCGCGGTGCTTCAATCACTTGCTGCAGCATGCCTTGCATGGTTTTCGCGACCGCTTCCGGCAGTACCTGGGTGGTCTGCGGCGGCTTGTCGGTTTTGATCAGGGTCAGCGGTGCGAGACGGCCATTGTTGGCCAGTGCCGAGAACGCGTGCACCAGCTGGATCGCGGTCACGGAAATACCGTAGCCGTAAGACAGCGTCGCGGTTTCAGCCTTGCGCCATTCACGGTAGTTCGGCAGGTTGCCGACGCGTTCGCCCGGGAAGCCGAGGCCGGTGTCCTGGCCGAGGCCGACCTTCTGTGCGAGGCGGAAAATGGTTTCGCCACCAATATCGAACGCGACCTTACTCATGCCGACGTTACTGGAATTGATCAGGATGCCGGTCAGGTCGAGTACCGGACCTTCGGTCTTCGACACGTCCTTGATGGTGTACTTGCCGATCTGCAGGGAGCCCGGGTACACCTCGACGGTGTCGCTCGGTTTCCAGCGGCCGGTTTCGATCGCGGCACTCATCGAGATCGCTTTCATGGTCGAACCCGGTTCGAACACGTCGATCATCGCGCGGTTACGCATCATCGCCGGCTGCAGGTTGCGCCGGTTGTTCGGATTGTAGGTCGGCTGGTTGACCATGGCGAGAATCTCGCCGGTCTTCACGTCCATGATCACCAGGCTGCCGGCCTTGGCGCCGTTCTCGATGATCGCGTTGCGCAGCTCGCGGTTGGCCAGGTATTGCAGACGCAGGTCAATCGACAACGCCAAGGGCTTGCCGGCCTTGGCGTTCTTGGTGACCTGGACATCCTTGATCAGCCGACCGCGCCGATCCTTGATGACCTGCCGCTTGCCCGGGACACCGGCCAGCCACTCGTCGTAGGCCAGCTCGACGCCTTCACGCCCGTGATCGTCAATGTCGGTAAAGCCGACCATGTGCGCGGTAACTTCACCGGCCGGATAGAAGCGGCGGAATTCTTCGATGCCGTAAACGCCCGGCACTTTCAGATCGAGCACAGCCTGGCCCTGCTCGGGGGTCAGCCCGCGCACCAGATAAATGAACTCTTTGTTGGCCTGGGCTTCGAGACGTTCGGCCAGGGCTTTCGGATCCTGCCCCAGCGCAGCGGCCAGCGCCGGCCACTTCTCTTTGGCGGTCTGCATTTCCTTGGCGTTGGCCCACAGGGTCGTCACCGGGGTGCTCACGGCCAACGGCTCGCCGTTACGGTCGGTGATCAGACCACGGTGAGCAGGAATCGGAATATGACGCAGGCTGCGCGCATCGCCCTGACCTTTGAGGAAGTCACGGTCAACCACTTGCAGGTCGATGATGCGCCAGCAGATCGCCGCAACCATCACGCCCAGCAGTGCCACCATCAGGCGGAAGCGCCACGGAAAGAGTGCCCCTTCGAGTTTCATCATGGCGCCACCATCTTCACGTCAGCCGCGCCAGGGATGTGCATTTTCAGTTGTTCGGTGGCCAGCACTTCGATGCGGCTGTGCGCAGTCCAGGTGCTTTGCTCGAGAATCAGGCGCCCCCACTCGGCCTGCGCCTTGTCGCGCACGCTGAGTTCGTTATAAAGATTGTTGAGCAACTGCCGGTTCCAGTGCGCGCTGTAAGACACGCCGATGGCCGACACGAGCACGCCGATAAACAGCAGCAGCATGATAAAGCTGCCGCCCGGCAGGGGCTTGGCGAAAAGCTTGCTCACCGCAACTTCTCCGCGACACGCATGACAGCGCTACGGGAACGTGGGTTGGCTTTGAGTTCGGCGTCGGAGGCCGTCTGCGCTTTGCCGTGGATTTTGATTTTCGGTTCGAACGCCACGTGGCGCACCGGCAGGTTGCGCGGCAGGTTGTCAGCTTCGCCTTTCACCAGCTTGCGCATGAACAGTTTGACGATGCGGTCTTCCAGCGAGTGGAAGCTGATGACCACCAGACGGCCACCGATCTCCAGAGCATCCAGTGCGGCTTCGAGGCCGGCTTCCAGATCGCCCAGTTCGTTGTTGACGTGAATGCGCAAACCCTGGAATGCACGGGTCGCCGGGTTCTTGCCCTTCTCCCACGCCGGGTTGGCGACCTTCAAGACTTCAGCCAGATCAGCGGTGCGCTCGAACGGCTTGATGTCGCGGCGCTCGGCCACGGCACGGGCCATGCGCCCGGAGAAACGTTCTTCGCCGTATTCCTTGAACACCCGGGCGATTTCTTCCACCGGCGCGGTGTTGACGAACTCGGCGGCGCTGATGCCACGGGACGGATCCATCCGCATGTCCAGCGGGCCGTCGTTAAGGAAACTGAAGCCGCGCTCGGCGTCGTCGAGCTGCGGCGAAGACACGCCGAGATCGAGCAGGATACCGCTGACCTTGCCGCTCAGACCTCGCTCGGCAACCACCGAACCCAGCTCGGCAAAGCTGCGCTGCACAACGACAAAGCGGCCGTCTTCGGCCGCTAGCGTTTGCCCGGTGGCAATCGCTTGTGGATCTTTGTCGAACCCGATGAGTCGACCGTCCGTCCCGAGCTGGCTGAGGATCAGCCGACTGTGCCCGCCGCGCCCGAACGTACCGTCCAGATAGCAGCCATCAGGACGTACGGCGAGAGCCTCGACGGCTTCGTCAAGCAGTACGGTGATGTGGTTAAAGCCGCTATCAATAGTCACAGGATCAAATCACGCAGTTCGTCAGGCATGGCGCCCGGTTGTTGAATAGCAGCAAGGTCAGCGGCAGACACCGCGTTCCATGCATCCTCGTCCCACAATTGGAACTTGTTCAGTTGGCCCACCAGCATCGCTTTCTTATCAAGCTTGGCGTATTCGCGCAGACGCGGTGGAACCAGAAAACGACCACTGCCGTCGAGTTCGAGGTCGACGGCATTACCAATCAATAAACGCTGCAGGCGACGGTTCTCTTCGCGAAGCGAAGGGAGTGCGCGCAACTTGGTTTCAATGATTTCCCACTCGTCGAGCGGGTAGACACACAGGCACGGATCAACGGCATCAATGGTCACGATCAATTGGCCGGAACTACGCGAAACGAGCTCGTCACGGTACCGGCTCGGCATGGCGAGACGGCCCTTTGCATCGAGACTGATAGCGTTAGCTCCGCGAAACACGTCAGCGTTTCTCCAATTTTTATCGTTTTGAGCTCAAAAAACCCACTTCATGCCACTTTCCGCCACTTGCGCACACTATAGGAATGCGCCCACCACACCGTCAAGGCGCGGATCAAAGGAAAACCCTTACAGAACGGAGATTTAGGAGCTTAAAAGGAGGGGTAACGACAAATTGGCGGACACTTTTGACCAATAACTTGATGCAGCACTGAAAGCTGCGCTCGGAAGTTAAAGTAATTTGTTAAGAGTAAGATTTTTTCGGTATTACAAAAGCGCTTCTGCTGTTGATTGAAGCAAGGTGGGAAATGGCTATTACTGCATTTGCCGCTGCCGGACTTTAGCGCAGGCCTGCCGATAATAACCAGCCCTGATGCCATTGATTCAAGCAGGGAAAGAAAAAGGTGGAGAGTCGATCTGTAAGCCGGGTTCTGTCTTGAACAGTCATTCGTCTACGATGGCCATCACTGGACATCTTTAGCAACCTACCCGGTCCCAGCGCGGGCCACGCCTTGGGACCCTATTTGGTCTTGCTCCAAGTGGGGTTTACCTAGCCACGAACTGTTGCCAGACGTGCGGTGCGCTCTTACCGCACCTTTTCACCCTTACCGGCGCCGAAGCGCTTAGGCGGTTATTTTCTGTGGCACTTTCCGTAGGCTCACGCCTCCCAGGCATTACCTGGCACTTCGCCCTATGGAGCCCGGACTTTCCTCCCCCCCCTAATTTTCATAGAGGGCAGCGACTGTCCGATCGACTCTCCGCCGCGCAGGTTAACGGCAGAGCGCCCGAAGAACAAGCGCTAATAGCCGTGAAACCCGTCTGCGCGACGGGTTACTCGCCCTTCTGCTGTTCCAGTGCGACCTGATACAGCACGTTTTTGCGCTCGCCGGTGATTTGCGCGGCCAGAGCGGCGGCACGCTTGAGCGGCATCTCTTCGAGCAACAGATTGAGCACGCGCATCGCTTCGCTGCTGACCGCATCTTCAGACTCCGGTGCAGACCAGCCTGCGACCAGCACTACACACTCGCCGCGCTGCTGGTTGCTGTCGGACTCGACAAATGCACGCAGCTCAGCCAGCGGCAAGCCTTTGAGCGTCTCGAAGGTTTTGGTGATTTCCCGGGCCAGCAACGCCTGACGCTCGCCACCGAACACCGCTTCCATGTCCTGCAGGCATTCGAGAATGCGATGCGGGGCCTCATAGAAAATCAGCGTGCGCGGCTCTTCCTTGACCGCTTCCAGGCGCGCCTTGCGCCCTGCCGACTTGGCCGGCAGGAAGCCTTCGAAGATGAATCGGTCGGAGGGCAGGCCCGCCGCCGACAGCGCCGCGATCAACGCACAGGCGCCCGGCACCGGCACCACATTGATCCCCGCCGCCCGTGCCTGACGCACCAGGTGATAACCCGGATCGGAAATCAGCGGCGTCCCGGCATCGGAAATCAGCGCGACGTTATCGCCCGCCAGCAAACGGGTAATAAAGCGGCTACCTTCATCACGTTCATTGTGTTCATGGCAGGCGGCCAACGGCGTGGCAATGCCGAAGTGCTGCATCAGCCGCGCCGAGTGCCGCGTGTCTTCAGCGGCGATCAGCGCCACTTCGCGGAGGATTTTCAGGGCCCGGGCGCTGATGTCGTCCAGGTTGCCGATGGGCGTCGCCACCACATAAAGCGAGCCAGCAGCGGAATTCAAAGGACCTGGAGCAGTCAAAGCGCACACCTCGTGTTCGGTTAAAGCCGGCATTGTAACGCGTCACGAGGCTTGCGAACCGTATGCGCCGAGCGCGGTTTTGCACGCAGTTGTGCGCCGCCGCAACATTTACTCCAGCTAAATTGATTGATTCACGCCAGTAACATCGCGCCCCGGCCAGTGCTTGGGTACAATTCCACGCTAATTTGATCGAGTATCAGGAACACTTACATGATCGCTTGCCTGCGGCTGTTCACTGCCCTCTGCCTCGCTGCCTTGCTGGCGGCCTGCGCCAGCTCCCCTTCCTCCAGCCTTGGCGAACTTCCACGGACTCCGGATGCCAGCATCGAGCAACTGCTCGAACAGGCTACCCAGGCCAAGACGCCGGAAAAAGCCGCCCTGTTGCGCTTGAGTGCGGCAGACCTGGCTTATCGCCAGGGCAACGCCGGCCAGTCCGCGCAGATCCTGCAACAAGTGCCGATGGAGCAGTTGAAGCCAGGCCAGCAGATCTTCGCCAGCACCCTGTCCGCTGAACTGGCGATGACCCGCAATCAGCCGAAAGCTGCGCTGACGGCCCTGAGCCATCCAAGCCTGCAGCACCTGAGCGAAATGCCGGAAGATCAGCAAGTGCGCACCGGCACCGTGCATGCCCGGGCACTGGAAGCCGACGGCCAGACCCTGGCTGCGGCTCGCGAGCGCATCTTCATCGCACCGATGCTCAAAGGCGAAGTCGCAAGCAAGAACCACGAAGCGATCTGGACCTTGATCGCCTCGCTGCCAACCGATCAACTGCAACCCAATACCTCCGACGATCTCGGTGGCTGGATGGGCCTGGCCCTGGCAGTGAAAACTGCCGGCACTCTGGAACAGCAGCAAGCGGCGATCGATGCCTGGCGCGCGCAGAATCCAAAACACCCCGCTGCGATCAACCTGCCGCTGCCCCTGACCAAACTCAAGGAACTGGCCAGCCAGCCCCTGAGCAAGATCGCCCTGCTGCTGCCGCAAGACGGCCCGCTGGCCTCGGTCGGCAAGGCCCTGCGTGAAGGTTTCATGGCGGCGCACTATCAAGCGCAACAGGCCGGCCAGAAGCCGCCCGCCATCGAGTTCTACGACAGCTCCAAGCTGACCTCGATGGACGAGTTCTACCGCAAGGCTCAGGCTGACGGCGTGCAACTGGTGGTCGGCCCGCTGGAAAAACCGCTGGTCAAACAACTGAGCACCCGTCCGCAACTGCCGATCACCACCCTCGCATTGAACTACAGCGAAGGTGATCAAGGTCCGGCGCAACTGTTCCAGTTCGGCCTGGCGGCTGAAGACGAAGCCCGCGAAGTTTCGCGTCGTGCCCGCGCCGACGGCCTGCATCGCGCGGCGATCATGGTGCCGAAAGGCGAATGGGGCGACCGCGTACTGCGTGCGTTCAGCCAGGACTGGCAGGCCAATGGCGGCAGCATCGTCGCCACCGAACGTGTCGATCAGCCGGTGCAACTGGCCCAGCAGATCGCCGACATGTTCCAGCTGCGTCAGAGCGAAGCCCGCGCCAAGAGCCTGCAGAACGCCGCTGGCACCAACGTAGCCGCGCAGCCGTCGCGTCGTCAGGACATCGAGTTCATCTTCCTCGCAGCCACCCCGCAACAGGCGCAGCAGATCAAGCCGACCCTGAACTTCCAGTACGCGGGCGATGTTCCGGTGTACGCGACCTCCCACGTCTACAGCGCCAGCGGCGATGTGAACCAGTACAACGACATGAACGGTGTGCGCTTCTGCGAAACCCCGTGGTTGCTGGAAGCCAACGACCCGCTGCGCCAGCAAGTCACCGCGCAATGGCCACAAGCGGCCGGTAGCCTTGGCCGCCTGTACGCCATGGGCGTCGATGCCTACCGCTTGGCACCGCGCCTGGGTCAGTTGAAGGCGCTGCCGGACAGCCGCATCGAAGGTCAGTCGGGCAGCCTGGGCATGACCCAGACCCAACGCGTGGTGCGTCAGTTGCCATGGGCGCAGTTCGTCAACGGTCAGGTTCAACGCCTGCCGGACACCCCGCGCTGATGCCCGACGGCTCGCACCTGCAGAGCGGCAAGGATGCCGAGCGCCAGGCGCTCGAGCATCTGCAACACCAGGGTCTGCGCCTGCTGGCGCAGAACTGGTCATGCAAACGGGGCGAGCTTGATCTGGTCATGCTTGATGGCGATACAGTAGTATTCGTCGAAGTCCGCTACAGAAAAAACACTCAATGGGGTGGCGCGCTCGCTAGCATCGATGAGCGCAAACGGCAGAAACTGATTTTCGCCGCGCAGTATTTTCTTCAGCGTGAGTCACGCTGGGCTGATTCCCCTTGCCGCTTCGACGTGGTGGCCATCGACAGGCACCCGGATCAATTGAACTGGTTGCAGAATGCGTTCGATGGTTGATTCTCTGCACACCACCCCGGACACTTTCACCGACAATTTTTGCTCTTTGCTTTGCGGGCTGCACATTCACGTGCCGAACAGCCGCGCTACTTAAGGTCACACAGATGGACATGCAATCCCGAATTCGCCAGCTTTTCCAGGCCAGTATCGACACCAAGCAACAGGCGATGGACGTACTTGCACCGCACATCGAGCAAGCCAGCCAGATCATGGTCAACGCCCTGCTCAACGAAGGCAAAATGCTTTCGTGCGGCAACGGCGGCTCTGCCGGCGACGCCCAGCACTTCTCCTCGGAGCTGCTCAACCGCTTCGAGCGCGAACGCCCGAGCCTGCCGGCCATCGCCCTGACCACCGACAGCTCGACGATCACCTCGATCGCCAACGACTACAGCTACAACGAAGTGTTCTCCAAGCAGATCCGCGCACTGGGTCAACCAGGCGACGTATTGCTGGCGATTTCGACCAGCGGTAACTCGGCAAACATTATTCAGGCGATCCAGGCCGCACATGATCGCGAAATGATTGTCGTAGCATTGACTGGCCGCGATGGCGGCGGCATGGCTTCGCTGCTGCTGCCTGAAGATGTCGAGATTCGCGTACCGGCCCATGTCACTGCACGTATTCAGGAAGTCCATCTGCTGGCGATCCATTGCCTCTGCGATCTGATCGACAGCCAACTGTTCGGGAGTGAAGAATGACCCCTAATCGCCTTGGCCTTCTGGCCTTGACCCTGTGCCTCGGCATCAGCGGCTGCACCTCGGTGGTGAATGCCAGCCGTGAAGCGCCGATTGAAGACGACCGCGGCACCCGAACCTTCGGCAGCAAAATCGACGACTCGCTGATCGAGACCAAAGTCGGCGTCAACGTGGCCAAGGCCGACCCCGGCCTGGACAAGGACTCGCATATTGTCGTCACCAGCTTTAACGGCGTGGTGCTGCTCGCCGGCCAGACGCCGCGCGAAGACCTCAAGGCCAAGGCCGAACAGGCCGCCGCCAACGTCCAGCGCGTGAAGAAGGTGCACAACGAGCTGCAAGTGATTGCGCCGTCCAGCTTCCTCGCCCGCCAGAACGACGCCTGGCTGACCACCAAGATCAAGACCCAGATGCTGACCGATGCCAGCATTCCCGGCTCGCGCATCAAGGTCGTGACCGAGAACGGCATCGTCTATCTGCTGGGCCTGCTGACCAAGCAGGAAGCCCAACAGGCGACCAACCTGGTGCAGAGCGTTTCCGGTGTGCAGAAAATCGTGAAGCTGTTCGAATACATCGACTGATACGCGACGAGCAGATACAAAAAAGGCGATCCATCCGGATCGCCTTTTTTATTACTTCACCACTTTCAAGCTTGGCCGGCCGCTTGGTCGCGGCGGCTCGCTGCCCGGTGGCGGCAAGTCGTCATCCGGCTCGATATCGTCTTCGTCATCCATCGGCGACTCGAGATCGAACACCATGCCCTGCCCGTTCTCCCGGGCGTAGATGCCCAGAATCGCGCTGATTGGCACATACAGACTGTGCGGAACGCCACCGAAGCGACCCTCGAAGGTCACCACGTCGTTGTCCATGTGCAAGTGCCGCACGGCGCTGGGCGAAATGTTCAGGACAATTTGCCCGTCACTGGCAAAGCCCTGCGGCACCTGCACTGCCGGGTATTCGGAATTGACCAGCATGTGCGGGGTGCAATCGTTATCCACAATCCACTCGTAGAGCGCGCGGACCAGATAAGGTCGACTGGAGTTCATAGCGGCTCCTTAAGCCTTAGCGCATATCGCGTTCGACGCCAGACAGACTCGCCTGGAAAGCCTCACGCGCAAACTGGCGCTCCATATAATCAAGCAGCGGCTTGGCCGGCCGCGGCAGTTCAATACCCAGAATCGGCAAACGCCAGAGTATTGGCAATAGGCAGCAATCCACCAGACTTTGTTCCTCACTGAGGAAAAACGGCTTGTCGGCAAACAGCGGCGACACGCCCGTCAGGCTTTCACGCAATTCCTTACGCGCCACGACACGCGCGGCCTCCTTGGACTTGGGATCAAGAATCAGATCCACCAGACCACACCAGTCGCGCTGAATACGGTGAATCAGCAGACGACTGTTGGCACGCGCCACCGGATAAACCGGCATCAGTGGCGGATGCGGGTAACGCTCATCCAGATATTCCATCACCACGGTCGACTCCCACAACGCCAGGTCGCGATCGACCAGCGTCGGGAGACTGCCGTAAGGGTTCACCTCAATCAGTTTAGGCGGCTGGCGACCAGCTTCCACGTAAATGATTTCGGCGCTGACACCCTTCTCTGCAAGCACGATGCGCACTCGGTGGGAATAGTGGTCGGCGGGGTCGGAGTAACAGGCCAACCGATTGGTCACGCCCATGGCGATCCTCCTCGCTTGTTGAAATTATCGGAACCGGAAAAACGCGCGCGCCCAGAGGGCGCCTCCCGCAACGCCTGGCGAACCAGGTGTCGCGTTATCGGAGGCGCCCTTGGGCGCGCGCGATTAACAGCAATGCTTGAAGCGTATCAGTGCACGTCTTTCCAGTATTCACGCTTGAGCAGGTAGGCGAACACAAAGAAGAACGCCAGGTACAGCAAGACGTAAGTACCGATGCGCTGATGTTGCAGCTTAACCGGGTTAGCCGAGTAAGCCAGGAAGGTTACCAGATTCTTGACCTTCTCATCGAACTGCTCTTCGTTCAGAGCACCGGATTTCGGCACGATGGTCAACTGATCGCACGCTTCATGGGTCAGCGGCGTACCGGTCAGCGGATCGTATTGCTTCTTGCCGTCCTCGACGATCTGCACTTGCTTGCAGCCAACCACCTGGCGACCTTGCAGGCCGACCAGCACGTTAGGCATGCCGACGTTCGGGAAGACCTTGTTGTTCACGCCCCAAGGACGTGCCGGATCTTCGTAGAACGAGCGCAGGTAACCGTAGAGCCAGTCAGTACCACGCACACGAGCCACCAAAGTCAGGTCCGGCGGAGCAGCACCGAACCAGGTCTTGGCGTCCGCCGGCTGCATGCCGATGTTCATGTGGTCGCCGATCTTGGCGCCAGTGAACACCAGCTTCTCGAGCATCATTTCGTGGGGAATGCCGAGGTCATCGGCCACCCGCTCGTAACGCTGAAACTTGGCACTGTGGCAGCCCATGCAATAGTTGGCGAAGGTTCGCGCGCCATCTTGCAGGGCAGCCTTATCGGATACATCGATGTCGACTTTTTCCAGCTCCGGACCACCGTGTTCGGCGGCGAAAGACAGCACGGGCAGAGCAGCAAAAATCAGAGCAAAAAATAACTTTTTCATCAGCCAGTCACCCTTTCCGGTACCGGTTTGGTCTTCTCGAGCCTGGTGTAGAACGGCATCAGAATGAAGTAGGCGAAGTACAGGAAGGTGCAGATCTGCGACACCAGCGTGCGCTCCGGCGTCGGGGCGAGTACACCCAGAATGCCGAGGATCACGAAGGAAATGCAGAACACCACCAGCCAGATTTTGCTCATCCAGCCCTTGTAGCGCATCGATTTGACCGGGCTGCGATCCAGCCACGGCAGCACGAACAACATGGCAATCGAGGCGCCCATGGCGATCACGCCCATGAGTTTGTCCGGGATCGCACGCAAGATCGCGTAGAACGGCGTGAAGTACCAGACCGGTGCAATGTGCTCAGGCGTCTTGAACGGGTTGGCTTGCTCGAAGTTTGGTTTTTCGAGGAAGTAGCCGCCCATTTCCGGGAAGAAGAACACGATAAAGCAGAAGATGAACAGGAACACCACTACGCCGACGATGTCTTTCACGGTGTAGTACGGATGGAAGGCAATGCCATCCAGCGGGACACCGTTTTCGTCTTTGTGCTTCTTGATGTCGACGCCATCCGGGTTGTTCGAGCCGACTTCGTGCAGTGCCAGGATGTGCAGCACCACCAGACCGAGGATCACGATCGGAAGGGCCACGACGTGCAGGGCGAAGAAGCGGTTCAGGGTAATCCCGGAGATCAGATAGTCACCCCGAATCCACTGGGTCAGGTCGTTGCCGATCACCGGAATCGCACCGAACAGCGAGATGATCACCTGGGCACCCCAGTAGGACATCTGACCCCAAGGCAGCAGATAACCCATGAAGGCCTCGGCCATCAGCGCCAGGTAGATCAGCATGCCGAATACCCAGACCAGTTCACGTGGTTTCTGGTACGAACCGTAGAGCAGGCCACGGAACATGTGCAGGTAGACCACGATGAAGAACGCCGAAGCGCCGGTGGAGTGCAGCAGACGCAGGATCGAGCCGTACTCGACATCGCGCATGATGTATTCGACGGAAGCGAAGGCCTCTTCTGCCGACGGCGTGTAGCTCATCGTCAGCCAGACACCGGTGACAATCTGATTGACCAGCACCAGCAGCGCCAGCGAGCCGAAGAAATAGAAGAAGTTGAAGTTTTTTGGTGCGTAATACTTGCTGAGATGGTCTTCCCACATTTTTGTCGCAGGGAAGCGCGCATCAACCCAATCCATGAACTTGCTCATCACGCTTTCTCCGTATCGACGCCAATGACAATCAGGTCATCGGTCTCATAGGAATGCGGGGGAACTGGCAGGTTCAAAGGCGCGGGTTGCGACTTGTAGACGCGGCCAGCCAGATCGTAGTGGGAACCGTGGCAAGGGCAGAAATAGCCACCGACCCAGTCTTTACCCAGATCTGCAGGCGCCACTTCGGGACGGAAGGTTGGTGAGCAACCCAGGTGCGTGCAGATCCCGATCAGCAGGAGAATTTCCGGCTTGATCGAACGCACTTCAGGATCGACATAGGTAGGTTGCGTGGAGTTTTTGGAAGTCGGATCGGAGAGCTGGCCCTCGATCTTCTTGAGATTCCCCAGGATTTCCGCAGTACGGCGGACAATGAACACCGGCTGGCCGCGCCACTCGGCAATCATCTGCTGTCCTGGCTCGATCTTGCTGACATTCACTTTCACCGGTGCACCGGCGGCTTTCGCCTTGGCACTGGGAAACCATGACCCCACGAACGGGACCGCAGCCCCCACCGCTCCTGCAGCACCCACCACGGATGTGGCTGCTACCAAGAAGCGACGCCGGCCTGCATTCACGCCGTCATTGCTCATTCAGTCCTCTCCCATCAGCTTTGTGGCCTGTTAAATCAGGCATCTACTAAATAAATCAATGTTACTTATAAAAATTTTGCCGAGATGGTAATGAAAAGCCCCAATTCTGACAAGGGAATTACCCGGAGCTCATACCCTCAAGCCTTGCAGTATAGGGGGTCTACGAATGTGGCAAGTTGTCACAGCGCAATTCTTTTGATAAATCGCAGGCATAAAAAAACGCCCGGTTCCGTGAGGAATCGGGCGTTCTTTTTTGAACGTGGAAACGAATTAACGCTTCGAGTACTGCGGACGCTTACGCGCTTTACGCAGACCAACTTTCTTACGTTCAACTTCACGGGCGTCGCGAGTAACGAAGCCAGCTTTGCGCAGAGCGCTACGCAGGGTTTCGTCGTAGTCCATCAGAGCGCGAGTGATGCCGTGGCGGATTGCGCCAGCCTGACCACTTACACCACCACCGATGACAGTGACGTAGATGTCGAACTTCTCGACAGTCTCGGTCAGTTCCAGCGGCTGACGAACTACCATGCGGGCAGTTTCGCGGCCGAAGAACGAGTCCAGGGAGCGGTTGTTGATGGAGATGTTACCAGTACCCGGACGCAGGAAAACGCGTGCGGTTGCGGTCTTGCGACGGCCAGTGCCGTAATTTTGAGTCGCCGACATAATGAACTATTCCGTTAAATCTTCAGTTCTTGGGGCTGCTGAGCAGTATGAGGGTGTGCAGCGCCCGCATAGACTTTCAGCTTACGGTACATGTCACGACCCAGCGGGTTCTTAGGCAGCATGCCTTTAACCGCGGTCTCGATCACGCGCTCAGGGGCTTTGGCGATCAGCTTTTCAAAGTTGATCGACTTGATGCCGCCCGGGAAACCGGAGTGGGAGTAGTACATTTTGTCAGTGGTTTTAGCGCCGGTTACACGGATCTGCTCAGCGTTGATTACGACGATGTAGTCGCCGGTGTCAACGTGAGGAGTGTACTCAGGCTTGTGCTTGCCACGCAGACGGCTCGCGATTTCGGTGGCCAGACGACCCAGGGTCTGACCAGCAGCGTCGACGACAAACCAGTCGCGCTTTACTGTTTCCGGTTTAGCAGTAAAAGTTTTCATTCTTTATAGCCTCAGGGGCCGCCTGTAAATAAGACGGCGGATCTTACTGAATAGTGCGTACTTTGACAAGTCAAAGGCAGCCGGATACAGACGCTTTCGGGGGCTCGGGTCGGCGCGTCCGTTCAACGGCAAGATTCTTCGGCGGCGGCGCATCACTTCCACTGCAGAAAGAGGTCGGCAATTATGCAGATTGCGAAAAAATTTTCAACCTGCTTTTATGATTGTTTTGCCCAAGGAGCACCCGATGGACTATCGCCAGCTAGGCCGTACCGACCTGAACGTGAGTGCAATCTGCCTCGGCACCATGACCTGGGGCGAGCAAAACACTGAAGCTGAAGCCTTCGCCCAGATCGAACAGGCCAAGGAAGCCGGGATCAATTTCATCGACACCGCCGAGATGTACCCGGTGCCGCCGAAAGCCGACACCTACGCCACCACCGAGCGCTACATCGGCAATTACTTCAAGCGTCGCGGCGACCGCGCCGACTGGATCCTAGCCAGCAAGATCGCCGGCCCCGGCAACACCATCGACTACATCCGCGACAAGAACCTGCGCCACAATCGCCAGCACATCACCGCCGCGGTGGATGCTAGCCTCGAGCGCCTGCAGACTGATTACATCGACCTTTATCAATTGCACTGGCCAGAGCGCAGCACCAACTTTTTCGGACAGCTGGGCTACAAGCACAAGATCGAGGCCAACCTGACGCCGCTCGAAGACACCCTCGAAGCGCTCGACGAACAGGTCAAGGCCGGCAAGATCCGCCACATCGGGCTGTCCAACGAGACGCCGTGGGGCACCATGCGTTTCCTAGCCCTGGCCGAAGCCCGTGGCTGGCCGCGTGCGGTGTCGATCCAGAACCCGTACAACCTGCTCAACCGCAGCTTCGAAATCGGCCTGGCGGAAATCGCCATCCGTGAACAATGCGGCCTGCTCGCCTACTCGCCGCTGGCGTTCGGTTTCCTGTCCGGCAAGTACGAGGGTGGCGCTCGCCCACCGAAAGGTCGCCTGAGCCTCTACAGCCGCTTCAGCCGCTATTTCAACGCGCAATCGGAAGCTGCCTGCAGCCGCTATGTGGCATTGGCCCGTGAACACGGTCTGGATCCGGCGCAAATGGCGCTGGCGTTCGTCACCCAGCAACCGTTCGTCACCAGCAACATCATTGGCGCGACGACACTTGAGCAACTGGACAGCAACATTGCCAGTTTTGATCTGAAACTTTCCGATGAAGTGCTGGCGGGAATCGAGGCGATTCACAAGGATCACCCGAACCCGGCGCCTTGATCGACCGCTAAAAGCTTCGCGAGCAGGCTCGCTCCCACAGGTACGGTGATCCCTGTGGGAGCGAGCCTGCTCGCAAAGAGGCCCGTCAATGCAGCGAAGATCAAAGCGAGCGCGCAATGATCTCCTTCATGATTTCATTGGTGCCGGCATAGATGCGCTGCACGCGCGCATCTGCCCACGCCCGGGCCACCGGGTATTCCCACATGAAGCCGTAGCCGCCATGCAACTGCACGCACTCGTCGAGCACCTTGCATTGCAGGTCGGTGCCCCAGTATTTGGCCATCGCCGCTGTTGGAACATCGAGCTTGCCTTGCAGGTGCAGTTCCAGGCACTTGTCGACAAATACTCGGCCGATCTGAATCTCGGTAGCCATCTCCGCCAGTTTGAAGCGGGTGTTCTGGAAGTCGGCGATCGCCTTGCCGAACGCCTTGCGATCACGGGTGTAATCCAGCGTCCATTGCAGTGCCGCTTCGGCTGAGGCCAGACCACCAATCGCCACGGTCAGACGCTCCTGCGGCAATTCCTGCATCAAATAGGCAAACCCCGCCCCGGCCTGACCCAACAGGTTTTCCTTGGGAACACGCACGTCCTGGAAGAACAATTCCGACGTGTCCTGAGCCTTCATTCCGACCTTCTCCAGGCGTTTGCCCTTCTCGAAGCCCGGCGTATTCGCTTCCACCACAAACAGGCTGGTGCCCTTGGCGCCGGCCTTCGGATCAGTCTTGGCGACGACGATCACCAAATCAGCGAGGAAGCCGTTGGTGATGAAAGCCTTGGAGCCGTTGATCACGTACTCGTCGCCATCCAGCACCGCCGTGGTCTTGACCCCTTGCAGGTCGGAACCGGCACCCGGTTCGGTCATGGCAATCGCACTGACCATCTCGCCAGAGACCAGTTTCGGCAGGTATTTGTGCTTAAGCGCTTCGCTGCCGTAATGCAGGATGTACGGTGCGACGATGTCCGAATGCAGCGAAAAGCCGATACCGGTCAGACCCAAGCGACCGACTTCTTCGATCACCACCGCGCTGTACAGAAAGTCCGCGCCCAGGCCGCCGTATTCTTCCGGCAGGTGTGAGCAGAGCATCCCCGCCTCCCCGGCCTTGTTCCACAGCTTGCGGTCGATGTGGCCTTGTTTCTCCCATTGCGCATGGAACGGCACAGCCTCTTTTTCGAGGAAGGTTCGTACGCTGTCGCGGAACAATTCGTGCTCGGAGCTGAACAAGGTTCTGGGGATCATGCGGCACCTTTCATTCTTGTTGGAGGAATATGACCTTCAGAGACTAAGCCTCACCTCCGACACAGGACACTGGACACATCCGACAAAAAATAAGACGATCCAGCCGTCTGGTGACCACTTTCCCTTATAAAAACAAAACAAAAGTTGAATTATGTCCAAGCAAGTCTCCACGCCCTTGCGGCGCGTCAGCATCCTGGCAATCGACCGGGTTTTCGCATCCACTCTCATGCAGGCCAAGGATTTCTTCCATCTGGCCAGCCTGCGTTACGGCAAACAACTGGGCCACGGCCTGACACCGGCGTTTGAAACCCGCCTGGTCAGCCCCGACGGCAAACCGGTGAACAGCTTCAGTGACGTGATGATGCCGGTGGACGGCGGCCTGGAAAACGCCGACGTCATCATCCTCCCGGCGTTCTGGGACGACTTTGAAACCCTGTGCGGCCGTTATCCACAAATCCTGCCGTGGCTGCGCGAGCAGCATGCCCGCGGCGCCGTGCTCTGCGGCGAAGCCACCGGGGTATTCTGGCTGGCCGAGGCCGGTCTGCTCAATGGCAAGGAAGCGACCACTTACTGGCGCTTCTTCAATGCCTTTGCCGAGCGCTTTCCCAAGGTGTACCTCAATCAGGACAAGCACCTGACCGACGCTGACAACCTGTATTGCGCCGGCGGCACCACTTCGGCCTGCGATCTCTATATCTACCTGATCGAACGCTTCTGCGGCGCCAACGTGGCGCAAGCCGTGGCCCGCGACATTTTGTATGAAGTGCAACGCAGCTATTCGCCGGGACGTATCGGTTTCGGCGGGCAGAAGCTGCACCAGGACGTGATCATCCTGCAGATCCAGCACTGGCTCGAAGAGCATTTCGCCGACAAGTTCCGCTTTGAAGACGTGGCCCGCGAGCACGGCATGAGCATCCGTAATTTCATGCGCCGCTTTCAGACTGCGACTGGCGACAAGCCGCTGCACTACCTGCAACGGTTGCGTATAGAGACCGCCAAGGGCTTGCTGTCCGGCAGCCGCAAGAGCATCAAGACCATCAGTTATGAGGTCGGCTACGACGATGCGAGCTTCTTTGCGCGGCTGTTCCGCCAGCACACCGAGCTGTCGCCGAACCAGTATCGGCAGCAGTTTCAGCAGGCCGCGTAACTCGCTGCCCACGCACAAAACCACTGTGGGAGCGGGCTTGCTCGCGAAAGCGTACTTTCAGTCGGCATCTATTTAGCTGACACACCGCATTCGCGAGCAAGCCCGCTCCCACAGGGGTACTGCGTCGCATAAAAAAGGGCCTGCAAATGCAGGCCCTTTTTTTGTATGCCGAATCTGCTTAAGGCTTGTGCGCCCGCGACAGGAATTCGTGCGATTGCATCTCCAGCAGACGGCTGAGCGTACGCTGGAATTCAAACGTCAGGCGTCCGCCGGTGTACAGGTCTTTCAACTCGACTTCGGCAGAAATGATCAGCTTGACGTTACGGTCGTAGAACTCGTCGACCATGTTGATGAAACGCCGGGCGATGTCGTCGGTGGTGACGCTCATCTGCTCGACGCCGCTGAGCAGCACGGCGTGGAAAATCTTGCCCAGTTCGATGTAATCGTTCTGGCTGCGCGGACCGTCGCACAGTTCGCGGAAGTCGAACCAGGCCACGTCGTCGCAGGTGCGCAGGGCACGGATTTCGCGGTTCTCGATGATCAGCACATCGTTTTCCACCGCTGCCGTGCATTCCGGCGTCAGGGCCTTGAAGCTCTTGCGCAGGCTTTCGTGCGCGGCTTCATCCAGCGGATAGTGGAACAGCTCCGCTTGTTCGAGGTGGCGCAGACGGTAGTCGACGCCGCTGTCGACGTTGACGATTTCGGTGTTCTGCTTGATCAACGCGATGGCCGGCAGGAAGCGCGCACGTTGCAGGCCATCCTTGTACAGACCGTCCGGAACGATGTTCGAGGTCGCCACCAAGGTCACGCCGTTCTTGAACAGCTCTTCCATCAGCGTGCCGAGGATCATCGCGTCGGTGATGTCAGAGACGAAGAATTCATCGAAGCAGATCACTCGCGACTCGGTCGCGAAGCGCTTGGCGATGATGGTCAGCGGGTTTTTCTCGCCGCCGAGGGTTTTCATCTCTTCGTGCACACGCTTCATGAAGCGGTGGAAGTGGGTGCGGGTCTTTTCCTTGAACGGCAGCGCTTCGAAGAAGGTGTCGACCAGGTAAGTCTTGCCGCGACCCACGCCGCCCCAGAAGTACAGGCCCTTGACCGGCGTCTGATCCTTCTTGCCAAACAGCTTGCCCAGCAAACCCGGCTTGTTCTGCTCGGCCGCGATCAGATCGTCGTACAGGCGCTGCAGATGACGCACGGCAGTTTCCTGCGCGGCGTCATGGAAGAAGTCCGGGCGTTTCAGATCAGCTTGATATCGTTCTAGGGGCGTCATAATTCGTTAGCAAGGCAACAAAAACGGGCCGTCACTGTAGCGACGGCCCGTAGGAATGGCAATCAGCCCTTGGTCGGGCCGCGCCGCGGATTAGTCCTGAACCGGGGTCAGCGCAACGCGCAGAGCCTCGATGGCCGCGTCCCGCGCGGCAGCATCAGCGAACGCCGGGCTGTCACCAACGCACTCACCTTCCAGCCACACGCTGAAGCTCAGGTCTTCGTTGCGGACGTCCAGCGCCTGACCGGCTTGCAGTTGCTTGGTCACCTGGCCGGCGGTTTTGCCGTCGGCGAAGTTGCGCGACAGCAGCAGTTGCTCGCCATCGGCCGCCAGCAGACGGAAACGGAAGCTGCCGTCGTCTTCACGGAAGCTGACGAAACGTGCAGCTTTCACGGCTTTCTTCTTGGTGGTCGCCGCGACTTGCACCTGATTGACGAACGAACGCAGGCCGACCGCTTCACGCAGTTCGTTGAGGAACGGCGTCGCCACCGCACGAGCCTTTTTCGCGCCGTGTTGCAGGATGTCTTCCAGATCCGCCGGGCGCTCGATCAACTGGTGATAGCGCTCGCGGGACTCGCCCAGTTCATTGTCGAGCAACTGGAACAGACGATTCTTCGCCTCGCCCCAACCCAGACCGCCGAGCAGTTCGCTGCGGAATTCGTCCGCCTGCGCCGGTGTGGCGAACGCCTGAAACAGAGTGAACAGGTGCGAGTTGTCCGGATCTTTGGCTTCGCCCGGCGCTTTGGAGTCGGTGACGATCCGCGAGATCGCGTCCTTCATCTCTTTGGCGCTGGAGAACAGCGGGATGGTGTTGTCGTAGCTCTTCGACATCTTGCGCCCGTCGAGGCCGGGCAAGGTCGCCACGCTCTCCTCAATCAGCGCTTCAGGCATGGTGAAGAACTCTTTGCCTTGGCCGAACAGGTGGTTGAAGCGCTGGCCGATGTCACGGGCCATTTCCACGTGCTGGATCTGGTCGCGACCGACCGGCACCTTGTGCGCGTTGAACATCAGAATGTCCGCCGCCATCAGCACCGGGTAGCTGTAGAGGCCCATGGTGATCCCAGAATCCGGGTCCTCGCCGGTCTCGACGTTCTTGTCCACCGAGGCCTTGTAGGCGTGCGCCCGGTTGAGCAAGCCTTTGGCGGCGACGCAGGTCAGCAGCCAGGTCAGCTCGGGGATTTCCGGGATGTCGGACTGGCGATAGAAGGTCACACGGTCGACATCCAGGCCACCGGCCAGCCAGGTCGCGGCGATTTCCAGACGCGAGCGCTGGATGCGCAGCGGGTCATCGCATTTGATCAGGGCGTGGTAGTCGGCCAGGAAGTAGAACGAATCGGCATTGCTGTCGCGGCTGGCGAGGATCGCCGGGCGGATGGCGCCGGCGTAGTTGCCCAGGTGCGGCGTGCCGGTGGTGGTGATGCCGGTGAGGATACGGGTACGGTTCGTCATGGGTAATCGCTTGTCAGACTGCAATCAATTCGAGAGACGCGGCAGGATCAGATCCTTGAGATCGGTCAGCTTGCCATGAAAAAAGTGTCCGCATTCTGCCACTTTCAGCAGCTCATGGGGGCGCTGGAGTTTTTCCGACCAGTCGTAGACCAACTGCGGATCGATCACTTCGTCGGTTTCCGGCTGGATCACGGTCAGCTCGCCGTGCTGTGGCAGTTGATCCTGATCACCCAGGCGCATTACCGCCGGCGCGACCATGAACAGGTGCTTGAGCTGCACGCCTTGGGCTTCGAGACGACCGCCGAGACTTGCTGCAACAAATCCACCGAAGGAGAAACCGAACAGGGTCAGCGGCAGCTCCGGATGCTTTTCCAGTAGCCATGCTGCGGCAGCCTGAGCGTCGTCGACTTCACCGCTGCCCATGTCGTGGGAGCCTTCGCTGGCACCGACGCCGCGATAGTTGAAGCGCAAGGTGATCAGCCCGGCGTCGCGCGCGGTGCGCTGCAGGGTCGAGACGACCTTGTTGAGCATGGTGCCGCCCTGCACCGGGTTTGGATGGCAGATCAGCGCGATGCCGACTGGCTGCTCGTTATCGAGGTACAGCGCTTCGATTTGGCCGACTGGGCCGGCAATCACTACAGGGGTTTCACGCATCAGCAAGGAAGGAACTCCGTGACCTCGAATCGGGTCGACTCGTCTAGCAAATTGTCTGTGCCAATCTATTGCGAGTGAATCGCGGTATACAGCGCAGGTTCGAGCCGTTAACGTAAAGCAAAGCCGTTTATAGAGGAAGGACTCGTGGAACACTCGCTCTTAGTTTGGTTGTTACCGACTCTTGCCCTGGTTGTGGGTGTCGCCATTGGATTCCTGATCGCTCGCGTCGCACCGAATGCCGCGCCGAGCCGCACGCAGCGTCAACTGGATGATATCCAGGAGCGTTTCGACAGCTATCAAAACGAGGTGGTCACTCACTTCAACAGTACCGCGACGCTGGTCAAGAAGCTGACCCAGAGCTATCAGGAAGTGCAGGATCATCTCGCCGAGGGCGCCAACCGCCTGGCCCTGGACGAGCAGACCCGTCAACGCCTGATCGCCGCTTTGCACGCCGATGCCGCGCAGGCACCGCGCGAACGCCTGACGCCGCCGCGCGATCAGGAGCCGCCACGCGACTACGCACCGAAAGCCCCGAACTCGCCTGGCATGCTCGATGAGCATTATGGCCTGAAGAAGTAATCAGTCTTCGCTGCAAGCAAAAAGCCCCCGGACAATTCGGTTGTCCGGGGGCTTTTTTGTATCTGATGATTTGAGGGTATTGACCCGGCCCCTTCGCGAGCAAGCCCGCTCCCACAGGGTCATGTGGTGAACGCAGATTCTGTGAACAACACCCATCCCTGTGGGAGCGGGCTTGCTCGCGAAAGGGCCAGCACGGGCAACCCCAAAAAAAATGCCCGGTCACAAGACCGGGCATTTCTTCACTCAAGCATTCACTTACGGATACTGCTGAACCGTCCCCGGCTGTTGCTGCTGACCACCATACTGCTGACCCGGAATCGCCTTCAGGTTGACTTCAACGCGGCGGTTCTGCGCGCGGCCATTGACGTCACCGTTGCTGGCAATCGGGTTATCCGGGCCGGCGCCACGGGCCGACAGGTTGGCACCGCTGACACCTTGAGAAGTCAGGTAGGTGGCCACGCTCTGCGCACGACGCTGGGACAGGTCCATGTTGTGCTGGCGGCTGCCGGTGCTGTCGGTGTAGCCGACGATTTCGATCTGGTTCTGGTTGAACTCTTTCAACGAGTTCGCCAGGTTGTTCAGCGGCTGATAGAAGCTTGGCGCGATGTTCGCCGAATCGGTGGCGAAGGTGATGTTGCCTGGCATGATCAGCTTGATCTGATCGCCCTGGCGCTGCACTTCAACCCCGGTGTTGGCCATGCTGGCGCGCAGCTTTTTCTCTTGCTGGTCGGCGTAGTAACCGTAACCGGCCGCCGAGGCACCAACGACCGCCGCGCCGATCAAGGCACCCTTGCCACGGTTGTTGTGGTCGATGGCGGCACCTGCCAAGGCGCCGGCCAGCGCACCGAGACCGCCGTACTTGGCGGTTTTGCTCATGCCTTGCGAGCCACCGTCGGCCTGCCCCTGATTGTCATACGGGTTGGGCGAGGCGCAGCCGGCCAACATGGCCACAGCGGTAGCAACAATAATCAAACGAGGCGTGGTGAACATGAAGAGCTCCTGGTTTTTTTCGCATTCTGTGTGGCAGCGGCCCTAGGCAATAGACCTGTGCGGGCGTTGGATCATGACAATGCCAAAAAATTCCGCCGCACACTCATGACAAAATGTTTAGGCGCGCACGAACGGATTTTCCCGCATTTCATCCCCGAGACGCGTGTCCGGACCATGCCCGGCAACCACGATTGCGTCTTCGTCGAGGGTGTACAGCCGCTGCTTGATCGATCGCACGATGGTCGCCTGATCGCCGCCCCACAAATCCGTGCGCCCTACTCCGCGACGAAACAGCGTGTCGCCGGCAATCAACAGCTTAGCCTCCGAAAACCAAAAGCTCATGGAACCGGGCGTATGTCCCGGCGTATGCAGCGCCACGCCGCAGCCGCAGGCCAGTTCTTCATCGTCGCTCAACCAGCGATCCGGCGACGGCACCGGCGTGTAGGGCACACCGAACATCTGGCATTGCATTTCGAGGTTGTCCCACAGGAACTGGTCTTCCTTGTGCAGGTGCAGGGTCGCGCCAGTCTTTTCTTTCATCTGCCCGGAGGCGAGGAAATGATCGAGATGCGCGTGGGTGTGGATGATACTGACCACTTTCAGACCATGGGCATCGAGGCGCGCCATGATCAGGTCAGGATTGCCACCCGGATCGACGACGATGGCTTTTTTCGTGATGGGGTCGCCGATGATCGTGCAATTGCACTGCAACGGGCCGACCGGGAAGGTTTCGCGAATAAGCGCGGGACTTGGAACAGACATGAAATGGATCCTGGACTGACAAGGTTGACGTTCGCCTCAGGATTCTACTGCACTCGCCGATACAGATTGCCGGGTCAGTTAATTGGCGCCACTAATCAGAAAGTAGTGGCCAGATGATGTCAAGCAACCTTGTTCTCGTGCAAAATCCAACCTTGTAGCGGCCGCATTTCGGGAAGGGCCGCAGCCCACCTCAGGAATCACGCATGCCACGCCCTACTGGTTACACATACACCACATTCGCCAATCTGACTGGGGTCGCCCCTGTCGACAGCCTCATTTCCGGCTATAAATGGGAAAGCACCCAATGGTACAACCCGGGTGCGGTGACCAGTCTGACGTACAGCTTCATTGTCCCTGGCGTATCGGTGTTTGCCGCGAATTACAGCGCAGATAACGAACCGAAGGCAGCCTATGCACTGACCGACGCCCAGCAACGGGCGGTGATGAGCGCGTTGGATAGCTGGTCAGCCGTAGCCAATATCACGTTCCAGTTGACGGGCGAGTCTTCGACCAGCGTAGGTGATCTGCGTTTCGGCGGTTATGCGCTCCTCGACAACGATGCGGCTGCATGGGCCTACACTCCTTCCCTGAAACCCAATGGCGGCGATGTCTGGATCGGGCCGAACACCAGTCAGCCTTCTCCGAACAAAGGCACTTACGATTTCATGACATTCGTTCATGAAATCGGTCATGCACTAGGCCTCAAGCACTCGTTCGCGCCATCGGCCTACAACAGCATCACGCTCGACCCATCGCTCGATGACGCCGCCTTCACTGTCATGAGCTACAACAACAGCTACTCGTATCTGCCTACCACACCCATGGTGCTGGACATCCTGGCCATCCAGAGCCTGTATGGCGCAAACACGAAGTGGATGACTGGCGACAACGTTTATTCCTGGGCCCCGACACAGTCAGTGTTCGAAACCATCTGGGATGCCGGAGGTATCGATACGATAGATGCCAGCAACCAACTGGCGGCCGTCAGCATCAACCTCAACGAAGGCCAATACAGCAAGATCGGCCAAGCCTTTACCGATCAGGCAGGCAACTCGTTCAATCAGGGACTGGCGATTGCCTACGGCGCGAAGATCGAAAACGCCTATGGCTCGGCGTTCAATGACACGCTGATCGGCAATGCACTGGACAACACCCTCAATGGTGGTGCGGGCGCGGATACCCTGATCGGCGGTGCCGGCAACGACAGCTATGTTATCGACAACGTCGGGGATGTGATCATTGAGGAGGGTCCGGCCGCCGGCGATGTCGACTCGGTCTACTCGTATATCGATTACACGCTGGGCGCCAATCTCGAGAACCTCAATCTGGTCGGCAATGCAGTCAACGCTACCGGCAACTCGCTGAACAACACCCTCAGAGGTACCGACGGCAATAACGTTCTGGACGGTGGCGCGGGAGCCGACGTCATGATCGGTGGCCTGGGCAACGATACCTACATTGTCGACAACAGCGCCGATGTCATTATTGAGACCAGCACCTTGGTCAACGAGATCGACACTGTCCGGGCGTCGGCGAACTACACCCTCAGTGCCAACCTGGAGAATCTCTACCTGACCGGCACCGGAAATATCTACGGTATCGGTAACGCCCAGAACAACCTGCTGGTCGGCAACGACGGCAATAACCAGCTGGTCGGCGGCACGGGCCTGGACACCATGATCGGCGGCAAGGGCAATGACGCCTACGGCATAGATCAGGTCGGCGAACTGGCCCTCATCCAGGAGTTCGCCAACGAAGGCACTGATCTGCTGGTGATCGAGTACAGCGCCAGCGCACAAAACAACACCATCGACCTGAACCAGGTCAGCCTGCTCAACATCGAGGACGTTGCCATCACCGGCGCCGGTGGTTTCACCGTCTACGGCAACGCATTGAACAACACCCTGACCGGCAACAGCGGCGACAACACCCTCAACGGCGGTGCGGGCGCGGACATCATGATCGGCGGCGCCGGCAACGACAGCTACGTCGTCGACAACATCGGTGACGTGGTCATCGAACAAGGCCCTTTGACCAGCGAAATCGACTCGGTCTACTCGTACATCGATTACACCCTGGGTGCCAATCTCGAAAACCTTAACCTGGTCGGCGGCGCCCTCAACGCCACCGGCAACTCGCTCAACAACATCCTCAGGGGCACCGACAACGACAACCGTCTGATTGGTGGAGCCGGCCTGGACACCATGATCGGCGGCAAGGGCAACGACACCTATGGCCTGGATCAGGCAGGCGAGCTGGCCCTCGTCCAAGAGCTGGCCAACGAAGGTAACGACACTCTGTTGATCGGCTACAACGCCGCCGCACAAACCAATATCGTCGACCTGAATCTCGGCAACTTGCAAAACTTCGAGAACGTCCAGTTGACCGGCTCCGGCGGTTTCACTGTCTATGGCAATGCGCTGAGCAATACCCTGATCGGCAACAGCGATGACAACACCCTCAACGGTGGTGCAGGCGCGGACACCCTGATCGGGGGGGCCGGCAACGACAGCTACGTGGTCGACAACATCGGGGATGTGGTCATTGAAGAAGGCCCGTCGGCCAGCGATGTCGACTCCGTCTATTCGTACATCGATTACACGCTGGGCGCCAATCTCGAGAATCTCAACCTGGTCGGCAGCGCGCTCAACGCCACTGGCAACTCGCTGAACAATATCCTCAGAGGAACCGACGGCAATAACGTGCTGGACGGCGGCGCAGGGGCCGACCTGATGATCGGCGGTTTGGGCAACGATACCTACATCGTCGACAATGTGGGCGACGTCATCAGTGAAGCCAACCGCCTACAAGGTGGAATCGACACAGTCCGCGCCTCGGTCAACTACAGCCTTAGTGCCAATCTGGAAAATCTCACCCTGACCGGAACAGGCAACATCTACGGCATTGGCAACGATCAGGACAACATCATCATCGGCAATGACGGAAACAACCAACTGGTTGGCGGCGCCGGGGTTGATACTCTGATTGGCGGTAAAGGCGATGACGCCTATGGTATCGATGACGAGCGTGAGCTGGATCTCGTCCAGGAACTGGCCAATGAAGGCACAGATATGCTGGTGATCGAATACAAGGCATTCAGCGTACTGGGCAGCACCATCGACCTGAACCGTACCAGCCTGCAAAACATTGAAAACGTCGCCTTGACCGGATCCGGCTTTTTCACCGTTTATGGCAATGCGCTGAACAATACGCTGGTCGGCAACAGTAATGACAACACCCTCAACGGTGGCGCTGGTGCGGACATCATGCAGGGTGGAGCAGGCAACGACAGCTATGTTGTCGATAACGTCGGCGACGTAGTGATCGAAGACAGTGCATCGGCCACCGAAATCGATTCGGTTTACTCCTACATCGACTACACGTTGGGCGCCAACCTCGAGAACCTCAATCTGGTCGGCGGTGCCATCAGGGCCACCGGCAACTCGCTGAACAACATTCTCAGAGGTACAGACGGCAACAACTTACTGGACGGCGGTGCGGGGGCCGACACCATGATCGGCGGTGCAGGCGACGATACCTACATTGTCGATAACATCGGCGACGTGGTCACTGAAAACTACCGTTGGGACGGCACCGATACGGTACGCGCGTCGGTAAATTACACCCTGGGCCAGTGGGTGGAAAATCTAACCCTGACCGGTAACGGCAATATTTACGCCATTGGCAACGAACAGAACAATGTGCTCATCGGCAACGACGGCGACAACCAACTGGTCGGCGGCGCGGGCCTGGACACCATGATCGGCGGCAAGGGCAATGACGCCTACGGCATAGATCAGGTCGGCGAACTGGCCCTCATCCAGGAGTTCGCCAACGAAGGCACTGATCTGCTGGTGATCGAGTACGACTCCAGTGCACGAAGCAATGTCATCAACCTGAACCAGGCCAGTCTGCTCAACATTGAGGACGTTGCCATCACCGGCTCCGGTGGTTTCACCGTCTACGGCAACGCATTGAACAACACCCTGACCGGCAACAGCGGCGACAATACCCTCGACGGTGGTGCAGGCGCGGACATCATGATCGGCGGCGCCGGCAACGACAGCTACGTCGTCGACAACATCGGTGATGTGGTTATCGAACAAGGCCCTTTGGCCAGCGAAATCGACTCGGTCTACTCGTACATCGATTACACCCTGGGTGCCAATCTCGAAAACCTTAACCTGGTCGGCGGCGCCCTCAACGCCACCGGCAACTCGCTCAACAACATCCTCAGGGGCACCGACAACGACAACCGTCTGATTGGTGGAGCCGGCCTGGACACCATGATCGGCGGCAAGGGCAACGACACCTATGGCCTGGATCAGGCAGGCGAGCTGGCCCTCGTCCAAGAGCTGGCCAACGAAGGTAACGACACCCTGTTGATCGGCTACAACGCCACCGCACAAACCAATATCGTCGACCTGAATCTCGGCAACCTGCAATACGTCGAGAACGTCCAGTTGACCGGCTCCGGCGGTTTCACCGTCTATGGCAATGCGCTGAGCAATACCCTGATCGGCAACAGCGATGACAACACCCTCAACGGTGGTGCAGGCGCGGACACCCTGATCGGGGGGGCCGGCAACGACAGCTACGTGGTCGACAACATCGGGGATGTGGTCATTGAAGAAGGCCCGTCGGCCAGCGATGTCGACTCCGTCTATTCGTACATCGATTACACGCTGGGCGCCAATCTCGAGAATCTCAACCTGGTCGGCAGCGCGCTCAACGCCACTGGCAACTCGCTGAACAACATTCTCAGAGGCAATGCCGGCAACAACATCCTGGACGGCGGTGCTGGTGCGGATGTGCTCTTCGGCGATGCCGGAGCGGACACCTTCGTTTTCCGCGCGGTCAACGAAATGGGTATTGGCGCCAACCGCGACGTCATCACCGACTTCAACAGCCTGCAAGGTGACAAGATCGATCTGACGAAATTCGACGCCAACCTGCTGACCGCCGGGGTCAATGCTTTCACCTTCATCGGTGGCGCCGACTTCACAGGTGCAGGCCAGTTGCGCTTTGTCGACCATATATTGTCGGGTAACGTCAGTGGCAACGCCGGTGCGGACTTCGAAATTCAGCTGGTCGGTGTCAACAGTTTCAGCGCCAACGATCTGGTGGCCTGACGCGCGCCCCCAATGACCCGGCCGGTAACACAGGCCTGGAACATAAACCCAAAACGCCCCGACTGGTTCGGGGCGTTTTTCATTGGCCGGCGGATATCGCGATCAGCTCAACACACCCAGTTCCTTGGCGCGTGCCACCGCCTGCGTGCGCCGTTCGACCCCCAGCTTGCTGTTGATATGGCTGGCATGGGTTTTCACCGTATGCAGCGAAATGAACAGTTGCTCGCTGATTTCCTGATTGGAACAGCCCTGGGCAATCAAACGCAGCACCGCCAGCTCGCGACTGCTGAGTTGTTCGGCAGATCCACATTCAATGACAGGACGGGCAACCACCAGCGGAAAATGCGTCAGCAACTGCTGTCCTGCCAGTGCTGGCGAGTTTTGCAGCTGGCTGCGCAGCCAGTCCGGATGCGCTTTGATCAAGGCGTCAAATGGCTGTATCACGCCGCCCGCCGCCGCTTCCAGCGCCTGGTTCAATGCTTTGCGTGCCTCGGATTCGCGACCACTGCTCAGCAGCAAATTCACTTTCTGCGCCAGCGCCATCACACACAGCAACTGGCGCCCGGTTTGCTGACCGTTTTCCAGCAACACATTCAACCGCCCTTCGGCGAGCATCGGCTGGCCTTTGATCACATCAAGTAACGCCTGCTGCAATTCGACATGCAGCGGCAACTGAGGATGAAACTCCGGTGGCGCCGCTGCGCGCTCGCCGGTGTAGGTCTGCCCCAGACGTGCCAGCCAGGCTTCGGCCAGATCAGTGCGGCCCTGCGCCAGCCACAGTTCGCATTTGACCAGGGTGATCATTGCCAGATAGTAGATCGGTGGCACATCCCAGATGTGCATCAGGCGCTCGGCTTCGGCGAGTTCGGCAAAGGCCTTGGCAAACTCGCCTGAGCTGCCGTCCAGACGAGCGATCACGCAGTGGCCGATCAACACGCTGATATCACGACAGGCCCGCGCTTCGGCCAGACCGCTCAGCAATCGGGCCCGGGCCTGCTGCGGTTGCAAGCGCATCGACAGCAGAAAACCTTCATACAGCGTCAGCCGTGCACGCACCGCGTACAGACGTTGCGCCGACAACCCGCGCAGACGATCAAGACCCTGATGCACCTCATCCAGGGCGCGCAGAATTTCCCCGCGCGATTGCAGGACCCGCGCCCGGTCGTAATGCGCCAAGGCTTCGAACAAAGGATTGCCGACCCGCTGCGCCAGCTCGAGGGATTCTCGATTCAAGCCCCGCGCACGCCACAGGTCACCGTCGGCAATCGCCAGATTGGACAAGGTCGACAGGCACATCAGGCGTTGCCCGTAACGTTTCACCGGCAGGCTTTCCAGCGCTTCGCTGCAATAGCGCTGGGTCAGCTCACGATGCCCTCGCCCGCGGGCGATGATGCCGCTGAGCGCCAGCCATTGCGCGAGCATCGACTTCTGCGCAGAGGCCGAAGGCGCCGGCAGGAAACGACTTAAATGACTGGCCAGCTCTTCAGCGGCATCCAGCTGACAGGCCAGCCCGAGCGCCCAGCTATAGAGCACGATCAAGCGTGGCGTGCTGATCAGCAGGCTGTCGGGCAAGTCCATTTTCCAGCGCAGCAGCATGCCCACGTTCTGCTCGGCGAGCAGTTGTTCCTCGGACAGGTTCTGCACCAGATTCGCTGCGACATCCAGATGGCCGGCGCGCAAGGCCTGCTCCACCGCTTCGTCGAGCAGCCCTTGAGCACTGAACCAGCGACAGGCGCGCAGGTGCAGGGTCGCCGCCGGCACCAGCGTCTGGGTCACGGGACGGCTGCGCAGCAGATCGGAAAACAAATGGTGATAGCGATACCAGTGACCGTGTTCGTCCAGCGGCACCAGAAATACCTGATGCGCCAACAGAAACCGCAGGATTTCGGCGCTGTCGTGGGCTTCGCGCACCGCGTCGCACAGCTCGCTGCAAAAGCGCTCTTGAGGGGCGGTGTCGTAGAGAAACGCCTGCACCTCGGCCGGCAGGCAATCGATCACTTCTTCCAACAGGTAATCGCGGATCAGCCCTTCCCCGCCGTTCAGCGCGGGTGGCAACGGAGCCCCGCTGCCAGCCTCGGAGACCGCAAGCAACCAGAAACGCAGTCCGGCCACCCAGCCTTCGCTGCGCTGGATCAGGTTTTCCAGCGCTTCGCCGCGCAATGAACTGCTGTGTCGATCGAGCAGCGTCAGGGCTTCATCGTGGGTCAGGCGTAAGTCCTGCTCATGCAGTTCGAGCAACTGGCGCGACAGGCGCAGACGCGCCAGATGCCAGTCCGGGCGCTGCCGACTGGTGACCATGACCAGCAAGCCATCGGGAAGATGATTGAGGAAAAACTGCAGGCAACGGTCGAGTACCGGCCCTTGGGCGAGATGGTAGTCGTCGAGCACCAGCAACAGCGGCGCCGTCGGTTGCAGTTGCAGGGCCAGTTCATCGAGCAAGCCGTCGAGCCATTCTTCGAAGGCGAACGGCTGATGGCGCTGGCGCATCTTCAACAGGCCGAGTGCACGACTGCCCAGATCCGGAAAGTAGTCCTGCAGTCCCTCCAGCAATCGCTCGAGAAACCGCCCCGGATCGTTATCCCGTGGGCTCAATCCCAGCCAAAGGCTTTGCCAGTGCGCCGGCAGGCTCTGACAGAACTCCACCGCCAGCGAACTCTTGCCGAACCCGGCCGGAGCGCACACCAGTAACAGACGTCCACCGAGCCCGGTTTGCAGGCGCTCGCAGAGACGTGGCCGCAAGACGTATCCGTCCGGCAGCGGAGGACGGAAAAAACGTCCGTCCAGTGCCGCGACGGCAGCGCTTGCGGGACCCGGAAGTGGGGACAGATCAGTCATGGCCGGCTCTTGTTCGAATGGCTGTTGGCGGCGTAGCAGATGTCCGCAGCCTAGCCTTAAACGTAGCGGTTATGAAGGTTGCTGCTACAAATGGCTACAAAAAGACTGTCGCGAGCCGGCAGCTCCTACAAAATCAACGCCAAAAAAAACGCCCCGAACCAGTCGGGGCGTTTTTTCGAGGATGCGGCCTCGGATCAAAGCTTAGCGGATACCGTCCTGGCCCAGGTTGCCCGGCTGGAATTCGCTCTTGGTGGCAGAGAAACCGAAGTCATACGCTGATTTTTCTTCGTTCTTCATGCCCAGCGCCAGGTAGCGACCCGATTGCAGGTCGTACAGGGCTTCCAGCGCGTACCACGGCACTTGCTTGTCGTAGTAGTCCTCGGCATGCGCTTCGGCGACACGCCACAGCTGACCGCGACCGTCGTAGTGGTCGATGACCGCTGCCTGCCAGGTGTCTTCGTCGATGTAGAAGTCACGTTTGGCATAGATATGGCGCTGACCCGGTTTCAGGGTGGCGACCACGTGCCAGACACGACGCAACTCGTAACGGGTCAGGTCCTGGTTGATATGGCCGGCCTTGATGATGTCTGCGTACTTGAGAGTCGGCGAGTCGATCTTGTAGCTGTTGGAGGCAATGTACATCTCTTTCTTGCCTTCGAGCTTCCAGTCGTAGCGATCCGGCGCACCGTTGTACATGTCGAGGTTGTCGGAGGTACGCAGACCGTCCGCCGCAGTGCCCGGGCCGTCATAGGACACTTGCGGTGCCTGACGCACACGACGCTGACCAGTGGCGTAGACCCACGCCTTGCGCGGCTCCTTCACCTGGTCGAGGGTTTCGTGCACCAGCAGTACGGTACCGGCCAGACGTGCCGGCGCGGTCACTTTCTGCTTGAAGTAGAACAGGATGTTGCCCGGGTTGGCCGGATCGTAATCCTTCATTTTGTCGCGGAACACGAACTGGTCCTGAAAGTACACCAGGCTGAACGAGCCGTTGGTTTGCGGAGTCGCCTGGGTCACCAGACGGGTCACGCTGCCACCGCGGTAGCGGGTGATGTGGTTCCAGATCACTTCCAGACCGCTTTTCGGAATCGGGAACGGCACGGCGGTATCGAAGTTTTCCAGACCGTTACCGCCTGCGACCAGATTGGTGGTGGTGGCGTTTTTCTTGATCGCGGCGAACACGTCATCCGGCACGGTCGAGCCGCGATGGGACGGATAAACCGGAATCTTGAAGGTGTCCGGGTAGCGCTTGAACATCGCGTACTGGCCCGGAGCAAGCTTGTCCTTGTACTGCTCGACGTTCTGCGCGGTGATGGTGAACAGCGGTTTTTCACTGCCGAACGGATCGGACAGGAAGCCCTTGCTGTCGACCGTGCCGGCATTTTTCGCCAACGGTTTCCAGGCAGGGATCGAACCGTCGGCGTTGCCGGCCATTTCGGCGCCCATCGGGGTCAGGCTCTTGCCCAGCTTGTCGGCTTCGGCGGCGGGAACGGCCGCCATGACGCTGGTCGCCAGCAGCGACAAACCCAGAACACCCGCGTGGAACAGACTCTTTGTTATTTTCATATGTGTGTTCGTCCTGAAAAAACTGTGCTTAGAAGTTCACGCCGACGCTCAAGGCCACGAAGTCACGATCGTCCACGGTCGTGTAGTCGCCGCCAAAGAAGTTGGTGTAGGCCAGACTCGCCGTGTAGGTGTTCTGGTATTCGGCATCGAGACCGAGGCTGATGGCCTTGCGACCTTCCTCGAAGTTGCCGCCAGGGCCTGGCGAGTAACCTTTCACGTCGTGCGACCAGGCCACGTTCGGCTTGAGGTTCACACCGGCAAACACGTCGCTGTAATCCCAGATGGCACGAGCGCGATAGCCCCACGAAGTGGCCGTGGTGAAACCATCGTTGTTGCAGTTGCTGGAAACGTTATCGCGCGAAGCCCCCGGCCCGGCACCGTTGATGGTGGAGGTGTTGAGGATCTGCGAGCAGGTGTTGAGACCTCCCGTGGCAGGCAGTTCGCCCGGGCCGAACACCGGATCGCGGCCGTAACGGGCTTCGGATTTGCTTTCCAGACCACCGACGTGGGTCACGCCGACTTCACCCACCAGGGTCAGCCGGTTGGCGCCCATCACCTGATCGAAGAAGTGCGTCAGGGTGGTTTGCAGCTGGGTGATTTCTTTACGGTTGTAACCGTGCAGATCCTGGCCCGGCACGCCGTTGAGGACCGACGCATTGGTCAACGCGCCACCCAGCGGACGTACGCCGGCGAACAGAATGTCGGTGGAGTTCAACTGCACCGGCGCATTCGGCCGGTAGCTGACTTCACCGCTCCACGCCGTACCGGTAGGCAGGGTAGTGGAGAAGCTCAGACCGTAGAGGCGAATGTCCTCAGGGTATTCGATGAAGTAGTTCGAGTTGCCTGCGACTACCAGTGGCCCCAGCGCCTGGAACGGCCCCGGCAATGCCGCCACGCCGTTATAGATCGACTGTGGCGCGCCGGTGGCGCTGAAGATCGGCGCACGGCTGTGGTAGTTCATGAAGTAGGCGCCGAACTCGGTGGCCAGCGGGTCGAACATGTACTTGGCGGAAACGCCCCACTGCCCGCTGTCACGCGCGTTGCGGTTGGGCGAACGGCGCACCAGCACGCCCTCTTCGTTGACGTCGACACCAGCGTTGGCCAACGGCCCGAGCGCAATACCCGGAATGGTCGAACGCTTGTTCAGTACCCGCAGGTTGTCGTCGCAACCGGTGGTGACGATGTCCGGCTGCGAGAAAAAGGTGCCGCAGTTGTCGGTCACGGTCTTCTGCCAGTCGATCTGGTAGAAACCTTCAGCCGAGAGGTTTTCGGTGAGGCTCTGGGATACGTAGAACATGTTGACCGGGATCAGACCTTCCTTGATCTCGGCACCCGGACGGCGGAACGCGGACACGTCGATCGGGTTGATCGAGTTGATGCCGCCACCGATGAAGGTACTTTCGCCCCAGTTCACCACCTGCTTGCCCAGACGCACCGAACCTGGCTCATCGGCAATCGAGTAGTTGTGGTAAACGAAGGCGTCTAGGATCTGCCCGCCGGAAGAACGCGCCGCGACGTCGCGGTTGTGGTTGCTGACGTCCTTGTATTCCAGGTCCTGATTCTGCAGCGCGAAGTCGTACCAGTATTTGCCCCGGACGAAGACCCCGGTGTCGCCGTATTTCAGTTCCAGATCATGGATGCCCTTGAAGATCTTCGAGAAGGCTTGCCCGCTCTTGAAGTTCAGGTGGCCGTTGTCGGAGGTCTGGGACAGGCCCTTGCCGCCGTTGTTGACACCAATAAGGTCCTTGTTCGGCTGCTGGGTCGAGATACTCATGCCCAGGGAGAGCGAGGAGTCGAACTGACCTTCGATTTCACCGACGTTGAAACTGACGCCGAATGCGGGCCCGGCGAGCGTAGAGGCAAGACTGACGGCCAGAGGCAGTTTAGCCCGGCGCCAGAACTGGTTTACTGATGTCATCGACGCTACTCCATGTGCATTATTGTTATGGCAGTGAGTACTTTTAAAAACGCCTGGAAGACCGGGAGCCAGTAGCCACCCGACGTCACTCCAAAGTTGCATCGCCCCTGTTCGTGCGTGTGCCCCGTTCTTAAAAATCCTTGAGCGGACTATAGCCAGCAGGGGGTACTGCTTGATCCCTCTAAAGTGTGATTTGCAGCTGCCGGCCACTCTGGAACAGTCCTTTCGCCAGTCCGACACATGTCGGCACGGCAAGGATGGCTGAATTTTTCGATTTAACAAGCCAAGCGCTTGCTTGGTGGGTCTGGCGCGCCGGTTTCGGCGCGCCAGCAGACACTCAAAGTGTCGAAAGGAAGGTGCTGTTGTTGGCCTGCCATTCGGTGATGTCGAGGCGGATGCGCTTCTTGTCGAGCTTGCCGACACTGGTCTTGGGAATTTCCGTAACAAGGGCGATCTGGCTTGGAATCGCCCACTTGCTCAAGTGACCCAGTTCCACGAACGGCTTGAGGTGTTCCTTGAGCTCGCGCGCCCCGATCTCGTGCCCTTCGCGGATCACCAGCAGTGCAAACGGCCGCTCGCCCCATTGCGGATCGGCGATGCCCACCACTGCTACTTCGCGTACCGCCACATGACGGCTGATCAGGTCTTCGAGGTCCAGCGAGGAAATCCATTCGCCGCCAGTCTTGATCACATCCTTGATGCGGTCGCGGATGTCGATCACGCCCATGCTGTCGAGCGTTGCCACATCGCCGGTGTGCAGCCACCCACCGGCCCAGAGCTCGGCGCCCTTCTGCGGTTCGTTGAAATAGCCTTCGGTGAGCCACGGCGCGCGCAGCACCAGTTCGCCCTGGGTTTCGCCGTCGGCGGGGAGGAAGTTGCCCTCGGCGTCGACGATCGCCGCTTCCACCAACGGCCCCGGCACACCGGCCTTGATCCGGTAAGTGGTGCGTTCGTCTTCGGTGCCGGCCATCAACTCGTCGTTCAAATGTGCACAGGAAACCAGTGGCCCGGTCTCCGACATGCCGTAGGCCGCCGTCAACTGAATGCCCCGGGCCTTGGCGGTTTCATACAGCGTACGGTTCAGCGCACTGCCACCGATGACGATCTTCCAGCCGCCGAAATCGGTGCCCTGTGCGCCTTTGGCGTTGAGCAGCATCTGCAGGATGGTCGGCACGCAGTGGGAGAACGTGACCTTCTCCTTGCGCCACAGCTCGACGAGAAATTCCGGGTCGTAACGCCCCGGATAAACCTGCTTGAGCCCGAGCATGGTTGCCACGTACGGCAAACCCCAGGCATGCACATGGAACATCGGGGTGATCGGCATGTACACGTCGTTGGTGCCGAGCAGGCGCACGCTGTCGATCGCGCCCATGATCGTCGACACGCCCATGGTGTGCAGCACCAGTTGCCGATGGGTGAAGTACACGCCTTTCGGGTTGCCGGTGGTGCCGGTGGTGTAGAAGGTGGTAGCGACCGAGTTCTCGTCGAAATCCTCAAAGTCGTATTGCGCACTCGCGGCGGCCAGCAGTTGCTCGTACTCGCCGACCAGGTTCGGCAGCTCGGCGGTCTTTTCCGGCAGATCGGTCAGCAGCAGGGTTTTCTCGACGGTGGTCAGGTGCGGCGCGATGGCCTGGTACAGCCCGACGAACTCGCTGTTGACCAGCACGAAGCGGTCCTCGGCGTGGTTCATGGTGTAGAGGATCTGCTCCGGCGACAGACGCACGTTGATGGTGTGGATCACCGCGCCGATCATCGGAATGGCAAACATGCATTCGAGGTAGCGATGGCTGTCCCAGTCCATCACCGCCACGGTGTCACCCGCCTTCACTCCGGCCGCCGTCAACACGTTGGCCAGCCGCGCCACCCGCTCGATCAGGGTCGGATAGCTGTAGCGCAACTGGTCTCGGTAGATGATCTCGCGGGTTTTCTCGTAACGGGCGCCGGACATCAGCAGCCGTTTGATCAGCAATGGATACTGGTAGGCCCCATCGGCCGGGGGAATGACGCGAGTCTGCAACATATGAATCCCTTTTCTGGCTGCACGGTGTTGGCGTAGAGAGCGTTACTCTAGAGCCGTTATACCCCAGTCAAATCAGCCGAAGGAATGATTTGCACAGCCGTACAAATGCTAGCTTTGCGCCAGCATTTGTCGGTATTTCAGCGCCGTTCAGGCCGTTTGCCCTACAGCCGCTTCTGAAGGCGTCCGTGGGAAAACCAGCGCAGCAAGGAAGGTCAATGCGCCGAAACCCGCCAGAATCACGTAAAGCCCGACAAAACCATGGCGCGGTTCGATGTAGGCAATCAGCGGAATCGCCGTCGCACTGGCGCCGAACGACAGGCAGTAACGCAAGGCGAAGACCCGCGATTGCCACTGCGGCGCGACGAAATTGGCGACCATCGAGTCGTTCACCGTCACCTGACCAAACACCACGAACATGAACGCCGCACCGAGCACGATCACTGCCCAGCCATCGACATACGCCATGGCGTACAACAGCGGCGCCTGAAATAGCGTCAACACAATAAACGGCCATTTCAAGCTGACTCGGTGCAGCACCTGGCCAATGCTCAACTGCGCCACTGCACCAAAGGCATACGCCAGGCTGACCACCACGCCGAGGGTTTGCGGCGAGGCGAACAAGTCATGCAGACGTTCCTGAAACAGCTTCGGGTAGGTCATGGTCGTGGCGTTGAACACCACGCCACCGGTGGCCGTCGCCAGTGCCAGCACACCGAATACCATGAGCATCGAAATCCGCTGCCCGGCAGCGCCCTTCAGTGCGGTGTGTGGACGCTGCGGGATCGGCTCTTCACGCACCTGCACGGCAAAGCCGATTCCCAGCATGATCGCCACTACCCCCGGTAACACAAAGGCCGACCGCCAGCCGAACTGCGCCACCAGCAACCCGGTGATCAGCGCCGAGAACGCCACGCCGAGGTTGCCCCACATGCCATTGATGCCGATCTCCCGGCCGCGATTCTGCGCGTAGGCCACCAGCATCGCGGTGCCCACCGGGTGGTAGATCGCGGCGAAAATGCCGATCAGGGTCAACCCGATCACCAGCATCGTCGGGCTGGTGCTCAGCCCGGTGAAGATCGCCGAGGCGCCGATGCCGAAGAAAAACACCAGCATCATCTGCCGCCGATTCCAGTGATCGCCCAGCCAGCCGGCCGGTAACGAACAGGCGCCAAAGGCAATGAACCCACCCAGCGAAAGGCCGATCAGCGCGGCGTAGTCGAGGCCGAAGGCCTGGGTCATGCCGAGCACGGCGGCGGGAAAAATCAGCATGAACATGTGGTCGATCACATGGGCGGCGTTGACGTAGCGAATGACGTTTCGAGATTGATTCATGGCGGCACGCTTGTGTTTGTTATGGGCGGATTGTTGTCAGCGGCTTTATGCTAAGTTGGCGAAAAAGCGCATACCTGCCAACCAGGTCATCGAATCCGACATGTTGATCAGCCACTTCGAACACGGCCCGGTGAGTGCCTATCCCCGGGATTATCTGGACGGCGCGCACCAGTCGCTGCACCTGCATCGCGAGGCGCAGTTGCTGTATGCCGTCCGAGGGATCATGCGGGTGGTCACCGACCTCGGTGCCTGGGTGATTCCGCCAAGCCGCGCAGTGTGGATTCCGCCGCAAGTCGCGCACGAGATATTCATGTCCGGCGATGTGCAGATGCGCTCGCTGTTCATTGCCCCCGAGCTGTCACCGGCCAGCCTGCAACAGTGCTGCGTGCTGGCGGTGACGCCGCTACTGCGCGAGCTGATCCTGCGCGCTGTTCAAGGCCCGCCGCACGCGGATAATCCGCTGATCCAGCAGTTGATGCTGGAAGAGCTCGCCAGCCTGGAAAACCTGCCGCTGCACATTCCAATGCCTACTGACCGACGCCTGCAGAACATCTGTCTGGCGTTGCTGCACACACCGGATCACCCCAACACCCTGGAAGACTGGGCGCAGCAGGTCGGCGCCAGCTCACGCACTCTGGCGCGGCTGTTCCAGCGACAACTGAAGATGAGTTTCAACGCCTGGCGCCAGCAACTGCGCCTGATGGAAGCGTTACCGCGCCTGCTCGCCGGGGACAGCGTGCAGCGCGTGGCGCGGGATCTGGGTTACGGCAGCGCGCGGGCGTTCAGCGCGATGTTTCGCCGTTTGCTTGGGGACAATCCCCGGGAGTACCTGAATAATCTGAGCAAACTCAGCGAGCTTGTGTAAGGCCCTGTGGGAGCGAGCCTGCTCGCGAAAGCGGTCTTTCAGCCACCAGTAATGTCGACTGATCCAACGCATTCGCGAGCAGGCTCGCTCCCACAGTTTTAAGTCGCGGTTCTGAGATCAATGCATCTCGGTAAACGCGATTTTCACGCCGAGAGCGATCAGCACCGCGCCCATGGTGCGGTCGAACCAATGGCCCATGCGGGCAAAACCGGCACGTACACGTTGCTGACTGAACAGCATCGCCACCAGGCAGAACCAGAAAGCGGTCGCAACGGCCAGGTAAACCCCATAACCGGCCTGCACCGACAGTGGCGTGTGCGGGTTGATCACCACGGTGAACAGCGACAGGAAGAACAGCGTGGCTTTCGGGTTCAGACCATTGGTCACGAAACCCGAGGTGAACGCGCCGCGCGCGGTGCGCACGCCGGCCTCTTTGTGCAAATCATCGGCCACGACTTTCGCCGGCTGCGCGCGCAGCGCCTTGAAGCCGATGTACAGCAAGTAAGCGGCGGCGGCCCATTTCAAGGCGTTGAACAGCACGATCGACTGCGACACGATCAGGCCGATGCCCAGCAGCGAATAACCCACATGCAGGAAAATCGCCGTGCCCACACCCAGCGCGGTCCAGATGCCGGCGCGACGACCATGGGTCACGCTCTCGCGCACCACCACGGCAAAGTCCGGGCCGGGGCTGGCCACGGCCAGCAGGTGGATCAGTGCAACGGTCAAGAACTCGGTCCAGTACATGGGGGCTCCTCTGGGGGTGATCATCAGCTTGAACACATCGCCTGAATGCTTTTCCCCTGTGGGAGCGGGCTTGCTCGCGAATGGCGTTGTGTCAGGCAACCTTTATGGGTCTGACACGCCCTCTTCGCGAGCAAGCCCGCTCCCACAGGTTTTGTGAGCACCTCGGGCACTGCGTAACGTTTTGTTTCATCTGGTAGGCTCGGCAGATTACGCCTTCCGTTCCAAGCACAAAAGGTACAGTTGATGACGAACCCGCGCCGCGCCGTATTCCTCGATCACCCGTCACTGGATCTCGGCGATCTCGACCTCAGCCCGTTGCGCGCCTGCTTCAGCGACCTGCAACTGTTCGCCCAGACTGCGCCTGATCAAGTCGCCGAACGCCTGCACGGGGCCAGCGTGGCGATCACCAACAAGATCCGCATCGACGCCGCCGCGATGGCCGCCAACCCGGATCTTAAATTGATCCTGATCACCGCCACCGGCACCAACAACGTCGATCTGGACGCGGCTCGCGCCCACGGCATCACCGTGTGCAACTGTCAGGGTTACGGCACGCCGTCGGTGGCGCAGCACACGATCATGCTGCTGCTCAACCTCGCCACCCGCCTCGCGGATTATCAAAAAGCCGTCGGCGAAGGTCGCTGGCAGCAGGCCAGACAGTTCTGCCTGCTCGACTATCCGATTGTCGAACTGGAGGGCAAAACCCTCGGCCTGCTCGGTCATGGCGAACTCGGCGGTGCGGTCGCGCGACTGGCCGAAGCGTTTGGCATGCGTGTGTTGCTCGGGCAGATTCCCGGCCGCCCGGCGCGCCCGGATCGTCTGCCACTGAACGAACTGCTGCCGCAGATCGACGCCCTGACCCTGCACTGTCCGCTCAACGAACACACCCGGCACTTCATCGGCGCCCGCGAGCTGGCGGCGATGAAACCCGGCGCCTTTGTGGTCAACACCGCTCGCGGTGGTTTGATCGACGAGCAAGCCCTAGCCGACGCCCTGCGCAATGGTCACCTCGGCGGCGCCGCCACCGATGTGCTCAGCGTCGAACCGCCAGTCAACGGCAATCCGCTGCTGGCCGCCGACATTCCACGGCTGATCGTCACTCCGCACAACGCCTGGGGCAGTCGCGAAGCGCGGCAACGCATCGTCGGCCAATTGACCGAAAACGCCCAGGCATTCTTCAGCGGTAAAGCGCTGCGGGTCGTCAGTTGATAAACTGCGGCACTTTTTTTCCAGGGAGCAGTTATGGATCCGCGCAGTGAAGTACTGCTTCGTCAGGCCGAGTTATTCCAGGGTTCGCTGTTGTTGGCCGGTTTGCCTGCCGACGATCTGCTCGGGCGCCTGCCCAATGCGTTCGGCTGGTGCTGGCACGCCGGCGATCAGGCCGCACTGGATGCGCGCTTCGAAGGTCGCAGCCATTTCGGCGTAAACGTGCCGGAGCGCGAGTTCGACAGTGCCGTGGTGTTTTTGCCCAAGTCCAAGGACCTGACCGATTACATCCTCAACGCGGTGGCCGCACGTCTGCCCGGGCGCGAGGTGTTTCTGGTCGGGGAAAAACGCAGCGGCATCGAGGGTGCGTCCAAGCAACTCAACCCGTTCGGCAAGCCGCGCAAACTCGACAGCGCCCGTCACTGCCAACTGTGGCAGGTCACCGTGGCCAACGCGCCTGAAGCAAAATCGCTGGAAAGCCTGGCGCAGACTTATGAGCTGCCGCTGGCCGAAGGCCCGCTTAAAGTCATCAGCCTGCCGGGCGTGTTCAGCCATGGTCGACTGGACCGCGGCAGCGCCCTGCTGCTTGAGCATCTGGACAAACTGCCGAGCGGTCATCTGCTGGATTTCGGTTGTGGCGCCGGGGTGTTGGGCGCGGCGGTCAAACGGCGTTATCCGCACAATCAGGTGACTTTGCTCGACGTCGATGCCTTCGCCGCCGCCAGCAGTCGCCTGACGTTAGCGGCCAACGGTCTGGACGCCGAAGTGCTGACCGGCGACGGTATCGACGCTGCACCGATGGGTTTGAACGCGATTCTGAGCAACCCGCCGTTCCATGTCGGCGTGCACACCGATTATTTCGCCACCGAGAACTTGCTGCGAAAAGCGGCCAAACATCTGAAAAACGGCGGCGAACTGCGCCTGGTTGCGAACAGCTTCCTGAAGTATCAGCCGCTGATCGAAGAGCATCTGGGCGTGTGTGCAATCAAGGCTGAAGGCAATGGTTTCCGGATTTACCGGGCCAAGCGTGGCTGAAAATTTGTTCTTGCTCTATCGGTTTTGCGAAGGCAGAATCCGCTCCGTCCTAGGGGAGTAGTCTCCCACGAGCGCCAAGCTCGTCCGGCATACGTCAACATACTTGATCCTCAGATCATGGCGTATGCGACCCAAGCGTCCGCACCAGACGGATCGCAGGGTTTGACAAGACCTATGACACGCACACCTTACCCGGGGCGGGAAGGCTGTACGTGTCATAGCCGTGTCGACCCGCCCCTTAGGAAAATCCTGATGCTGGACTCGTTACTCGTTCCCACCGCAATCGTTGCCTTGGCCGAAATCGGCGACAAGACGCAACTGCTCGCGCTGATTCTCGCCGCTCGCTTTCGCAAACCCTGGCCGATCATTGCCGGTATCGTCGCTGCGACCCTGGCCAACCACGCAGCAGCCGGTGCGGTAGGCGCCTGGTTCGGCAGCTTTTTCTCCGATTCGGTGTTGCACTGGATTCTTGCCGCAAGCTTCGCTGCCACGGCGCTCTGGACGCTGGTCCCGGACAAGATGGACGACGATGAAGCGAGCACCGCACGCAAGTTCGGCCCCTTCCTGACCACGCTGATCGCGTTTTTCCTCGCGGAAATCGGCGACAAGACGCAGATCGCCACCGTGATGCTGGCGGCGCAATATCCGGAGCTGTGGCTGGTGATCATCGGCACCACGGCCGGCATGCTGATTGCCAACGTGCCGGTGGTATTGGCGGGTAACTTTGCCGCGGAGAAATTGCCACTGACCTTGATCCGTCGCCTGGCGGCTTCGGCGTTCCTGATTCTTGCGATCGTTGCGGTGTACAAGGCAATGCAGAGCAGTGGCTGGATTTAACCCCGTAAGTCGGTAGACCGAGTTATCGTTCTTCGCGAGCAGGCTCGCTCCCACAGTGGAATGCATTCCAAAGGTGGGAGCGAGCCTGCTCGCGAAGGGGCCATCAGCCTTGCGGCAAAACCATCAGGATTTAGGGGCTTTCTCGTACAACGGCATCACCTTCGGAATCGCTGCCTGCAGCGAGGCGATCCGGCTGGACGAAGCCGGGTGAGTGCTCATGAACTCCGGTGGTGCGCCCTCCGAAGCCTTGCTCATCTTGTTCCACAAGGTGATCGCCGCATTCGGGTTGTACCCGGCGCGGGCGGCCAGTTCGAGGCCGATCAGGTCGGCTTCGTTTTCGTTGGCGCGGCTGTTGGGCAAGGTCATGCCGTAGTTGGCCACGGTGTCGGCCAGCGCCAGACTGTCCTGACCCAGACCGAACAACGCACCGGCACCCTGCTTGGCCATTTCAATGCCATAGGCTTTGGACATCGCCTCACGACCGTGCTCGCGCAGGGCGTGGGCGATTTCATGGCCCATGACCGCCGCGATTTCATCGTCGGTCAGCTTCAGGCTGTCGATCAGCCCGGTGTAGAAAATGATCTTGCCGCCAGGCCCGCAGTTGGCGTTGAGCTCGTCGCTCTTGATCAGATTGACTTCCCACTGCCACTGCGCCGCATCCGGGCGGAAGTTCGGTGCCTGGGCGATCAGCCGGTTGGCAATCGCCTGAACCCGCTTGGCCTCCGGGCTGGTCTTGTCCAGCACGCCTTTGCTCGACGCCTCGCCGACGGTCTTCTGATAGGACTGGGCATACATCTGGTCGACCTCTTGCGAGGACAGCATGCTGAACATGTACTGCTTGCGCTCCACACCGACGGCTCCGCCGCTGGTGGTGTTGACCGACTGACAACCGGCCAGCAACAGCGCTGCGCTCAGTGCACTTACAACCAATGTCTTGTTCATTCAAAAGCTCCCTGAAAACCTGCCGCGTATCGTAGGGGGTGAATTGTATCGGCGCCAGATACAACAGACGTGTTGCAGCGTCTTTCGGAAATTTCCCACCGCTGTTGTCGTAAAAAATTCACAGCAACCGGCAAGCCTGCTGCCGCTGCGTCGCGCACCGATCCATTTGCGACATCGCCCGCCCAATGTTCCGCTCAACGCTCATGGCGCAGTGCCTGCTGCCGATACAACAGCGCAGACGTCCTCTTGCGTGCGGAGCTCCCATGAAGTTCAAGTCGATCCAGTTTTCCGTCGCCGCCCTGGCCGGCGCCATCGTCCTCAGCGTGGTTGCCGCGCTGGTGCTGTACGCGCTGTTTTCCGGTGCCCGCACTCAAGACATGGTGCAGCAGCGCACTCAGGCGCAGTTCGAACAAGTCATCGAACAACGCCTGACCTCGTTGGCGCAGACCCAGGTCAGCCAGATCCAGCGCGAACTCGAAGCGCCGCTGCTGATTGCCGGCGGACTGGTGCGGGTCAATGCGCTGCTCGGCACACCGGGCGCCGACGGCCAGCCGCGCCTGAGCGTCAGCCGCGAGCAACTGATCAGCCTGATCAAGGAGAACGTCGAGCAGAACCCGAAGATTCTCGGCACCTACATCGGCTGGGAAAAAAACGCCCTGGACCACAATGACGCGGCCTACGTCGGCAGCGCCGTGACCGGTATCGATCCCGCCAACGGACGCTTCCTGCCGTGGTGGTTCCGCAATACCGACGGCAGTCTGGGCGTGGACAAACTGGCCGATGTCGACGATCAGAAAACCCTGTCCACCGGGGTACGCGCCAGTGAGTACTACCTCTGCTCCAAGGAAACGAAAAAGCCCTGCGTGATCGATCCGGCGCCGTACAAGGTCGGCGACAAGGTCGTGATGCTCGCCTCGTTCATTGAACCGATCATGCTCAACGGCGCATTCCAGGGCATCGTCGGCGCCGACCTGTCGGTGAACTTCATCCAGGAAATGCTCCTCGGCGCCAACCAGAAGTTGTACAGCGGTGCCGGGCAAATGGCCCTGATCGGCGGCAACGGCCGGATCGTGGCCTACACCAAGGATCCGAGCAAATTCGGTGAAAAGGTCAGCGACATTCTCGACGCCGAGCAGATCGCCAACATGGCCAATCTCAAACGCGGCGAAGTCACCTACTCGGTCAACAAGGACAAGGGCCGCATCGAGCTGTACCTGCCGTTCGGCATCGGCCAGACCGACGCGCGCTGGACCCTGATGCTGCAACTGCCGTTGAACGCGGTGATGGCGGATCTGCAAAAACTTCAGGCCGATCTCGATGCACAGCGCAAGTCCGACACCTTTGGCATGGCCATGGTCGGCCTGATCATTGCCGCCATCGGTCTGCTGGTGATCTGGCTGGTGGGGCACGGCATCGCCCGACCACTGAAGCAGATGGTCGCCATGCTCGATGACATTGCCAAAGGTGAAGGCGACCTGACCCGTCGCTTGAGCAGTGATCGCAGCGATGAGCTCGGCTCGATTGCCAAAGGTTTCAACACCTTCCTCGCCAAGTTGCAGGCGATGATCACGCAGGTGGTGACGTCAGTGCAGAGCGTCAGCGATTCCTCGGAACACACTGCCGACATCGCGATTCGCACCAACATCGGCATTCAGAAACAGATGGCCGAGATCGATCAGGTCGCCACGGCGGTGCAGGAGATGACCGCGACTGCGCAAGACGTGGCGCGCAACGCCACTCAGGCTGCGCAAGCCGCCAGCCACGCGGATCAGGCTGCCGGCCAAGGCATGCAGATCGTCCGTGATACGTCGAACTCGATTGGCGTACTGGCGGTGGAAATCGGCAAAGCGGTGGAGGTGGTGCAGACGCTGGCCAAAGACAGCGAAAACATCAACGCGATCCTCATCGCGATTCGCGGGATCGCCGAGCAGACCAACCTGCTGGCGCTGAACGCAGCAATCGAAGCGGCGCGGGCCGGCGAACAAGGGCGCGGCTTTGCGGTGGTGGCGGACGAGGTGCGCAATCTGGCGCAGAAGACCCAGAAGGCCACCGAAGAAATCCAGAGCATGATCCAGCAGCTGCAACAGGGCACCCGCGATGTGGTGCGGGTCATGGAGGACAGCCAGAACCGCACCGACGAAAGCGTGCAGCACGCGGCGAAAGCGGCCGAGGCGCTGGAGACGATTACTCAGGCGGTGTCGGTGATCAATGACATGAATACGCAGATTGCCAGTGCGGCGGAAGAACAGAGCGCAGTGGCCGATGACATCAACCGTAACGTGATCAATATCGGTCAGGTGGCGAATGAAGTGGCGGGCGGTGCGGATGAGTCGAGTTCGGCCAGTGCCGGCCTGACTAAATTGGCGGAGCAGCAGCGGCGGCTGATCAATCAGTTCAAGGTCTGATCCAAAGGCCCCTTCGCGAGCAAGCCCGCTCCCACAGTAATTTTGCGGCGTTCACAAAACCTGTGGGAGCGGGCTTGCTCGCGAAGAGGGCGGCACAGCATCAACTCAACCCGGGGTCAGGCATTCCGGCCCATTGAGCTTCGGATCATTCACCAGATTCGCCAACACCCGCTCGCGCAATGCCGCCGGCTCACTGGCGAGCAAGCCCTGCAGCACATGCAACGGCGTCGCGGGATCGAGCCAGGCCGCCTGCCCCGCCTCATCGAGAATCAACGGTCGGCGCTGACTGGCCGCCGGCTGCGTGATGACGGCGGTGCTCAGCCACACCTGCTCCTGCACCGGATAGGCCTCCCAGATCGCCGCGAAAAACAGCGACGAACCCTCCCCCGGCGTCAGCCAGTACGGGCGCTTGCGCAGATTGCCGCGCCATTCGTAGAAACCGTTGGCCGGCAGCAGACAGCGGCGCAGGCGCAGCGCCTCGCGGAACATCGGTTGCTCGGCGACGGTTTCGGCCCGGGCATGCGCCGGGGTACGCGACAGATCGGTCAGCCACGGTGGCGTCAGCCCCCAACGGGCGCGGGCCAGGGTGCGTTGGCCGTCGGCCTCGGCACGCAGCATCAACACCGAATCATTGGGGGAAATGTTCCACTGCGCCTGCTGATCGGCGGGAAATCCGGGCAGGGCCGCGAAGTCGCGGTTCCAGCGAAACAGGGCATAACGTCCACACATGGGGCAACACGACTCAAAAGTAAAACGAACGTCAGCCTAACAGACCAGCGTCCCGGGAAAGCTCTCCGGTTCATCGCCGGGCAGCGGCAGCGCGGCATTGTACGCGGTGATCAATTCGCGGGCGTATTCGGCCTGATCGTTTTCGACCGACAGGCCCAGCAGGCCGAAAATCGGCAATTCACCGGTACCGCCGAGCAGATCGCGGCCCACCAGGTGCGCCTCGATGCCTTCACTGGCGAGCATGCCCTTGAGCATCTCGCCTTCCATCAGGTTTTCCGGCTCGTAGATTCGCTGCATGCGCGCCCCTCACTCGTTTTCGCTGAAGACTTCCAGAAACCAATCCTCGCCATGCACCTGCAAGACAAACGTGATCGGTCGACAACACACCTGACAGTCCTCGATGTAGGTCTGATCGCCTGCGGACAGGTCCACCGTCGTCTCGACCTCTTCACCACAATACGGACATTCATACAGTGCACTTTCCAGCATCGCGGTCTCCCAGGTGACTTGTGCGTATAATCGCCGGTCTATTTGCAGGGCTATTTTTGTCTGGCTACCTTTTCAGACCGTGCCCCGTTGGTTTTCGATCAAAACCTTTACTTACCCTAGCCGTTTCCAACAAGAGAGCATGATGGGCGAATTCGATGCCATCCGACCTTACGACGACAGCGAAGTACCTGCGGTACTGGCAAGACTGCTCGGCGACAAGGCGTTTCTAGATATCCTCACCCACTTCCGCTTCCCGCGTTTTGCCGGTGCCTTCGGCTGGATGCTCAAACCACTTATAGCCCATCGGCTGCGTCGTGAGTTTGCCGACGTGACCTCCGTGGCCACTTTGCAGGACAAAGTCGAGTTCTACGTCGACCACACCATCGAGCGCGCCACTGATGGCGTGACCTACACCGGTGTCGAGCAATTCAAGTCCGGCAGCGCCTACCTGTTCATCGCCAACCACCGCGACATCGTGATGGACCCGGCCTTCGTCAACTACGCGGTGTACCACGCCGGCCTGCCGACCCCGCGCATCGCGATCGGCGACAACCTGCTGCAGAAACCCTTCGTCAGCGACCTGATGCGCCTGAACAAGAGTTTTATCGTGCATCGCTCGATCACCGGGCGCCGCGAGAAGATGGCGGCGTATCAATTGCTGTCGGCGTATATCAACCACTCGATCCGCAACGATTGCGCCTCGATCTGGATCGCGCAGGCTGAAGGCCGGGCAAAGGACGGCGACGACCGTACCGAGTCGGCGATCCTCAAGATGTTCCACATGAGCCGCAAGGACGAGCCGTTCGGCGAGGTCATCCAGTCGCTGAACCTGACCCCGGTGTCGATCAGCTACGAATACGACCCGTGCGATCAGGCCAAGGCCCGCGAGTTGTACATCCGCGCCACCACCGGCACCTACGCCAAGGCGCCGGGCGAGGATGACGTGAGCATTGCCAAGGGCATCACCGGCTACAAGGGCCGGGTGCACGTGAACTTCGCTGCACCGATCACCGAACTGTTCGAAGACACCAAGCAATTGGCGATCGAGATGGACAAGCAGATTCTCGGCGGTTATCGCCTGTTCCCGGTGCATTACCTGGCGTACGCGCAGTGGGCCGATGCCGATCCGCAACTGAACGTGCCGAAGGCTGCCGAAGTGTTTCCGGCCGATGAGCTGGCCAAGGCGCAGGAAGAATGGCAGCGCCGACTGGACGCCTGCCCTGAAGAGCACCGTCCGTATCTGGTGCTGCAATATGCGACGCCGGTGCGCAATCAGTACCGGGTGAAGGCTGGGTTACCGTTGTAAACAGGCATAGCGGAGCCTCTGTGGCGAGGGGATTTATCCCCGATGGGTCGCGAAGCGGCCCCAGGATTCTGCCTGAATAATCATGGGCCTGCTGCGCAGGCCATCGGGGATAAATCCCCTCGCCACAAGGTTTTGCATTCGCTTCAGAAGCGGGTGCTGATCCAGGAGACGATCAGGGCCAGGCCAAGGCAGGCAAAACCGAAGCGGTAGAAAAAGCGGTTCATGCGCAACGTCGCCCAATCCAGAATCGGTTCGGCGTTGGGTTGGGCCTGGCGTTGCGCGGCGATGCTGGCCATGGCGCGTTGTTCACGACGGCGGGTCGCGTGCAGCAGCCAACTGCCGGGGAAGGCCAGGGCCAGCGCCAGCAGGTTGATCAATTTGGCGGGATGGGCGGTAAACAGCGTCATCAAGTGCAGCGACATCACAGACCTCGGAACTGAATCGGTGTGGCAGGCGCCAGATCGACGACCGCGGCGCGGATTCTACCGAAACACGCCTCCACTACCCTACCCTTTGCGACAAATAACCTGACAATCGACCGATGGCTGTCCTGTGTCACGGCATCGTCATTTACATCGGCCACCATGCGCGCCTCGAAACACACATGGAACGCGACATGCTGCACGCCGAAAACCAGGATCGCCTGTACCTCATCACCCCGACCGACGAACAACAAAGCCTCGTCGGCAGCCTCTCCTTCAATGTTCAGGATCGCCACTGGCTGGTGTATTGCGCCCTCGGCGGGCATCAGCATGCGGATTTGCCGGAGACGGATTTGCTGACCGGTGTGAGTGTCCTCGACTTCTACTCCCAGGCTGCCTGACACACGCCTGTCCCTGTGGGAGGGGGCTTGCTCCCGAAGACTGAGTGTCAGTCGACTTCTGAGTTGACTGATCCACCGCTTTCGGGAGCAAGCCCCCTCCCACAGTTGTATGAGTATTCAGATAAATTGTGTGGCCACAAAAAAGCCCGGAGCCATCACTGGCGCCGGGCTTTTTCACATCAACCGCACAGCTTACTCGGCGAGGATCTGACCCACGGTCGGGTCCTTGAACAGGCGAGTCAACGCATCGCTCAACACGTCGCTGACCAGCTTGGTGTTGGTTTCCTGGTTCGGCGCCATGCCGAAGCGCTGGTCCAGCGAAGCGCCGTAGCGGCCGCTGTAGCGACGGTTGCCGCTCTGCACGTCGGAGCGGAAGGTCGCGCCGATCGTGGCTTCGGTCACGTACATGCCTTCTTTCGGCGACTGGTACTTCAGCTCGGTCAGGGTCACGGTCAGTTGCGGCGCGTTCATCCCGTTGCTGGTCGGGGTGAAGCCGAGCAGACGTACGGCGGCTTCAGCCTGCGCCTGCAACTTGGGCAGGATCTGCTCGCGCTGCACGGTGATCGCGCTGGTTTCCGGGTACAGGCCGCCGCGGGTGCCGAGGGTTGGCGACGGACGACCGTCAACCACACGCACCACCACTTGCTGGCCATGGCCGACCGGGGCCAACTGCGTGGTCAGCTTCGGTTCCGGGCTCAGTTGTTGCGGGCTGTGGGCGCAGCCAACCAGGGTCAAACTGGTCACAGTGATCAAACCGAACAACAGGCGTTGCAACATGCTCTTTTCTCCAGAATCAGGCACAAACAGGCCGGCAGTATAGCGGTGGGCCACTGCGGGTCACCAGCACCCGACAGTGAATACTCAAATGTCTGACCCAGCCGTGGGAATGCGGTTCCTGTCACAGATTGTTCACCGCCCATACACCTCGGCGTCACGGCCGCCAGGCAAGCTTCAAACCAGTCCTCCAACAAGGTACTCGGCCATGCGTTATCTGATCTCGTTGTTCGCCCCACGCCCACTGCACCGCAGTTTTGCCCTGCTCGATCGCAACGGTCATTGCCAGGCATTCAAGCAGTGCAGCCTGCAACCGATGGGCGATGGCTGGGTGGAAATCGAAGAAATCCGCCTCAACTGGTTGCACAAGCCACTGCCCGCCAGCGCCCGCGTCATAGCGTCGCAGCCCCGCGCACGCGTGCAAGCGATGTTGAGCATCTGACCGGATGCCTAATAAAAGTCATTAAACACGAGCAACTGCCCGCATTTCTTCGATACAATCTCCCCCCGATTATAAGGACGTCTCCTGATCGGGCCCCGCAACACCGTCAATGCGCATGCATCGACACCCAAATCGCCCACAGAGAGCCGCCCACACAGATCGAGTGAAGTTGGCGCGCTTGCCTGTTCTTCCGGCAAAAACCCCGCTTTTCGCGAATCTGCAGAGCTGTCATGACGCTCGGCCACCGCGTTGTTTTGCCCTTGCGGGCAGGGTGCCAGGCCTGGACAGCCCTTTTTTGAGGTTCACGTCTTCAAAAGAGCGTGAAAAAAACGGGTTTTCACAACTTCACAAGAGTGTGGCGAGCAAATGAAAAGTTTTGCGTCTGAACATGCACCATTAGCGTCTGAAACAGCCCAACGACACAGGACCGGGTATACCTCGAACATCGGAGCCTGAAGCCTGTCCGCTACGGATTTGGTTGCACAAAAACGGATGTCTCGACCATAAGTCGAATTGCCAGCCGCGTGCTGAAATGAGTTCATGGAGCTCTTGAAGCCAGGCCGCATGCATCCGTCGAAGTTGCGAAAAATTGCGAAGATTCGGACATGACGAACCTGACCATGGGTATCCGGGGCGCAACTGACCTGCCCCGTCACTCCCTGGCAGCCATGCCGACAATTTGGTGCTGCAGATTTTGGAGACGCGTTAAATGGCGCATAACGAAGCAGTCGACGTAGTTCTGGTTGGGGCCGGCATCATGAGTGCCACCCTGGCAGTACTGCTCAAAGAGCTCGACCCGGCGATCAAGCTGGAAGTCGTCGAGTTGATGGATTCCGGTGCTGCGGAGAGTTCCAACCCGTGGAACAACGCCGGTACCGGCCACGCCGGCCTGTGCGAGCTGAACTACACGCCGCAGGCAGCCGACGGCAGCGTCGACATCAAGAAAGCCGTGCACATCAACACCCAGTTCGAAGTGTCCAAACAGTTCTGGTCGTACCTGACCAAGAAAGGCACCTTCGGCTCGTGCAAATCCTTCATCAGCCCGGTGCCGCACCTGAGCTTCGTTCAGGGTGACAAAGGCGTGTCGTTCCTCAAGGAACGCTTCAACGTGCTGCACAAGCACCACGCCTTCTCCGACATGGAATACACCGAAGACAAGGCCAGGATGGCCGAGTGGATGCCGCTGATGATGCCGGGCCGCTCGCCGGACGAAGTCCTGGCCGCTACCCGCGTGATGAATGGCACCGACGTCAACTTCGGCGCCCTGACCAATCAGTTGCTCAAGCACCTGACCAGCGCACCGGACACCCAGGTCAAATACTGCAAGCGCGTCACCGGCCTCAAGCGTAACGGCGCCGGCTGGACCGTCAGCATCAAGGACGTCAACAGCGGCGCCAGCCGTGAAGTCGACGCCAAGTTCGTCTTCCTCGGCGCTGGCGGCGCGGCTCTGCCATTGCTGCAGGCTTCGGGCATCGAAGAAAGCAAAGGCTTCGGCGGATTCCCGATCAGCGGGCAATGGCTGCGTTGCGACAACCCGGAAGTGGTCAAGCACCACCAGGCCAAGGTCTACAGCCAGGCTGCAGTCGGTTCGCCACCAATGTCGGTGCCGCACCTGGACACCCGTGTGGTCGATGGCAAGAAATCCCTGCTGTTCGGGCCATACGCCGGTTTCACCACCAAGTTCCTCAAGCACGGTTCCTTCATGGACCTGCCGCTGTCGGTTCGCGCCAGCAACATCGGCCCGATGCTGGCAGTGGCGAAGAACAACATGGACCTGACCAAATATCTGGTCAGCGAAGTGATGCAATCGATGGAGCAGCGTCTGGAATCCCTGCGCCGCTTCTACCCGGAGGCGAAAGCCGAGGACTGGCGCCTGGAAGTGGCCGGCCAACGGGTACAGATCATCAAGAAAGACCCGAAAAAAGGCGGCATCCTGCAATTCGGTACCGAACTGGTTGCGGCGAAAGACGGCTCCCTCGCCGCCCTGCTCGGCGCTTCGCCAGGTGCTTCGGTGACCGTTTCGATCATGCTCGAGCTGATCGAGAAATGCTTCCCGGCCAAGGCCAAGGGTGAGTGGGCGGCCAAACTGGCGGAGATCTTCCCGGCCCGCGAGAAGGTTCTGGAAACCGATGCTGCGCTGTATCGCAAGATCAACACGCAGAACAACATCGCCCTGGAACTGGTTGAAGAAAGCAGCGAGCCCCCAAGCTTCGCTTGATCTTGCGGCATAAAAAACGCCCCGTACTCGGTGAGTGCGGGGCGTTTTTTTTATGGCCAGTATTTGAAACACTGACCTCTGTGGCGAGGGAGCTTGCTCCCGCTTGAGTGCGCAGCGCTCACAAGAGTTTGGGGCCGCTGCGCAGCCCGGCGGGAGCAAGCTCCCTCGCCACAGGGATGGTGTTAGGCGCGGGATTTTTCGATCAGTTCGATATAGTCCGGGGCATTGCGCTGATCGGCGATCAGGTCAACGAAGGTCTTGCCGTGCTCATCCTCGCCATCCACGTCGTAACCGGCAGCCACGAAGAACGTCAGGAAGCGCTCGAAATCGTCGATGCGCAGGCCACGGTAGGCCTTGATCAGTTTGTGCAGCGACGGCGAAGTGGCGTCGACCGGTTCAAAATCGAGGAACAGCTTGATCTGCTCATCGCCGATCTCGTCACCAATCACCTGTTTCTTATCTTTACGCATTGCCGACTCCAGCTCGCAGACATTACACGGGGCGGGCAGTTTACCCCTGCCCTGCCACCCGGCTCAACGCGAACGAACGGCCCCGGTGTGCAGATCAGCCCAGATGTGGCCGTTGGCATAACTGAGGAACTGTACATACACGGTGTCGTTGCGCAGCAAATCGATCACCACCCGGTACTGGGCCAGCGGGTAATACAGGGTCAGGGTCTTGCTCTTGTCGTCGTAAACCGGTTTTTTCAGGCTTTTGCTTTCGCCATCGAAATTGACCAGCACCTGGGCGATGGTTGCGCCCTTGTTCAACGACTTGCCCTTGAGGCGGATCATCAGCGGCGATGTGACCGGAATCGGCTGCTGATTGGACTGGCGTTGCGCTCCGACCACCACCGAATAATCGGTGACTTGCAGCAATTGTTGCTGCTCGGGTTCGGCATCGCGCAGCGTCAGGTCATCCGGCGGCAGGAATTGACTGTGCATCGGCGCCGCAGACAGCGGCAGACTGAGGGCCAGCAACAAGGCGGCTAGGCTGCGGATCAAGAGGCTCATGAAAGGCTCCGGGGGCGGGGCCGAGCACTCTAGCATGGGGAACGCGGATGGATCAGCACACACAAAACAACTGTGGGAGCGAGCCTGCTCGCGATAGCGTCGTATCAGTCAACATCAACATTGCTGACAGACCGCTATCGCGAGCAGGCTCGCTCCCACAAGGGATAGCGCGGGGTCTTACATGCCTTTAACGGCAAAGATCCCGTTGGCGTTGCGCCAGTAACCTTTGTAGTCCATGCCGTAACCGAAGATGTAGCGGTCAATGCACGGCAGGCCGACGAAGTCTGCCTTCAGATCAGGACGCGCCTTGCGGTCGTGATCCTTGTCGATCAGCACGGCGGTGTGCACTTTGCGCGCGCCGGCGTGTTTGCAGAAGTCGATGATCGCGCCCAGGGTGTGACCTTCGTCGAGGATGTCGTCGATGATCAGCACGTCGCGGTCGATGAACGAGACTTCCGGCTTGGCTTTCCAGAACAGGTCGCCGCCGCTGGTTTCGTTGCGATAACGGGTCGCGTGCAGGTAGGAAGCTTCCAGCGGGAATTGCAGGTGAGTCAGCAGTTTTCCGGAGAAAATCAGGCCGCCGTTCATCACGCAGAACACCACCGGGTTGCTGTCGGCCAGTTGTTCGTTGATTTGTGCACCGACGCGGGCGATGGCGGCCTCGACTTCAGATTCGGTGTACAGGCAGTCAGCCTCTCGCATGATTTGACGGATATGCTCGAGATCAGCGGACATGGCGCTCTCCAGGGGGATGTTTTCGGAAAAGCGGGCAAAGGTACGCATCCCGTGAGGTCGAATCAAGCCTTAATGGACTAACGTACTCAATGTCCTATAGGACATCACCCTCGGATAGATTAATCTAGGCCGGTTTTTTTGCCCGCCGCCGGAGTTTTTCCATGCCCATCCTCGAGATCCGCCACCCGCTGATCCGCCATAAACTCGGCCTGATGCGCCGCGCCGATATCAGCACCAAGAATTTCCGTGAGCTTGCTCAGGAAGTCGGCGCCCTGTTGACCTATGAAGCTACAAAAGATCTGCCGCTCGAATCCTACGATATCGCAGGTTGGTGCGGCACTGTGTCGGTGGAGAAAATCGCCGGCAAGAAGATCACCGTCGTGCCGATCCTGCGCGCCGGCATCGGCATGCTCGAAGGCGTGCTGAGCCTGATCCCGGGTGCCAAGGTTTCTGCTGTGGGCGTTGCCCGCAATGAAGAAACCCTGCAAGCACACACTTATCTGGAAAAACTGGTTCCGGAAATCGACGAACGGCTGGCGATGATCATCGACCCGATGCTCGCCACCGGCAGCTCCATGGTCGCGACCATCGATCTGCTGAAGAAAGCCGGTTGCAAGGACATCCGCGCAATGGTGCTGGTGGCCGCGCCGGAAGGCATTGCCGCTGTGGAACAGGCTCACCCGGACGTGACCATCTACACCGCTTCCATCGATGAGCGTCTGAACGAACACGGTTACATCATCCCAGGGCTTGGCGATGCCGGTGACAAGATCTTCGGTACCAAGCAGAAGGACGCGTGAGCATGCAGCAAGAGTTCAACGATCCGCTCTGGCGCACGGTGCTGTCCGGCGCCCAGATGCTGTTCGTGGCTTTCGGCGCCCTGGTGCTGATGCCGCTGATCACGGGTCTTGACCCGAACGTGGCACTGTTTACCGCGGGTCTGGGGACGATCCTGTTCCAGATCGTCACCGGGCGTCAGGTGCCGGTGTTCCTCGCGTCGAGCTTTGCCTTCATCACCCCGATCATTCTCGCCAAGGGCCAGTTCGGCCTCGCCGCGACCATGGGCGGCGTGATGGCAGCCGGTTTCGTCTACACCTTCCTCGGCCTCGCCGTGAAAATCAAAGGCACCGGTTTCATTGACCGGCTGCTGCCGCCAGTGGTCATTGGTCCGGTGATCATCTCGATCGGTCTGGCCATGGCGCCGATTGCCGCGAACATGGCGATGGGCAAGGCGGGTGACGGTTCCGAGCTGATCCACTACCAGACCGCGATGATGATCTCGATGCCGGCCCTGCTGACCACGTTGATCGTGGCGGTGTTCGGTAAGGGCATCTTCCGTCTGGTGCCGATCATTTCCGGGGTGCTGGTCGGTTTTGCCATGTCGTTCTATTTCGGTGTGGTCGATACCGCGAAGATTGCGGCGGCGCCATGGTTCGCCCTGCCACACTTCACCGCGCCGGAGTTCAACTGGCAGGCGATCCTGTTCATCGTTCCGGTGGCGCTGGCTCCGGCCATCGAGCACATCGGCGGCGTGATCGCGGTGGGTAGCGTGACCGGACGCGACTATCTGAAAAAGCCTGGCCTGCATCGCACCCTGCTCGGTGACGGCATCGCCACCACGGCGGCCGGTCTGTTTGGCGGCCCGCCGAACACCACCTACGCCGAAGTGACCGGCGCGGTGATGCTGACCAAGAACTACAATCCGAAAATTATGACCTGGGCGGCGATCTTCGCCATCACCCTGGCGTTCATCGGCAAGTTCGGCGCGCTGCTGCAAAGCATTCCGGTGCCGGTGATGGGCGGGATTCTTTGCCTGCTGTTCGGCTCGATCGCGGCAGTGGGGATGAACACTTTGATCCGTCACAAGATCGACCTCGGTGAGGCACGCAATCTGGTGATCGTTTCGGTGACCCTGGTGTTCGGTATCGGCGGTGTGCTGGTCGGCACCGGCACTGGCCCGGACGACTTCGGCCTCAAAGGCATCGCGCTGTGCGCGGTGGTGGCGATTGCGCTGAACCTGATTCTGCCGGGCAATGATGGCTGGAAGAACAAGAAGGCGGATGAGCCGCTGATCTAAGGATCTGGATGCTTGTTGTCTGACAGATAGCTTTCGCGAGCAAGCCCGCTCCCACAGGTGATCTTCAGCGTACCGAAGATCAAATGTGGGAGCGGGCTTGCTCGCGAAGCTTTTGGCTTTAAAGCGCTAGCGGCGCTCGTTCACACAGGGTCGCCAACGCCTTCGCCCATTGCGGGTCGTCATTCAGGCACGGCACCAGCACCAACTCCTCGCCCCCCGCTTCGCGGAACTGTTCCTTGCCGCGATCACCGATCTCTTCCAGCGTCTCGATGCAATCGGCGACAAACGCCGGGCACATCACCAGAATCTTCTTCACCCCGCTTTGCGCCAACTCGTCCAGCCGCGCTTCGGTGTAGGGTTCGATCCACTTCGCCCGCCCCAGACGCGACTGAAACGACACCGACCATTTGCCATCGGCAATGCCCGCGCGCTTGGCGAACTCGGCGGCGGTGCGTATGCACTGGGCGCGGTAACAGGTGGCCAGGACTGCCGGCGAGGCATTCTTGCAGCAATCCTCGTTTTTCAAGCAGTGACTGCCGGTCGGATCGAGCTTGGTCAGGTGCCGCTCCGGCAAGCCATGGAAGCTCAGCAGCAAGTGATCGTAGTCCTGCTGCAAATGCGGGGTAGCGCTGGCGACCAGCGCGTCGATGTACTCAGGCTGATCGTAAAACGGTTGCAACACTGAAAGCTGCACATCGAGTTTGTTCTCGCGAATCACTCGCTTGGCTTCTTCGATCACCGTGGTCGTGGTGCTGTCGGCGAACTGTGGATACAGCGGTGCCAGCGTGATGCGCTTGTGCCCCGCCGCCACCAGTTGCAGCAATTTGGTTTCAATCGACGGCTCGCCATAACGCATGGCCAGTTCCACCGGGCCGTGGATCCACTGGGTGGTCATCTGCTGCTGCAGACGACGGCTGAGCACCACCAGCGGCGAGCCCTCCTCCCACCAGATCGAAGCGTAGGCATGGGCCGATTGCTCGGGGCGCTTGATCAGGATCAGCGACACCAACAGCCGCCGCACCGGCCACGGCAGGTCGATCACATACGGGTCCATCAGAAATTGATTGAGGTAGCTGCGTACATCGGCCACCGAGGTGGAGGCCGGGGAACCCAGGTTGACCAGAAGCAAGGCGTGATCGGTCATGCATCGTCCTATTTCAAAGGCGGCCGGAGAGATCATCCAAAGCCGCGCGCAAATCCGTGAACTGGAAAGTGAAACCCGCTTCCAGCAAGCGTGCCGGCACGGCCCGTTGGCCACCCAGCAACAGCAATGACATTTCGCCAAGCCCGACCTTCAGCGCCAGGGCCGGCATCGGCATGAACGCCGGGCGGTGCAATACGCTGCCCAGCGTCTTGGCAAACTCGCGATTGCGCACCGGTTTCGGTGCGCAGGCATTATAAGGACCGCTCGCCTGATCGCGGTGCAGAAGAAAATCAATCAGGGCGATTTGATCATCGATGTGAATCCACGGCATCCACTGCCGGCCATTGCCCAACGGCCCGCCCAGCCCGAGTTTGAACGGCAGCAACAGCCGCGACAAAAAGCCGCCCTCGGCCGACAGCACCAGCCCGGTGCGCACCAGCACCACGCGAACTCCCAGGCCTTCGGCACGCTGGGCGGTTTCCTCCCAGGCAATGCACAACTGACTGGCAAAATCGTCAATCACTGGCGGTGAATCTTCGGTCAGCTCGCGTTCGCCGCCGTCGCCGTACCAGCCAACAGCAGAACCGGAGATCAGCAACGCCGGTTTCTGCTGCCGTGCTTCCAGCCAGGCCAGCAGGGTTTCGGTGAGGGTGATGCGGCTGCTCCACAGCAACGCCTTGCGCCGATGGGTCCATGGCCGATCCGCGATCGGTGCACCGGCCAGGTTGACCACCGCGTCCAGCGGCTCGTTGCCGAAGTCTTCGAGACGCGCAATTGCACGCACCTGCGCGCCACAGATTTTCGCGACCTTTTCCGGGCGTCGACTCCACACCGTCAATTGATGGCCCTGCCCCGACCAGTGTCGGCAGAGCTGACGGCCTATCAAACCAGTACCGCCGGTCAGCAATATGCGCATGACTTCTTCCTCGCGTGGCGTTTTACCCGGATCACTAGTCTATTTTTATAAGCAGGGATCTTTTCTATCGGGCAGGCTCTATTGTTTAACCATAGGCCAAGCTGTCAGAACGAGAACGCTAGAAGTTATACCAAAAAACAAAATTGTACAGGTTTCATTGACGGCGTAGTCTGTACAGAAAGGTAAACGAGGCCCCTATGACTGTACCTATCGCAATCATCGGCACCGGCATCGCCGGACTCTCCGCCGCGCAGGCGCTGACAGAGGCCGGACACACCGTCCAGCTCTTCGACAAAAGCCGCGGCAGTGGCGGACGCATGTCGAGCAAACGCAGCGACGCCGGTTCGCTGGACATGGGCGCGCAATACTTCACCGCCCGCGACCGGCGGTTCGTCACCGAGGTGCAACGCTGGCAGAGCTTGGGCTGGGTAGCCGAGTGGACGCCGCAGCTCTACACCTTTCAGGGCGGGCAACTGAATCTGTCGCCGGACGAACAGACGCGCTGGGTCGGCACGCCACGCATGAGTGCGATCACCCGGGGTTTGCTCGACGGTCTGGAAGTGCACTTCGCCTGCCGCATCACCGAGGTGTTTCGCGGTGAAGAACACTGGCATCTGCAGGACGCCGAAGGCTTCACCCACGGTCCCTTCAGTCACGTGGTGATTGCAACGCCAGCGCCGCAAGCCACGGCGTTGCTGGCTGCCGCACCAAAACTCGCTGGCGCCGCCGCCGGGGTGAAAATGGACCCGACCTGGGCCGTCGCCCTCGCCTTCGATACGCCACTGGATACACCGATCGAAGGCTGCTTCGTGCAGGACAGCCCCATCGACTGGCTGGCACGCAACCGCAGTAAACCGGGGCGCGATACCACCTGCGACACCTGGGTGCTGCACGCCAGCAGCGCCTGGAGTCGGCAACACATCGACCTGTCCAAGGAAGCGGTCATCGAGCAACTGCACGGTGCATTCGCCGAACTGCTGCACAGCGCGATGCCCGCTCCGACTTTCAGCCTCGCCCACCGCTGGCTCTACGCACGCCCTGCGACCGGCCACGAATGGGGCACGCTGGCCGACGCCGATCTGGGCTTGTACGCCTGCGGCGACTGGTGCCTGTCGGGGCGTGTCGAAGGGGCCTGGCTCAGTGGCCAGGAAGCTGCACGCCGCTTGCACGAACACCTGCAATGAATCGCATCAATCCGCAAAAATTGCTGCTGTCGAAGTGGACAGCAGCCCACCCGCAAAACCGCGAAAAACATTTTCTGGTCACCGAACTGTTCCGGGATGAGGAAGGCACGGTGCTGGAGATTGAGTTGCAGGCGGTGCTGACCAAGCGCGCCGAACGCCTCGATTGGCAGACGTTGAAGAACAATGATCACTGGTTACTGGGCTGGCAATAAAGATCCTGTAGGAGTGAGCCTGCTCGCGATGGCGTCGCATCATTCAACATCAATGCTGCCTCCCACAGTCGATCGTGGTAAACCTGGAAAAACTTATACAAATGAGTTGACTTGTACACGCATGAATCTATGCTGAGGAAAAGTTGTACAGAGATAAATATCTGTACAGGAATAGATTCGAGGTGTGCATGTCCGATCTTTCTGCTTCCCGGCCAAAAATCGCCATCAGCGCCTGCCTGATGGGCGCCGAAGTGCGCTACAACGGCGGGCACAAGGAATCGCGGTTGTGCAGCCGCACCCTTGCCGAGTATTTCGAATTCGTGCCGGTATGTCCGGAAGTCGCGATTGGCCTGGGCATCCCGCGCGAACCGATCCGCCTGGTTGGCGATCCCGATGCTCCTGAAGCTATCGGTACGGTCAATCCGCAAATCAATGTCACCGAACCACTGGCAGCCTACGGGCAGAAAATGGCCGGCGAGCTCAATGACATCTGCGGCTATATCTTCATGCAGCAGTCGCCTTCGTGCGGTCTGGAGCGGGTCAAGGTCTATCACGCCAACGGCGCGCCGGTGAACGGCGGCGGCCGTGGCATCTACGCTCAGGCGTTCTGTGCGCAGCACCCTGACCTGCCGGTGGAAGAAGCCGGACGCCTGAACGATCCGGTGTTGCGGGAAAACTTCATCACCCGCGTGCTCGCCTACAGCGCCTGGCAGCAGGTGCTCGAACAAGGCTTGAGCCGCCGCGCACTGACCGAATTCCACTCACGCTACAAATACCTGCTGATGGCACACAACCCTGAGCAATACAAAGCCTTGGGCAAACTGCTGGGCAACATGGCCAAGACCGATCCGGTCGAACTCGGCCCGCGCTATTTCAGCGAGTTGATGAGCGCGTTGAAGAAATGCGCTACCCGCCGCACCCACAGCAACGTGCTGCAACACATCAGCGGCTACCTGAAACAGGCGATCAGCCCGGAAGACAAACAGGAAATGCAGCATGTCATCGGCCAGTACCGCCACGGCATCGTGCCGCTGGTGGTGCCATTGACTCTGCTCAAACACCACTTTCGCCAACACCCGGATCCGTACATTGCGCGGCAGGTTTACTTGCAGCCGCATCCGGAAAACCTCAGCCTGCGAAACGCCATTTGATGAACGACAAACTCGACACCAGCGCCCAGGAAGACCTGGGTGCCGACTTCAAGAAAGCCCTCGACGAGGGCTGGCTGCCGATCCGCGAAGTAGCGCGGCAGACCGGGGTCAACGCCATCACCCTGCGCGCCTGGGAGCGCCGTTACGGGTTGATCGTGCCGCAGCGCACGCCCAAGGGCCATCGCCTGTATTCCAGCGAACATGTGCAACGAATCCTGACCATCCTGACCTGGCTTAATCGAGGCGTGGCTGTCAGTCAGGTCAAACCGTTGCTCGATGCTCCGCAAGCCTTTACCGAGACGGTGGAAAACGACTGGCAACGGCAGCGCCAGTCCTTGCTCGGCGCCGTCATCCAGCTCAATGAGCGCAACCTCGACGATAGCATCAACCAGGCCATGGCCCTGTACCCGCCACGCACCCTGTGCGAGCAATTACTCCTGCCGCTGCTGGCCGAACTCGAGCAGCGCTGGCAAGGCCAGTTCGGCGCACAGATGGAACGGGTGTTCTTTTATTCCTGGTTACGCAGCAAATTCGGCGCGCGCATCTACCATAACAATCGGCAATTACACGCTGCGCCGTTGCTGCTGATCAATCACTCGGACCTGGCACTGGAACCGCACCTGTGGCTATGCGCGTGGCTGATCAGCAGCGCCGACTGCCCGGTGCAAGTGTTCGACTGGCCGCTACCGGCCGGAGAACTGGCGCTCGCGGTCGATCATCTGCAAGCGCGGGGAGTGCTGCTGTATTCCAGCAAGGCGATGAATCTGGCGCAGCTGCCAAAACTGCTGAATGGCATCGGCACTGCAAAAATGCTCGTCGGACCAACGGTATGCATCCACCAGACCGAGTTGTCCGTAAGAACCCCTGAGATCGCTGATCTGATCCTGGCCGAAGACCCGCTCTCGGCACATCAGGAACTGGTTCAGCGTGGGCTGATTTAATGGAAACCGCGATGCAATTGATCTGGCTGCGCAGCGACCTGCGCCTACATGACAACACCGCCCTCGCGGCCGCCGCAGCGCGCGGCCCGACGGTTGCCGTGTATCTGTTGAGCCCGCAGCAATGGCTGGAACATGACGACGCCGCGTGCAAGGTCGACTTCTGGCTGCGCAACCTGCGTGAGCTGAGCAGTCGCCTCGGCGAGCTGAACATCCCGTTGCTGCTGCGCACCGCCAATCATTGGGATCAGGCCCCGGCGGTGCTGCTCGAACTTTGTGTGCAATTGAATATTCAAGCTGTGCACGTCAACGAAGAATATGGCATCCACGAAAGCCAGCGCGACGCCGCGGTGGCGGTGGCCCTGAAGACCAAAGGCATCGCTTTCCACAGCTACCTTGACCAACTGCTGTTCAAGCCTGGCACGGTACTGACCAAAACCGAAACCTACTTTCAGGTGTTCAGCCAGTTCCGCAAGGTCTGCTATGAACGCCTGCACCGCTCGATGCCGGCGCTGGTCAAGACGCCCGGCAAACAGGCAAAGCTGAACATCGACAGCGATCCGGTGCCGGCATCCGTCGCCGGTTTTGCAACGCCGAGCGAGTCTTTGCGCGAACTGTGGCCGGCCGGCGAACAGGAAGCCCGGCGCCGTCTCGACGCCTTCGCCGACGCGCAGATTGACTACTACCAGAGCGAACGCGACTTCCCGGCCAAACCCGGCACCAGTCAACTTTCCGCGTACCTCGCCGCCGGGGTGATCTCGCCGCGCCAATGCCTGCATGCGGCCCTGCAAAGCAATCAGGGCGAGTTCGACAGCGGCAAGGTCGGCGCGGTGACCTGGATCAACGAGCTGCTGTGGCGCGAGTTCTACAAACACATTCTGGTCGGCTACCCACGGGTTTCGCGCCACCGCGCATTTCGCCCGGAAACCGAAGCCCTGGCCTGGCGTGATGCGCCGGACGATCTGGCGGCCTGGCAAGAGGCGCGCACCGGTTTGCCAATCATCGATGCGGCCATGCGCCAACTGCTGGAAACCGGCTGGATGCACAACCGCTTGCGGATGATTGTGGCGATGTTCCTGACCAAGAATCTGCTGATCGACTGGCGTGAAGGCGAGCGCTTTTTCATGCGCCACCTGATCGACGGCGATCTGGCGGCGAACAACGGTGGCTGGCAATGGAGTTCTTCGACCGGCACCGATTCGGCGCCGTACTTCCGCATCTTCAATCCGCTGAGCCAATCGGAAAAATTCGACAGCGAAGGCCTGTTCATCAAGCACTGGCTGCCTGAACTGGCCGGCCTGAACAAGAAGGAAGTACACAACCCGGCCAGCGCCGGCGGACTGTTCGGCGTGGCGGATTATCCGGCGCCGATCGTCAATCTCGGGGCTTCGCGCGAACGCGCGCTGGCGGCGTTCAAGAACCTGCCGTCGCGCTCGTCTATGGAAGAAGTTCATGAGTGAATTCCTGCGCCGCTTCGCCCGCCAGTTCGCCGAGTTGAACAAAGACAACTTGCAACGTCTGGGCGAGCTGTACAGCGATGACATTCACTTCACCGACCCGCTGCATGAAGTGCAGGGGCTGGTGCAACTGCGACATTACTTCAGCGAGCTGTACGCCAACGTCAGCGAACTGCGCTTCGATTTCCACGGCTTCGACCAGATCGCTGACGGTGAAGGTTACCTGCGCTGGGTCATGAGTTACCGCCACCCGCGTCTGGCCGGTGGTCAATTGATTCGCGTCGCCGGGTGTTCGCACCTGCTGTGGCGGGACAAGGTTTATCGCCACCGGGATTATTTCGATGCCGGGGCCATGCTGTATGAACATTTACCCGTATTGGGCCGGGTGATCGCCTGGTTGAAAAGGAGAATGGGATGAGTCGTACACCTCCACGGCGTTATTGGCTGACCGGTGCCAGCAGCGGCATCGGCGCAGCACTGGCTGAAGAGATTCTGAAAAGCGGCGCGCATCTGGCTGTCAGTTCGCGTCAGGTGGCACCGCTCAAAGTGCTGTCGCAACGTTATCCGGGGCAAGTGCTGGTGGTGGCCGGCGACCTGACCAACAGTCAGACCGTGCGCGAAATCGGCCAGCAGATCGAACAGGCCTGGGGCTCGCTCGACAGCGTGATTCTCAATGCCGGCACCTGCGAGTACGTCGATGCGCGACAGTTCGATGCCTCGATCATCGAACATGTGGTGCGCACCAACCTGCTCGCCAGCAGTTACTGCATCGAAGCGGCCCTGCCGTTGCTGCGCAAAGGCACCGCGCCGCATCTGATCGGCATGGCCAGCTCAGTCACCTACCTGCCGCTGCCTCGGGCCGAAGCCTATGGCGCGTCGAAGGCCGGGCTGCGCTATCTGTTCGAATCGCTGCGGATCGATCTGGCCGTCGAGGGCATCGATGTCACCATCATCAGCCCGGGTTTTGTCGAAACCCCGCTGACCGCCAAGAATGACTTCCCGATGCCGTTGAGCTGGCCTGTGGATAAAGCGGCGCGGCACATCTTCGCCAAGCTCAAGGATCGTCCGCTGGAGATCGCCTTTCCCGCACTGTTCATGGCGGCGCTGTGGCCACTGTCGAAGCTGCCGGCGCGCCTGCAACTGGCGATCGGCAAGCGCATGGTGCGCAGCAACCCACCGCTGCGGGACCCGATATGAAGATTGCCATTGTCGGCAGCGGAATCGCCGGCCTGACCTGCGCTCACCTGCTCAATCGCCGACACGACATCACGGTGTTCGAGGCCAGCGACTGGGTCGGCGGTCACACGCACACCGTGCAGGTGACCGTCGATGGCCGCGAATATGCGGTGGACACTGGGTTCATCGTGTTCAACGACTGGACCTATCCGAACTTCATTCGATTGCTCGGCCAGATCGGCGTGTCGTTCAAACCGACGGAAATGAGCTTCTCGGTCACCGACCCGGACACCGGTCTGGAATACAACGGCAACAACCTCAACAGCCTCTTCGCCCAGCGCAGCAACCTGCTGTCCCCGGGGTTTTGGGGCATGTTGCGCGACATTCTGCGCTTCAATAAAGAAGCCCAGCGCGACCTCGCCGAACAACGCATTGCCGCCGATACCACGCTCGACGATTACCTCAAGGCTGGCGGTTATGGCGAACGTTTCATCCTGCATTACATCGTGCCGATGGGCTCGGCGATCTGGTCGATGCCGATGGCCGAGATGCTCAATTTCCCGCTGCAATTCTTTGTGCGCTTCTTCAAGAATCATGGCCTGCTGTCAGTCAGTGATCGCCCGCAATGGCAGGTGATCGAGGGCGGCTCCAGTGCCTACATTGCGCCGTTGACTGCGGCGTTCCACGACAAGATCCGCCTCAGTTGCCCGGTGACGCGCATTGATCGCGATGAACACGGCGTGGTTATCCACAGCCCGGCCGGCATCGAGCGTTTCGACAAAGTCGTGCTTGCCTGCCACAGCGACCAGGCCCTGCAATTGCTTGGCACGCCAAGCCAGGCGGAACGCTCGATCCTCGGCGCCCTGCCCTATGCCGATAACGAAGTCGTGCTGCATACCGATACCCGTCTGCTGCCGACCCGCAAACTGGCGTGGGCCAGCTGGAACTATCGCTTGAGCGGCGCCGGCCATACCCACGCGGCCGTCACTTACGACATGAACATCCTGCAGGGCATTCAGAGCGACACCACGTTCTGCGTCAGCCTCAATCAGAGCGCCGGGATCAGCCCGTTCAAGGTGCTCGCCAAATACACCTACGCCCACCCGCAATTCAGCCTCGCGGCTGTGGCGGCGCAATACCGCTGGGCCGAACTCGACGGTCAGCAGCACACCCATTATTGCGGCGCCTACTGGGCCAACGGCTTTCATGAGGACGGCGTGGTCAGCGCGTTGCGTGTGGCCGCCGCGCTCGGGGAAAGCTTATGAACAGCGCCCTGTACAGCGGCTGGATTGGCCATCGGCGCTTTTCGCCCAGACGCCACGAATTCCGTTACCGGATCGGTCTGTTGTACCTCGATCTGGCGGAACAGGACGCCGTGTTCGAACTGTCACCGTTTGCCAGTCGCAGCCGCTTTGCACCGTTTTCGTTTCGCGAAACCGACTACCTGAAAACCTTCACCGGCAGCGGCATGCGCCTGATCGATGCGGTGCGCCAGCAAGTCAGCGTCGCCATCGGCCATCAACCGCAGGGTTCGATCTGCCTGCTGACCCAACCGCGCAGTTGGGGTCTGGCGTTCAATCCGGTGAGCTTCTTTTATTGCCACGAGGCCGACGGGCAACTGGCGGCGATTCTCTGCGAAGTCACCAACACGCCGTGGCGCGAGCGTTATCACTACGTGCTGCCGGCCCGCACACCGACCGACCTGCAAGACTTTCACCAGCACTTCGCCGTGGCCAAGGCCTTTCATGTCTCGCCGTTTTTGCCGCGCGATCTCGAGTACCGCATGAGCTTCAGCCCGGCTGCGCAAAAGCTCGGCGTGCACATGGCCGACTGGCAGGGTGAGCACAAGCTGTTCGACGCCACGCTCAATCTGCAGCGCGCCCCCCTCGACCGCTCCAGTCTGCACCGCTACTTGCGACGTTTTCCGTGGATGACCGCGAAAACCTGCCTGGCGATTTATTGGCAAGCCGTGCGCCTGTTGCTCAAGCGTGCCCCGATTTTTGCTCATCAGGCTGCCGACGGCAGCTTTCAGATCGCCACTGTGCCTCCCAAGGAGCACCGCCATGAAATCCTCTAGCCTGTCGGTCAGTCGCTTCAGCACCAACGGTTTGACCGGTTCGCTGCTGCGTCGCGGCGTTTTGCGGCAACTCAGTCAGCTCAAACACGGGCAATTGCTGGTGGTCGAGGACGGCGAGCGCCTGATGTTCGGCACGCCGGGCAGCCACCTGCTCGGCGAAATCCATGTGCAGGATGCAGCGGTGTGGGGCATGGTCGCCGGCAACGGATCGATTGGTGCCGGCGAAGCGTTTATCCACGGTTACTGGAGTTCGCCGGACCTGACGGCGGTCGTGCGCGTGTTCGTCAGCAACCTCGACGTGCTCGACGCCATGGAGCGCGGTCTGGCCCGCCTCAGCCGGCCGCTGGTGCAAGGCCTGCACTGGCTCAACCGCAACACGCGCAAGGGGTCGCAGAAAAACATCGCGGCGCACTATGACCTCGGCAACGATCTGTTCGAACAGTTTCTCGACCCGACCATGATGTATTCGGCGGCGCAGTTCCTCAGTCCCGACGACAGCCTGGAACAGGCTCAGTTGAACAAGCTGGAACGGATCTGCCAGAAGCTCGCACTCAAGCCCGAAGATCATCTGCTGGAGATCGGCACCGGTTGGGGCAGCATGGCGCTCTACGCCGCGCAGCACTACGGCTGCCGTGTCACCACCACGACGCTGTCGAAAGAGCAGTACGCGTTTACCGCCAGGCGCATTGAAGCACTGGGGTTGCAGGATCGGGTAACACTGCTGCTCACCGACTACCGCGACCTCACCGGCGAATACGACAAACTGGTGTCGATCGAGATGATCGAAGCGGTCGGCCATCGCTTCCTGCCAACCTATTTCAAGCAATGCGCGCACCTGCTCAAGAGCAACGGCCTGATGCTGTTGCAGGCAATCACTATCCGTGAACAACGTTACGAGCAGGCCAAGCGCGGCGTCGACTTCATCCAGCGCTACATCTTCCCCGGCGGCGCCCTGCCCTGCGTGCAGAAGATGCTCGAAGTGGTCAGCCGCGAGACCGACATGAACCTGCTGCACATGGAAGACTTCGGCCTGCACTACGCCCGCACCCTGCGCCTGTGGCACGAAAACTTTCGCCGCGCCCATGGCCGTTTGAGCGAATTGGGTTACGACGATTACTTCCTGCGGCTGTGGGAGTTTTACCTGTGCTACTGCGAAGGCGGGTTTCTGGAGCGCACCATCGGCACCGCGCAACTGCTGCTGGCCAAACCGGCCGCGATGCCGGCGCCGTTGCTCGGACGCTTCGATGCTTGAGCGGCTGACCAATGCCGTGCTGTTCCAGGTCGGCTGGCTGGCCTGCGTGCTCGGCGGCGACAGTCTGTGGCTGCTGCTGGCGCTGGCGGTGTTGGTGATTCATCTGGGCTGGATCAGCAGTTGGGCGGCGGAAGGCCGTTTGATCCTCAGCGTGGTGCTTGTCGGTACAGCCGTAGACAGTCTGTTGCGCGTTGCCGGCGTGTTCGAATTCCAGGATTTGTCGCCACTGATTCCGCTGTGGCTGATGCTGCTCTGGGCCTTGCTCGCGACCACGTTGCGGCACTGCCTGCAATGGAGCGACCGCCCGTGGTGGCTGGCCAGCGGACTCGGTGCAGTGGGCGGCGCCGTGTCCTATTACGGCGGCGGACAGCTGGCCGGCGTGCAATTTCCTTACGGTGAAGTGCCAACCCTGATCGGCATCGGCCTGCTGTGGGCGCTGCTGTTTCCGCTGCTGCATGTCATGGCACGGCGCCTGAGCCACTGAGCGTCTGTCAGGCCTTTCACACAGCAACCGGTGGCTGCCTTACACTGCGCAGCATGAAAACCATTCCCCACCAGCAAATCACCGAGCCAGCGGTCACCTGTTCGACCTGCGCAGCGTGCTGTTGCCAGCTCGAAGTGATGCTGATCACCGACACCGGCGTGCCTGAGCGCTTTATCGATACTGATGAGTGGGGTGGTGAAGTGATGCTGCGTCTGGACGACGGCTGGTGCGCGGCGCTGGATCGCGACAGCATGATGTGCACGATCTATGAGAAACGTCCGCTGATCTGTCGCGAATTCGAGATGGGTGCACCGGAGTGCATTGAAGAACGCAAAGGCATTGCCACTGCTTACCGCTGATCTTTCAAGCAACACAAAACCAATGTGGGAGCGAGCCTGCTCGCGAAAGCGGTTCTTACAGTCAACATCTTCGTTGAATGAGAAATTGCTTTCGCGAGCAGGCTCGCTCCCACAAAGGTCAGGTTCGGATCTGTTACAGCGGCATCGTGTAATGCAGCGCGTAGCTTTCTACACCGTCGTTGCTGCTGGCCAGGCCGGCGTTGGAATAGTGCGTCGCCCGAATCCCCACTTCATGCCCGCCATTGAAGCGCAGACCAAAACCGATACGGTCTTCGAACTGGAAAGAGCCGCCGATGTTGTTGCTTTCATACTTGGTGTTGGAGAACGCTGCGACACCAATACCCGCCTCAACGTACGGCTTGACCGACTGACCGGCAAACTCGTAAACGAATACCGGGGAGAACGACAGGCTGTTGTTGCTGGAAGTCTTGTCACCTTCCCAGTAAGTGTAAGCGCCGCTCCAGTAACCGGTCAGGCGACCGACATCACTTTGCAGCCAGCTCTTGTCCCAATCGAAATTCATGCCCAGGCGATAAGTCATGGTCGAATCGCTGGTCGCACCCACTGCAAATTCAACACCTGCAGCTTGCGCGGTAATACTTTGCCCCATCAGTGCGGCCGCAATCGCGGCCAAGCAGAATAGTCGCTTCACTTTGAAACTTCCTTTTCCGGAACGATCGTTTGGTTTTCTAGATAACTCATCGCTATAGAAGCTAGCGCCTGATTAGAAGTTCAGCTGTTTTTTTAGTTATTTCACATTTTTTTTACAAGCTGAATTTTTCGACGTCGCCGGCAACCTGACCCAGCAGGGGCAGGGTCTTGCGGAAGAACGCGGGGTCGGCACTGGTCCAGAATCTGACCGGGCGGTTCGGCCCCTTGGCGAGCAGATCACGTTCGGCCAGCAACCGTTGCAGTTGCCGCGCTACGGCTGCGCCAGTGTCAATCAGGCTGATGCTGTCGGGAATCATCGTCTTGAGCATCGGCTTGAGAAACGGATAGTGAGTGCAACCGAGAATGATCGTATCGCAACCGTTGGCCAGCAGCGGATCGACGTAGTGCTGCAGCAACGTGCGCAACTCGGCGCTGTGCAGATCACCGCTTTCAATCAGTTCCACCAAGCCGGGGCACGGCTGGGTGATGACGCGAACGTCAGCAGCGAAGCGGTCGAGCAACGCGGCGAACTTGGCACTCTGCAACGTGCCGGTGGTGGCGAGTACGCCAACCACACCGCTGCGGGTAGCGGCAGCTGCGGGTTTGACCGCTGGCTCCATGCCAACGATCGGCCACTCGGGGAAATCCCGGCGCAGATCGGCAACCGCGGCCACCGTCGCCGTGTTGCAGGCGATCACCAGGGCCTTGGCGCCCTGCTCCCGGAAAAAGCCGGCCATCACATTGCAGCGCTGGCGGATGAACTCCGGAGTTTTCTCGCCGTAGGGAATATGCCCGCAATCGGCGAAATACAGCAGTGATTCATGGGGCAGCAAATGCTGGATTTCAGCCAGTACCGACAAGCCGCCAACACCGGAGTCGAACACCGCGATCGGCGCCTCACGCATGCTGCGAACCACAGACGCTGCACCCCGGATCACGCTTGACCCGCAATTCACGGAAGCGCGAACCCAAGGCATCGATCAACAGCAAACGCCCCACCAACGGTTCGCCAAAACCGACCAGCACTTTCAACGCTTCAAGCGCTTGCAGGCTGCCGACCAGCCCCACCAGCGGCCCGACTACACCGGCTTCGCTGCACGTCAGTTCGGCTTCGCTGCCATGCCCGTACAGGCAGTGGTAGCACGGACTTTCCGGGCGGCGCGGGTCGAACACCGACAACTGCCCTTCCAGACGAATCGCCGCGCCGCTGACCAGCGGCTTGCACGCGGCCACACACGCGGCGTTGACCGCTTCGCGGGTGGAAAAGTTATCGGAACAGTCGAGCACCAGATCCACCGCAACCACGGCGACGGCCAGGGAATCCTCGTCCAGCGCCTGACGATGAGGCACCAGTTTAATCTCGGGATTGATCGCGCTCAGGCGCTTGAGCGCCGAGTCGACCTTGCTCATGCCGACGCTGTCGGTGTCATGAATGATCTGGCGCTGCAGGTTGGTCAGGTCGACCGTGTCGAAATCCGCCAGATGCAACTCACCGACACCGGCCGCCGCCAGATACAGCGCGACCGGGGCGCCGAGACCGCCAAGGCCGACAATCAGCACACGGCTGTCCTTCAGCTTCAGTTGCCCATCGATATCGATGTGTTGCAGCAGAATCTGCCGGCTGTAGCGCAGCAATTCCTGATCATTCAGCACGGCAGGCGCCCCAGGCTGATCCGTTGATGGCCGCCCAGATCGGTGCGGCTGTGGACTTGTTCAAAACCACGGGTGAGCAACAGATCACGCACGGCTTCGGCTTGATCATAGCCGTGTTCGAGCATCAGCCAGCCGCCGGCTTCCAGATGATCCGGAGCCTGGGCGACAATCAGGCGCAGATCGTCGAGCCCGTCGACACCGGCCACCAGCGCACTGGCCGGTTCGAAGCGCACGTCGCCCTCGACCAGATGCGGGTCGGCAGCCGCGATGTACGGCGGGTTGCTGATGATCAGATTGAAGCGCTGGCCTTCGAGGGCGCTGAACCAGTGGCTGCTCAGCACCGTGGCGTTGTTCAGGTTCAAGCGCTGACGGTTGCGTTCGGCAAGGGCCACGGCTTCCAGCACGCGATCCACCGCCGTGACGTTCCACGCCGGGCGTTCGCTGGCCAGGGCCAGGGCAATCGCGCCGCTGCCGGTGCCCAGATCGAGGACTTTCGCCGGCGTTGCCGCCAGCAGTTCCAGTGCGGCCTCGACCAGCAACTCGGTGTCTGGGCGCGGGATCAGAGTGTGCGGCGCCACTTCCAGATCGAGCTTCCAGAACCCCTGCTGACCAAGGATGTAGGCCACCGGCTCGCCACTTCGACGCCGTTGCAGGTACTCGGTAAAAATCAGCACCGCTTCGCTGGGTACGATGCGCTCGGGCCAGGTGTGCAGGAAGCTTCGCGATTTGCCCAGTGCCGCGGCCAGGAGCAATTCGGCATCCAGGCGCGCGGTGGGCGAGTCCGGCAATTCGGCAGCGCGCAACAGACTGGCAATGATGGTCATTTATTCACCTATCGCTGCAAGTTGGTCGGCCTGGTATTCGGCCAGTAAAGGCTCGATCACCGCTTCAACGCCACCGGCGAGAATTTCATCGAGGGAGTACAGGGTCAGGTTGACGCGATGGTCAGTGACCCGGCCCTGGGCAAAGTTGTACGTGCGAATGCGCTCGGAACGGTCACCGGAACCCACCAGCAACTTACGCTCGCTGGCAATCGCATTCGCCGCCGCTGCGGTTTGCTGATCGTTGAGCTTGGCCGACAGCCAGGCCATCGCCCGGGCACGGTTCTTGTGCTGGGAACGTTCTTCCTGACACTCGACGACGGTGCCGGTCGGTATGTGCGTGATGCGGATCGCCGAGTCGGTGGTGTTGACGTGCTGACCACCGGCCCCGGAAGAACGATAAGTGTCGACACGCAGATCCGCCGGGTTGATCTCGATGGCTTCGCGCTCGTCCGGTTCGGGCAATACCGCCACGGTGCAGGCCGAGGTGTGGATACGGCCCTGGGATTCGGTGGCGGGTACACGCTGTACGCGGTGCGCGCCGGACTCGAATTTCAGCTTGCCGTAAACGTTGTCGCCTTCAATGCGGGCGATGACTTCTTTATAGCCACCGTGCTCGCCTTCGTTTTCCGAAAGAATCTCCACACGCCAGCCACGTCGCTCGGCGTAACGCGAGTACATGCGGAACAGATCGCCGGAGAAGATCGCCGCCTCGTCGCCACCGGTACCGGCGCGAATTTCAAGAAAGACGTTACGCCCGTCATTGGGATCCTTGGGCAGCAACATGCGCTGCAGATCATCTTCCAGCCTGATCAGCAATTCCTTGGCTTCGCGGACTTCTTCCACGGCCATTTCACGCATGTCCGGGTCGCTGTCCTTGAGCAGCGCCTGGGCGCCTTCAAGATCACTTTGTACGCCGAGCAGCTTTTTGTAGCCTTGTACCACCGGCTCGAGTTCGGCGTATTCCTTGGAATAGGCGCGGAATCTGGCCTGATCGACAATGACTTCGCCGTCGCCGAGCAGCGCGGTCAGTTCCTCGAAACGGTCCTGGAGGGTGTCCAGCTTGTTGAGCAGTGACGCTTTCATTGCGGTTTTTTATCCGAAAAACTATCCGGTGAGCCCTCGAGGGCAAAGAGTTCCTGGGCCATGGCCAGCGCATCGAGGCGGCCTTCGGCAGAAAGCTTTTTCAATTGCACGCTGGGCGCATGCAGCAGTTTATTGGTCAGGCCGCGGGCCAGTTGCCCGAGCACATCTTCGGCGTTGCCGCCGTTGGCCAGCAGACGCAGGGCTTTTTGCAGCTCCTCGTCGCGCAGGCGTTCGCTTTGTTGCCGATAAGCCTTGAGCACATCGACCGCCGCCAGCTCACGCAGACGCACCATGAAATCGTCGGCGCCGACCGAGACCATCTCTTCCGCCGCCTGGGCTGCGCCCTGACGACTCTTGAGGTTCTCGGCGACCACTTCGTGCAGATCGTCGACGCTGTACAGGTAAACGTCGTCGAGTTCGCCGACTTCCGGCTCGATGTCGCGGGGTACGGCGATGTCGACCATGAAGATCGGCTTGTGCTTGCGCTGCTTCAGCGCACTTTCCACCGCGCCCTTGCCGAGAATCGGCAACTGGCTGGCGGTCGAACTGATCACGATATCGCTGCGCACCAACTCCGCCGGAATGTCCGAGAGCAGCACCGCGTGGGCACCGAACTGCTCGGCCAGCAGGCTGGCACGTTCCAGCGTACGGTTGGCGACCACGATGCGCTTGACCCCCAGCTCATGCAAATGGCGGGCGACCAGCGTGATGGTCTCGCCAGCGCCGATCAGCAAGGCCTGGCTGCGTTGCAGATCGCTGAAAATCTGTTTGGCCAGGCTGACGGCGGCAAACGCCACGGACACCGGGTTTTCGCCGATGGCGGTGTCGGTACGCACTTGCTTGGCGGCATTGAATGTCGCTTGAAACAGCCGCCCCAGCAGCGGGCCGATGGTCCCGGCCTCACGCGCCACGGCGTAGGCCGATTTCATCTGGCCGAGAATCTGCGGTTCGCCCAGCACCAGCGAGTCGAGCCCGGAGGCGACGCGCATCATGTGACGAACTGCCGCATCATCTTCATGCACATAAGCACTCGCGCGCAGCTCATCGAGGCTTAAATGGTGATAATCGGCCAGCCAGCGCAGAACCAGATCAGCCGAAACCTGATCCTGTTCTATATACAGCTCACTGCGATTGCAGGTGGAGAGGATCGCAGCTTCGCGGCTGTCGGTGAGTCGGCAGAGCTGCTGCAAGGCCTCCACCAGCTGCTCAGGGGTAAAGGCCACGCGCTCGCGGACGTCTACTGAAGCAGTCTTGTGGTTAATACCGAGTGCAAGGAAGGCCATTCAAGGTCGCTGATGGTGACGTTAAGCCGGCAATTGTCCTACTTCGTCAGATTCAGAACAACTACCGCTGACTATTGTCCCAATTGTCGGCCACTATAAAGGCCACATTCGAGACTCGGTTATGTTTGGCCGAAGGCTTGTGTCATGATGATCCGACCGCAGGTTAGTCGTCCTCTTCCTATATGAATAGATCTTCCGCGTTGCTCCTTGCTTTTGTCTTCCTCAGCGGCTGCCAGGCCATGGCACCCGTTTCGCCGGACGGTACCCCGCCGGTCGAAGACACCGCGTCCCCGCCTGAAAAACCCAAGGTTTACAGCTCGTTCAGCGAGGAAACCGTTTTCAGCCTGCTGAGCGCCGAACTCGCCGGCCAACGCAATCGGTTCGACATTGCCCTGGACAACTACGTGACCCAGGCGATCAATACTCAGGACCCGGGGGTTTCCGAGCGCGCGTTCCGCATCGCCGAATATCTCGGTGCCGACCAGCCTGCGCTGGATACCGCCCTGATCTGGGCAAAAAACGCCCCGGACGACCTTGAAGCGCAACGCGCCGCCGCCGTACAACTGGCCCGCGCCGGGCGTTATGACGACTCCATGGTTTATATGGAGAAAGTCCTGCAGGGCAAGGGCGACACCCATTTCGACTTCCTCGCGCTGTCGGCCGCCGATACCGATCAGGAAACCCGCAACGGCCTGATGAAAAGTTTCGACCGTCTGCTACAGCGCCACCCGAAGAACAGCCAGCTGATTTTCGGCAAGGCCCTGCTGCTGCAACAGGATGGCGACAATAAAGCCGCCCTGACACTGCTCGAAGACAACCCGCCGGAAGAAGGCGAGATTGCGCCGATCCTGCTGCGCGCGCGTCTGCTGCAAACCATGAATCGTGGCGACGAAGCCCTGCCGCTGTTGCGGAAAAGCATCAAGAAATACCCGGACGACAAACGCCTGCGCCTGACTTATGCGCGCACGCTGGTTGAACAGGACCGGATGGATGACGCCAAGGTCGAGTTCTCCACCCTCGTTCAGCAATACCCGGAAGACGACGAACTGCGTTATTCGCTGGCACTGGTGTGCCTGGAAGCCAAGGCCTGGGACGAGGCCAAGGGTTACCTGGAAGACCTGATCGCCCGGGAAAGCCACGTTGACTCGGCGCACCTGAACCTGGGTCGCATCGCCGAAGAACGCAACGACCCGCAGGGCGCGCTGATCGAATACGCGCAGGTCGGCCCTGGCAATGACTATCTGCCGGCGCAACTGCGTCAGGCCGATATTCTGATGAACAACGGCAAGACCGCCGAAGCCCAGAGCAAACTCGCCGCCGAACGCGATGCCCAGCCGGATTACGCGATCCAGCTGTATCTGATCGAATCCGAAACCCTGTCGGCCAACAAACAGGACGACAAGGCCTGGAAAACCCTGGATAAAGCGTTGCAGCAATACCCGGACGATCTGAATCTGCTCTACACCCGGGCCATGCTCGCGGAAAAACGCAATGATCTGGCACAGATGGAAAAAGACCTGCGCCTGATCATCAAGCGCGACCCGGACAACGCCATGGCGCTCAATGCGCTGGGCTACACCCTGTCCGATCGCACCACCCGCTACGCTGAAGCCAAGGCCCTGATCGAACAGGCGCACCAGATCAATCCGGAAGACCCGGCGGTACTCGACAGCCTCGGCTGGGTGAATTTCCGCATGGGCAATCTGGACGACGCCGAGAAATATCTGCGTCAGGCGCTCGAGCGTTTCCCGGACCACGAAGTCGCCGCGCACCTGGGCGAAGTGTTGTGGGTCAAGGGCAATCAGCGCGAGGCCAAACAAGTCTGGGGCAAGTACCTCAAAGATCAGCCCGACAGCACCATCCTGCGCAGCACCATCAAGCGCCTGACCGGATCCGAGACTCTTTAACTCATGTTTTTGCGCCACGTTATTGTTTTCAGCTTCATCGCCCTGCTCGCCGGTTGCGCGGGCTTCGGCGCTCGCGAATCGGTCGAGGGCCACGGCAGTCCGGCTCAGTGGGCCGCGAACAAACAACAGCTGGCCGGCCTCGACGGCTGGCAGATCGACGGCAAGATCGGCATTCGCGCGCCGAAAGACTCCGGCAGCGGCACGCTGTTCTGGCTGCAACGTCAGGACTACTACGACATTCGCCTGTCCGGCCCGCTGGGTCGTGGCGCGGCACGTCTGACCGGGCGCCCGGGCAAGGTTTCGCTGGAAGTCGCCAATCAGGGCCGCTATGACTCCGAGTCACCGGAAGCGCTGCTCGAAGAGCAACTCGGCTGGAAGCTGCCGGTATCCAATCTGGCCTGGTGGGTCCGTGGCCTGCCGGCCCCCAGCAGCAAAAGCCGTCTGACCCTCGATAACGACAGTCGCCTGGCCAATCTGGAACAGGACGGCTGGAAAGTCGAGTACCTCAGCTACGCCGAGCAAAACGGTTACTGGCTGCCCGAGCGGATCAAGCTGCACGGCACCGATCTGGACGTGACGCTGGTGATCAAGACCTGGCAACCGCGTAAATTGGGGCAATAAAGCATGACCGCTCCACGCCTGACGCTGCCGTCGCCGGCCAAGCTCAACCTGATGCTGCACATTCTCGGACGCCGCGCGGACGGCTACCACGAATTGCAGACGCTGTTTCAGTTTGTCGATTACGGCGACGAAATCACCTTCGCCGTGCGCGATGACGGCGTGATTCATCTGCACACCGAATTCGCTGGCGTGCCCCACGACAGCAACCTGATCGTGCGCGCGGCGAAAATGCTGCAGCAACAGTCCGGCTGCACACTCGGCATCGACATCTGGATCGACAAGGTGCTGCCCATGGGCGGCGGCATCGGTGGCGGCAGCTCGAATGCGGCGACCACCCTGCTCGGCCTCAATCACTTGTGGCAACTGGGCTGGGATGAAGATCGCCTCGCCGCGCTGGGCCTGTCGCTCGGCGCCGACGTGCCGGTTTTCGTCCGTGGTCACGCGGCTTTTGCCGAGGGCGTGGGCGAGAAACTGACCCCGGTCGACCCCGAAGAACCGTGGTATCTGGTGCTTGTGCCGCAAGTCTCTGTAAGTACGGCAGAAATTTTTTCCGATCCTTTGTTGACACGTAACACGCCGCCCATTAAAGTGCGCCCCGTTCCCGAGGGAAACAGTCGAAATGACTGCTTGCCGGTGGTTGCAAGGCGTTATCCAGAAGTACGTAACGCATTGGATTTGTTAGGTAAATTTACCGAAGCAAAACTCACCGGAACTGGAAGTTGTGTGTTTGGGGGCTTCCCAAGCAAAGCTGAAGCTGATAAAGTCTCGGCCCTTCTGACAGAGACCCTTACAGGGTTTGTAGCGAAAGGAAGCAACGTTTCGATGTTGCATCGCAAGCTGCAAAGTCTGCTCTAAAAGGAATCAAGTGCCAGGCACTTGAAGCAACAGATACAGGGGCGTCGCCAAGCGGTAAGGCAGCAGGTTTTGATCCTGCCATGCGTTGGTTCGAATCCAGCCGCCCCTGCCATTTTCTATACTCATCCAGGTTACCCTCAGCCTCTAGGTACTGCGCGTGTCCAAGATGATGGTCTTTACGGGGAACGCTAACCCCGATCTGGCTCGGCGTGTTGTACGTCAGCTGCATATCCCTCTCGGTGACATCTCTGTCGGTAAATTCTCCGACGGCGAAATTACTGCCGAGATCAATGAAAACGTTCGCGGTAAAGACGTTTTCATTATTCAGCCGACTTGCGCTCCGACCAACGATAACCTGATGGAACTGGTAGTGATGGCTGATGCCTTCCGCCGCTCCTCGGCTACTCGTATTACTGCTGTTATTCCTTATTTTGGTTATGCCCGTCAGGATCGCCGTCCGCGTTCCGCACGTGTGGCTATCAGCGCGAAAGTCGTTGCTGACATGCTTACCGTAGTCGGCATCGACCGTGTTCTCACGGTTGATCTGCATGCTGACCAGATTCAGGGTTTCTTCGATATTCCGGTAGATAACATCTACGGCTCCCCGGTTCTGGTGGATGACATTGAAGATCAGCGCTTCGAAAACCTGATGATCGTGTCCCCGGACATTGGTGGCGTCGTGCGTGCACGGGCCGTTGCCAAATCCCTGGGCGTGGATCTCGGGATCATCGACAAACGCCGTGAGAAAGCCAATCACTCTGAAGTGATGCATATCATCGGTGATGTCGAAGGGCGTACCTGCATTCTGGTCGATGACATGGTCGATACCGCCGGCACTCTGTGCCACGCGGCCAAGGCCCTGAAAGAGCATGGCGCAGCCAAGGTCTTTGCCTACTGCACACACCCTGTGCTGTCGGGTCGGGCCATCGAGAATATCGAAAATTCCGTGCTGGACGAGCTGGTGGTGACTAACACCATCCCGCTGTCCGCTGCAGCACAAGCCTGTGCACGTATCCGTCAACTGGATATCGCACCGGTTGTTGCCGAAGCGGTTCGCCGCATCAGCAATGAAGAATCGATCAGCGCGATGTTCCGTTAAGGGCCCTGCCCTTCTCGAAATGTCTCGTTGACGAAAAGCGCCCCGCCCCGGCATACCTGTCGGGGCGGGGCTTTTTTGCCCATACCGTGTTTGGCGCTGGTCGCAAACGCCACTCGGTCATGGCTATTTTGGAGATACAAAATGAACGATTTTACTCTGAATGCTGAAGTGCGTTCCGACCTGGGGAAAGGTGCGAGCCGCCGCCTGCGTCGTCTCGCCGCTCTGGTTCCAGCTGTTGTTTACGGTGGCGACAAAGCCCCTGAATCCATCAGCATGCTGGCCAAAGAAGTTGCCAAACTGCTCGAAAACGAAGCGGCTTACAGCCACATCATCGAGCTGAACGTTGGTGGCAAGAAACAAAACGTCGTTATCAAAGCCCTGCAACGTCACCCGGCCAAAGGCCACGTGATGCACGCTGACTTCGTACGCGTTGTAGCTGGCCAGAAACTGACCGCTATCGTTCCTGTGCACTTCATCAACGAAGCTGCTCCAGTGAAGAAAGGCGGCGAAATCTCGCACGTTGTTGCCGAGATCGAAGTTTCCTGCCTGCCAAAAGACCTGCCTGAGTTCATCGAAGTCGACCTGGCTGACGCTGAAATCGGCACCATCGTTCACCTGTCGGACCTCAAAGCTCCTAAAGGTGTCGAGTTCGTTGCTCTGGCACACGGCGATGACAAGGCAGTAGCCAACGTCCACGCTCCACGTGTTGCTCCAGAAGCTACCGAAGAAGGCGCAGCAGAGTAATTTCACTCTGTTCGTCGGAGTGAGTGAAACATCGCGGACTGGAACGTAGCGAGAAAGCGGGCGAGAACGCGGAGTTTACATTCATGGTAAATGAGCAATTTTCGTCCACTTTCACCGCCTTCACTGATCGCGGCGATGTTAACCACCACTCCAAGGAAGGGCCCCTATCGTGACTGCCATCAAACTGATCGTTGGCCTGGGTAATCCAGGCGCTGAATACGAACAGACCCGGCATAACGCAGGGGCCCTTTTTGTTGAGCGTATCGCCGCCGCGCAAGGTGTGAACCTTGTGGCCGATCGCAAATATTTCGGCCTGACCGGGCGCTACTCGCATCAGGGTCAGGATGTTCGTCTGCTGATTCCCACCACCTACATGAACCGCAGCGGCCAGGCCGTGGCGGCACTCGCCGGTTTCTTCCGCATCAAGCCTGAAGAAATCCTGGTGGCGCACGACGAACTCGACCTGCCTCCGGGCATCGCCAAGCTCAAGCAGGGCGGCGGCCATGGCGGTCACAACGGGTTGCGCGACATCATTGCGCAACTGGGCAATCAGAATACTTTCTACCGCCTGCGGCTTGGCATCGGCCACCCGGGCGTCGCCAGTATGGTTTCAAATTTCGTCCTGGGTCGTGCGCCACGCGCCGAACAGGAAAAACTCGATGCCAGCATCGACTTTGCCCTCGGCGTGCTGCCGGATATCCTCGCCGGTGAATGGAACCGCGCGATGAAAAACCTGCACAGCCAGAAGGCCTGACTCTAATCCGAGGGGAAACACCATGGGATTCAATTGCGGCATCGTCGGCCTGCCTAACGTCGGCAAGTCCACCCTGTTCAACGCCCTGACCAAATCCGGTATCGCGGCCGAGAACTTCCCCTTCTGCACCATCGAGCCGAACAGCGGCATCGTGCCGATGCCGGATCCGCGCCTGGAAGCCCTGGCGGCCATCGTCAATCCGAAGCGCATCCTGCCGACCACCATGGAATTCGTCGACATTGCTGGCCTGGTGGCCGGCGCGTCGAAAGGTGAAGGTCTGGGCAACAAGTTCCTGGCCAACATCCGCGAAACCGACGCCATCGCTCACGTGGTGCGCTGCTTCGAAGACGACAACGTGATCCACGTTTCCAACAGCGTCGACCCGAAGCGCGACATCGAAATCATCGACCTGGAACTGATCTTCGCCGACCTCGACAGCTGCGAGAAGCAACTGCAGAAAGTCGCGCGCAACGCCAAGGGCGGTGACAAGGACGCCGTGGTTCAGAAAGCTCTGCTTGAGCAACTGATCGCGCACTTCACCGAGGCCAAGCCTGCGCGCAGCCTGATGAAGAACATGAGCGCTGACGAAAAGTCGGTGATCAAGGGCTTCCACCTGCTGACCACCAAACCGGTCATGTACATCGCCAACGTCGCTGAAGACGGTTTCGAGAACAACCCGCACCTGGACGTGGTCAAGGCCATCGCCGAAGAAGAAGGCGCCATGGTGGTTCCGGTGTGCAACAAGATCGAAGCGGAAATCGCCGAGCTCGATGACGGCGAAGAGAAAGACATGTTCCTCGAGGCCTTGGGCCTGGAAGAGCCTGGCCTGAACCGCGTGATCCGCGCCGGCTACGAAATGCTGCACCTGCAGACCTACTTCACCGCCGGTGTCGAAGAAGTCCGCGCCTGGACCGTCCGCGTCGGTGCCACCGCACCACAAGCTGCTGGCGTGATCCACACCGACTTCGAGAAAGGCTTCATCCGCGCCGAAGTCATCGCCTACAACGACTTCATCCAGTACAAGGGTGAAGCCGGTACCAAGGAAGCCGGTAAATGGCGCCTGGAAGGCAAGGACTACATCGTCAAAGACGGCGACGTGATGCACTTCCGCTTCAACGTGTAAGCGACACGCCCAAGAAAAAGCCGCGTTTGATACGCGGCTTTTTTGTGCCTGACAGATTTGTTTGCAACACCACCAATCCCCCTGTGGGAGCGGGCTTGCTCGCGAAGGCGGTGGGTCAGCCACATTAATATCGACTGATATACCGCCTTCGCGAGCAAGCCCGCTCCCACAGTTGGAATTGTGTAGGTCAGGTTTTTTTGGTGCGTGGCAGGAAGATCGCCAGCACGCCAAACAACGGCAAAAAAGAGCACAGGAAATACACGTACTCGATACCGTGCACATCCGCCAGATGCCCCAGCAGCGCAGCACCAATCCCGCCGAAACCAAACATCAAGCCGAAGAACACCCCGGCGATCATCCCGACATTGCCCGGCACCAGTTCCTGCGCGTAAACCACAATCGCCGAGAACGCCGAGGCGAGAATGAAGCCGATCACCACGCTGAGGACAGTGGTCCAGAACAGATCGACGTGCGGCATTAGCAACGTGAACGGCGCCACGCCGAGGATCGAAAACCAGATCACCGCCTTACGCCCGATCTTGTCGCCGATCGGCCCGCCAAAGAACGTCCCCGCCGCCACTGCTCCGAGAAACAGGAACAGGTGCAGTTGCGAACTGGCCACCGACAGGTCGAACTTCTCGATCAGGTAAAAGGTGAAATAGCTGGTGAGGCTGGCCATGTAGAAATACTTGGAAAACACCAACAGCCCCAACACCACCAGCGCACTGATCACCCTGCCCTTCGACAACCCGTGAGTCGCCGCCTGCCCGGCCTTGAGCTTGAACAGGTTCAGGTGATGGGCGTACCAGCGGCTGATGCGATACAGCACGAACAGCGCAAACACCGCGAACAGACCGAACCACGCCACGTTGCCCTGACCGAACGGAATGATGATCGCCGCCGCCAGCAACGGGCCGAACGCAGAACCGGCGTTACCACCGACCTGGAAGGTCGATTGCGCCAGACCAAAGCGTCCGCCCGAGGCCAACCGCGCGATCCGCGAAGCCTCGGGGTGGAAAGTCGAGGAGCCGATACCGATCAGCGCCGCCGCCAACAGAATCAATGGAAAACTGCCGACCACCGACATCATCACGATGCCAATCAGCGTGCAGATCGAACCTGCCGGCAACAGCCACGGTTTCGGATGGCGGTCAGTGTGATAACCGACCCACGGCTGCAGCAACGATGCTGTCAGTTGAAAGGTCAAGGTAATCAAACCGACTTGGGTGAAGCTCAAACCATAGTTGGCCTTGAGCATCGGATAGATCGACGGCAGCACCGACTGAATCAGGTCGTTGATCAAATGCGCCAGCGCCACTGCGCCGATGATACGCATCACCAACGGGCTGCTTTGCGGAGGAGCGGACGCCGAGGCAGCGGCGGTCTGAACGTTGCTGATAGCCATGAAAGTTTCCGTACAGCAGATGGGAGCACGCAGGCAGGTGCGTCAATGTGCCATTTTTCGGTGCGCCAGCGCCATCCCCTTAGCCAGCTAACTAACTGACTGACCGTCGCACGCAAAGTGATAGCTCAACGCCATGGTCTGAATCTTGCCTTGCTTCTCCCTTCGAACGCGGCGGCCTTACAAAGGCCTCCGAGAATGGGAAGTTTCGCTACAGAGCCGGCCTACAGAGCGGGCGAGAGTGAACTTTCGAGGCCTTTTAGCAGGGCACGACATCCAGGTCACACGACCGCGATGCACGCCATTGGTGCGTGGTGTCCAGAGGAGTCATGAGGCATGCAGGCTTTCTTGTCACCGGGGATCAAATTGCTGGGGCGGTTTGGATTCGCGCGTAAATTCCAGTTGTTGTTTCTACTGTTCATTCTGCCGTTGGCCGGCAGCCTGTTGATGATCGGCCAGGACTATCGCGACAGGCTCAACCTGATTTCCGGCGAACGCGCCGGCGTACGCCAGTTGCTCAGCCTTGATGCGCTGGACAACCTGCTCGCCGCCCAGCGTGACCGCGCCGCCCGTTGGCGCGCCACCGAAACCAATCGCCAGCCAACCCCGGCGACCCTCGCCGCCATGGCGGCGTTTGACGCGGTGCAACCAGCCGTCCAGCAAGCCACCAGTGATTTGGGCAACGCGCTGAAAAATGAAGGTGCCGAAGGCGAAACCCTCACCCGCTATCAAGCCCTGCAAACCGCGCTCGGCGGTCTGGATTCGAAAAGCCTGAGCGGCGTCGGTTGGTGGCCGGACGGTTACGACCGTTTCACCAATGCTCTCAGCGCCCTGCAAGCCTTGCGCGAGCAAATCGTCATGGACAACCGCCTGACGCTGGCGCCATGGCTGGAAACCTATCTGCTGACGCAGATCTCCACGCAGCACGCACCGGATCTGATCGAGCGCGTGGGTCGACTCGCCGCCGTCGGTCAGGCTTCGGTGGTCTCGGGACAATTCACCCTGCAAAGTCGCTTGCAGCTGCGCGATCTGCGTGGCCGCATCGGCGACGCCCGCGAGCAGCTTGTCAAAACGGCAGGCCTGCTCGAAGCGCGCCTGCCGAGCGATCTGCAAACCTGGGCCGGTCAATACCACGACAGCCTCAAGCGTCTGGACGCTGGGCTGAAGGTGCTGGATGACGGCGTGTTCGGCGGCAGCATTACCCTCAAGCCTGAAGACTTCGAACGCAGCCTCGATGCTCTGCTGGGTGATCTCGCCTCGTTGCGCCAGCAATCGCTGCTGTCGCTGGATCAGCGTCTGGACGCCTACCACGCCTCGGCGATTCGCCAGTTCATCGTGGTCGCCGCCGTGTTCGGTTGCCTGTTGCTGGCGGCGCTGTACCTGTTCGTCTGTCTGCAGGCTTCGATCCGCCGCAGCGCCAGCGGCATCACCCTGCTCGCCGAAGCGCTGCGTGACGGCAATCTCAGCCTGCAAGTGCCGGTGGTGGGCCGCGATGAGCTGGCGGCGATCAGCACCGCGCTCAACGTCGCGGTGGTTCAACTGCGCGCGAGCATGCTCGGGGTCGATCACGAAACCTCACAACTGAGCCACGCGGTGCGCAGCCTCAACGATCATTCCAGCGGCGCGCTGAGCGAAGTCGAGGCGCAGCAATTGCAGATCAGCCAGATCGCCGCCGCTGCCACGCAACTGGCCGCCACTTCGCAAGGTGTGGCGCAGAGTTGCGAACAGGCTTCCGGCAGCGCCCAGCACACCCGGCGCATCGCCGCCGACAGTAGCCGCGACAGCCAGCGCACCACGGCGAGCATTCAGCAGCTCAATCAACGCCTCAACGAAACCGCAGCGGCACTCGGTCGAGTCAGCGAACAGGGCCAGCAGATTCAACTGGTGGTCGACACCATTCGTGGCGTCGCCGAGCAGACCAATCTGTTGGCGCTCAATGCCGCAATTGAGGCGGCACGGGCCGGCGAACAGGGACGCGGCTTTGCCGTGGTCGCCGATGAAGTTCGCAGCCTGTCGCAGCGCACCCAGTCATCGACCGCGCAGATTGCCGGCACGGTCGATAGCCTGCGCGCCACGGTCAACGAAGCGGTGAGCCTGATGGAGGCCGCGTGCGGCCAGGCACAATCGGATGCTGAAGCCGTGACCGGTCTTGGTGAACGTCTTGGTGAAATCGCCAGCGCGGTGCAAAGTGTCACTGACACCCTGGCGCAGATCGCCACCGCCGTTGAGGAACAGGCGAGCACCGCCGATGAAGTCAGCGGCAATATCCAGCAGGTCGATCAGGCGGCGATGCGTTTGCTTGAAGGTGCGCGGGCGGTGAACCTCGCAGCGGACACGCTGAGCCAAGGCAGCCATGCGTTGAGCGCCAATACCGCGAGATTCCAGCTGCGTTGACGCCCTGCCCGCCCCCGATTTCCGGGGTCGGAGGATAAGCGGTTGAAAATAAGAAGAAATATTTTAAATTTACGCTTGACGCTTTTCCATTTCAGGGGAATAATGCGCGCCACTTGGCTACATAGCTCAGTTGGTTAGAGCATAGCATTCATAATGCTGGGGTCCGGGGTTCAAGTCCCTGTGTAGCCACCAAGTACTAAAAACGGCTTACCGAAAGGTAGGCCGTTTTTTTATGCCTCGAGAAAACCGCCCTCTGTGGTGAGGAGAAAAACCCTCACCACAATGCCAATCCTGACCTATTCAGGTCTGCTCTGCCGACAGGGCCATCAGCCCCTTCGCCCAGATCTGCCGAGTACGCAACCCGACCATCGCCCGCCAATCCGGATCGGCCGGATAGAACTGCTCCAGCAGTTTCAACTTGATCGCCCGCCCCGTCGCATCCAGCGGATCGCCATGCAGATGCAACCAGTGATCATCGCGCAAATAACGATGCACCTCCGGGCCCGGATAGGTTCCGCATTCGATCACGAACGGCATCAGTTGCACGCCCGGCAACGCAATGAGCAATGCCTGTGAGGTGTAGCCGGTAGCCGTCGCTGCGACACCGGTTTCGCTCAACGTTTCGGCGCCGGTGTGCAAGGTGTACAACCATGGGCCGTAGATCGACTGTGCTTGCGCCAACGCCGGATAAGGCGCCTGGGTGATGGTCAGCAACATCGGATGACCGTATTCGCCGGCGCCGGTGTGCAGGTCGAAACACATCACGGTTTGCGCGCCTGCCAGATGCGCGTCGATGATCTGATGCAACGTGCGATTAGACCAGCTCGGCGCGCGGCCGCCATAGAACAGTCCATCGGGATGACTGTGCTGACCGCCCTCGACAATCGACATCACCGCCGGCCAGCCGTGTTCGGCAATCTGTGCGTCGAGCAAAGCGTCGGTGCGCTGACGCTCGGGGCCGTGCAACTCGGTGCAGGCGTAGATCTCGTGCAGCGTGGCGTAGGCGCGGTTGTCCGGTAGCGATCCTGCGAAATCCAGGTGATTGCGGTTGAGGTCGATATTGTCTTCGTTGACCCGCCGCAGCCACGCCGTACCCCAGGGGTTGATCAGGTGAATCATCACTACCGCGACATCCTTAGGCAGCGAGCCCGGCACGAAAGTCTTCAGCCAGTCGATCTGGCAATCCGAGCCGTAATAGCCCTCGACTCCGTGAGTGCCGCTGAGCGCCACCAGCCGGCGCTTTGCCTGCGGATTACCGAGCACCGCGACATCGGTGCTCAGGGGCTCGCCAAAGGGGCCGCAACGCGGGTGCGCATACGAAGTGAGCGTGGCGCCAGCGGCGTTGGCGGCGGCAAGAAACCGTTCACGTTGATCGCGGTAACTGGACTCGGTGGGAAACTCGCTGTGCATATCGGCCTCTTGTGTTTTTTATGGCTTGACCTTTGTAGGAGTGAGCCTGCTCGCGATAGCGGTGGGTCAGTCAACTTGGATGTTGAATGTTATGACGCCATCGCGAGCAGGCTCACTCCTACAGGGGGATATTTGCGGTCGTTCTATTGAGTTTGACCCTAGCGAACATCCGCCCGAAAAAGAAAGACAAAAATGCCCACCGGTTTGCGTCGCGACCGAGCGGTCGATAAAGTCCGTCAGACCTTTCACCCCACGGACGGAGAGCCCCACGTGTTTCCAGCCCTGCCCCTAAGCCGCTTTCGCCTGCCTGCCCTGACGCTGATCATCAGCGCCCTGACCCTCACCGCGTGCAACGCCCCGCCCTCCTCGACCTTGCCGCTGGCGCCGGAAGCCGCTTCCGGTTACCGCACCGACCTGCAGACCCGCCAAGCCAGTAAACACATGGCCGCTGCCGCCAATCCGCTGGCCGCCGAGGCCGGTCGCGAGATGCTGCGCAAGGGTGGTTCGGCGATTGATGCGGCGATTGCCATGCAGGCGGTGCTGACCCTGGTCGAGCCGCAATCCTCCGGGATCGGTGGCGGTGCGATGATCGTGTTGTGGGACGGCAAACAGGTGCGCACCTACGACGGACGCGAAACCGCCCCGGCGGGTGCCACCGAGAAGCTGTTCCTGCAGGCCGACGGCAAACCGATGCCGTTCCCGCAGGCGCAGATCGGCGGGCGCTCGGTGGGTACTCCGGGCGTGCTGCGTGCGCTGGAAATGGCACACAAACAACACGGTCGCCTGCCATGGGCCACGCTGTTTGAGCCGGCGATCAAACTCGCCGAGCAGGGCTTTGCGATTTCACCGCGTCTGCATTCGCTGCTGGAATCCGACCCGGTAAATCGCCGGACATGGCCGCCTACTTCCTCAACCGCGACGGCAGCGTCAAAGCCGTCGGCACCCGTCTGCAAAACCCGGCATTGGCCGCCGTGCTCAAGCGCATCGCCACCGAAGGTCCGGACGCGCTGTACAAAGGTCCGATCGCCGAAGAGATCGTCGCCAAGGTGCAGGGCCACGCCAATCCCGGCAGCCTGTCACTGAATGATCTTCAGCGCTATCAGGCCAAGGAGCGCGCGCCGCTGTGCACCGACTACAAGCGCTGGCAGGTCTGCGGCATGCCGCCGCCGTCGTCGGGCGGGATCGCCGTGGCGCAGATTCTCGGCACCTTGCAGGCGCTGGAAAGCCGCGACCCGCGTCTGTCGCTAACACCGCTCAAACCGGTGAAAACCGACAAACCCGCCGGCATCGAACCGGCACCACAAGCCGTGCACCTGATCGCCGAAGCCGAACGCCTGGCCTACGCCGACCGCGCGCAATACGTCGCCGACACCGATTTCGTTCCGGTGCCGATCAAAGGCCTGGTCGACCCTGATTATCTCGCCAGCCGCGCCAGCCTGATCGGCGAACGCAGCATGGGCAGCGCCAAGCCGGGCACACCGCCAGGCGTGCAGGTGGCCTACGCGCCGGATCGCTCGCCGCTGCGCATCTCCACCTCGCAAGTGGTCGCCGTGGATGATCTGGGCGGCGCGGTGTCGATGACCACCACCATCGAAGCGGCGTTCGGCTCGCACCTGATGGTTCAGGGCTTTTTGCTGAACAATCAGATGACCGACTTCTCGTTCATCCCCGAAGAGAACGGGCAGAAAGTCGCCAACCGCGTCGAACCCGGCAAACGCCCACGCTCGTCGATGGCGCCGACACTGATCTTTGACCGCAACAGCGGCGAATTCCTCGCCAGCGTCGGCTCGCCGGGCGGCTCGCAGATCATCGAATACGTGGCCAAGACCACCGTCGGCCTGCTCGACTGGAACCTCGACCCGCAAAGCGCCATCAGCCTGCCCAACTTCGGCAGCCGCAACGGCCCGACCGAACTGGAACAAGGCCAGTTCAGCCCGGCGTTGATTCAGGCGATGAAGGATAAGGGACATGTTGTGAATGAAATCGACATGACCAGCGGCACGCAGGCGATCGTGCGGGTCAAGGATGCGCAAGGGAAAGCCTCGCTGGAAGGTGGCGCGGATCCACGGCGTGAGGGGGAAGCGTTGGGGGATTGAGGTTACGCAGGAAAAACAAAAGGCTTACCGCGAGGTAAGCCTTTTTTATGCAACGGGTTTAACGCGCAATATCACCCGGCTCAGCGATTAGCCACCAAATGCGCCCCAAACAGCAAATAACAACCACCGGCCAAACGATCCAGCCATTGCCGCGACCGTTCGTAAACACTCGCGATCCGGCGGCTGGCGAAGAACAGCGCGACGCTGCAATACCAACTGAACGACAGCGTGGCCATGGTCAGCACGGCCAGCGTCAGCAGTAGCGGCGGGACGTGGGCCGGCATCGCGGTGGCGAAGATGGTGGCGACGAACAGTGCCGACTTGGGGTTGGTCATGTTGCCCAGAAAGCCTCGCCCGTAGGCGCCGAGCAGGGTCTGTTGCGACTCATCCAGCGTACCGGCGGCAATCGGCGCTTTGCGTTTGAACTGCTTGAGGCCGAGCCAGATCAGGTAGCAGCCACCGGCGATCTTGAAGCTCAGGTACAGGGTTGGCGCCGCGCTGAACAAGGTCTGAATACCCAAACCGCCGGCCAGGCCCCACAGCACGGTTCCGCTGGCGACGCCGAGCGCCGCGACCACACCATGACGGCGCGAGCGGCTGACCGCCAATTGGGCGATGTTGAAAAAGTTCGGGCCGGGGGTGACCACCGCGACCGTCCACAACAGCGCCAGCGACAGCAACGGGGCGAGATAGCTGGAAAGCGAAAGGTCCATGGGGCGAGCGCCTGATTGGTTCGACAATGCCCCACACCTTGCTACATCCGGCGCGCGTTTTCCATCAGATGCAGGTCACAGCGGCAGGGTTTTACCGTCCACCGCATCGCCAATCGTCAGGAAATGCCCGCCGGCCACGTGGTGCAGCGTGCGCAAGCCATCATGCCCGTCGAAATGCCAGCGCCCGTCGCTGAACACCCGCTCATCGGCCTGGGCTGCGATGACTTCGGCGAGGAACAGGTCGTACTGCTCGTGGTTGCGCGGTTCCGGCAGCAAGCGGCATTCGAGCCAGGCCACGCAGCCTTCGAGCAGAGGCGCCTCGACGGTTTCACCGGCGAAGGTTTGCAGGCCATAAGCCTGAAACTTGTCCTGTCCCTGATTCTGCCGGATCTCCAGCCCCGAGGTATTGCCGACGGTTTGCACGATGTCAGCCTGATTGACGCACGGCACGTTGAGCACAAAAGTGCCGGACGCTTCGAGCAACTGGCGGGTCCAGGTGGACTTGTCGAGGACGACCGCAACTTTCGGCGGTTCGAAATCCAGCGGCATCGCCCAGGCGGCGGCCATGATGTTGCGCTGGCCGTCATGGGCAGCGCTGACCAGCACGGTCGGCCCGTGATTGAGCAGACGATAGGCTTTGTTCAGGGGCACCGGGCGGCGGTGGGAAGCACTCATGGGGATCTGCTCCGGGGAAAAAGGAGAAGATTGTAGCGCCATCTTCAACTGTAGGAGTGAGCCTGCTCGCGATCGCAGTAGTTCAATCAACATGGAGGTTGAATGTCAGACCGATATCGCGAGCAGGCTCACTCCTACAGGGTTTAGTACAGGTCAGTTAGAGAGTTGATTGGCAAACTGGCCGACCGCATCCACCACTTTCTGCGCGCCGTCCTGGATCTCGACGATCACCGTGCCCGCTTCCGCCGCCAGCGCCAGGCCCTGCTCGGCCTGCAGCTTGCCATCGGTCATCAGGGCCACGGCGTTGCGCGCCATTTCCTGGTTCTGCCGCACCACAGTGACGATCTCTTCGGTCGCCTGACTGGTGCGCGAGGCCAGTTGCCGCACTTCGTCGGCAACCACCGCAAAGCCCCGGCCCTGTTCCCCAGCGCGAGCCGCCTCGATGGCGGCGTTGAGCGCCAGCAGGTTGGTTTGTTCGGCAATGCCGCTGATGGTTTTGACGATGGTACCGATCACCTGCGACTGCTCGTTCAGCGCCTCGATGCCCTCACCGGCCGCCTGCATGTGGCGCGACAGATCACGCATCACATTCACTGCCTCGGTGACCACCGTAGTGCCACGTTGCGCAGTGCTGTCGGTTTGCTGCGAAGTGCTGTAGGCAATGCTGGCCGCGTCGGCAACCGCTTGTTCGCGGTTGACCTGATCGGTAATCACCGTGGCGAACTTCACCACTTTGTACAGTTTGTTGTTGGCATCGACCACCGGGTTGTAGGACGCCTCCAGCCACACCGTACGACCATGGCTGTCGACGCGCTTGAAACGGTTGGCGACAAATTCACCGTTGTTCAGGCGACGCCAGAAATTCTGGTACTCGGCGCTGTTGTACTCCTCGGGCGTACAGAACATCCGGTGATGTTTGCCTTTGATCTGCGCCAGGCTGTAACCCATGCCCTGCAGAAAGCGCTCGTTGGCATTCAGCACATTGCCATTGAGGTCGAACTCGATCACCGCCGTCGAACGCACCAACGCGCCGATCAGGTTTTCGTGTTCGCGGGAGGCTTCGATGGTGCGGGTCAGGTCGCTGGAGAAGATCGAGAAATGCTTGATCCGCCCGTCCGAAGAGCGCACCGGCTGCACGATGGAGCGCAGCCACGCCTCTTCGCCATTACCACGCAACAGGCGCACGGCTCCGGCGAAATGTTCGCCACGGGTCAGTGCGGCCTTGAAACGATGATGAAAGTCGTCGGCCTTCACGTGCGCCGGAACGATGTCATCAATGGCGCGCCCCACCAGATCCTGGCTCTTGTAGAGCATCTCGCCGAGGAAGTTCTGATTGACCGACTGAATCCGGCCATCAGGTTCCAGAGTCAGCACCAGCATCTCGCTTTCCAGGCTTTCCTTCACCTGCAGCAGGCTGGAGAGTTCTTCACGAAGAGTGGCCAGCTCTTGCTTGAGGCGTTTGTTGAACATGGGGAAATACCGATAGGCAGGGTAGAAAGCGGGATGCAGCTTAACCATCGGCCTTGGAAAACTTTTCTGAAGAGCGTTTGAGACCGGCCAGTCAAAAATAATCCCGCCGGGCTTTTACTCCTATCGATCACTCCACTGAGCCGTTACAAAAGCCGCCGCTCTGGCCCGGCCACTTCAGGTATTCTCGGGAATATTGCAACAACATGTTGCAGGTATCCGCCCGATAAGGAGTGCCGTTTTGGATTTATCGACCGCTGCCTGGATGGTGCATGACACCCGCCTGATTCTTTGCTGTCTGGTGGCGATTGCCACCATCATCGTCCTGATCAGTGCCACTAAACTCCCGCCCTTTCTCTCGATCCTGATCGGCACTTTTATTGCCGGTGTCGGCGCCGGTCTGCCACCAGAAGACGTGGCCAAGGCGTTCAGCAAAGGCGCCGGGGCGATTCTCGGAGAAGCGGGGATCATCATTGCCCTGGGTTCGATGCTGGGTGCGCTGATGGCCGAGTCCGGCGCGGCCGACCGCATCGCCTCGACCCTGCTCGGGCTGGGCAAAGGCAAGTCCCTGCCGTGGGTCATGGCATTGGTGGCGATGGTGATCGGCCTGCCGCTGTTCTTCGAAGTGGGGCTGGTGATGATGGTGCCGATCATCTTCGTCATGGCCCGCCGCTCGGGTCAGCCATTGTTGAAAATCGCCATTCCGGCGCTGGCCGGGATGACCACCCTGCATGCCCTGATGCCGCCGCATCCCGGGCCGCTGATCGCGGTCAGTGCGTTGCATGCCGACCTGGGGCTGACCATGTTGCTGGGCTTCAGCATTGCGATTCCGGCGGTGATTCTGGCGGGGCCGATCTACGGCAACTGGCTGTCGAAACGCATGCACGTCGATGAACCAGCAGAGCTCGGCGCACTGTTCAGCGCCCCGCCGAAAGCGCCGCGCCAGCCGAGTTTCGGCCTGTCGCTGCTGATCATTCTGTTGCCGGTGCTGCTGATGCTCGGCAGCACCCTGGCCAAAGTCGCGATGCCCCCCGAAAGCAGCGTCGCCCTGACACTGAAGTTCCTCGGCGAACCGTTGGTGGCGCTGGGCATTGCGGTGATGGCGGCGGTGATCTGCCTCGGCTGGGCCAACGGCATGCCGCGCGAACAGGTCGGTGGCACCCTGCGTAAAAGCCTCGCGCCAATTGCCGTGTTGCTTCTGACCATCGGCGCTGGCGGCGGCTTGAAGCAGACCTTGCTGGACGCCGGTGTCAGCCAGACCATCAGCAAAGTCGCCGAAGGTGCGCACCTGCCCTACCTGCTGCTGGCCTGGCTGATTGCCGTGGCACTGCGTCAGGCTACGGGTTCGGCGACCGTCGCCACGACCACGACGGCGGGGATTCTGGCGCCGATGATGGCCGGACTCGCCGCGACGCAAAGCTCACTGGTGGCGCTGGCGATTGGCGCCGGCTCCGTGTTCTTCTGCCACGTGAATGACGCCGGCTTCTGGATGGTTCGCGAGTACTTTGGCTTGCAACTCAAACAGACCATCTGGGTCTGGTCGATTCTGCAAACCATTGTCTCGGTGGTGGGACTGGTGGGGACGTTATTGTGGTGGCACTGGTTGACCTGACACTCGTCAGGAACAGGGCGCCACGGCTTGGCGCCCGACACTGCTCATGCGCGAACCGAAATACGCCGCGCTGACAATGCCGACTGCGCCCATCACCGCACAGAACATCACGCAGATCCACGGACTCCACGGCATCAGACCAATCAGCAACAGCGGTGTGATGCTCGCCCACGCGGCGTAGGCAATGTTGTAGGTGAAGGAGATGCCCGACACGCGAATCCGCGCCGGAAACAGTCCGACCATCACCGATGGCACCGCGCCGACCACACCGCAGGCCAGACCGGCGATGGCATACGCCAGCCCCACCCAATTGCCGCCCATGATCAGACAGCTATAAAGCACACCAATGCCCAACGGCAGCAGCAGGCTATAAAGCATGACCGTGCGCCAGGCACCGATGCGGTCGACCAGCAACCCGGCAATCACACAGCCGATGTTGAGGAAGACAATGCCCAACGCGCTCAGGGCAAAGGTGTGACTGGCGCTCATGCCGAAGGTTTTCTGCATCATGGTCGGGGTGATGACCACGAACACCACCACCGCCGACGTCAGCACACAGGTCAGCAGCATCGCCGGCAACATCGCCAGACGATGCTCGCGCAGCACCGTGCGCAGCGGCAGTTCGACCCGCGCTTCACGCTGGGCTTCCATGGCCATGAACACCGGGGTTTCGCTCAACCAGCGGCGCAGGTAGACACCGATCACGCCGAACACACCACCGAGCAGGAACGGATAACGCCAGGCGTAATCAAGGATTTCCGCCGGGGTGAACACCTGCGCGAGGAACGTCGCGGTCAGCGCGCCAATCAAGTAACCAAAGGTCAACCCGGCCTGCAAAAAGCCCAGCGCGTAACCGCGATGCCCGGCAGGCGCGTGCTCGGCGACGAACACCCAGGCGCTCGGAACTTCCCCACCCACCGCCGCGCCTTGCAGGATGCGCAGCGCCAGCAACAGCAGCGGCGCGAGATAACCGATCTGGGCATAAGTCGGCATGATCCCGATCAGCAGGCACGGCAGCGCCATCATCAGGATGCTCAGGCTGAAGACCTTTTTCCGGCCCAGGCGATCGGCGAAATGCGCCATCAGGATCCCGCCCAGCGGGCGCGCCAGATAACCGGTGACGAAGATCCCGAAGCTTTGCAGCAGACGTAGCCACTCGGGCATTTCCGGCGGGAAGAACAACTGGCTGAGGGTCAGGGCGAAGAACACGAAAATGATGAAATCGTAGATCTCCAGCGCCCCGCCGAGTGCCGCAAGACCGAGGGTCTTGTAGTCGGAGCGGCTGAACGGCGCCGGTCGGGCTGTGGATTGGGCAGTCATGGCAAAGAACTCTGGCAGGCAAAAAACCAAGGCGCCCATGGTCTACGCAAATCCACCTGGGGACAACCCGTTAGACCATAGTCCCGGTTTCGCAAAACCAGCTCACAAAACAGCCTGGCTTGATTTACTGTTTAGACCAGTCTCCAGCCGCACCTGGTGAAAACCGGTGGGAGCGGGCTTGCTCGCGAATGCGGTGTGTCAGTCAAATCAGCGTCGACTGACACAACGCATTCGCGAGCAAGCCCGCTCCCACCAAAGCACTTATCGCCCTGCAGACCCACAATAACCATAAAAATCCGAGGTACTCCCTGTGGCCGTTGATATCGAAGATAGCCGCTCTGCGCGCTTTGCCTTGCGCTGTTCAAGCTTTGCCGAACGCTGGTTCCCCGACTCCTGGGTATTCGCCGCACTGGCGGTGATCATTGTCGCGCTGGCCACTTTGGCCATGGGCGCCAAACCCACCGATGCCGCGATGGCGTTCGGCGACGGGTTCTGGAGCCTGATCCCGTTCACCATGCAAATGGCCTTCGTGGTGATTGGCGGCTACGTCGTCGCCAGTTCGCCGCCAGCGGTCAAGCTGATCGACAAACTGGCGCGCATCCCGAAAAACGGCCGCTCTGCCGTGGCCTGGGTCGCGCTGATCTCGATGGTCGCCTCGCTGTTGAACTGGGGCCTGTCGCTGGTGTTCGGCGGTTTGCTGGTGCGCGCCCTCGCCCGCCGCACCGATCTGAAAATGGATTACCGCGCGGCCGGTGCAGCGGCGTATCTGGGCCTTGGCGCGGTCTGGGCGCTGGGCCTGTCATCGTCAGCAGCGCAACTGCAGGCCAACCCGGCCAGCCTGCCGCCGGCGATCCTGTCGATCACCGGGGTGATTCCGTTCACCCAAACCATCTTCCTCTGGCAGTCCGGCGCCATGCTGCTGGCGCTGATCGTGATTTCGATCATCGTCGCCTACGCCACCGCGCCCGGCCCGAACTCTGCGCGCGACGCCAAGGATTGTGGCATCGACCCGGCGTTCAACCTGCCACCGCTGCAACCGCGCACCCGGCCCGGCGAATGGCTGGAGCACAGTCCGCTGCTGATCATTTTGCTGGTGTCGCTGGCGGCCGGTTGGCTGTTCCACGAGTTCTCGAGCAAACCGGCGATCACCGCGATTTCCGGGCTGAACACCTATAACTTCCTGTTCATCATGCTCGGCGCCCTGCTGCACTGGCGTCCGCGCAGCTTCCTCGATGCGGTGGCCCGCGCGGTGCCGACCACCACTGGCGTGCTGATCCAGTTCCCGCTGTACGGCTCGATCGCCGCGCTGCTGACCACGGTCAAAGGCGCCGATGCGCAGACGCTGGCGCATCACATCTCGACCTTCTTCGTCAGCATCGCCTCCCACGACACCTACGCGTTGCTGATGGGCGTGTACTCGGCGATTCTCGGTTTCTTCATCCCGTCCGGCGGCGGCAAGTGGATCATCGAAGCGCCGTACGTGATGCAAGTCGCCAACGATCTGCAATACCACCTCGGCTGGGCGGTACAGATCTACAACGCCGCCGAAGCCCTGCCGAACCTGATCAACCCGTTCTACATGTTGCCGCTGCTGGGCGTGCTCGGCCTGAAGGCGCGCGACCTGATCGGCTTCTCGTTCGTGCAATTGCTGGTGCACACGCCGCTGGTGCTGTTCCTGTTGTGGGTGCTGGGGACGACATTGGCGTATACGCCGCCGGTGATGCCGTAAACCAGTTTAAAAACTGACAACATAGAACCTGTGGGAGCGGGCTTGCTCGCGAATGCGTTGTGTCATCACCAGTGGTGTAACTGATACCACGCATTCGCGAGCAAGCCCGCTCCCACATCAGTGCACAACCCGCCTCAAAATGTAACCCAACCGTCACATTCACTTGTTAGCGTCCGCCCGAAACAAACTGAAACAATTAAGCTGAACGGGCTGACAGATGAAAGACGAGATTGACGGCACTGACGCACCTGAATCCGACAACCCCACCGACACCAGCCGCCGCCGCTTCCTCGGCGGTGTTGCCGTCCTCGGCGTGGGGGCCACGCTCGCCGGCTGCGGTAACGCCAGCAACCCGCCGGGCAAACCGGTCGAGCGCCCGCTGACGCCAGCCGAGCTGGACAAGGCCCTGCGCGATCAGGTGAAAACCGTGGTTGTGATCTATGCCGAGAACCGTAGCTTCAACAACCTGTTCGGTGATTTCCCCGGTGTCGAAAAGCCGCTGTCGGCGCTCAAGCCTGCCGATTACCAGCAACGTGACCGCGACGGCAGCCTGTTGCAGACGCTGCCGCCAGTCTGGGGTGGCGTGCTGCAGATCGGCCCGCAAACGCTTGATGGCGTGACCTACCCCAGCGCCACGCAGTTTCAGGAAAACCTGCCCAACGCGCCTTTCGCCCTCAAGGGCCCGAATGCCGAAGACTTGCCGTTCGGTCTGGTGACCCGCGATTTGTGGCACGTGTTCTATCAGAACCAGATGCAGATCAATGGCGGCAAGAACGATGGTTTTGTCGCCTGGGCCGACTCCGGTGGTTTGACCATGGGGCACTACGCCCAGAGCCGCTACTCGCTGCGCCTGTGGGATGTGGCGCAGGAATTCGTGCTGTGCGACAACTTCTTCCAGGGTGCTTTCGGCGGCTCGTTCCTCAACCACCAGTACCTGATCAGCGCCACCGCGCCGTTCTATCCGGACGTAGCCAATTCGGTGGCCAAGTCACAGATCGCCGCCCTGCAAAGCGATGATCCGACTGACCCGCGCCTCAAGCCGCTGGAGCAGTCACCGACCAGCGCCATGACCGGCCCGCCGCAATTCGGCCCGAGTGCGCTGACCCCGGACGGCTTCGGCGTCAACACCCTCGCCCCGCCGTACTGGCCGACGTGGATTCGCGATCCGGAGCGTCCGGCGTACTCCAAGCCGGATCTGCCCAATGTGATGGTGCCGCAGACCCACGAGCATATCGGCGACAAACTGTCGAAGAAGAATGTCGACTGGGCCTGGTATGCCGGCGCCTGGCAGGCGACGCTGGAGCAGTACAAGGACTCGGGCGGGATTCCGAAGATCCCCAACTTCCAGTACCACCACCAGCCGTTCAACTACTTCAAGCAGCAAGGCCCGGAGAACCCGCAAGAGCGCAACAAACGCCTGCGCGATGCCGGCCTGGGCGATGAGTCGAGCAGCAACAAGTTCTTCGCCGATGCCGAGGCCGGCAAGCTGCCGGCGGTAACTTTCTACAAACCGCAGGGCAACCTGAACATGCACGCCGGTTATGCCGACGTGGCTTCAGGCGACCGGCACATCGTCCGCGCCCTGAAGGTGCTGCGCGAAAGTCCGCAGTGGAAAAACATGGTGGTGGTCGTGACGGTCGATGAAAACGGCGGCTGGTGGGATCATGTGGCGCCACCCAAGGGCGATCGCTGGGGCCCGGGGTCGCGGGTGCCGGCGCTGGTGGTGTCGCCATTTGCCCGCAAAGGCACGGTGGATCACACGGTTTACGACACGGCGTCGATCCTGCGCCTGATCACCCGAGTGTTCCAACTGGAAACCCTCGACGGCCTCAAGCAGCGCGATGAGGCAATGATCGCCCGTGGCCAGAAACCGATGGGCGATCTGACCAACGCCCTGCATTTTCAGGCCTGAAAACCCCGTCCTGCGGGCTGACGCAAAAATCCGTGAATGACCGCTTCTCTGTGCAACACGGCTGATCCAATATGAAGCGCCCCGAACCCGGGGAACCCACGCTGAAAAGGATCTGAGCATGTTCAAACTCGCAGGATTTACCCCCGCAGTTCTTACCCTCGCCGCGCTCACCCTGAGCGCGGCTGCCCACGCCGATGTCGACCTGAAGCTGGGCAGCACCGAGCGCGTCACCCGCCTCTTCGCCTACCCCAACAATTGCAGCGTGATCTGTTATCGCAACTGGTCCCTGGAGCAGACCGTCGCCCATTACCTGAGCCAGAGCGTGCAGCGCGATGGTTACAGCAATGCCAAGGTGTTGGTGAAGAACGATAACGGGCAGATTTACGCCGAGATCAGCGGCGTGCCCAAAGGTTACGACAAGCCGCTGTCGGCGCTGCTCGATGCCGGTGATCTGGCCTATAACGGCGCCAGCAAGCTCAATGCCGATGGCAAATGGGCGTACAGCTGGTATCTGTTCCTGCCGCTGGGCATGGCCCTGGAAAACCGCAAGAGCGTCGAACTGCTGCACTTCCCGCCGGACTATTCGCTGACTCAGGCGCAGGATTACCTGCGCTCGAACACCACCGACCGCTGGGCCACGCTGCTGACCGTCAACGGCATTCCGGCCGAGCAGACGCCGGCCTATCAGACCATCATCGACATCGCGCCAATCGCCGCGCCGTCCAACGCCGGCAGTGATCTGGAGGGCGTCTACGACTACTTCAAGGATTATCAGACCACGCTGGTCAAGCAGTTCAGCCAGACCAGCGCCGGCACCACTCTGCCGATGGTCGCGTTCGGTGCGCCGGTGCGTAACTGGATCAAGCAGCAATACGGCCCGACCGTGGCCGTATTGGGTCTGGCGACCATCAGCCCGAGCGCGGGGGTGAACGTGCCGGTGCTGGGATCGAACCATCCGAGCTACATCTGGTACGCCGCCGACCCGGCCAGCTATGACGGCGATGAGGCCAAGGCCGATGCCGCCGGTTTGAAGGTCATGGGTCAGGACTTGAGCGCCGCTTGCTGGCAAGCCGGGATGGGCAGTAAACCGGGCACCGATGCGAAAGCCCTGCTCAACAGCTGCACGCAGACCTGGCAAGTGACGCAAAAGGGCAAGACCTGCGAACTGTTCTACACCTCGATCCGCAACCTGACCCCGGCACAGGCCGCCGCCAAGTGCTCGACCACGCCAATCAAGGCCCAGTTGCAACAGCTTCAGGGCGAATTGCCGGCCACCGCCGTTCCTGCACCACACCTCTGATCCGCTGAAAAAGCTTCCCGTGTCAGTCAATGCTGACGCGGGGAGCAGCCAATCACGCCTGTCAGATCTGACAGTAGACAGTTTGAGGGATACACCGGAATATTGGATCCAAACATGTTGCAGCGCTGACAGGACGTCAGACCAGGGAAGTCGCAGCATTTGGCCGACAGGGAACGTTATGAATAATCAGGCCCATCAACACAACATCCCACGCGACGCACCCGGGATCTATCCGTTTGCCGGATTGCCGGTGCGTCTGGGTTTCCCATCCACCGAGGATTTCGAAATCGTGCAGGACCACCACGGTCACGCGGCAGTCGTGGCGCGCCGGGCGTTCTTGCGCATCACCCGGATGTGTCGGGTATCCGGGCAACTGTTGCCCTATCGCTGCCGACAGACGCGTCAGTTACTCGCCGGCATCCACCTCTACGACCCGCGCTTTTGCGGGTTGCTCGAACACGCCTGCGATCCGAATGTGTTTCTGGACATGAGTGAGCTGTGGCTGTGGGCACTTCGCGACATTCAGCCGGGTGAACGCCTGACCATCGACTTCGCCGCCACCGAAGACCGTTTGCTGCAACAGTTCGCCTGCACTTGCGGCTCGCCGCGCTGTCGGGGGTGGATCACCGGCTACGATGAACCACCCACGATCGAGGGCCAGCAGTTTTTGCAACGCTGGCGGCATCCACACTGATCGGGATTACACCGCCCCGACCGGACGCAGACGGTATTGCGGCGGCAGTTGCTCGAAACCGCTGATGGTGGTGTTCAGGCTTTTCCAGCGACCGTCCTTGATGCCGTAGATGCAGCCGTGAATCGACAGGCTCTGGCCGCGGTGCCAGGCGTTCTGGATGATGCTGGTGTGGGCGACGTTGGCCACTTGCTGGACGACGTTGAGTTCGCACAGCCGATCGACCTGCTCTTCCTCGGTCGGCAGCTTGGCCAGTTCTTCACGTTTTTCGTAGTACAGGTCGCGAATCGAGCGCAACCAGCCATCGATCAGACCAAACTGGCGATCCTGCATCGAGGCGCGCACACCGCCGCAGCCATAGTGGCCGGTAACCAGGATGTGTTTGACCTTGAGCACATCAACCGCGTACTGGATCACCGACAGGCAATTGAGGTCAGTGTGCAGCACCACGTTGGCGACATTGCGGTGTACGAACAGATCGCCCGGCAGCATGCCGACGATCTCGTTGGCCGGCACCCGCGCGTCGGAGCAGCCGATCCACAGATATTCCGGGGTCTGCTGGCGCGCCAGCTTGGCGAAGAAATCCGGGTCTTCCTTGGTGATCGCGTCAGCCCAACGCTCGTTGTTATCAATCAGGTCTTGTAAGTCGTGCATGGTTAAGGCCTCAAGAAAGATGCGCAGGTATGACAGACGACCGCCCGTCGGGGTCACGCAAGAACCGCAGGTGTTTTTCTTTGGAATTCTCGGGTGCCCGGTGAGTCCACTCAGTAAGGCCCACAGTATGAGGATTTGCCATGACTGATTCACGACGTCCGTTCGATGCGGTGCAACCGGAACCCATCGATGACAACGAAGACCGCATGGGCTCGGTGCATGAGCTGGATTTCGATGAAGACGAACCCAGCGCGAAAATCGGTGACGAGATTCCGGAACGTGAACGCGAGCAACTGATGCCCGCTGAACGGGTGCGCGAGGCCGGGCTTACCGGTGCATCGACGGCTGATCATGAACCGACCGACGATGACTTGAGCCCGGAAACACTGATTCACGAGGATGGCGCACGCGATGCCGAAGAGGCTGGCGAGGGCAATCAGGCCGATTGGGATCTGAGCATTGTCGATGAGGATGACATCGGCGGCGGCAATGGTCTGGATGAGGCGGAGCTGGCGCGGCGAGATCCGCTGGATGGCAATCGCTGATCTGTATTGCCTGTAAGGACGCCTTCGCGAGCAAGCCCGCTCTCACAGGGAATTGAGACTCGGCTCAAAACCAATGTGGGAGAGGGCTTGCTCGCGAAGCTTTTAAACAAGATCAGTCGACCAGAGTGCAGGCCATCACTACGGCGTCTTCGCGCCCGCCCACCGCCGGATAATAATCGCGACGCCGGCCAATCTCATTGAAACCATAGCGCTCATACAACTTGAACGCTGCGGTATTACTGTCGCGCACTTCCAGGAAGCATTCCCGGGCAGAGGCCGCATATGCCCGCGACATCAGATGCTCGAGCAGCGTCAGCCCCAGCCCCCGTCCCTGATTCTCCGGTTTGACCGTGATGTTCAGCAGGTGCGCCTCGTCGAGAATGATCTGCACCACCCCGTGGCCGACCTGCTGCTGGCCTTCGAACATCAGCCAGATCTGGTATTTGCCCAGCCCGTCGAGAAAAATCCCCCGAGTCCAGGGATGGCTGTACGCCGCGTATTCGATCTTCAATACCGCGTCCAGGTCCGCCTCGGTCATCGGGCGGAACGATACAGCTTCACTCATTCGATGGTTTCCAGCGCGCCATCAGCCGACGCATGGCTTGCCACACAGCGGCTTTGCGCTGTGGCTCTTCCATTAACAATTCCAGACCGGGGATGGCCCAGGCCAGGCCCAGGCCTTCGATCTGCAATTCACTATTGAACGCTTCGGCGTCCGCTTCACCGGCAAAGCGTATTGCCGGAAGGCCGATCAGCCACAGGCAGGCGCAGGGTGCCGCTTCCATCTGTACCGAGAGGAAACCCTGAACAAAGTCGCGCGCCGCTTCCGGGCCCTGATCCATGGTGCCGCGGTTCAGCCACGGCCAGCGCACCGGCTCGCCGACGATTTGTGGCGCATCCGGCAGACCGGCGGCGCGCAACATGTCTTTAAGCAGCAGATAGGCCGGATCGCGGCTCTGGAACGCTTCGCCTGTGGGTAACTCGACCAGCAGCAGGCAAGCCCCGGCGCGCAGCAATTGCAGGGCAAAACGCGGTGGCGGCACGGGCGCCGGCTTGGCGACAACCGGCGCCTCTTCGACCTCTTCCACCGGTTTGGCGCCATTGCGGGTACTGGCGAGCGACGGGCGTGGCACTTCGATCTTCGGCCGTTCGACCGGACGGGCGGCAGGCTGCACCGGAGCTTCGGCCTGCACAACCGGCATCACCACGACCTCTGGCTCAGGCTCGGGCATGTCCAGCAGCTCGGGCCGCGACGGGGCGGCGAAAGGCAATTCGGTGCGCGGCAGCCAGTTGACCACCTGCATGGCGTTCAAATAGGCGCGGCGGCGGGACTCGATAAGCAAAGGGTCGGCCACTTGTGGATAACTGAAGTGGGCTGATTCTACAGCCCTTCGTTCAAGATCGCTTGCTGTTGATCGATAGCCTTTACCTGGGCTCGCTCCCTGAGAAAATGCGACAGCCCGTCCCGAGAGTGAATCGCGCCCCTCGTGATGCAGTACAATCGCGGCTTTTAATCGCCAACCAGCCGGCCATTCCGATGATCGAACCCAAGCGCGTCTTGCGCGCCCTCGCTGAACACTGGGCACTTCTGGAGCCACTGTGCGAGCACTTCGACCAAGGCACCCTGAGCCTCAACGAACTGCGCGCGCAACTGGCCGCCCAACAACTGGACAGCACGCCGCAGGACATCACCAGCCTGCTCGACGTGTGGATTCGCCTGGACATTCTGGTGCCCGTGGCGAAAAGCCCGAACCGTTTCGAGCTCAACGCGCAGATCCACGACTTCCTTGCCTACCTGCGCCGTGAGCACCGTCTGGGCCTGTGCCTGGAAATCGAAGCCTACTTGCGTCACCTCGAACGTCTGGCCGGCTACATTCAGGACGCGTTCGATGTGCGCGACGGCAACGACCTCGCCCGTCAGCTGCGTTTGCTCGACATGCGCGTGCGCGACGTGCTGAAGAAACTCGACAACGACGAGCAGGCCCTGGTCGCCGTGGCCGAACGGGCCAAGACCAGCGACCGGCAGATTCCGCTGCGTCAGCGATACGCCGAAGTGCTGGCGACCTGGGACGAATACGTCGAGCCGATGATCGATCTGGTGAATGCCGACGGAGCCTTCGAACAAGGCGTGCGCAAGGTCGAAACCGTGCTGCTGAAGATGCTCAGCGAACAGCAGCGCCTCGGCCATCTGGTCGATGACGACATGCTGCTGCGCACCCACGCGCGCATCCTCGAAATGCAGACCAGCGCCCAGTTGACCCTGCGCCACGCCCGCGAACTGCTGCTGCCGCTGCGTGAAGAGGCGCGCCGGCACAACGCCGTGACCCGTGGTGCAGCGCTGGCGCTGGCGGCGATTCGCCGCAAAGGCATCGACGCCGTGCCGCAAGCGGCGATGCCGCTGTTCACCCGGCCGCAAAGCACCTTCCTCGGCAGCGCCAGTCAGGTCGAGGCCTACGTCTACGCCCTGGCGCGTTTCGAGCCGAAACCGGCGCGCTTCCCCAAGGCGCACAAGACCCAGAAATCCGGCGATGCCCCGCGTGCACCGCGCACCGTGCGCGAGATGGTCGAGCGTTGCGAAGAGTCCCTGCCGATGCCGGATCTGATGACCTGGTTGCTGGAGCAGGAACCGGACGGCGCCACCGACGAATTGCTCTACTGGTTCTCGCGTCTGTCGCGGGAAAAACGCTTCACCCGCGAGCGTCTGGAACGCCGCGAATACCACACTCACGAGCATCAGGTCAGCCTGCGCTCCTTCGCCCTGCTCTCGGCCCGCGACTCCGCCGCCGAGGATTCTGCGAGCATCCCCAATGCATCTTGATCTATCCGAACTGTCCCAACTGGCGCCGATCTTCCGCGAGCTGTTCAAGGGCTATCACGTCAGCCGCCGCGACCCGGAACTGTACGCGCAACTGTCAAACTTCCAGGATCAATACCGCACGCTGTTCAAGGCGCTGGGGTTCGAACTGGTCTGCGACACCCGTGGGTTCTATTACTTCGTGCCGGACATGGCCGCTGCGGCGGTGAACAAGACTGCTCAGCGTCTGGCGCTGTTCACCTTCATTCTCGTCGAGCATCTGGCCGATCAGGGCCGCGATCCGATCGCCGTGCTCGACGGTGGCAGCCTCGGCCGTGAAGAGCTGCCGTCGTTGCTGGACAAATACCGCGACCTGTTCATCCAGGCCGAAGTGCAGACCGTCGAAGAACTCGAAGAAAAAATCATGCGCCGCATGACTCAGCTCGGTTTCGCCGGCGAAGAAAACGGCGTGTACCGTTTCCTGCCGCCGATGCACCGTTTCCTCGATGTGTGCTTGTCGGTGCAGCAGGACCGCGATCTGGCGGCCAGCGTACACAGCGTGCTGCCGCTGCCGGCACCGGTGCTGATCGACGAAGAAGCCGAAGCCAAATTCCTCGAGACCGACGATCCGCTCGATCTCAGCGAGTTTGAAGAAGAGAGCGAAGAAGACGCACTGGCCCGGGCCATTGCCGAAGAACAGGAGTCCGACGCATGAGCCAGGAACGCTACGGCATCCGCCGCTTTGCCCTTTTGAACACTGCCGGTTACAGCCTCGGCCTGTTCCCGCTGGAAGAACCGCTGTCGGTCTACGGCGCGAACAACCTCGGTAAATCCGCCTCGATCAACGCTCTGCAGTTCCCGATTCTGGCGCGCATGTCAGACATGAGTTTCGGCAAGTACAGCTTGGAACAATCGCGGCGTTTCTACTTTGCTTCCGACACCAGCTACATCCTCGTCGAAGTCAATCTACCGCACGGCCCGCACGTGATCGGCGTGGTCGGGCGCGGCCCGGGTGGTGGTTTCGGTCACCAGTTCTTCGCCTACGCCGGCAAGCTGGATCTGGCGCATTACCAGAAGAACGACACCTGCCTGCGGCAGAAAGAGCTGTTCAGCAACCTTGAGAAAGAAGGCCTAAAAGCCTACGAACTCAAGCCGGACGAACTGCGTCGTTTGCTGGTGGGCGGTCACACCTCGATCCCGCTGGATCTGACCCTGATTCCGCTGCGCTCCACCAGCGAGCAGAGCCTGAAGACCTTCCGCGCGCTGTTCATCAACCTGCTGCACATGCGTGAAATCACTGCGGCCAAGTTGAAGCAACTGTTCCTCGATGCCTTCGAGCACAGCCTGCGTTCCGGCAGCGTCGACTACATCGCCGCGTGCGAAGAAGCCTTCCGCGATGTGCGCCGGATGGAGCAGGACTACAACTCGCTGGTCGCCGCCGGCCCACTGGTCGAAGCCTTGGCCAACGGCGTAAAACAGCGCGACGTGCTGCGCGGCAAACTGCATCGCCTGTCGCCGCTGCTCGACTCGTTGCTCGGCACCTGGTCGGACTACGCCAATGCACGCAAGGAAGAACTGACGATTCAGGCCGAACACTACCGTCGCGAGCAGGATGATCTGCAAAACGATCAGCGCGGTGGCACCCAGGAGCTGATGCGTCTGGAGCGGGAAATCTCCGGCATCCAGCGCTGGCTCGGCGAGTTGTCGGTGCTGAAGAACCGCTTCGCGCTGGTCGATGACGTCAAAGTGCTGGAGCAACAACTGCTCGCCGCCAAGGACGCGCACGACGAACTGGCTGGTGCGCTGGCACAGTCCCGGCAGTTCAGCGCCGAGGATCTGGAAGAGCGTCTGCGCGATCTGGAAAAACGCCTGAAGTCGGTGAAGCAGCAACTCGATCACGCCGACAACAACAGCTACGCCCGCCTGCGTGAGGAATTCTCGCAGCAGGACGTCGAGCGCCTGATGCGTCTGTTCAACAGCGCGCTATTCAGCCTGCCGCTGGGCGAGCACGGCATCACCCTCGACGAAGATGGCGAGTGGGTCAAATCGGTCGAGCTGATCCTCGATGGCTTCAAGGGCGAGCGTTTCGAAGTGCCGGGGCTGTCGATCGACATCTCGCACATCGAGCCGCCGGCTCTGCAAGCGCTGGCCGACCGCGCCGCGCTGCGTGACCAGAAAGAACGTCTGGAAAAAGAGCTCAAGCAACTCAAGACCCAGCAAGCCGTGGCCGCCGACCGCGCCGCGAGCAAGACCCAGACCGAAGCGCTGTACCAGCAAGTGCTGGATGCGCAGAAAGCCCTGGAAGATTTCCGTCGCACCCAGACCCTGAGCGCCGAAGAAGGCGACAAGCTTGAGCAGTTGGCGCAGATGGAAGCGGCGCAGGACGAACTCAAGCGCTCCAGCGATGCGTTCACCGAGCGCGTCCAGCAACTGTCGGCCAAGCTGCAACTGGTCGGTCGGCAGATCGCCGACATGGAAGCCAAGCAGCGCACTCTCGACGACGCCCTGCGCCGTCGTCAGCTGCTGCCGGCGGATCTGCCGTTCGGTACGCCGTTCATGGATCCGGTCGACGATTCGATGGACAACCTGCTGCCGCTGCTCAACGACTATCAGGACAGCTGGCAAGGCTTGCTGCGCGCCGACGGTCAGATCGAAGCGTTGTATGCGCAGGTGCGCCTCAAAGGCGTGGCCAAGTTCGACAGCGAAGACGACATGGAGCGCCGTCTGTCGCTGCTGATCAACGCTTACGCGCACCGTACCGACGAAGCCCTGACGCTGGGCAAGGCGCGACGTGCGGCGGTCACCGACATCGCCCGGACCCTGCGCAACATCCGCAGCGACTACGACAGCCTCGAACACCAACTGGCGCTGTTCAACCGCGAGATCAACAAGCGTCAGGTGTCCAACCTGCAGAGCTTCCGCATCGTCCTCGCGCCGAACAAGGAAGCGCTCAAGCACATCGATCAGATCATCCACAGCGCCGGTCAGTACGAAGAAGGCGAAACCCTGTCGGTGTTCGATCTGAGCCAGAGCGCGGAACAGGACAACAAGAACGAAGAGGCCAAGGAGTACCTGGCGCGGCTGGTGGCGGCGAACCACAACCAGCTCGGTCTCAAGGACTTGTTCGAACTGGCGTTCGAGATCACCAAGGTCAACGGCCAGCCAGTGATCCACACCGACATCGACGGCGCGGCGTCCAACGGCACCACCATGACCATCAAGGCGCTGACCAACATGTACTTGTTGCTGCACTTGATGGACCGTGATCTGGCTGGTCGCGTGCGCCTGCCGTACTACCTCGACGAGGCGGCGGACATCGACGAGAAGAACCAGGCAGCGCTGCTGGAAACCAGCCTGCAACTGGGCTTCGTGCCGATTCTGGCGAGTGTGAAGCCGCAGGTCTGCGCCAGTGTCGCCATCGACCTGGAAGGCGGCAGCGGCCCGGCGGGGATCTACATCGACGAGGCGGACTGGAAGTACATCCGCCGGCATGATGTGGTGAAGGCCANGATCTACTCCACGGTGTTCTCGGGGCTGATCGATGCGCGCGGCAATCTGATGAACAACAGCATGAACAACCTGCTGCGCAAACTGACGTTGATCAACGTGGTGTTTCTGCCGTTGAACCTGATTGCGAGCATTGGCGGGATGTCGGAATTCAGCATGATGACGGCGGGCACGCCGTGGTGGATTTCATACCCGCTGTTTCTGCTGGTGATGTTGTTGGGGGCGGGGGGGATGTTGTTTGGGTTGCGGCGGCTGGCCAAATAATCAATGGTGACTTTGCCGACGCTATCGCGAGCAGGCTCACTCCTACAATTTGGAACGCGTTCCCCTGTAGGAGTGAGCCTGCTCGCGATGGCGCCCCTTCAGACACCACAGAATTACTTACCGAGCGAAATCTTCGGCGCCCAGGTCAGCCACTCATCCTCGAACTTGTCGAACAACGGGAACGTCTGCTCGGGCCGTGCTTGGGTGCCCATGCGCTCACCGTCCGGCGTAGCGAAGGCGATACCACCCTGAATCGCCGTCTCCAGCGACTCCGTGCGTACCGTCAGACCATTGAACAGACCGATGTCGAAACCAACGCCGCTGGTGTTCCAGAATCGGCTGCCGCTGCGCACCAACGGCGCGTATTTCGGCTCGATCAAAATGTGCACCAACACCCGGTCAGCCGTCTGGCCCAGTTCGTAACCGGTGACCTTGCCCACGGTGATTTCGCGGTAGGTCACGGGTACGCCCGGTTTCAGCGAGCCACGGCGCGCGGCGCTCAACACCAGACTCAAGCCAGCCTCCTGCTTGCTCACTTCCGGCGGACTGGCCAGCGCAACGAAGTTCTTCTGCGGGCCGAGATTTTTCGCCGCCGGCTGCACTTCCACATATTGCCCGGTGACCAGGGTTTCCAGGTTCTGGGTCTTGATCAGTCCCAACTCCGGCTTGACCACCCAGAACTGACTGCCGACCCGCGCAATGCGCTCCGGTACTTCGGTGATCCGCGCGGTAATCATCACGGCTTGCAGATCGTCGGTCAGATCGACGTCTTCAATCTTGCCGACATCCAACCCTTTGAAACGAATCGGCGTGCCCGGACGCAAACCATCGGCGCGGTCGACCTTGATCGTCACCAGCGTGCCTTTCTGGTTGGCCTCGTCATGGTTGGCGAACAGACGGAAGCGCGGAATACGCTTCTGCAGTGGCGCTTTGGCTTGCGGCGTTTCGAAAGCGATACCGCCGGCCATCAAGGTCTGCAACGACTCGCTCTTCACTTGAATACCACCCGTAAGACCACCGGTGAGGGTGATGCCGCTGACATTCCAGAAGCGTGTCGATGCGTTGACCAGGTTTTCGTATTCCTTCTCGATATGCACGCCGATGACGATTTGTTTTTTGGTCTTGGAGAACTGATAGCTCTGTACCGAACCGACCTTGACCTGTTTGTACAGAATCGGACTGCCGACTTCGATCGAACCCAGAACATCGGTGAACAGCACCAGGTGCAGCCCAGGTGAACGCAGATCCAACGGCGGCGCTTTTGGCCGTGCCTCGAATTCGCGTTTCGGCGCGGCACCTTTGTCGCCCGGACGCACGGCGATGTAGTTACCTTTCACCAATGCTTCGAGCCCGGTGATACCGGCCAGGGAAATCGACGGTTTGACCACCCAGAACTGCGTGCCTTCGACCAGATAGTCTTCGGCCAGAGGATCCAGCGTCAGCTCGGCCGTGGCGCTGTTCAGATCCGGATCGATTTTCAACGCTTTCATGTTGCCGACCTGAATGCCCTTGTACATCACCGGCGTACGGCCGGCCTGCAAGCCTTCGAAGTCACTGAGTTTGACCTTGACCCGAATACCGGCAGCGGCGGCGTCGAAATCTTCATAGAGACGGAACGGCAGGCTTGGATCGGTGGGCGGACTGTCCTTGCGATTCTCTGGTGTGGCGAAGGCGATGCCGCCGGCGACGATGCTCGCCAGGGATTCGCTGCGTACCTTCACCCCGGACAGGTTAGCGTCGATGCTGATGCCGCTGGCATTCCAGAAACGTGTGTGCTTGCGCACCAGTTTGGCGTAGGTCGGCTCGATGAACACTTTGAGCTCAACGGTGCTCTGGTCTTCAGACAGCACGTAGCTTTTGATCTGACCGACCTTGATCTGCTTGTAGAACACCGGACTGCCGCGGTTCAGCGAACCGAGGCGATCGGCCTTGATGGTCAGGTGCAGGCCGGGTTTGGAGTCCGATAGCGGCGGTTCTTCGGCCAGCGCCTTGAACTTGCGGGTCGGCTCGCCTTCACCGGGACTGATGGCCACGTAGTTACCTGAAACCAGGGTTTCCAAACCGGTGATGCCGGCCAGGGTCACGCTCGGTTTCACCAGCCAGAAACGCGTGCTGGTCTTGAGGTATTGCTCGACGTCCTTGTTCATCTCGACGGTGGCAATCACCCCTTTGGAGTTGCCCTCGTCATCAAGCTTGAGCGTCTTCACCTTACCCACCGGCATGCCCTTGTAGACCACTTCGGTCTTGTTGGCCTGGATGCCTTCACCGCTTTCGAAACGCACCTGGATCTCGATACCGGTTTCGTTATAGGCACGCCAGCCGAGCCAGCCACCGATGATCAGGGCAATCAGAGGCAGTACCCAAATGGCAGACCAGTTGGAGGCCGGTCGGGTTTTCGCTACAGGCAAATCAGTCATGGTCGTCATCCGACTCCGTGTTATCCCAAATCAGTCGGGGATCGAAAGTTACTGCGGCAAGCATCGTCAGAATTACCACACTGGCGAAGGCGATGGCGCCAAGGTTGGCTTCGACACTGGCAAGCCGGCCGAAGTTGACGACCGCCACCAGAATGGCGATCACAAAGATGTCGAGCATCGACCAGCGACCGATGAACTCGATGAAGCGGTACATCCAGATCCGCTGCCGCGCGGACAACGGCTGCCGCCGCTGCACCGAAAACAGCAGCAGTGCGATGCCCACCAGTTTGAAGGTCGGCACCAGAATACTGGCGATGAACACCACGGCGGCAATCGGGATCATGCCGTGCTGCACCAACTGGATCACGCCGGACATGATGGTGCTGGGATCGCCCTGCCCCAGCGAACTGACCGTCATGATCGGCAACACATTGGCCGGGATGTAGATAATCGCAGCCGTGATCAGCAGGGCCCAGGTTCGGGCCAGACTGTTCGGACGACGAGCGTGAACCAGCGCACCGCAGCGGGTGCAGGTCTGCTCGTCGGTGTCCGCATCCCGTTTGTTCAATTCATGGCATTCGGTACAGATCAGAATGCCCGCATCAATCGCCCGCATGGGCATCCTCTCCTGATAACGCCTGCCAGATCTGATGCGGTGACATCACCACTTCCAGCCAGACCTGAACCAACAACAAACCGATGAAACACGCCAGACCGAGGCCGACGGTGATGGCCGCCATGTCCGCCAGTTTGACGATCGCCACGAGGACACCCATGAGGTAGACCTCGAGCATTCCCCAGTCTTTGAGGTGGTGATAAATGCGGTAGAGCAATAAGCCGTAACTGCGTCCGACGTTGAATCGAATCGTCAGCAAAACGAATAACTGGCACAGCAACTTCAGCAACGGAATAGCCATACTGCACAGGAATACAACGATCGAAACGCCCTGCATGTCCGTATTGAACAAGCCGAGCACGCCGCTCCAGACCGTATCCTGCGAAGATTGTCCGAGGATATTGAGTTGCATGATGGGTAAAAAGTTTGCCGGGATGTACAGCAATAATGCTGCGATCACCAAGGCAAGGCTGCGCTGCACCACATTATGGCGATGGGCGTACAACTCGTAACCGCAGCGCGGGCAGAGTGCTTTCTCGCCATGGGCAAGCTTAGGCTTGCGCATCAGCAGGTCGCACTCATGACAGGCCACCAAGTCTTCCAGCGGTAAATCTGACAGCCCTTGGGCGTCAACCGGATCTGACATAAAGGCTCTGGCTCCGAAAAAGATGGGGGTTATTCTAGTGTTCTGATTCGAAAATAACTGTGCAAAATTGTTCGCTGCCTAAGTAAAAATACTTTCCTGCGGACAAAACAAAACCCCAACTGCTTTCGCAATTGGGGTTTCGGAATTTAATCTTGACGATGACCTACTCTCACATGGGGAAACCCCACACTACCATCGGCGATGCA
>NZ_JAZAQQ010000019.1:0-42990 GCF_036861315.1 Pseudomonas sp. S3(2024) | reverse complement strand
GCGCGCATTCTACAGCAGCCTCATTTGCTGTCAAGTGATTATTTTCAGAAGTTTTCGAAGATTTCTTCAACAACTTCAACCACTTGCGCTTCCGATCTCTCGTCAGCGGGAGGCGAATTCTACAGCGTTACACGCTGCTGTCAACACCTCTTTTTCTCCGCTTTCGACCGAGAAGATCGAACCGTCAAAAGAGCCAAACATCACTGCTCTTTCAACTCCTTCCAGGCTTCGATGAACTGAAGCAAGTCGCCGTCGAAAACCGCATAACTCGTTGAATCTCAAGGAGTTTTCCGTTTCGACTGCGCCGGAAGTGGGGCGAATTATAGACCTCCTGAATCTGCCGTCAACCGTTAATTTCAGGTTTCTATCAATGCACCGAAAAAGCCTGCTTATATATAGACGCACCGTCAACAGATGCGCAGCATACGGTCCATCGCCTAAAACAACGCCTTCGGATGATGCCTCACAATGACAGCCCAACTTCCTGGACCCCGGCCCTTGCCCGGCTCCCGAATACGCCCTACCCCAGCGCCTCTGCTCAATCCAGGCGAGACCGTGGTGCTGTTCGACGGCGTCTGCAAGCTATGCAACGGCTGGGCGCGTTTTCTGATTCGCCACGACAACAAACAGCGAGTGCGCCTGGCGGCAGTGCAATCGCCAGAAGGTCAGGCCTTGCTGGCATGGGCCGGTCTCCCGGTGGACGAATTCGACACTATGGCGGTGATCCGCGACCAGCATTACTGGGTGCGCTCCGATGCGTTCTTCGAAGTGATTGCACAACTGCCGGCTCGTTGGTCGCTGGTCAGGCTTCTGCGAGTTTTCCCACGAGCACTTAGAGATTGGGCCTACGACCGCGTCGCACTGAATCGTTATCGGATCTTCGGCAAGTACGACACCTGCCTGTTGCCCGACCCCGATCACGACCGTCGCTTCCTCTAGTCGCCAATGTGAATGCTCCGCTACAGCATCAACTGCAGCCATTGCCCCGGCGTCATCTTCGTCACCATCATCAAGACAATCACGAACATCCCGAGAAACCCGCAAACGCCCATCCAGAACCACTGCCGATAAACAGCCCGGTAATCAGCATCAACCCCTGCCCCACATTGCACCGCGTCCGCCGCCATCCCTTGCAAACGTTTCTGCAGCAACAGCACCGGCAGCCAGAGCGATCCCACTATCAAGAACAGGATCAGCGACATCAGCACCCAGTCCGTGGTCAAGGGCAACCCGGAAAGCCTTGTCAGCCAGTAACCCGTCGCGATCTGGATGAAGCCCGCCGGCGTGGTGATCCAGGCGTCATAGCGCACCACCATTTTCGCCACATGCGCGATCACTTGTGGATTGGCCGTACGGCTGGCGGCAATCAGGTACAGATAGGAACCCATGCCGAAGCCGAAGAGGAAAATCGCAGCGATGACATGCACGTACTTCACGCTCAGATAAAGCATGCTCACCAAGTCCCGTCAGAGAACATCACAGACAGGCCAAGATTCTGCGGATCGTTGATCGCTGCCATGTATTCGTCGACGCTGATTTCACCGACACAAGGACGGGCACCCGGTTCGGGCAGGTAACCTCGGGCGATCTTCGCGGCCAGAGCGACGGCAGCACAACTAGGGATCTCCGGCCCCTTGTCATTCAGCGCGGTCAGTTGCGCCGTCATCGACAACGGCAGGTCGTTCATTCCGACACCCCGCACATCTATATACATCGCACTTTTGCCATCACCGAAACGCTCAAACCATGTCCCCCAGCGATGCAACCTGGCGGCCCACACCCTGTGGTCACGCACCAGCCCTTTTCTCATCGCCAGTGCAAACAGATAATTGGCCACGCCGCCAAGCTTGAGGCCAGCGCCAGCCTTGAAACTCAACGTGTGCGCACCAAACCGGCTGGCAAAGATGTCCATGTCCGGTACATCAACATTGGCCAGCGCACGAGTGCCCAGGTTCTGCAGCTTGCGCAGGGTCAGGTCTTCCCAGCCCATCACCTCATGCACTTGACCATTGCGCAGTTGGCGGATCGGTTTGCCCGCATACGCCAGTACACCCTCGATCGTCGACAACCCCGGCATTTTCGCTGACGAGGAAATGCCGTGTTCGATCGAGTCGATGCGTTTGAAGTGATGGCGCTGCTCATCGATGATCGCCGACGACAGCGTCGGCACCGAACTGCAACCACTGAGGATGGCGACACCGGCCTCCCTCGCCCGTGCATCGAGTGTGCCGATGCCATTGACGAACGTCCGGCAGTCCGCCAGATCGCAATAATTGACGCCCGCCTCGATGCAGCTTTCGGCCACTGCATAGGATTGCCCCTGAAACGGGCCGCCCGTGTGAATCACCAGTTGAATATTCATTGCGCGCAGAGCAGCGGTGAAACCGGCGCCCATCGCATCACCACACCAGCTTTCGCAGCTCGCCCCCAACTCAGCGACCTTGCGCTCCAGCTTCTGCGGATCGCGCCCCGAGATCGCCAGTTCGATGCCCGGCATATCGATCAGATGCCGACAAACGATGCTGCCAAAGTTTCCATACCCGCCAACCACCAACACCCTGAGTGCCATCAACGCTTCCCTGAACAATTCAACAACTGCCCCGCAACCGGGCTCGGCGCAGCTTCCCTGATATCACCGGGCCAGGCAAGACAGCATCGGTAAGAGTTAGCGCCATGTCGGCCAGATCGATTCCAGTCACCGGCATGACATGCAGCGCTGGCGACTGCCACATCAACTTGTACGATGTCTTATCACAAGGTATTACTACGTCTCCTCAACAAAAATAAAACCACGGAGATCGCTACATGGACTCATTCCTGTCCGCCAAGCCTCAAAGCCTTGATCAAGCGCAAGGCAATACCCGCCGCAGTTTCCTGAAAAAGTCGCTCGCTGTTTCCGCCACGCTCGCCACTGTCGGCAGCGCCGCACTGCCCCGCTTCTCCGATGCCGCCGAACCCTTGAGTCAGCGCTACCCTGATCCACTGATTCATATCCTCGACGACAGTTTCCTGGAGCTACGCGTTTTCAACGCCAGTGTTGAAAAGCTCGCCACCGGCATGCGCTGGGCCGAAGGACCGGTGTGGGTCGGTGATGGCCGCTATCTGTTGGTCAGCGACATCCCCAATAATCGCATCATGCGCTGGGACGAAATCACCGACTCCTTCACGGTGTACCGCGAACACTCAAACTTCTCCAACGGCATGTGCCGGGATCGACAAGGGCGTCTGATCGTTTGCGAAGGCTCCACCACCACTAGCGAAGGGCGCCGCATCACGCGCACCGAACACAATGGCACGATCACCGTGCTGGCCGACAGTTTCGACGGCAAGCCCTTCAACTCGCCCAACGACATTGTCTGCAAAAGTGATGGCTCGATCTGGTTCACCGATCCGCCATTCCAGACCGGCAACAACTACGAAGGCCACAAAGTCACCCCGACCCAACCCCACGCCGTGTACCGCATCGACGGTGAGAGCCAAAAAGTCACTCGGGTAATCGACGACCTCAACGGCCCCAACGGCCTGTGCTTTTCTCCCGATGAAAAGACCCTGTATGTCGTCGAAGGTCGCGCCAAGCCCAATCGCTTGATCTGGGCGATTGCGGTGAAAGACGACGGCACCCTGGGTGAACGCCGCAAGCACATCGAAGGCTTGGACTATGCCGCGATTGACGGCATCAAGTGCGACGAAGCGGGCAACCTGTGGTGCGGCTGGGGCGGTAATGGTGATCCCAAGGCCGACCTGGAAAAACTCGACGGCGTGCGTGTTTTCAACTCGCAGGGCAAGGCCATCGGGCACATTTCGCTGCCAGAGCGCTGCCCGAACCTGTGCTTCGGCGGGCGCGAAGGCAATCGACTGTTCATGGCCAGTAGTCACTCGATCTACTCATTGTTTGTGAATACTCGCGGGACTACGTTTGCGTTGTAAAACCGACGTTGGTCTAGCGACAGCTCCGTGAGTAGCGAAACAAGATCCTGCCGCGCATCCGAGGCTGCGCGGTGACGATCCTTGTTGCTGAATTGTCGTTCGATAGAATGCCGCCCTGTATCGACGGCGGCGCCCAAGGGAGAAGTCAGAGTGCCTGGCCCTTGGCTATGCAATACGCGTTGACGAACGTTGCCGTGTGCTGCAAAGCCTGACGTATATCCGGTTTGGCGATTCCATGCCTGTTGGCAAACTGCTCGACCGCCGCGGTGTTGAAACGAGTGGTCTGGATAAAGTCCAAGGCTTCGGGTTTTGTATTCAAAAACCACGCGACCGGAGGAATACTCAGTAGCCACTTCAGCAGTCGGAGTGAAATGTGATGTTTGGGAGACTTCAAGCCCAAAGGTTTAGCCACCTGTGCCAGGAGTTCTCGCAAGTTTGGCGTTTGATCATCAAGCGCCAGCAGTTCCTCGCCCACCATGGCAGGATCAAAAGCACAAACAGCCACCAGTTCGACCAGATAATCCACGGTGACCAGTGGCAGCCAGTGCTCGGCGGTACCGGGCACTGCAGTCATCTTGCCCTGCACCAGGTTGCGTATCAGCGCCACCAGCGGCTGACCGCCAACGATATGCCCGGTGCGGCTGTGGCCACAGACCGTCGCAGGGTGGACAACGGTCATCTCACCACCCTTGGCGGACATGACCTGCTGGGTCGCAAAATGCGCCTCCAGCTTGCTTGCCTCGTATCCACCGACACGTCGGTAGACGGCGGGCCAGTTCGTCAACTCCGGCTGACGAGGATCAATGCCGATGCGTTGCAGATGTTCATGATTGTTCAGCATGTAGCCGCCGATCATCACTAAACGGCTTTTTTGCTCAGCCGCCAACAGCGCCACACGCTTTGCCCCCTCCACATTCACCGCACGAGACTGCTCCATCGAAAGCCCCCATGCGAAGTGAGCGCCCAGATGGAATATGACGCTGGCGCGCCTCAGCACCTCCTGATCAGCCAGGCTCAGCCCGAGATTGTCCTGTTCCAGATCGCCAGCCACGGCAAATACCCGTGCCGCGCACCCGCCTAAACTATCAACTTGCTCGCGCAACGCAGCCAACCGCTCCGGGCGACGCATCAATACCCGAAGGGTGTGACCTTTTGCACTCAGGTTCGCCAGCAAATGTTGACCGATGAAGCCGGTTCCCCCCGTGACAAAGCACTCCACGCTCATTTCCCTGCTCCTTGTTGAAGGTGAGAAATCAAGCGTAAAGTATCGACCCAACTCTACAGTCAAGCGGTGTTTTCATGAAAATCGGCGAACTCGAGGCTCGCAGCGGCGCCAGCCGTCATACGTTGCGTTACTACGAGCAGATCGGCCTGATCTCACCGCTGCGGCAAACCAACAATTATCGTGTCTATACCGAGCAAACCCTGCAGGATCTGGACTTTATCCAGCGCGCGCAAAGCATGGGATTTTCCTTGGGGGAAATAGGCGAGATTCTGGATGCGCAGCGCAACAAGCTGATCGACTGTGCTGACGGCGCGAAGCTGATTGAAAAGAAGATGGCCGAAATCAAACAGAAAATTGCCAACCTCCAAAGCATCCATCGGTATCTGGATGTAGAGCGTGCGACCCTCGAAGCGAGTGCTGCCAGGCAACTTGAGCTTCAACAGTTGAGCGACGCTGCCAATCATTGAGCCTAAGGCAAATGTCGTGGGGAGGCTCCTGCGCAAAGTGTGCTGTGCCTACAACATCCTGCGCCAAAATGGTGTGCCGCTGGGCAAGGCGGATTATGTGCAGCACATGTTTGCGTATCTAAGGAAGTAATTGCAGCGCGAGCTTCGGGTCAATCAGGATTGAGCCGAAGTTTTTGCAGAAGAAACGCCAGTGACTCCACCGCCCCGTGATAACTCCGCGTTGAACGCTGCGTATCCCATGACATGGCATCGTCCACACAGAAATCGCCAACGCATTCCATGCTCAGATCCTCATCGAGCAGTCCGAGCGGAATCCACACGTAAGGCGATTCGCGAAGCGGGTTGGGCACGGTCGAGCCGCATTGTGCGCAGAAGTCGTTTCTGTAGCCGGTGGATTTGATCCAACTGTTGATCGAGTCCTGCCCTGCGTCCCAACGAAAGTCCCGAGCGCTGACCAGAGTAGCGAGGTTGAACCCGACACCGGTTTGTTTGCGGCACAGTGAGCAGTGGCAGCGATAGAAAAAGCGCGGTTCCACTGTGAGGGAGAAGCGTACTGCAGCGCAAAGACACTGCCCTGTTATCACGGATATCTCCTTTGGACGAGCGCTTGCGCATCCATGCTGAAGTTTCAAAACCGCATTCTAGCGATCTGCGACCGTATGACCTTGGCCCGAAATAAGAAAACTGCGCCCACAGTTTGCCATCGGTTGACTTGGCGGGCTCTCGTCAGAACGTCCGCCAACGTCAAGATTGAAATGCCTTGCGACTCACGCCGAACGCTTTTCCACCCAGCGCCGATATTGCCGAGTGCGAAACGCCATGGCGATCTGCTGCAAAATCAGCGCGCGTAACGGTGACACCCCCGGATCAGGCTTTTTCGCCCGACTGAGTTTACCCAGCTGAAACTTCACCACCGCCATGTTCGCCAAGGCCGCAATGGCCTTGTTTTTCCAGGTGATCGGCGGCAATTGCGGGGCGTTGTCCTTGCCCTGCAGCCAGTCACGCGGCAGGTACGGATCGATGGCCAACGCGGTACCAATGCCGACCATGTCCACACCACTGTGCACGACGCTTTCGGCAACCGGACGACGGCGGATGCCGCCGGTGACCATCACTGGCATTTTGGCAACGGTCTGCAGGTCCCGGGCAAACTCGACGAAATAGGCCTCGCGAGCCAGAGTTCGACCATCGCGCGCCTCACCCTGCATGGCCGGGACTTCGTAGCTGCCGCCGGACAGTTCCACCAGATCCACGCCCAGATCGTTGAGCAACTCAACCACCTTTTTCGCGTCGTCAGCGGTGAATCCGCCGCGCTGGAAATCGGCGGAATTGAGTTTGACCGCTACGGCAAACTCTGCAGAAACCACCGCCCTGACTGCCTTGACGATCTCGACCAACAACCGCGCGCGGTTCTGCAAAGAGCCGCCCCACTCGTCCGTCCTTTGATTGGTCAGTGGCGAGAGAAACTGGCTCAACAGATAGCCGTGGGCGGCGTGGATTTCCACGCCGGTGAACCCCGCCTGTTCACCGAGGCGTGCGGTATTGGCAAAGCGCTGGATGACGTCCTCGATCACACTGGCGGTCATGGCGTGGGGCGTGGCGAAACGCTTGGACAGTTTGCCCAGCTCCAGCGGCACCGCTGACGGCGCCCAGGTTTTCTGCCCGAGGTTGGACTGCATCTGGCGCCCCGGATGATTGATCTGCAACCAGAACTGCGCACCGGCAGAACGGCCGATCCGCGCCCAGCGCTTGAACTTGTCGAGTTGCTGATCATCCTGCAGCACCACGCCGCCCGGCCCGGTCATGGCGCGGCCATCGACCATCACGTTGCCGGTGATAATCAGCCCGGCACCACCGTCGGCCCATGCCTGATACAGACGCATCAGTTCTGCAGAGGGAGCCTGGTCGGCGTCCGCCATGTTTTCTTCCATGGCGGCTTTGGCGATGCGGTTCTTGATGGTCAAACCGTTGGGTAAGGTCAGGGGGTCGAACACATTCATGGGGCAGTCCTCAACTGGAGATGAGGCCACCATAAGATTGAAGTCAACTTTAAGGTCAATGACTTTTTTCAAGGTCATTCAATGTTGATTTCGCTCGACCCTGGCAAGTGCGTCACTAGATCCGCGCCCAACAACCGCGCAGGTGTGTAGGCACCGCCGGGTGGTGTTGTCTGCAACAGATAGCCGACCACCGCCAACGCAGCGTCGATCGTCAGGCTGTAAACGTTCGCGGTGTGCACGCGGGCGACTTTGCTTTCACCGCGCGCATTGCGGGCCTCGCCCCACACATAGGTGCCTTGGTCAGCACGTTTTGCCTGATCCGGGCCGGTCACTGTCTTGCCGATGCGCGCCTTGAGCAGCCGCTGCACAAACGACAGTCCCAGCAACGGACGAATCCAGTTGGCGAGCCTGGCGCCGCGAATCATCCCCGCCGAACCCGGTATGAACACCTCGATATTGGCGATGCCGGTGGTGTGCCAGGCGGTGGACACATCGCCCCAGGGGATGGTCATCGCCAGCTTCTCCCCGGCACCGAAATCGATACGCCGTACCCGATAGGCCAGCGGCACGGAAACAATCTTGTCGTCACGTCGGACCTTGCCACCCTGCGCCAGGCCTTCGATTGATGTCTTGGCAGTGCCGGGTGAAAAGCTCGAACGTGAATCGAAGCCCAGCGCCAGATGCGTCGCATCCGGCAGCGCGTCTTTCAGGGCGGCGGCAACGCAGTCGGTCGGGACTACATCGAAGCCGACGCCGGGGCAAATGACTGACCCCGCTGCCCGCGCCCGCTCATTCAGGGACTGCGCATGTTCGAATACGGCAATCTCGCCAGTGATGTCCAGATAGTGTGCGCCGGCTCGCAGGCAAGCCTCGATCATCGGCGCGGCGGTCGCGGAAAACGGCCCCGCGCAATGCAGAATCAAACCGTGGCCCTTGATCTGCGCCAGCAACCGCGCAGGGTCGTCCAGACCGAACACCCGGGCTTCGAGACCCAGTTCCCGGGCCAACGCTTCGACCTTGTTGCGGCTACGTCCGGCCAACACCGGCCTGAGTCCACGCCTGACGGCATCGCGAGCGATCAGTTCGCCGGTATAGCCGTTGGCGCCATAAATCATCCATTTCATCGGTGTATCCGGTAGGTCTTGCTGACTCATGCGTGGCTCCTGAGTGGATTGATGACCGGCGTTATTGCCTTGCCCAATCAGCGTCAGACGCTAGCGTTAAAGTCAGGTTGAGGGTCAAGCAAAAGTCCGATGGCATCGACGCAAATTATTCGCAGCAGCGGGGTTGACCTTAAAGCGAGGTTTAAGGTGAGCATGCGCCGACCTGCTTGCTCGATGGAGCCCGGATGATGCTCAAGACCCTTGTTTCCTCTGCCCTGTTATTGATAGGTGGTGCTTTCATGACGTTTGCAAATGCTGAGTCGGCGGCTATCAAGGATCGCCAGATCCTGGTGATCATGACCAATCACGCCAGTTATCCCTCTCGAACCGATACCACCGGGTTGTGGCTGACCGAGCTGACCCACTTCACCGATGTGGTGGAAGCCGCCGGCTACACCACTGTGTTTGCCAGCCCCAAGGGTGGCGCGGTGCCTCTGGACGAACGCAGTCTGGGCTGGTTGTACATGGACAAGGCTGCGCGGGAGCACTTGCAGTCCCCTGCGTTCCGCGCGCGCCTGGCCAATACGCTGCCGATCGCCGAGGTCGATCCGTCCCGCTTCGGCGTCATCTACTTCACCGGGGGCCATGGCGTCATGTGGGACTTTCCCGACAACCCTGACCTGCGCCGTGTCGCCGAAACCATCTACAACCAGGGCGGCATCGTGTCGGCCGTGTGCCATGGCGTAGCGGGTCTGCTGGATCTGAAGGACAGCCAAGGCCAATTGATCATCAAGAACCGAAACATCACCGGTTTCTCTGACCGCGAAGAGCTGCTCTCGGGCATGAAAAATCAGGTGCCATTCTTTCTTGAGGACCGCTTGGTGAGCCAGGGCGCGCACTACCGCAAGGGCTGGCTGCCGTTCACTTCGTTTGCCATTACCGATGGAAGGCTGGTGACCGGCCAGAACCCTCAATCGCCCAAAGCCGTGGCTGAAGCCGTGATGGCGGTGCTCAACGCCGACGAACGAACGCGCTAAATCTTTTTGTAGTGCCTACCCACCGGAGAAAGTCCGATTGAAACTCGCAAGCGCCGTTTTAACAGGATTGCTGATCACCACTTTTGCCAACGCTGCGTTGGCGGAGACACCTGAAATGTCCGACCTGACCGAGACCACCACCATCGACATTGCCGGCCACCCGGTGCCCGTCGTCAAGGGTGGCCTCTATGACCGCTTTCGCTCCAATCCGCCGTTGTCGGTGATTGCCGCCGAAGTCCCGGGCGTTGATTTAAGCTGGTTCAAAGGACTGGAAAAGCACAAGGTCGACATTGGCTTCGAGTCCTATTCCCCAAACTTCTACTACCAGAACAGTCGTGTCACGGCGATCTATACCGCCGACCTCGACCGGCTCCGGGCGTTGATGCCGCCCGAAATACTGGCCACCGTGCAACCGCTGCAAGTCTGGCCAGGACGTGGCTTGATCGCATTCACTGCGTACACCTACGAGCATTGCGATAACGACGCCTATAACGAAGTTGCCGTGTCGATCATCACCAACAAACCCGGCAAAGCCAACCTGGGCCCGCTCACGTTGATTGGCCAGTCGATGTCAGAAGATTTCTGGGGTTATGTGCTCAAGTTGCCGGTCAATACCGAGCTGGCGCGGGTGCGCGGAGTCGTCGGTTACAACCTGCCGAAGTGGCTGACCGGCATTGATCGCAAAGAAAACGGGCAATCCGTGATCTATGAGATCAGTGACAGCCAGACCGGCAAACCGGACGTGTCCTTCACTGCGAAGAAGCTCGACAAACTGTCGCGCGATGAGGATATCGTCACCAGCAGCTTTACCAACCTCGATCACCAGGGCCAACTGGCCTATGGCTACGCGGTGTCGCGCCAACTCAGCCACGGTTCCAGCCGGGACGCGGATGCCGCCACGCTGACACTGGGCGATGGCAGCCTGTCGAACTACTTGCGCGACTTGAAGCTGGGGAAAATGCTCAAGTACGAATATGTCCCCGAGTTCCAGAGTGCGCTCTATGCGCCAAAACCGCTTGCCACGCTGGTTGGCAATCGCTGAAGGCTGTAACGCCCGTCAGACTCTGGATGCCTGACGGGCGTTTGCTTTTCTTGCCGCAGCTGCTGGCTGCTTGGCGGGCGCAGAAGCCACGCCTTCTTCGCACAGCCGTTGGATCAGCCTCTGCGCATTGTCCGCACACGCCATCCCCGCAGGTTTGCCCTCGATCCCCTTGATGACCAGCAGTAGTTGTTCCTTGTTCTGCGCCAGCCGTTGCTGCAGGACTTCGATTTCTTCGACCTTTTGCTTCAAGCCACTGAGCAACTGGTCATGCTGCCAGCCACTCGCGTTCATCGGCATCAACTGACGGATTTCCTCCAGGGAGAAACCTGCCGCCTGCGCGCCGGTGATGATATGCAACACCCACTGTGTGTCGGGGGCGTAATCGCGATAGCCATTGGCTTTGCGCGCGACCGAAGTGATCAACCCGCTCGCTTCGTAGAAGCGGATACGCGAAGGCGCCAGTCCGCTGATTTTTGCCAGTTCACCAATTCTCATGTCCAACTCCGCAGCACGTTAACCTTGAATCTGACTTTAAACCTGAAGGAGTGCAACAGCCAACACGGCAGATCACGCCAGCAACTCAGTCATCCACTGCACCTGCCGCATAACTTCTTCCAGCCTCTCCTCGGGCACAGCCTGGCGTGCCTGTTTGAAGCTGCTCAGGGTTTTCTGTTTCTGCCTTAACAAGCGCTGCCATTTGGCGATGAATGCCGGGCTGCGCGTCTGCATCAGCAACGGGCCGAAGTACAACTGTTCGGCGCTATAACTCAGTGGTGCGCCGCGCTCGGCGACGATGATTTCGTAGAAGAAACGGTTTTCCTGCAGCACTTCCTCATCAAGAATGCGGTAGCCGTTGTCCATCAGCCATTGGCGCAGGGGTTGCTCGCCGCCGTTGGGTTGCAGGATCAGCCGTTCGTGCCCGCGCAGGCGCGCCTTGCCGCTGTCGAGAATGTCGCGAATCGTCTCGCCGCCCATGCCGCAGAGGCTGATCGCGGTGATTCCTTCATCAGGCTCGATCGCCGCCAGACCACTGGCCAGACGCACGCTGATGTGCTGCTGCAGATCGTTGTCGCGCACCGTGCGCACCGCGGCATGGAACGGCGTCAGCGCCACCTCGCCGGCCACCGCCGATACGATGGCGCCACGGCGCATCAGGGCCACCGGCAGATAGCCGTGATCCGAGCCGATATCCGCCAAGCGCGCGCCGGCCGGTACATGCGCCGCCACCCGCTCCAGTCGCATGGACAATGTGTGTTCGTTCAACTGCCGCCCTCTTCCCCAGCCATCGCCGGCGCTGCTGGCCGGACAAGGGGCGCGACTCTAGCGGGCAATGATGGGTATTTCAAATCCGGGCAAGCGCCTTACTGCGTTGGTGTGACCAGTGGCTGCAGAGGCAAGGCTTCAACGGCTCAACCACCTAGCCACTGCGTCGATTCACGCTTACCATACCCACAACTCGTATTACCGCGGCTGCTGACAAACTGGCCAGGGCGCTCCAACTGGGCATGAACTATCCCATCCGCACCACCCGCCAATTGCTGGATCAAGTGTGACCAATCTCCTGTTCGTGTGCAGCCGCAACCAATGGCGCAGTCCGACGGCGGAGGCGATCTGGCGCCGTCGACCCGGTTTCGAAGCCCGCTCGGCAGGCACCAGCCCCAACGCACGCAAACCCATCGGCCCGGCGGATATCCGCTGGGCCGATGTCATCTTTGTCATGGAACGCAAGCACCTCAATCGCCTGCAAGCCGAATACACCCGATTACTTGAGCACAAGCCGATCCACACGCTGGATATTCCAGATGACTATCGCTTCATGGATCCCGAGCTGGTGGACATTCTTGAGGACGCCGTGAAGCCTTATCTCGAGCCTCGGGCTTAGTGCTCAGGCTGCCATCCTCATCACCGTACTTTCAAATTGAGTAGAAACATGAACCGCCAAAAGAAACTGCAGCAATTGTTCAAGGAAAAGGCCAAAAAGGCCAGCGCCAAACTGGCGCCGAAAAAGCCCAAGTACATCAGCAAGGCCGACCGCGCGAAACTGGCGGCCGAAGCGGCGGCCGAACCGGTTGAAACCCGTGAGAGCTGATTCGCTGCTTCAGGCGTCGATTAAACGTGCTTTACAGATACGCCTCGATGTTCGCGATCGCCCGATCGATGTAGAGCTCTTTCTCGCCAACGGGCGTCACATAATGAAACGCGTTGCGGGTGGCCTCCACACCGGCCAGACGGGCGATGAACCAGGCCGCCATATATTGTGAGGACAGGCAACCGCCAGCGGTGGCGACATTGCCCTTGGCCATGAACGGCTGATTGAGCACCGCCACACCTGCCTCCTCCACCCAGGGCTTGGTGATCAGATCGGTACAGGCTGGGACGTCATTGAGCAGGCCGAGCTTTGCCAGGATCAGCGTGCCCGAGCACTGGGCGCCCAAGAGCTGGCGCTGCGGATCGAGCCGTAGCCGCGCCATCAGCTCGGTATCCGCCACGATATCCCGGGTCAGACTTCCGCTGCCCACCAACACCGCGTCCGCGTCGCTCGCCTCCTCCAATGACACCTGAGCCTCGATTACCAGGCCATTCATCGAGCGCACTTTTTCCGTCGGGCTCGCGATCGACACGCGCCAATCGGGCTGTTTGACGCGGTTGAGAATGCTGAACGCGATAAGTGAATCCAGTTCGTTGAAGCCTTCAAAGGTCAGGATGGCGATGTGCATGGTGAGTCTCTAAATGGGCGATGACTCATCGTAAAATCTGCCGCTCATCACAATCAAAAAATTGTCATGAGTACATTGCAGGCGACATCGACGGGCATTTGATACACCGGCTACGCGCCACGGAAAGGACGGCTGAACAACCGCGTCGTCTCGCCCTATACCTTCTCAGACGACCACGCCTGCATGCCTGCCAGGAAAGATCGGGCTGTAGCTTTCAGCCAGTGGCTGTAGGAAAGTGGCGAACATCGAATGATGAAAAGGCCAACACCCCATGAAGCCGCTGGATCTGACGCGTTTCGACCTCAATCTTCTGGTGGTTCTTGAGGCGCTTTGGGCGCAAAGGCACGTCGGTCGTGCGGCGCAGCACCTGCATCTGTCGCAGTCGGCCACCAGCCATGCCCTGTCGCGTTTGCGCACGGCGTTTGATGATCAGTTGTTCATTCGCAACCCTCGCGGCATGGCACCGACGCCGCTGGCCATCGAGCTGATGCCCAGAGTGGCGGCGGTGCTCGAATCGGTGCGGCTGGTCGCCAGCCCACGGGGGCCGTTCGATCCAGCGCGTCTGCAGGCGACACTGCGGATAGCGGCCACCGATCACGCCGTGCTGACCGTCATCGCCCCGGCGCTGGCGGAAATTCAGGTTGCGGCGCCGGAGGTGGTGCTGAAACTCGGGCCGGTGGATGGCGAGTCGGCGATGCGCCAACTGGACGCCGGCGAGATCGACCTGGTGTTGGGTTCGGGTTCGTTTGCGCAAGTGCCGCAACGCTTTGATTGCCAGCTCGCGCACAAGGAGCGATTCGTCGGCATCGCCCGCAAAGGGCACCCGGCATTGGTCAAGCGCGGCAAACATTTGCATATGGAACTGGATGACTTCACGCGTCTGCCGCACGTTCTGATTTCGCCCCGGGGCGACGCGCGGGGCGCTGTCGATGACGCGCTGGAACAGCTCGGTCGCAGCCGCAAGGTCAGCGTCACCTGCCCGAGTTTTCTGGCGGTACCGTTTATGATCGGCGCATCGGAATCGATTGCCGTAGTCGCCGAACGTGTCGCCTTGCAGATGCAGGAAACCGCACAACTGAGCCTGTTCGAATTGCCCCTGACGCTGCCCACCTGGGAGGTCTTCGTCGTCCGCGCACGCGGGCGCGCCAACGAGCCGGCGGTTGAATGGATCACCAGAATGCTGATCGGCGACTGATGATCGACCTCGTGCATCGAGAGGCTGCACCAATGCCATTGGATCGCGCGCCTCGGTGCTCCTAGAGTGCGGACATCCGTTCAACATCCCTGGAATTCTCATGCAAATCGAGCCCACGCTGGTCATGGTCCCTTGCTTCGCCGGTGCGCCGTGGCAGCTCAACCAACTCAGCCACTTGCAGCACCGCGCCATGCGTACGTTGCGCTTACCGGACGACGTCGCTGATCTGGAAACGCTCGCCAACTTCATCGTTGATCAAGTGAAAGATCTCGAATGCTACGTGCTGGTGGGCGACTCCTACGGCGCGGTCGCCTCGATCGCGGTTGCAACGCGCCAGCCAAAAGGCCTCAAGGGCCTGGTGCTGTCCGGCGGTTTCGCCAAAAACCCGATCACCTCGCCCCTGCTGAAAACGCTGGCCGCGCTGGCGCCGTTCTTCTCCGGGCCGTTTTATCGACAGACCACCCTGCGCTTCCACGCCGCGCAACTGGCTTCGTCGTTCGACAAGGAAGGCGAAATCCCTTGGTCAACCGCCAACAGCCGCGCCTTCTTCATCAAGCAAACCCCACACAAGGCCTACGTCAGCCGCGTGCGCTCGATCGAGACCGTCGACTACACCGCCCTGCTGGCAAAGATCGACGTGCCGACGCTGATCCTCACGCCCGAGGAAGACAGGCTGATCGGCAGAGAGGCTGCGGGGATCCTGCTGAAAGGGATACAGGCAGCGCAGGAAGTCGTCATGCCGAGGACCGGGCATATGTTCAGGTTTTCCCATCCGGGGGCGTATTCGCTGGAGGTCAGGAAGTTTCTGCAGCGGGTGGCGCTTTGAGTGTATTTGGGCCAGTCAGATGCTGCGCGGCATATCGATCCGAATTGCCGTTTGTTGTTGCAGCCACTAGCCTCACCAGGTCAAAAGCACAAATCAGAGACCAGCATGACCGCACGCCCCGCCACCGATAGCGACCAGCCAGCCCTCTTCGACTTGCATCGAGCAGTCTTCCGCGAACACATCGAGAAAATATGGGGCTGGGATGAGAGTTGGCAACGCGCAAATTTCGCAACGGAATTCGCCTGCGCAGCCACTTCGGTTATTGAACAAGACGGCCGGATTGTTGGCTATGTGCAGATACTGGACAAAGAAGATCGAATCCATGTTCAGAACATCGCTATTTCGCCCGAGTACCAAGGCAAGGGCATTGGCTCGCGCATTCTGAAGAACCTTCAGCTGCAAGCCGCAGCCCGTCAAGTGCCGTTGCAATTGGGCGCTTTTCGCACGAACACTCTGGCGCAGAAGCTCTATGAGCGACTGGGTTTTCGCCAGACTGGCGCGACAGACACGCATATCGAAATGTCGTGGACAGGCCCTGACAGCCAGCAGACGTGATCCGAATCCAACCGCGTAACAGACCTTCCCCGATTCAACCTATCCGGGTTCGAGCACTCATACCTGCCTGACAACAACTTCATATCAGCCTGGCAACCGACCCTGTCGGCAATGCCCCGTCCTTCTCAAGCGCAGTCAGTTTCTCGACAATTCGGGCACGCTCGCTTTCTGATGTTTCGCGGTCAGTAATCGAGTAAGTCTGGCCATAGACCCATGCACGCAACTGCTCAAGCACGGAAGGTTCAGCAGGTGTGCGAGACAGCTGCTGCAACAGATATCCGGCCTGCGTCCATTTGGGCATCAGCTCAAGCAGTGCCTGACGTCGAGAGGCGGATAACGTTGGCCAGAGTGTTTCGAGCTGAGCGCTGAATGCTGACTCGATGACTTTCCATGGCTGCGGGCGCAGGCCGCGTACCCCGGCCTCGAACACCGGGCGTGACGGATCCGCGATCGCCACGATCAGTAAATCAGGCCTGCCCTCTCCTTCGAGGCTCAAGACCAGTGCCCGAACCTCGCCACTGTTTTGGCTGAGGGCTGCGTTCATCCACCCTTGCGGGATCGCCATGCCAAGCGACTGCGCCAACCCGAGTACGCCAAGCCAACGGGCTTTGGTAGCGGGAATCTCGCCTGCCAGTCGCGCTCGTAGTACCTGCAACGGGTCGACGCCATACTTTCTGGCGGCCCAGAGTGCAGTCGATCTTGCTGCAGACGATGGGTCGGTCAGAAAGTCTTCGATCAGTCGTGTGCGATCCGTTTGCAACTCAATGGCTTGCAGAAACGACAGGCGCCTGAGAATGCTGCTGTTGCTGGCGAGTCCATAGGCAATGGCCTTCTGCGCCGATGCCAGAGGCAGCGCCATTGCCCTGCCGAGCGCAGCCCGCCGCACACTGAAATCTGCATGATGAAGGCTCGCGACAAGAAACGCCTCCAGCTCATCTGCGCGCTTTGTCTGAGCGAGTACCCTGAAAAACAACCGCGTACAGGCGCCACGGCTGGTTTCGAAGGCAGCTGTGGTTTGCGCGAGGCATTCGGGTGTTGCCAGCAGCGCTTCAAGCTTTTGGATAGTAACGCCGTGGTCTTCGCGTCGACGCTGCTCAAGTGCAAGGATGGCGGGAGTCTTGGCGATCAGCCAAGGGCCATACTCGGGGGTCAGGTAGTCTGCGAAAGCGTCTCTGGCCGCCGCGCGTACCTGCGGCACCCAGTCGTTGAGCCGCACGATAATGGACGCCAGCCGCTCGGTCGATTGCGATGAGCGGATTTGCCGTAGACCGGCCTCCCGGTCGAATCCATCCCAGGACGTGACCAGCCACTTCCAGTCACGCACTGGCAATACTTCTGGTGGATCCACTGGATCTACTGGATCTACTGGATCTACTGGATCTACTGAGCGTTCGTTTTTTGCAGTGGTGGAAGTTTTTCCGGTGAGTCTTTGCAACAAAACTTTCCACATGGAGCTGACTATCCCTGACGTCCGAACATTGGCGTGAGCCATAGCATGCCTGTCACCGAGTTTTTTTGAAACGCATGCCCTGCTCCCCCCGAAATTTTCCGCCGCGCCCGGTTCGATCACCTAACCTCATAGCTTGTGTGATCAACGAGAACCGGCCCCTCTCATGCGCAACACATTGAAGTCATTGTTTTTTGTCGCGCTGCTCCTGCTCGCTCCGAGCGGTTCGGCGTCGTGGGCGGCGGATTTGCCGACGCCCTCGGCGACCGCTGCGGCGCCGCTGGTGGAGGTCTCGCAAAGTGATCTGCAAGCCCTGCAACTGCGCCTCGACGGGCTGAAGCAGCAGATTTCCGCCGCCAACAACTACAACCAGCTCGAAGGCCCGCAAGACCGGGTGCAGACGTTCATTCTGGATGTCGATCGGTTGTCGGCATCGTTGTTGCCGCAGCAGGCACAACTGGCGGTGCAACTGGGGGTGCTTGGCGCAGCACCGGATACGCAGATTGCCGCCGAACAGGCGGAAATCGCCGCACAACGGGCGCAGCTCAACGAGCAGAAAAACAAGGTCGATGCCACGCTCAAAAGCCTTGCCGCGCTCAAACAAAGCGCCGCCGAGTTGATCACGCAAATCGCCGGCATCCGCCGCACGCTGCTCGAAAGCGAACTGACGCTGCGCACCGACAGCATTCTGAGCCCGGACTTCTGGTCGCCGTTGGTGGTGCCGGAGCCGGATGATCGTCAGCGCCTGAAGTTTTTCATCGATCAGGTCAGCATCACCTGGGCCACAGTCTGGGCACCGGGGCAGCGCTTTTTCACCTGTGTGCTGGTGCTGCTGGCGCTGGCTTTCTGGACGGTCGGCCGCCGACTCGCCGAGCGCGGGCTGACCTGGTTGTGCATCCACCGCATGCCGGAGGGTCGCCTGCGCCGCAGCGCGCTGGCATTCGCCTCGGCGCTGGCGACCCTTGGCACCACGGCCATCGCCCTGCATCTGCTGTTCTACGCCTGCACCCGCCACGAACCACTGACGCCCATGCTGCAGACTTTTTCCGAGGAGTTCGAAAAAGCCGTTTACGCCTGCGTCCTGATCACCGCGCTGAGCCGCGCGCTGCTGTCGACTCAGCATCCTTCATGGCGGCTGCCGGCGATAGCCGACTCGGTGGCGCTGGCATTGCGGCCCTATCCAAGGATTCTCGCTGCCACTCTGCTGGTGCTGGTGACGCTGGTGCAGGTCAGTAACGCCACCGGCATGAGCAGCCAGATCGTGATCGCCCAGCGTGGGGTGATTGCCATCGTGGTGATCGTGATTCTGGTGCCGCTGCTGTTGCGCGTCGGCAAAGTGCGCAAAGCGTTGCTCACCGCCAATGAACCGGAGGCCGGCAGCACGTTTGCCGGGGCGATCTACAGCATCGCCACGGTGTGCATGTGCGTGTCGGCGCTGGCCTTGCTGACCGGCTACGTATCGCTGGCCCGCTTCGTCACCTATGAATTGGTCTGGGCCTATATCGTGTTGGCCGGGTTCTATCTGCTGGTTCAAGTGGTCAAGGACGCCTGCGAATACCTGTTCTCGCCGCGCTACTCGGCCGGCAAGACCATCAAGCAGACCCTGGGCATGGGCGACCGGCGGCTGGAGCAGATTTCGATTGTACTGTCCGGTGCCAGCCGTGCCGGGTTGCTGTTGCTGGCAGTGATTACTCTGTTCGTCGGTGGCATTGGCACCACGTTCGGGCAATTGACCACTAATGTCATGGGCATTCTTGGTGGCGCCGGGTTGCGCAAGCTGAACATAGTCCCGGCGCATCTGATCAATGCCGTGCTGGCGTTGCTGATCGGCATCTACCTGATCCGCGCCCTGCGCCGCTGGCTCGACAATGAATTCCTGCCCAAGACCGACATGGATCCGGGCATGTGCGCGTCGTTGAGCACGCTGTTTTCCAACATCGGTTATGCCACGGTCATCCTCCTGACGCTGTCGTCGCTGGGCGTGCGCTGGACCAATCTGGCATGGATCGTCAGTGCGTTGTCGGTGGGGATCGGTTTCGGCTTGCAGGAGATCGTCAAGAACTTCGTCTCCGGGCTGATCCTGCTCACCGAACGCCCGGTGAAGGTCGGCGACCTGATCAGCATCAGCGGCGTCGAGGGCGATATCCGCCGGATCAACGTGCGCGCCACGGAAATCCAGCTCAGCGACCGCTCCATCGTAATCGTGCCCAACTCGCAACTGATCTCGCAGAACCTGCGCAACGTCACCCTCGGCGGCAGCGCCCAGGGGGTGGCAAGCCTGGAGCTGATGTTCCCGCTGGACATCGACCCCGAACAGGTCAAGGAACTGCTGCTCAATACCTACCGCGAAAACGAAAACATCCTCGACAAACCGGCGTCGTACGTGCGCTTCAGCAAGCTGTCGCCGGATGGCATCACCTTGACGGTGACCGGCTACGTCGGCAGCCCACGGATTGTCGGCGGGACCAAGAGTGACCTGCTGTTCGAGATACTCAAGCGACTGGGGGATGCGGGGATTGCGCTGGCGAAACCCGCCGCCACGCCGTAGCAGACCACCCCCTGTGGAAGGTGACTTGCCAGCGACGGCGGTGGGTCAGTCTGAAGTGATGGCGGCTGACACGGCCCCATCGCTGGCAAGCCAGCTCCCACAGGGGTTTGCGNCCCCTGTGGAAGGTGACTTGCCAGCGACGGCGGTGGGTCAGTCTGAAGTGATGGCGGCTGACACGGCCCCATCGCTGGCAAGCCAGCTCCCACAGGGGTTTGCGGTTAACGCAAATGTGCCGGCTGGCCTAAAGCATTGTAGGAGTGAGCCTGCTCGCGATGGCGGTGGTTCAGTCACAGCGGGGGTGACTGACACGCCCCCTTCGCGAGCAGGCTCACTCCTACAGGGTTCTGCGGTGGGCGCGGAGTTGGCGACTGGCCGAGATCATTGTGGGAGCTGGCTTGCCAGCGATGGCGGTGTGTCAGTCAACGTGATGGTGGCGGGAAGAGGCTCATGCCGGCGCCCAGCGTCGATGCAGCCAGCGCGCGAACGCATCCAGCGTAAAGCCCAGCACACCGATCAGCAGCACCATCGCCATCAGTTCCGAATACGCCAGTCGATCACGCGTATCGAGGATGAAGTAGCCCAACCCGGCGCTGACGCCGAGCATCTCGCACGGCACCAGCACGATCCACAAAATGCCGATCGACAGCCGCACCCCGGTCAGCACATGGCCGAGCACGCCGGGCAGGATCACCTTGCGCAGGGTTTCCCAGCGGGTGGCGCTGAGGCTGCGGCTGAGTTGCAGCCAGCGCGGGTCGAGCTGGCGCACACCGGCCACGGTGTTGAGCAGGATCGGCCACACCGCAGCGAAGGTCAGCAGAAAGTAGATCGGCTGATCGCCAACGCCCATCAGCATCACCACTACCGGCATCCACGACAGCGGCGAAATCATCCGCAGAAACTGAAACGCCGGCGTGGTCGCTGCTTCCAGATGCCGGTAGCTGCCGATCATCAAGCCCAGTGGCACGCCGATCAGCAGCGCCAGCAGCAGACCGACCAGAATCCGCTTCAGGCTGACCAGCACATGCTCGTACAGCTCCGGGCGCAGCAGCAGTTCGCCGAGGCTCGCCAGGGTTGCCTCGGGTGAAAAGCGCAGCGCCAGGCTGTCGTTGCCGCCGAACACGTGTACGCCCAGCCACCACAGCAGCAACAGGCACAACAGCCCCGCCACACCCAACAAACCATGAACGATCGAAGAAGATCGCTGACGCATCAGAGGCTGAACTCCTCGCTGCGATCAAAGCTTTCCGGTAATCCGAATGCCTTCATCCCGCCGACTGTAGCAATGGCATTACGCACGAAGCGATCGTCTACCAGATCCCGGGCGGTTTGCTGCGGATCGAGGTTGGCAAGGAACCCCTTGTCGCCCTCGATCAGCGTGTCCTTCAGACGTTTGACCAGTTCTTCGGTGTAGCTGGGGAACGGGTACGGCTGAAAATCGATGCGCTGCTCGTCCCAATGGCTGTGCTGGATCGCGCCGCTGGCCAGATACTGCTCGCGGTCGCTGGTGGCCGGCGACAGCACCCGGTCGAGCACCGGTTGCGCGTGCGGCGTATAGCGATTGGCGCCGTCCTTGGACAGCAGCTTGGCGGCCTCGGCGCGGTTGTTGCGGGTCCAGACCTGCGCTTTTACGATGGCGTTGACCACTTTCTGCGACCACTCGGGACGGTTGTTCAGATCCTGTTCGTGCATGAACACCACGCAGCAAGCGTGATTGCGCCAGACGTCGCCGGTAAAGCGTTGCACGCGGCCAACCTTGAGTTCCTCGGCCAGCGCATTGAACGGCTCGGCGACGATGTAGCCGGCAATGCGTTTGCTCGCCAGGGCCGGCGGCATGTCCGACGGCGGCAGCACCAGCAGATTGACCTCGTTCGGCGCCAGCGCGGCGCTCGCCGATTTGCTCACCGGCACCAGACCGTGGTCGCGGAACAGCTGTTGCACCACCACGTTATGGATCGAATACCAGAACGGAATCGCCACTGATTGCCCACCGAGTTGTTTGACCTCGGTGATGCCCGGCGCCACGGTCAGGCCCGAGCCGCCGACGTGGTTCCACGCCACGACCTTGGCCGGCACCTTGCTGCCGTAACGCGGCCACACGGTCATTGGCGACAGCAGGTGAATCACGTTGACCTGCCCGGAAATGAACGCCTCGATCACCTGTGCCCAACTGCGCAGCAGCACCGGGCGCTCGGCCTGAATGCCTTCGGCCTCGAACAGGCCGTTGTTGTGCGCGACCAGCAACGGCGTGGCGTCGGTGATCGGCAGATAACCGATGCGCACCGGCGCGTTCGGCTCGGACGCGGCGCGGGCGTTGAGGCTGTTGAGCAGCGGCAACGCGCCGCCAGCGGTCAGCAGCGCGCTGAGTTTGAGGAAGTCACGACGTGTGTGAGTGAAGTCGTCCAGGCACATGGTCAATCTCCGACGTAGCGGGCACAGGTTGAGTGAGGGGGTTGCGGCTTGCCCGCCGAAGGGTTTTGAGGATGTCGATGCGCAGCGCGCCCAGTTCCTCGACCAGCTCGGCACGCGGCTGAGGCAGGTCGATGCGCCACTCGCCGAGGATGTGCGCCGGGCTGTTACCCAGTAGCAGAATCCGCTCGGAAAGCAGCAGGGCTTCGTCGATGTCGTGGGTGATCAACACGGCAGCGGTGTGGTGTTCGGCAATCAGTTGCAGGAGCAACTGCTGCATGTCGGCGCGGGTGATTTCATCCAGCGCGCCGAACGGTTCATCGAGCAACAGCACCTGCGGCTGACGGGCCAGACACCGCGCCAGCGCGGTGCGCTGGGCCATGCCGCCGGACAACTGCGCCGGGTGCTGCAACCGCGCGTGTTCGAGGCCGACCGCAGCGATGGCGTGGTCGATCCGCGCCTTGCGCTGCTCGGCCGTGAGGTGCGGCTGGCGAGCGAAATCGAGACCGAAGGCGACGTTCTTTTCCAAAGTCAGCCACGGCAACAGGCTCGGGTCCTGAAACGCCACCGCCACCCTTGGATGTGCGCCGGTCAGTGGCTCGCCAAGCAGGCTCACCCGACCCTGTTGCGGTGCCTGCAAACCCGCCAGCACTCGCAGCAGACTGGATTTGCCGACACCGCTGGGGCCGAGAATCGTCACCACTTCGCCGGGTTGCAATTGCAGGTCGAAGTGTTCCAGCACGGTGTGCCAGCCCTGCTCTCGCGGGTAGCCGAGGCTGATGCCCTGCGCCTCCAGCACCGGCGCCGTCATGCCGTCGCTTCCCGTTTCTGCCGCTGCAATTCGGCGCGCAATTGCACCAGGCTCGGAGTGACGATCGGCACGAACGCCGACTCACGCCAGCGCCGGGCGAAACCACTGCCGTGCTCGGTCAGATAAGCTTTGCCGCCGCTCGATTGCAGTTCCAGTTGCACGGCGTTGGCGGCGGATTCGGCCAGCGCGATGCGGATCTGGAACAAGGCGCCCGGCTGGGTCAGGAAACGTCCGTCGTGCAGACCCTGCTTGAGCGCATCGACGCTCTGCGCCAGTTGCTCGCGTTGTTCCTGCAACGGCTCCAGCAGAATCGAACGGCCGTCCTGCAAATGTCCTTCGACCTCGGCCAGCGCCCGTCGCGCCAGACCAATCGCCATGCCGCACTGCAAGCCAAGGAACGCCGGGCGCACCGCTGGCAGAAACTTGCGCGCATCTTCATGCAGCAGCCATTCGCGTCCGACCGCCACTTGCGCGAAATCGATTGCTGCGGTGTTGCTCGATTGCAGCCCCATCAGTTGCAGATCGGCGGAACGTTGTACGCCGGCAGCGTCATCGGCGATCGCCAGCACGAACGGCGAACCACCTTCCTCGTGCTCGATCGCCGCCGCCACCACGAAACCGCTTTGGCGCAGATTGGTCACCCAATGCAGGCGCCCGTTCAGGGTCCAGCCGTCTGCGGTGTGGGCGGCACGCACTTGCAGTGCCTCGATGCCCGACAGGTATTTCATCGCGTTGGACAAACCGGTAGCCCCGGCCAGCTCTCCGCGGAGCAACGCCGGCAGCAGTTTTTCCCTCAGCGCCGCGTTGGGGCTGTGCAACAGATATTCGATGAAGGCCCGCTGGCCCCAGAACACAAACGCCGCCGCCAATGAATGGCTGGCGACGGCAGCCAGGGTTTCCACGGCATCACTTACGTGACCACCGCTGCCGCCCAGCGCCGGGCTGATGCCGACCCGTAGCACGCCGGCCTGCGCCAGTTGCGTCAGCACCTGTTGTGGATCGCCGTCGCCCGCATCCAGGGCCTGGGCGTTGTGTTCCAGCCATTGCGTCAATGCCTGATTGAGCATGTCGTTTCTCTCCTTGTACGCAGCCGCATCAACCATAGACGATGCAGCCTGAAGCGCTGGCCGATTACGCGCGATACGGCGCCAGCTCGGGGTTGAGCGGCGTGTCGGCGAACACGTTGGCGAAGTTGCACAGGGTCGCCAGGCTGATGCCGAGGATCACTTCCAGCGCATTGCCTTCGGTGTAGCCGGCAGCCTTGAACTGGTTGAAGGTCTGGTCGCTGACCTTGCCCCGGGTGGCAATCACTTCGCGGGCAAACGCGGCCAGGGTTTCCAGTTTTTCCACGGGCACGGTGGCTTTCTCACGCAGCGCACTGACCACTTCCGGCGGCAGTTTGGCCTTATTCAGCGCCACGGCGGTATGACCTGCGACACAGAAATCGCAACCATGGTTGGTGGCCGCAATCAGTTGCACCACTTCGCGCTCGGCAAGGCTGAGTTCGGACTTGCCATTGAGCGCCGATACCGTAACGTAGGTTTCCAGCGCGGCCGGGGCATTGGCCAGCACGGCCAGCAGGTTCGGAATGAATCCGGAGTTCTTCTGAGCGTTTTCCAGAAACGGTCTGGCGGCTTCGGGAGCGCTTTGCACGGTGTGAAGAGTGACGCGCGACATGGAGTGGACTCCTGCTGTTGAGTGTCCGGCCAGTCTGTTGGTTATAAAAATTTCGATCCATATTCTAAAGTAGCGATTACTTGCTCCTGAGTGTTTCCATTAGATGATTTCGTCCAGCCCCCTGGTTGATTGGTTATTAGAAAGCCTCGAACTCGATGCTAGCCTGTTTCACGTCGGGCGCTATTGCGGTGGCTGGCATGCAAGTACGCACGGACTGGCGCGCGCCAGTTTTCACTTGATCGTGCAGGGCCGCTGCTGGCTGCACATTGACGGGCAGGAGCAGTCGTTAGTGTTGAACGCCGGAGATGCGGTATTTCTGCTGCGCGATCTGAACTACCGCCTCTCCAGCGCCGAAGAGCCGGCCCTCGCCCAAATGCTGCCGCGCAGGGCCATGACCGCGCTCGATAGTCAGGCACAGGATGGCGTCGGGCTGGTCTGCGGGTTCTTTCATTTCAAGTCCGGGCTGTCGTCGCTGATCATCGAAGGCCTGCCGGACTGGATCATCCTGCGCGCGGGCGATCCTTCTTCGAGCGCGGCGCGAGCCTTGTTCGAGTTGATCCTGCAAGAGTGCGAACGCTTGCCGGCGCCCTCCTCGGCGCTGCTCGAACGCTTGAGTCATCTGCTGTTTTTGTATGTGTTGCGCCAACAGATGGCCGACAACCAGAGCCTCGGCGGCCTCGTGGCTTTGGCGCGCAATCCGCAGTTCGCGCCGTTGCTGGACCAGTTGATCGAACAACCGCAATTGCCGTGGTCGCTGGAGAGCATGGCGGCAAGTATTGGCCTGTCGCGCTCGGCGTTTTTCAAACGCTTCAACGAACTGGCCGGGCAATCGCCGGGGCAGGTATTGCTGGCGTTGCGCATTCGGCATGCCCGCCAGTTGCTGCGGGCCAATCACACGGTGGAACAGGTGTGCGCGGCCGTGGGCTATCAGTCGATCGCCGCATTTACCCGGGCGTTTGCCAAGTCGGTGGGGGTGCAACCGGGGGCTTATCGCAAGCAACATGAGGGGCGCTGAGCGACGCGTTAGTACGCCGTCGCTGCTGGAAAGCACCGAGAACCTGTGGGAGCGGGCTTGCTCGCGAAGGCGGCGGTACATCCAACATCTTTATTGACTGAACCGGCGCTTTCGCGAGCAAGCCCGCTCCACCTGGGGAGATGTGTTGATTGCGGGATTTGTGCACGCCACCAAACCTGTGGGAGCTGGCCTGCCAGCGAGGGCGTTGGTAGATCCAACATCTTTATTGACTGAACCGGCGCTTTCACGAGCAAGACCACTCCCCCTGGGGAGATGTGTTGATTGCGGGATTTGTGCACGCCACCAAACCTGTGGGAGCTGGCCTGCCAGCGAGGGCGTTGGTAGATCCAACATCTTTATTGACTGAACCGGCGCTTTCGCGGGCAAGCCCGGCTCCCACAGGGGAGATGTGTGGATCACGGGATTTGTGCACGCCACGAGACCTGTGGGAGCCGGGCTTGCCCGCGAAGGCGGCGGTACATTTGGCATCCTGGCTTGGTTCGTTCCTTATTCCACTAATCAACCACAAAACCATTTTTTAATCTTTTATCGCTATTAACCTCGCCCTCTATAATTGCGCCCCTGTACTCAACTCATAAAAAGGGATGCTTCATGCAAAGACGCCTGTTACTGGCCGCACTGTTCGTCACTGTCGCCGGTTGTGCCAGCTCGCCGCCTGCCGCCGTTCACACCCATGACCCCACCAGTTCAACCCTGCAAGGCGACGCCACGCGTCCAGCGCAGGCGCAGTGGATCCGCACCGAGCTGTACTTCTCGGTGGGCACCGTGGATGGCAAGGAAGGCGCGGTCAGTCCGGCGCGCTGGCGCGAGTTTCTCGACAAGGAAGTGACGTCGCGGTTTCCCGACGGTTTCACCGTGTTCGATGCCTATGGGCAGTGGCGTGATCATGGGGCGAAGGAGCCAGAGCGGCTGAGCACCAAGGTGATCGTGATCCTGCACGAGAACAATCCGCAGAACGCCGGCAACATCGAGGCAATTCGACTGGCGTACAAACGCATTACCGGGGACTTGTCGGTACTGCGGCTGTCGCAACCTGCCGAAGTATCGTTCTAATCGCTGATCTGGCCGAGAGCTTGCCGAGGCGTCGACGCCAGGCGGCTCAATCCCGCCAGCAACAGCGCGCCGACCAGCAACACGCCAATCCCCAGAAATGCGCCCCACCCCACCACCGTCACGCTCGAATAGAGCATGTACAGGCACAACCCGAAAAACAGCAGCGGCAACAGCGGATACCACGGCACCCTCACCGGCCTCGGCACCTCAGGGAAACGCCGGCGCAGAATGATCAGCGCCAGGCTGCTGAAGCTCAGAAACAACCAGTACACCGGAGTCAGGTACTCGACCATGGTGTTGAAGCCGCTCTGGGTGAAACTGCCGAACAGCACCAGCAACAATGCCACCGCGCCCTCCGCCAGCAAGGCCTTGCGCGGGACGCCGTCGCGTTCGTGCCACTCGCCGAAGCGACGCAACTGCGGCACATCGCGGGCAGCGGCGTAGGTGGTGCGGGCGCCGACCAGCAAGGTCGAGTTGATGGTAGCGATGGCCGCGATGCCCACCATCAGCAGAATCAGCAGCACCCCCGGCGCGCCGAATGCACGGTTCAACAGTTCCACCGCCGGTGCATTGCTCGCCGCCAGTCCAGCGAATCCCAGGCCTCGCACAAACGCCCAGTTCAGCGCCAGATAAATCGCCATCAGCAGCGTCAGCGCACCGAGCATGGCGATGAAGATTCCGCGTCGTCCATCGCGCACTTCCGCCGACAAGGTCGCCGCATCGCTCCAGCCGCCGAACGCCAGAAACACGAAAATCATCGCCGTCGAAAACCCGGCCATACCGGTTTTTTCCGGCGCAACCGAAACGCTCGCTGGCGCTGCTTCAATCCCCTGCCACGCCAGCCACACCCCGGCGCTGGCGATGCTCAGAAAGCCCAGCGCCAACAAGCCAACCAACAAGGTCTGGGTGATGAAACCGATGTGCTTGCCGGTCAGATTGAGCAGAACCATCGCGGCGATCACCCCGCCAGCAAACAGCCCCAAGCCGTACCGACCGAGCGGCACCACGGCATTGACGTAGTCGGCAAACATGAACGCCGACAAGGCGATCCAGCCGGTGTGCATCACCGAAAAACGCGACCAGGCGAACAGGAAACCCATGCGCTCGCCATAGGCCGTGCGCAGAAAGTGATAGTCGCCGCCAGGATGTGGAAATGCCGTGGCCATTTCGGCAAAGCACAACGCCCCGGCCGTCGACGCCAGGCCGCCGAGCACCCAGACCCAGTAGAACCAGGCCGGCCCGACGTTCAACGCCACGGTCGGCGCGGTCTTGAGGATGTCGGTGGTGATCACCATGCCCAGCGTGATCAGCAACGCCTGCATTACCGGCAGGTGACGCTTGGGGCCGTTGGAGTGATTCATTGAGTGTCCCGCAGAAGATCCGCCATCCGTGGCGGATCGGCTCAGAAGCCGTAGGTGGCGCTGGCGTAGTAGTACGCGCCGTTGGTGCCGATCGGCGACAGCACGTCATACGGCAGGTTGCCGCCGTAATTGATCGCCGAGCCGGAGCGCTCCGGGTAGTTGTCGGTGAGGTTGTTACCGCCCAGGGCGACGCTGAATTTCGGGGTAAATTTGTAGGTCACCTCGGCGTCCAGTTGCCACACCGCGCCGTAGGTCTGCTCCGGTTGCGAGTCACCGAAATCGAATACGCGAGTGGTCTCGCCCTGACGGGTCAGACGCCCGAGCAGGCCCCAGTGTTCGCTGGCCCAGTTGGCGGAAAACACGAAACGATCCTTGGGCGCAGCGTCGGTCAGGGTGTTGGTTTCTTCAACGCCGACCAGTGCATCGTTGCCGATCCCCAACGCCGTCAGTTGCGAAGGCGTGCCTTTGGTGCTGGTGACTTTGGTGTGGTTGTAGGTGTACGCGGTGGTCAGGCCCAGTTGCCCTTCATACAGCGGCTGATGGTAGTTGAGCACCAGCTCGGCACCGTGGGTGCTGGTGTCGGCGGCGTTGGTGAAAAAGTTGACGTCATGCACCCCGGCCACGCCGAAGTTATCGTTGATGTATTGCTCCATGGCGTCGCTGCCGATGCGCTGCGACAGGGTGATGCGGTCCTTGACGTCGATGCGGAACACATCGAGCGAGGCATCGAAGCGCTCGTTGAGCTGGAAGGTCAGGCCGAGACTGAAGTTCTTCGAGGTCTCCGGATCGAGCTTCTCGGCTCCCAGCGCGCGGGCGATCGGATCGTTGACCGAAAGCACACGGATGTCGGTGAGCGTGCCGCCTTCGCCAAAGTTGCTGGTGGTGTTCTGGAACCCGCTCTGCGCCAGCGACGGCGCGCGGAAGTTGTTCGACACCGCACCGCGCAGCGCCCACTGCTCGGTCAGTTTGTAGCGACCGCTGAGCTTGCCGGTGAGTTTGCTGCCGGCATCGTCGTAATGTTCCCAGCGGGTGGCGGCGTCGACGAAGAAGCGCTCGGTGAGATCGCCCGACAATTCGGCGTAGGTCGCAAACACGTTGCGGTCCAGGTCCGACTCTTCGCTGGGGCGCAGGCCGTTGGCGCCATCAGCGCCGGAGCCAATGTAGGAGGCCTCGTCACCGGCGTAGGTCAGGTAGTTTTCGTAGCGATATTCGCCGCCCAGCGCCAGCACGAACGAGCGTCCGCCCAAGCGCAGCTCGCGACTGAAATCGAGGTTGGTGGTGGTCTGGCGCAGCTCGTAATCGCCGGTGTCGAATTTCGTCGGCGAGTCCTCGCCGAGGCTGACGTTAAGGGTGCGGCGGGTGGATCCGTCGAAGCGGTTACGGCCATGGGTGACGCTGCTGTCAAAATCCCAGTTTTCGCCGATCATGCCCTTGAAGCCGGCGGTGGCGGAAATGTCCTTGTTGTCGCCCAGCGACTGCGGCAGGTAGCCGTTGGGATAGAACTGCGGCTGCTCGTAGGGGTAGCGATAGAATTCGGCGCCGGTGGTGTGGCGCTGGTTGTAAGTGCCGAAGCTGTAGGCTTTGCCGCCGGCCAGCGGCAGCTCGCTGTTGAACCACAGGTTGACGTCGCGCGCCAGGCCGTCGCCCATCACGTAGTTGCGCTGGTCCGGGGTATCGGCAAAACCGTCGAAACCGGCGCGGTTGGTCGGGTTGCGATTTTTGTACTCGGTGCCGCCGCGAATGAACCCGCCCTCTTCTCCCAGGCGCGTGCCGATCTTCGCGGTGGTCACGCTGTTCTGGCCGTCGGTGGTGGTTCTGCCGATGGCGTCCTGATGGGTGTGAAACGCGCCGTAACTGGTGGACACTTCCCCGCCCTCGGGCGCGTCGTCGAGGATGATGTTGATCACCCCGGCAATCGCGTCGGAACCGTACTGCGCCCCGGCGCCGTCGCGCAGCACTTCGATGCGTTTGATCGCGCTGATGGGGATCGAGTTGAAGTCCACCGGCGCCGTACCGCGACCGATTTTCGACGAGTCGTTGACCACCGCTGAAGTGTGACGACGCTTGCCGTTGACCAGCACCAGCACCTGATCCGGGCTCATGCCGCGCAGCTGTGCGGCGCGCACGTGGTCGGCGCCACCGGAGTTGGACTGACGCGGCATGCTGAACGATGGCAGCAACGTTTGCAGCGCCTGGCCCAGTTCACCGTCGGCCGCGCCGGTGGACTTGAGATCGGCGGCGGTCAACACGTCCACCGGCACTGGAGAATCCAGAACCGTGCGAGCAGTGCCACGGGTGCCAGTGACCAGCACGGTACCCAGCCGTGTGTCATCGTCAACGCGGGTGGAAGTGTCTTCGGCTTGCGCCGGAACTTGCCAGATCGCACCGACCACCGCGATGGCCAGTAATGAACGGGAACGCTGATACATGTGACAGCTCCTTTATCGCAGCTAATACCCGGCCGTTGCCGACAATAAAGGGTCGGCAATCAATGCACGGCAATGTCTGCTGTAGTTTTAGAAATCAGGAAGGCGGTGAAGGCTTTTTAACGTGATGAGTGAGTGAAGCGCAGAATCCCCAAAGTTAGTTGTTTCCCCTTGAGCACCGATGCTAGACGGGTGGAGGCCCGCCGTAAAAGAACCAATAACACTTAGGTTAGATCGGGCGGATTATTTGTTTTTAGAGCAACACAAGTGTTGCTGGGCAAACACTTAAACCCTAACTAACACCCACTAACTCGAGATCAGACAAAGATCTTTTGTAGCAGTGAGCCTGCTCGCGATAGCGGTGTATCAGCCACTGAAGAAGTTGAATGTTCTACCCTCATCGCGAGCAGGCTCACTCCTACAGGTTGATCGGGGTGAACACATTGCCTTCATCCACCGCAGATCCAATGTGGGAGCGGGCTTGCTCGCGAAAGCTAGCGTTCAGTCACCAAAAATATCGACTGGGCTGGCCTCTTCGCGAGCAAGCTCGCTCCCACAGTTTTTATTGGAGCGAGCTGACTTTTTACTCCCGACTGAAATCCAGTGTGGGAGCGAGCCTGCTCGCGAAAGCGGTCGATCAGTCACCCGAGATGTTGACTGCAAACATGCGCAAACCTTTAGTCGAATTCCTTTTCCAGCCAGGCATCCGCGGCAATGTCCAGGGCCTGCGCACTGAAGCGTTGCTCCGCAAACGGATCGGCGTGCAGGTGAAAGCCGTTGCGTTCCCAGAAACCGGGTTGTTCTTCGTCGACAAACTCCAGGCCGCGCAGCCATTTGGCGCTTTTCCAGAAGTAGCGCCCGGCGACCACCAGCCGCAGCGGCCAGCCGTGCTGGGCGGTCAAGGGTTGGCCGGCGTAATGGGTGGCGAGCAGGCTGTCCGGGTGCAGCAGGTCGTCCAGCAACAGGTTGGTCTGGTAATCGTGATCGGCGTGGGCCATGACAAAACGTGAAGCGGGCTGGATATCGAGCTCGCTCAGCAAATCCTGCAGATGTACCCCGCTCCACTGCGTGTCGAACTTCGACCAGCGTGTCACGCAATGAATGTCACATTGCAACTCGCGCTGCGGCAACCTTTGCAGGTCGGCAAAACTCAACTCGACGCCACGCCCGACCTTGCCGAACAGGCGCAGTGACCAGGTTGCCAATTCATACTCCGGCACCGTGCCTTCGTGGAGAATCGGGAACCGCTCGGTCAACACCTGCCCCGGCGGCAAACGTTGACCGAACGCCGGGTCAGCCTTGGGTGCGCGGCTGTTGCGCAAGCGCATGGCTTTGTTGTGCATATTCACTCCCAAGCGCGTCAGGATGCCTGCCGCGCATACAGCGCATCACCCGGTGAGAACCGCTGCATTCAGTTCGCCACAGGAATCCACTCGGCCCGCGCCACGTTGGCGCTATCACCGAACGCCGGGAGTTTCTGCGCCAGGTCGCGGACGTTTTTCACGTCCAGATCGAGCAACTGTTGGCGTGTGATCAGGGTCGGTGGCACCAACACCTGATGCCCCGGATTTTCGCCGGCAATCAACATCGCCAGACTGCGCACGCTGATCGCCCCCGCCACTTGCGGATTGACCGCTGCGGTCGCCGCCCAGGCGCTGTCAGGTTCTTTCATGATCTGGATGTCGGCGGTGGAGATGTCGGCGCTGTAGATCTTCACCTTGCGCCCCAGACCGGCCTCATCGACGGCGATTTTCGCGCCTTTGGCGAACTCGTCGAACGGCGCGAAGATCACGCTGATATCCGGATTGGCGCGCAACACCGCGCTGGCCTGATCCGCCACCGAGTTGGCAATCGGCGGGTTGAGCGTGCCGAAACGCGCCTTCTCGATGATGCCCGGATTGGCCTGTTTCACCTGACTCCAGATCTCGTCGCGGCGCTCCATCGGGGTGAAGCCGCTGATGTACACGTAACCGGCATCGAACCGCGTGCCGTTGTCCTTCATCGCCTGATCCAGCGCCAGTCGCGCCAGTGCATGGTGATCCTGCTCGACCTGAGTCACTTGCGGGCTGTTCAGGTCAACGTCGAACGCCACCACCTTGATGCCTTTGGCGATCGCCCGGTCAATCGGTCCCTTGAGGGTTTCCGCCAGGCCCAGTTGCACGATGATCCCGTCGACCCCGAGGTCGATCGCCTGATCAATCATCTCGCCCTGACTCGCCGCCTGCTGCCGCGCATCGAACACCCGCAGATTGGCCCCCAGCGCCTCGGTCTGTTTCTCCACGCCGCGCAGATACGCCTCGGGAAAGTCCCCGGAAAACAGATAGCCGACCAGCGCGATCTGCACCTGACCTTTATCGAACGGCGCCGGAGCACCTGGCAATGCCTTGGCCTGAGCACTCAAAGCCAATGCCGAGAGCACCGCGCCGGCGAGGCAATGGCGTGCGAACTGCTTGATTGAACCGTGCATACATCTTCCTTGCAGCGACAAATGAACCGGCTCAGCGCGCCCGATGCGCGAGGCCGAAGGTGAACATCAGGGCCAGCACCAGCACCAGTCCCTTGACGAAATCCTGCGCGTAGTACGGCGCGTTGAGCATGGTCAGGCCATTGAGCAGCGACGCCACCAACAGTGCGCCGACCAACGTGCCGAACGCATTGGGCTTCTTCGCTCCGAGCACGGCAAAACCGATTAGCGCCGCGCCGAGGGCGTCGAGCACCAGACCGTTGCCGGAGCTGACATCACCCCGGCCCAGGCGCGCCGCCAACAGCAACCCGCCAAGTGAAGCGAGCAATGCCGACAACACGTAAGCGAGCAACTTCAAGCGCTGTACCGGCGCGCCTGCCAATCGCGCCGCCTGCTCGTTGCCGCCAATCGCATAAAACAACCGGCCGATGCGCGTACGCTCGAGAAACAGCCACACCGCCAGCGCCACCAGCGCAGTAATCAACACCGGCACCGGCACCACGTCCCACAAGCGTCCGCGGCCGAGGGCGAGAAACGCCGTACTGAACGTGCCTTCGGTTTCCACGCCACTGGGCAAGGTCATGCCCACCGCAATCGAGCGTCCGCCCGTGGGAATCAGTTGCACGCCGATCACCAGAAACATGCTGCCCAGCGTCGCGAGAATGTCCGGCACCCGCAGCTTGACGATCAGCCAGCCATTGAGCAGCCCGACCAGTGCGCCACCGGCCAGACTGATCAGCACCGCCGGCACCGCGCCCCAACCGAGCACCACCATCACGTAACTGGCGATCATCAGGCTCATCGCCGCCACCGCCCCAATCGACAGATCAAGTCCGCCGACGGCCATGGTCAGCGTCACGCCAAGGGCCAGCAGCGCGACGATCGACACCGACTGCAAGATGCTGAACAGATTGCCGACGCGCAAAAACGCCGGCTCCGCGACACTGAAAAACACCACGATCAGCGCCAGCAGCCACAACAGGCCGTAGCGGATCAGCGCTTGCAGCAGGCGCTCGGCGGGTGCCGTAGCGGACGACAACAGTGAACTCGAATCAGGCACTCGCTCTGCTCCTTGGCGTGGCGTGAAAGGGATTTTCGCTAGCGTCGCTGCCGGCCAGCGCGGCGACCAGGGTCGCGCGTTCAAGGCTGGCGCGCGGGTATTCGGCGACCACCGCGTGATCGCGCACCAACAGAATGCGGTCGGCGATTTCCAGGGCTTCGTCGACATCGGCGCAAATCACCAGGGTCGCGCGGCCGCCGGCACTGTCGCGCAGCAGTTGGCCGATCTCGCGGCGGGCGCGCACGTCGACCCCCTGAAACGGCTCGTCGAGGATCAACACCCGCCCTTCTCCGAGCAGCCAGCGGCCAAGCACGACCTTCTGTTGATTGCCGCCGGACAGCGCACTCATCGGCACCTCGATGCCGGCGGTCTTGATCCCCAGCGCCGCGACTTGCGCCTCGACCGCTGCGGCTTCGGCGCGGTTGCGAATGAAACCGGCACGGGTGAAGCGCTCCAGAAACGGCAAGGTCAGTGTGCGGCGCAGGGAAAAGTCGGGCACCAGCGACTGACTGGCGCGATCCTCCGCCGCGAGAAACACACCGCTGCGAATCGCCGCCCTTGGCGAACCCGGCAGCCAGTCCATGCCGTCCAGTTGCAGGCTGCCAGCCACGGCTTTGCGCAAGCCGAACAGCACTTCGGCGATCTCGCTTTTGCCAGCGCCGAGCAGCCCGGTCAGTACCACCACTTCGCCTTGGTGCAGGTCGAAATCGAAACGCCTGGAGCGCGGCAAAATCTGCAAACCTCGCGCACCCAATACTTTTTGCCCCACGCTGCCGGGCGTGTAGACATGCCCGTCCAGCGCCTGCCCGAGCATGGCGTGCACCGCCTCGGGCAACTGCCGCGCACTGAACTCTCCGGCCAGTCGCCCGTCGCGCAGGACAATGGCGCGGTCCGCCACCCGTTGCAGATCGGACAAGCGATGAGAGATGTACAGAATCGCCACACCCCGGCTGCGCAGGGTGTCGATCAGACCGAACAGCCGTTGCGCCTCGGCATCCGACAAGGCTGCGGTCGGCTCATCGAGAATCAGCAGGCGCGGCTGCAAGGCAAAGGCCCGGGCCAGCACCACCAATTGCCGTTCGGCCTGACCCAGGTGTTCAATCGGCTGCTCCAGCGGCAGCACCAGTCCCAGCCCGGCGGCGATATTGGCGGCGCGCTCCAGCAGGCGTTGGCGATTGAGCCAGAAGTCTGCGTCGGGCTTGCACAACTCATCGAGCAGCAGATTTTCCGCCACGCTCAAACCGGGCGCGATGCCCTCGTTGATCTGCTGATGCACCGCGACAATCCCGACCCGACGGGCCGACAGCGGCGAGCTGAATTGCCGGGGCTGACCGTCGATGTAAATCTCGCCGTCATCGGCGCGCTGGCTGCCGGCGAGAATTTTCACCAGCGTCGATTTGCCGGCACCGTTGGCACCGAGCAACGCCACCACTTCGGCGGGATGAATCTGCAGGCTGACGCGATCCAGTGCGCGGTTCGAGCCGAAGCTCTTGCTCAGTTCACGCACCTGTATCAGCGGCGCGCGGGCCACGACGACACTCATAAGATTCCTTAACGCCGATGGGCCAGCGAACGCACCAGCCGGTCGCCCAGGCTCTGCACGCCCTGCACCAGAATGACCAGCACCACCACGGTGGCGACCATCACTTCATTGTTGAAACGCTGATAGCCGTAACGGATCGCCAGATCGCCAAGGCCGCCACCGCCAATCACCCCGGCCATGGATGAAAAACCGATCAGCATCACCAGCGTCAGAGTGATCCCCGCCAGCAACGCGGGCAGCGCTTCGGGCAGCAGCACTTTGAAAATCACATGACGGATATCGCCGCCCATGGCGAGGATCGCTTCGATGCGGCCCTTGTCGACTTCATCCAGCGCGTTCTCGACGATTCGCGCAAAAAACGGAAACGCGCCAATGGTGATCGGCACTACCGCAGCGGTGCTGCCCAGCGTCGTACCAACCAGCAGACGGGTCAGCGGAATCAGCGCAATCAACATCACCACAAACGGCAGCGAACGCCCCAGATTGACCAGCGAACCCAGCGCGGCATTGAGCCGTGGCAGCGGCCACAGTCCGTCGCGGCGACTGACAAACAGCAACACCCCGAGCGGCAAACCGATCAGCAGCGTGAACAACCCGGCAAGCAAGACCATGTACAGGGTTTCGCCGGTGGCGTTGAACAGCAGTTGCAGGATTTCATTCCAGTTGATCGTGCGGTTCATGACTGAACCGCCCGCACGCCGTATTGCTTGAGGAAGCTGAGCCCGGGGATGTCGTGGCCCAGGGGCAGGCCGCAGGTCGGACGCAACGAAGTGCCGAGACTCGATTGCGCATCGGCGAGCAATCGCGGCACCGGGCCGGCCTCGACCAGGCGCCCGTCCGCCATCAACGCCGCGTGATCGCAGATCGACTTGACCACCTCCAGCTCATGGGTGATCAGCACTATGGTCACGCCCAGTTGCCGATTGATGTCGCGCAGCAGCTCAAGAATCGACGCCGTGGTTTGCGGATCCAGCGCACTGGTGGCTTCGTCCGACAGCAGATACGCAGGCTCGGCAGCCAGCGCGCGGGCGATCCCCACCCGTTGTTTTTGCCCACCGGACAACTGCGAGGGAAAGGCTTGCGCCTTGTCCGTCAAACCGACCAGTTCCAGCAGTTCGCGCACCCGCACATGGCGCCACGGTTTGCCGACGTTGGCGATTTCCAGCGGCACGGCGATGTTGTCGAAGACGGTACGCGAGTGCAGCAGATTGAAGCCCTGGAAAATCATGCCGATGCGCTGCCGCTGGCGGCGCAGGTCGCTGGCAGACAGCGTCAGCAGGTCCACGCCGTCGATGAGAATTTGCCCGCTGTCCGGGCGTTCGAGCAGATTGAGACAACGCAACAGGGTCGACTTGCCTGCGCCGCTGCGCCCGAGAATGCCGTAGATCGCGCCGTCGGGAATACTCAGCGACACCTGATCCAGTGCTGGTGCCGGCGCCGACGGGTAGGTCTTGCTCAACTGCTCGACGACGATCATGGCTTGCCATCCTCCACCGGAATCACCGACCCCTTGAAGTTATCGGTGATGTATTTCGCCACTTGCGGCGAGGTCAGGTCTTTGGCCAGTTGCGCAATGCGCGGATCGTTCTGCAGTGTCGGCGTGGTCACCAGAATGTTGGCGTACGGATTGTGCTCGGCCTTCTCCAGCCCCAGCGCATCCTGGGCCGGCACCAGTCCGGCTTCCAGCGCGTAGTTGCCGTTGATCACCGCAAGGTCGACGTCGTCCAGCGCCCGAGGAATTTGCGGCGATTCGATCTCAAGGATCTTCAGCTGTTTCGGGTTCTCGGCGATGTCCTTGGGTGTGGCCTGATCGGCTGCCGGATCCTTGAAGCCGGGCTTGAGTTTGATCAGGCCGTTGTCCTGCAACAGGTACAGCGCACGGCTCAGGTTGGTGACGTTGTTGGGCACGGCGACGGTGCCTTTTTCCGGCACCTCGGCGAAGCTTTTGTGCCGGCGCGAATAGATGCCCAGCGGCTCGATATGCACCGTGGCGGCCACCGCGAGTTTCTGCCCCAGCGCTTGTTCCTGGGATTTCAGGTACGGCAGATGCTGGAAGTAATTGGCATCGACATCGCCATGCACCAACAGCTCGTTGGAGTTCACGCCGTTGGGAATCTCGATGACCTTGAGCTTGAGTTGCGGATCGATTGTCTGGATGTACGCGAGAATCTGCGCGTGGGGCACCGGGTCGGCCGCCACCCGCAACGGCTCCAGTGCCTGCGCGCCGAACGAAGTCACCAGCGCGCTGAGCACGGCCAGGGTCAAACCTGCTTTCTTCAACATGTGCGGAGTCCTTGAGCGAGTGATGAATCAGGCGTTGGCGGTTTTACGAGCCGGTGCGGCGGGCATCAGCGCGTCGGCATAGAAGCGCCGGGCGACGTCGGGGTGCGAACGCAACCGACCCTTGAGGTAGTTCCAGCCGACATCGCGAAACAACGGATTGAGCGGATCACTCGCCGGGCCACGCGCTTCGCGCAGCAGCGTGGTGGGCAACGGATACAGCGGCACCACGGCATCGAGTTGCGCGCCGAGGAAGAAGGCGATGGACAAGCGTTCGCTGCCTGCGGGCGGCGACACCACCCGATGCACCGTGGCGCGCAGATAGCCGTTGGTGGCCAGCTCCAGCAGTTCGCCGATGTTCACCACCAGCGTGTTGTCGCGGGGCAGCGCATCGATCCAGCGCCCCTCCTCGACCTCCACTTGCAACCCGGCCTGCTGGTCTTGCAGGAGAAAGCTGAGGAACCCGGAATCCTTGTGCGCGCCGACGCCCTGCTGGCTCGCGCTGGCGGCCTGGCCTGGATAGCGCATCAACTTGATGTGTTCGTTGGGCTTGTCGCCGTACAACTGATCGAACGCGTCCGCCCGCAGCGACAGCGCCTGGGCAAAGGCACGCAGCAGACGCAACGCCATGCGCGTCATCGCCTGTTGCCATTCGAGCAGCAGCGGTTTTAGTTCTGGCAGCGCCGCCGGCCATTGGTTGGGCCCCTGCAACCGAGCCCACAACGGACTGTCCGCGTCCAGCGGCAACGCTTCGCGCTCGGCGCCGAGATCGAACTGTTCACGCCAGTCGGGTTGACCACGGGTGATCTCGGAAGCGGCACGGTTGTACCCGCGAAAATGCGGCGAATTGATCATGCCGACGGCGTTTTTTTCGTGCTCGGACAAGGCGAAGAACTGCCGGGCGTGATCCTGCACCTGCTTGAGCAGGTGGCTGTCGATGCCATGGCCGGTGAGATAGAAAAAGCCGACGTCACGCGCGGCGTGACGCAGGTTTTCAAGAAATTCATAACGCTGTTGCGCGGTGCCTTCGAACAACGAAAGGTCCAGCGTCGGCAGCGTAGTGATATCGAGGGTATGCGGCATGATTCACTCCCGTGTGAACCAAACCTGAAGAGCCTTTGATCGATTCAGCGTGTGCCGTCATGGCAATCGGGGGTCTATCGGTTTGATGCGTTTGATTCGTGGTGAGACAAAACTAAACGATCTTAAAAACCACGAACAAATACCCTTTTTGCATTAGCTTAGGCCTGACGCTCAAGTTCGCTGTCATCACGCGACAGCTCTCCCGCTTCAACTGATCAACGTGCCGGGTCATAAAACGGTTCGACTGCCACCCGGCTGCCGACAAAGAAACTGTCAGCCACCAGCCGCAGTGGCTGCAGATCGACGTCGCTGGCCCGATCGCCAATCAGTTGCCGGAAGTGTCGATACACCGCGGTGTACTCGCCCTCTTCCGACACCACTTGGCGCACGCCGTCGATGCTCAGCAGCGCCCCGCCGTTGTCCAGGCGCAGCACCCCTTCGGCGCAGCGAATCTCGATGCTCCAGAGTTCGTCGTGACCGTGGTCGAAATCGAACTCGGCCTGCACGTCGAGACTGTGCGCATCGGACATCTTGATCGACGCGGCAATCGGCGACTGGCAGTTGTCCGGTACGCGCAGTTCGGCGGATTCGACAAACAGTGGCTGCGCCAACAAATGGGTGACAATCGACAAGGCATTGATGCCCGGATCGAAAACGCCCAGACCACCGGGTTGCCAGATCCACGTCTGCCCGGGATGCCACTTGCGCACGTCTTCTTTCCAGTCGATCTGCACGCTTTGCAACGTGCGGCTGGCGAGCCAGTCGCGGGCGGCTTCGATACCGGGGGCGTAGCGCGAATGCCAGGCGAACAACGCACTGACACCCTGTTGCTGCGCTTGACTGACCAAGGCCAGCGCCTCGCCCAGCGTGGCGCACGGCGGTTTTTCCACCAACACATGTTTGCCGGCGGCCAGCGCCTGCTGCACCAGGGCGAACCGACCTTGCGGCGGCGTACAAAACGCAATCGCATCCACCTCGGGGCCGTTTTCCAGCAACTCGCTCAACGAGTGAAAGTTCTCCACCCCGGCACAGGGTTTACCTTGCGTGGCGACCGCCACCAGACGAAATCCGGGATTGGCGTTGATCGCCGGCACATGTTGATCCTGGGCAATCTTGCCGTAGCCCACCAGACCGAGACGGATCGGTTGCATCAGTGACTCCTGTTTTTGTCTTGTTGTCGTCAGCGAGTGCGCAGATTAGCCGTAAACGTCTGGGAATACCCAGCTGAGTCTGATCAAAAAACTGTAGAGGCCAGCGCTCACTTCACCGCGCCGGGTAATAACGCTGATGCAGCGGCGCAAACAAAGAAAGCCTGCTTTTCAGGGCAGGCTTTCACGTTCACAACGCTGCAATCACTTCTGCTGCGCGGTCAACGCCGAGTAACTGTTCATCAGGTTCCGGTAGTTCGGAATCCGCTGCGACAGTAGATTGCCCAGTCCTTCGATGTCGTTGCGCCAGTCGCGGTGCAGCTCACAGGCGACCGAGAACCAGTTCATCATTTGTGCGCCGGCCTGGGTCATGCGGCTCCAGGCGGCTTGCTGGACGGTGGTGTTGAAGGTGCCGGAGGCGTCGGTGACGACGAAGACGTCGAAGCCTTCGGCCAGTGCCGACAGGGTCGGGAACGCGACGCAGACGTCGGTAACGACACCGGCGATGATGATCTGTTTGCGGCCGGTGGCCTTGATCGCCTTGACGAAGTCTTCGTTGTCCCAGGCGTTGATCTGGCCTGGGCGGGCGATGTACGGCGCGTCCGGGAACATTTCCTTCAGTTCCGGGACCAGCGGGCCGTTGGGGCCTTGTTCGAAACTGGTGGTGAGAATGGTCGGCAGGTTGAAGAATTTTGCCAGGTCGGCCAAGGCCAGGACGTTGTTCTTGAACTCGTTCGGCGAGAAGTCCTGAACCAGAGAAATCAGACCGGTCTGGTGGTCGACCAGCAGGACTACGGCGTCGTCTTTGTTCAGGCGGTTGTAGGTTGCAGTGCTCATGTTTGAATCCCTTTTCTTGGTTGAGGTAGTGGGCGTTGCGTTGAACATGGGCACAGATTACGGATACCGCCTGAACGGATAAATCGGTTGAAAAGCGTTTCACTGTCAACTCATAACGGACAATCCTGGCGACACAACACAGGCTTGCCAGCCTCCAACTCAATCCGCCTCGGGAATTGGTTTGGCGATCATCAAACTGTACGGTGCCCGGTTCAGGACCCTCTCCACCGTTGCGCCAATCAAGTTGAGGCCTTGCGGGTAGGCGGTGCCCCATAACCCTGTGGGAGCGGGCTTGCCCGCGAAGGGTTCATTCCAGGCAACATCTCAAATGGCTGACACACCGCTTTCGCGGGCAAGCCCGCTCCCACAGGGTTATGGGGCGCACCCAGGAATGACGGCCTGTCGAGATCCAGTGGGGGAGCGGGCTTGCCCACGAGGGGTCCGTTCCAGACAAAGTCCCAACTGTCTGACCCACCTCTTTCGCGGGCACCCCCGCTCCCACACTGGATCTCGACCGGCCGTCATTCCTGAGTGCACCGCATAACCCTGTGGGAGCGGGCTTGCTCGCGAAGGGGTCATTCCGGGCAACATCTCAAATGACTGACGCAACGCTTTCGCGAGCAAGCCCGCTCCCACAATGATCTCGACAGGCCGCCATTCCTGGGTTCACCTCACAATCCTGTGGATGAAGTTATGAGCTAATAACACCTTCATTAAACCGTCTTTCAAACGTTGTACTAGGATAGGATCCACATCCTGACATTTGCGCCGACCAGGGAACATGCTCGACGCAGGTCAGGAATGGGACTGTTTCACCTGCAACTCATGGATGATGTTTATGAATTCACACCTGTTTCCCCACATCGGTAAAGTCATTGCGAGCACCGGCAGCCGGCATTTTCCGCGGATGCTGCATGACCTGATCCAGACACAACTGGCGGTGGACGCCACACACATTCGCCAGATGCGCGTCGAGCCGGTGGGCCGCCCCGCCCATCGCCACCCGCCGGAAACCGGCAAAGACTCGGCCCAGCAGGCTGAAACGGTATTCTGCGAACAGATTGCCGCACGCTCGAGCGAGCCGATGGACACGCCAGACGCGGCCAGCGCCGATGCCTCGCAGCTGCACCTGACCCGGCGCAAGGACGGCTACCGCTACGTGATTTCGGTGTATCGCAACGACCAGTCGCGGCGCTTCTCGGCTCAGGAGCAGAGTTTGTTGCAGGACATATCTCCGGTGCTGTTGCCGATGCTGGAAAAACACATTCACGCCCTGCAACCCCAGCAGGCCAACACCGAAGACCCGTCGCCCGGCGCGGACGGCGCGCAACAGGGCCTGGAAAACCTGCGGCTACGCTTCAACGAGCGTTTGCAGCAACTGGGCCTGAGCCTGTCCAATCGCGAAACCGAAGTGTGCATCGGCCTGCTCGCCGGGCGTACCGCACCGGAGCTGGCCGAACAGTTGCAGTTGAAGGTCAACACGGTGGAAAGCTACCTCAAGCGCGCCGCGATCAAGCTGGGGATCAGCGGCCGGCATTCGTTGATGCGCTGGATGTATTCGCCTGAACATACCGCCACCCTGCCCGGTTCACCCCACGCCGCTTGATGGTGCCCGATCTACAGGAACTGCCGCTGCGAGCAAGCCCGCTCCCACATCGAAATGCGCTGAGCCGATGGTTACAGCAACACCCGGCTAAAACTGTGGGAGCGGGCTTG
>NZ_JAZAQQ010000018.1:0-63821 GCF_036861315.1 Pseudomonas sp. S3(2024) | reverse complement strand
GCCCCGGTTGATCGGGGCGGCGGGTTTTGTCCTTCTGAAGAAATGGGTTGCCGGTGAGTCAGTCTTCGCGAGCAGGCTCACTTCTACAGGGATGAGCGGGGTTCGCGGGATGTCGGGTCAGTCGAGGCGTTTGAAGACGAGCGCCTTCAGACCGCTCTCAGGATCAATATCCGGAAACTCCGGCGGATTCTCCAGCCGCTGCTCGAAGCGCAGACTCGGCGCCTCTTGCGTCACGCCATCGATCAGAAAGTCCGAACCAAAGGACGGATCATTCATGCACGCCAGCACCGTGCCGTCTGCCGTGAGCAATTCCGGTAAACGACGCAATACGCGCTGGTAATCCTTGGTCAGCAGAAAACTGCCTTTCTGGAACGATGGCGGGTCGATGATCACCAGGTCGTACGGGCCGCTGTTGATCACCTTGCCCCACGACTTGAACAGGTCGTGGCCGAGGAAACTCACCTTGCTCAGGTCATGCCTGTTCAGCCGGTGATTGTCACGACCGCGGCTCAGTGCGGCGCGGGACATGTCGAGGTTGACCACATGGCTGGCGCCGCCTTCGATGGCCGCCACGGAAAACCCGCAGGTGTAGGCGAACAGGTTCAGCACGCGTTTGCCCGCAGCCTGCTCACGCACCCAGTTGCGCCCATAGCGCATGTCGAGAAACAGCCCGGCGTTCTGCTTGCGACCGAGATCGACGCGATAGTGCAAGCCGCCCTCGACGATACTCATCTCGTCGATTTCATCCCCCAGCAACCATTCGGCGGTGCTCTGCGGCAGGTAACGATGTTGTACCAACAAGGTGTGGGCACCGGACTCTTGCCATTCCGCCGAGGTGCTGATGTCGAGCAGCATTTGCTTGAGCGCTTCGAGTCGCTCCGGCAGCGGCTCCTTGAACAGCGAGACCAGCACCACGCCTTGCAGCCAGTCCACCGTCACTTGCTCCAGCCCCGGCCAGCAACGCCCGCGCCCATGGAACAGGCGACGGGTTTCGCTCGGTGCGGCCGCCAGTGCAGGCAGCAGATGGGCGCGGAGGGTGGCGAGGGCTTCAGGGTTCATCAGTCACGGTCGGCAAGCAAAAGGGCCGGCATTTTAACCACAAAAACCGCTTGGCGAACGCCGGTCAGCCAAGGCGATTGACCACTGTTAAGAAAAGACCTGTATCAAAAATGAATTTATGCAGGGCGCGCTGCTCATACCAGATAAGCAGCGGATTCGAGCCGCTAAGTCGTTAATGCAATTCAGGGAGTGCCAGTTCATGAGTCCAACACCGACACCGAGCGCGCTCCTTCCTGGCGGGTTGATTCTGGTGGTTGAGGACGACCCGTTGATTCTGGAGTTTCTCTGCGAAATTCTTCAGGAGGAAGGTTTCAAGGTCGAGCCGCAAACCAGCGCGGATGCCGCCAAGCTGTATCTGGAAAAGCACGCGTCGGATGTCGCGTTGCTGCTGACCGACATCACCATGCCCGGTGAAATCAACGGCGCCGGGCTGGCCAATCTGGTTGGCGACCGCTGGCCGGAAAAGCCGGTGATGGTCATGTCCGGTTATGAAACCCCGGAAACTTCCGGGGTCAAGCATCCGGTGGCGTTCATCAAAAAGCCCTGGGCGATCGGCCAGTTGCTTGACTGTGTCGACAGCGCTTTCAAGTCCAAGGCGCCACGTCTGCACTGAGGTGGCGGGTCGAACTGCCGGGTAAAAATGCTACATTGCCCGGCCAATCCGCCCAGTTCTGTCAAAGGATGCGACCTTTTGTCTGCTCACGATAACGTCTTCGACCGCGCGTTCGGCGCGTTCCTGTTCGACATGGACGGTACCGTCCTCAATTCTATCGCCGCTGCCGAGCGCGTCTGGGCCGCGTGGGCCGAGCGCCACGGGGTTGATGTCGAGCGTTTCCTGCCGACCATCCATGGCGCCCGCGCCATCGACACCATCCGCCGGCTGAACCTGCCGGGAGTGGACGCCGAGGCGCAAGCGGCATTCATCGCGCAGGCGGAAATCGATGATGTCGAAGGGATTGTGCAGATACCTGGGGCCGCGGCGTTTCTCGAAGCCTTGCCGAGTGAGCGCTGGGCAATGGTGACTTCGGCGCCACGGGATCTGGCGTTGCGGCGGATGGCGGCGGCGGGGATTGGCGAACCTGCGGTGATGATCACGGCGGAGGATGTGACGGCTGGCAAGCCTGATCCAGCGGGTTATCGTCTGGCCGCGCAACGTCTGGGGGTTGATCCCGCCGATTGCCTGATTTTCGAAGATGCCACTGTCGGTATTCAGGCTGCTGAAGCGGCAGGTGCAGCGCTGATGATCATCACCACGACGCACCAGCATCCCCTCGAAACCCGCCACGCGACTATCGACAGTTATGAGCCGCTGAGAGTTGTCGTCGATAGCCAAGGTCAACTGCACCTGCAANCGGCAGGTGCAGCGCTGATGATCATCACCACGACGCACCAGCATCCCCTCGAAACCCGCCACGCGACTATCGACAGTTATGAGCCGCTGAGAGTTGTCGTCGATAGCCAAGGTCAACTGCACCTGCAAAAGGCCTGACACTACAAAGTCCCCTGTGGCAGCGGGCTTGCTCGCGAATGCGGTCTTTCAGTTGCATGCGATGTCGACTGATTCAGCGCATTCGCGAGCAAGCCCGCTCCCACATTCGATCAATGTCGGGCCGTAAATGTTGCCCGCTATCCAACACTGCAGGAGCCGGTTCAGTCTGCTGGTGATGGCGTCAGTAAACCCCCGGCAACAATCGCCAGCTGCGCGCGCAATAAGCCTCGTACTCAGCACCAAACTGCCCGCGCAGCAGCGCCTCTTCCGAGTGAATACGTGCGATCAGTGGAATCAGCGTCAGCGCCGCCAGAATCAACCCGACACTGGAACGAAACGCCAGCGCCCAGCCCACGGCGTTGACCACCAACCCCAGATAGCTCGGATTGCGCAGGCGTGTGTAAATGCCGTCGGTGACCAGCCGATGCCCCGGCTGAATCGCCACCAGGCCGCTGAACCGACGGCCCAGCACAAACACCGGCCACAGCCGCAGCGTGCCACCGACGATAAACAACAGCGCGCCGAGCCAGCGCACGCCTTCAGCGCCGAAGGTCCAGAAGTCTATGCGATCGCAGTACGCCGGGAGAAATCCGCTGACCAGACCGATCACGCCGAACGCCGGAATCACCCAGCGATTGGCGCGGTCCTCGCGCTCGCCCGAACTCATGTTTACATCGGTGAACAGCGACGCCACCACCATCAGCACCGTGGCCAGCGCCACCAGCACCAGCGCCCCATGCGAAAAGAACACCGCCGGCCCGCCAATGCCCCACACCGCAAGGCCCAGGTAGGCGAGGGTGGCGAGCACCGCAACCACGGTCATTTGCGCAGACATTTTCATGGTCATCTCTTGAAAAGCGGCTGATCCTTTCAGTGTAGGACGCCGCTTAACCCGCGTAGGTACCGGGTCAGTCACCATTGATGCCGGATGTCCCGGCCCCTTCGTGAGCAAGCCCACTCCCACCCTTGATCCGGGCCAGCCCGAGAGCCTACATCGACCGACAATCCCGAGTGGGAGCGGGCTTGCTCGCGTAGGCGTCGGATCGGTCGTGACCAGTCTTTGGTCGGCAACGCCTTCATCCGGCCAACATCGCGTCTACGCTGATCCATTCCTTCTATTTGTCCGTGTATTGCCCATCGAAGAGGTGAACCCATGAAAATCGACTTGAGTGGAAAACTGGCCATCGTCAGCGGCAGCACGGGTGGCATTGGTCTGGGCATCAGTCAGTCACTGGCCGAGGCCGGAGCCACGGTTGTGGTGATCGGGCGTGAAACGGCCAAGGTCGAGCAAGCGCTGGCGAGCATTCGCCAGCAGGTGCCGGGTGCGCAACTGCGCGGTCTGACGGCCGACCTGGGCACTGCCGAAGGTGCGGAAAAACTGTTCGCCGCTGAACCGCGCGCAGACATTCTGGTGAACAACCTCGGCATTTTCGACGCCGTGGATTTCTTCGACACCCCGGACAGCGAGTGGACGCGCTTCTACGAGGTCAACGTGATTTCCGGCGTGCGCCTGTCGCGGCATTATGTGCCGGCGATGGTCGAGCAGGGCTGGGGACGGGTGATTTTCCTGTCCTCGGAATCCGGTGTGGCGACCCCGGCCGACATGCTTAATTACGGCGTGACCAAAAGCGCTAACCTTGCGGTGTCCCATGGCCTGGCCAAGCGTCTGGCGGGCACCGGTGTGACGGTCAATGCGATCCTGCCGGGGCCGACCTTTACCGGTGGCGTGGAACACATGCTCAAGGATGCTGCGGCCGAGTCCGGCCGTAATCTGCGTGAAGAGGCTGATGCGTTTGTGCGCAGAGCGCGGCCGACGTCGATCATCCAGCGGGTGGCCGATGTTGCCGAGGTGGCGCATCTGGTCACGTACATCGCTTCGCCGTTTTCCTCCGCCACCACTGGCGCGGCCTTGCGCGTGGATGGCGGTGTAGTCGACAGTATGGCGATCTGAACCGCGAAGACTCTGGAGAAACGTTTATTTATGGCAACTGCATCAGCAACCATCGACATCCCGGCTTCGGCCGATCAGGTCTGGCACTTGATCGGCGGCTTCAACACGCTGCCGGATTGGCTGCCGTTGATTCGCAAGAGTGAACTGAGCGATGGCGGACGCGTGCGCACCCTGCAAACCGCCGACGGCGCGGTGGTGATCGAGCGTCTGCAAGCGTTCGACAACGCTGCCAGGACCTACAGCTACTCGATCGAACAGGCACCGTTCCCGGCGACTGACTATCTGGCGACGATCAAGGTTGAAGCTCAGGGGCAGGGCGCCCGGGTAACGTGGTCGGGACGCTTCAACGCCAAAGGCGTGAGCGAGGAAGAAGTGGTGGCGCTGTTCACCGGCATCTATCAGGGTGGCCTTGAGGCGCTGCGGGCCAATTACCCGACCTGATTGAACACCACAAAAACCCTTGTAGGAGTGAGCCTGCTCGCGATAGCGGTCGATCATTCAACAATTATGTTGGCTGACCCACCGATATCGCGAGCAGGCTCACTCCTACAATGCAGCACGGTGATTCTCAGGACTGCGAGATCAAACTCTGTCGACAATCCAGCACCAACTGCGCACCGCCCAGCTCACTGCTGCCCACCTCAAGATTGAAGCCATGCAGGCTGACAATCGCCGCGACAATCGATAGACCCAGGCCAAAGCCACTCTGCGGTTGCCCGCCCTCGGCACGATAGAAACGCTGAAACACCGCCTCACGCTCGGCCTCGGGAATCCCCGGCCCTGAATCGTGAACTTCGATCCGCGTGTGCCCGGCATCATTCACACCACGCAAAATTACCGTGCCGGCCGCCGGGGTGAACTTGATCGAATTGCTCAACAGATTCGCCAGCGCCTCGAACAGCAACGCTCGGTCGCCATTGAGCGGCGGCAGGGTTTCCGGCATGTTCAGCACGAACAGCAGCTCGCCTTCCTCGGCCAGCGGCAGGTAAAACTCATGCAGTTCTTCGAGCAATTGCACCGGATCGAGCTCGACAAAACCTGAGCGCCGCTGACGGTCTTCCAGCTCGGAAATCCGCAGCAACCCACGGAACCGCGCCATCAGCGTATCGGCCTCGGCCAGCACCAGATCCAGTTGCGCCGCTTCCTGCGAACCCTCACCAGCCTGCTGTTGCATGCGATACAACTGCGCGCGCAAACGCGTCAGCGGCGTGCGCAAATCGTGGGCGATGTTGTCGCACACACCTTTGACTTCATGCATCAGCCGTTCGATGCGATCGAGCATGGCGTTGACGATGGCGGCGAGCATGTCCAGTTCGTCGCGGCGGTTGGACAGCGGCAAACGGTGGGTCAGGTCGCCGGCGACAATCGCCTGGGCGCTGTCTTGAATCGCGCGGATGCGGCGCATTGGTCGGCGGCGCAGCAAATGCCAACCGGCAATCCCCGGCAGAATCGTCAGTGATACCCCCCAGAACAACGCGTGCAGAATGATCCGCGTGACCGCGAACAACGAACCGTTATCGCGCAACAACACCAGCCAGCGACCGTCGCGGGTCTGAGTCGCCACCGCGTCGCAGCTGTCGGCGGGCAGGGTCGGGTCATCGGAATCGGCGCAGTCATCCAGGGTGTGGATCTTGCCATCCAGCGGCAGGCCTTCGGGCAGTTGCTGCAAGGCACCGCCGAGGTAAACGCCCTGGGCGTCGAACAGGCCATAGGCGTCGATGCCGCGGATGTCAAAGGTCATGCTGGCGGCGAGTGCTTCTTCCAGTTGTTCACCGCGAAAGTGCGAAAACAGATGCTGACGTTGCATCAACGAATGCTTGGCGAGGTTATCGAGATAGCTGGAGACCTCGAAATACATGACCCCCATGAGGATCGCGCTCCAGGCCACGAACAGCGAACTGTACAGCGCCAGCAGTCGACTGCTGGAGGAGCGCCAGCCGTCAGACGGGTTCGGCAATGACATAACCCGAGCCCCGTACCGTGCGAATCAGCGGAACATTGCCCGCCGCGTCGATCTTCTTGCGCAGACGACCGATGTGTACGTCGATCAGGTTGGTGCCCGGGTCGAAGTGATAGCCCCAGACTTCTTCGAAAATCATCATCCGCGACAGGATCTGCCCGCTGTTGCGCATGAGAAATTCCAGCAGCTTGTATTCGGTGGGCAGCAGCGTCAGGACCTGCCCGGCGCGACGTGCTTCGTGGCTGATCAAATCCAGTTCGAGGTCGGCGACCTGCAACGTGGTGGCCTGGGTGGCAACGCTGTTCTGGCGGCGCAGCAGCACTTCCACGCGTGCGGCCATCTCGTCGGTGGCGAACGGTTTGGTCAGGTAATCATCGCCACCGGCGCGCAAGCCGCGCACGCGCTCATCGACATCGGAGAGCGCGCTGATCATCAGAATCGGCGTGGCCACGCCCATGGTGCGCAGGGTGGTGACGATCGCCAGGCCATCGAGTTCCGGCAGCATGCGGTCGAGGGTGATCAGGTCGTAGTTGCCGCTGACGGCGCGGTCGAGGCCTTCGCGGCCATTGTCGACCCAATCCACTTGCAGGCCGTGGCTGCTGAGTTCGGCAACGATTTCACGGGCAGTCACGGCGTCGTCTTCGATGGTCAAAATACGCGTCATAGGGCAGGCCTTGATCGGTTCAAACGGAATGGCTGCATTTTGCCAAGTATTTTGCGTCGCGCTTTAAATTAACTTTCATGTATAGCCTGTCACAAACGTCAATCCGGGGCGCTTTGCGGCGTTGGCGTCAATGCATAAAACCCGCTGCTTTCCGTCCATTGTTGCAAATTGCAATGAATGTAGAAGTTCAGTCTTTTTAAATCGTTGAAATTGAAAGATTTATTTCGTGCTCTCGACTGGCACGGTCGCTGCAATTCATCTCGTGACGAGTTGTAACACCATTTTTCATGCCTGGAGCACTACAACAATGAATAGATCCTCTGATGGGTTTTATCCTGCCTTCGAAGGAGAGTCGAGCAACGTGTCAGGCGTGTCCTGGGGCGCGATTTTCGCGGGCGCAGCGGCGGCCGCAGCACTGTCGATGATTTTAGTGCTGCTTGGCTTCGGTTTGGGATTCTCTGCCGTTTCACCTTGGGCCGGGGAGGGCATCAGCGCCAAGGGTCTGGGGATTTCGACGATTGTCTGGCTGGCGGCGACGCAAATCATCGCCTCCGGTCTGGGTGGCTACATCGCCGGTCGCCTGCGGGTGAAGTGGGCCAACATGCACGGGGATGAAGTGTATTTTCGTGATACTGCCCATGGCTTCCTCGCCTGGTGTGTGGCCACGCTGGTCACCGCAGTATTGGTAGTCGGCTCGGTCAGCAGTGTGATCAGTGGCGGTGTGCAGGCCGGTGCCAGTGTCGCCGGTGGCGCAGCGGCTGCCGCGACTCAGGCTGCCGGTAGCGCAGCGGCCAACACTGACAGCAATCAGTACGGTTACTACATCGACAATCTGTTCCGCGATGACCGTCCAGCATCGGTCAGTGATGATGCCGCCCATGGCGCCGTAGCGCGGATCTTCGCCCAGAGCCTGGCCAACGGCCAACTCAGTCCGGAAGACCGTACCTACCTCGCGCAACTGGTCGCACAACGAACCAATCTGAGTCAGGCCGACGCCGAGAAGCGTGTCGATGAAGTGTATGCCCGCACTCAGAAGGCCATCGCCGACGCCAAAGTCAAAGCCCAACAGGCTGCCGACACCGCTGCGAAAGTTGCTGCCTGGACCTCGCTGTGGATGTTCATCGCGTTGCTGGCCGGTGCGTTCTTCGCCAGTCTCGCCGCCACCTTCGGCGGTCGTCGCCGGGATGCGGTCGAGTACGTTGAAGTCGAGACCTACGCCACCACGACCACTCTGCCTCCAGTCCGTTAACAAGGAGAATCACCATGCGCTCTCTATTACTGTTTTTCCTCGGTGTGCCAATCCCGATCATCATCCTGATCGCCCTTTTCGTACACTGATTCCAATGCTCCATTGAGGCCCATGCCTCGGCCGCTTTCACTTCACGGTGAAAGCGGCTTTTTGCTTTCTGGCGTGCACCATTCGTCTTCTTCAACCGAATCGTTGAACAATCCGACCGCTTTCACTGGCCTGGATCAATATTCGCGTTTGTAACTTCCCCTAACGTAAATGTTCCAGGCCTTCGCTGAGGTTTGAACTACAGTGCTTCACGCGCACTTTGCTGCGCTGACGAAGTACCCGCGAGCCCGCCTGTAATCGAACAATTAAACGGGCCGCACGGTGTAGAGCAGCAAGGAGCTGACGCAATACCTTCCCCCTGAACCTTTTCACGGATGAACTTCGTAATGCACTGCCTAGAACGCACTTTCGATATCCAGCCCCTGACCCAGGCGGATATGACCGTCCACATCAATGGTCAACCGGTGACGGCGGCCATTGGCGAAACCGTCCTGAGCGTTATCCAGTCCCTTGGCGTGCGCCAGGTCGCACGCAACGACCATGGCCAGATCAGCGGCGCCTACTGCGGCATGGGTGTGTGCCAGTGCTGCCTGGTGAAGATCAACGGCCGCCACAAGCGCCGTGCCTGTCAGACCGTGGTGCGCGACGGCATGCAGATCGAAACCCAGGTCAACCGCATCGACGAGCAGGAGGTCGTATGAGCCTGCAACCGGTGATCGTCGGCGGTGGTCCGGCGGGGATGGCGGCGGCCATCGAGCTGGCGCGTCATGGGGTGCGCTGCACCTTGCTCGAAGAGGCCTCGCGTCTTGGTGGCGTGGTCTATCGCGGGCCACTGCGCGACGGCGTGCAACTGGATTATCTGGGGCCGCGCTATTCCGAAGCCCTGAGCAAACTGCACGGTGATTTCCAGGAACAGTCCGGGTTGATCGACGTGCGCCTCAATCATCGCGTGGTCGGCGCCGAAGGCACCCGCGCGCTGGTGGTGCTCGACGGCGACGAGCAGCTGCACGAGATCGAATATCCGCAATTGCTGCTGGCCGCCGGCTGCCACGAACGCAGCGTGCCGTTCCCCGGCTGGACCCTGCCGGGGGTGATCATGCTCGGCGGTCTGCAACTGCAAATCAAAAGTGGTGTGGTCAAGCCGCAGGGGCCGGTGGTCATCGCCGGTACCGGGCCGTTGCTGCCATTGGTGGCAACGCAGCTGCACGCGTCCGGCGTCAAGGTCGCGGGCGTGTATGAAGCCTGCGCCTTCGGCAAGATCGCCCGCGAAAGCCTGGCGTTGCTGAACAAGCCGCAGCTGTTCCTTGACGGTTTGAGCATGCTCGCTTACCTGAAACTGCACGGCATCCCGATGAACTACGGCTGGGGCGTGGTCGAAGCCCACGGCGACGGCGAGCTGAAAAGCGTCACCGTGGCACCTTACTCGGCCAGCTGGGAGCCAGACCTGACGCGCATCGAGCGCTTCGAAGCGCAGACCCTGGCGGTCGGTTACGGCTTCATTCCGCGCACCCAGCTCAGTCAGCAGATGGGCCTCGATCACGGTTTCAGCGACGACGGTTACCTGCGCGCCAATTCGAACAACTGGCAGCAAAGCAACGAGCCGCACGTGCATCTGGCCGGTGACATGGGCGGGATTCGCGGCGGTGAAGCGGCGATGCTTGCCGGCAAGATCGCCGCGACCTCGATCCTCCTGCAACGCGGGGTGATCGAAGAAGAGCTGGCGCGGGTTCGCCGCGACCGTTACCTGGGCAAACTCAAATCCATCGTGCGTTTTCGCGCAGCCGTCGACCGTTACACCGAACGCGGTGTCGGCCAGACTGCTTTGCCGGCCGCCGACACGGTGATCTGTCGCTGTGAACATGCGACCCGCGCTGACATCGATCTGGCGCTGGAGCAAGGCGTGCAGGACATCGCCAGCCTGAAGATGCGCACCCGCGTCAGCATGGGCGATTGTCAGGGACGGATGTGTGTCGGCTACTGCAGCGACCGCTTGCGTCAGGCCACCGGGCGCAAGGACGTCGGCTGGCTGCGTCCGCGCTTCCCGATTGATCCGATCCCTTTTTCCGCGTTCCAGTCCGTCGGCACGGAGGCCGCATCCCATGAGTAAGTTCTATGACGTGATCATTGCCGGCGGCGGCGTGATCGGGGCGTCCTGCGCCTATCAATTGTCCAAGCGCCAGGGCCTCAAGGTGGCGGTGATCGACGCCAAGCGCCCGGGCAACGCGACCCGCGCTTCGGCCGGAGGCTTGTGGGCCATCGGCGAGTCGGTGGGGCTGGGCTGCGGGGTGATTTTCTTCCGCATGATGTCGGCCAACCGCAAGCGCGAAACCCAGGGCGCGGCGGTCGCGGTGGACGCCAGCACGCCGCACATCCTGCCGGAGTCCTTCTTCGATTTCGCCTTGCAGTCCAATGCGCTGTACCCGGCGCTGCATCGCGAGCTGAAGGACAGGCACGGGATGGATTTCAAGTTCGAAAAGACCGGGCTGAAGTTCGTCATCTATGACGACGAAGACCGCCTCTACGCCGAGCACATCGTCAGTTGCATTCCGCACCTCGCTGATCAGGTGCGCTGGCTCGATCAGGCGGCGCTGCGTGAAGCGGAACCGAGCGTCAGCCATGAGGCCCGTGGCGCGTTGGAGTTTCTCTGCGATCACCAGGTCAGCCCGTTCCGTCTGGCCGATGCCTACATGGAAGGCGCGCGGCAGAATGGCGTCGACATCTTCGTCAACACCAACGTCACCGGTGTGTTGCACCACGGCAGCCGCGTGACTGGCGTGCAGACGGCCGAGGAGGGCGTGTTCCACTGCAAGACCCTGATCAACGCCGCTGGTGCCTGGGCGGCGGACTTGAGTGAGTGGGCGACGGGGATTCGTATCCCGGTGAAACCGGTCAAGGGCCAGATTCTGCTGACCGAGCGCATGCCGAAGATCCTCAACGGCTGCCTGACCACCAGCGACTGCTATGTGGCGCAGAAGGACAACGGCGAGATCCTGATCGGCAGCACCACCGAAGACAAAGGCTTCGACGTCACCACCACCTACCCGGAAATCGCCGGACTGGTGCAGGGCGCGGTGCGGTGCCTGCCGGAACTCAAGGACGTCAATCTAAAGCGCACCTGGGCCGGATTGCGTCCGGGCTCGCCGGATGAGCTGCCGATCCTCGGGTCGATGCGTGGGGTGGAGGGTTACCTGAATGCCTGCGGACACTTCCGCACCGGTATTCTGACCTCAGCGATCACCGGCGTGCTGCTGGACAAACTGGTCAATCAGGAAGCGCTGCCGCTGGATATCACACCGTTCCTGGCGGATCGGTTTGAGGTGGCGCCGGTCAAGCAAGAACGTGAATTAGAGCTGGCCTGATCCAATCCCCTGTAGGAGCTGCCGCAGGCTGCGATCTTTTGATTTTGCTTATTAAGATCAAGATCAAAAGATCGCAGCCTGCGGCAGCTCCTACAGAGGTCGAGTTTGCCGATCAATTGTGTAGGAGTGAGCCTGCTCGCGATGGCGGTGTGACTGATAGATTGCAATCGCGAGCAGGCTCACTCCTACAATTGGAATTGCGCTGAAGTCAGACCTTGCGCGCTTCCTCTTCCAGTTGATCCGACTCGAACAACCGCGCCAGTTCCGCTCGGGCTTCCTGAGCGGTTTGCAGGACTTTGGCCGCGTCGTCGTAGACCGCGTGCTGGGCTTCCAGCACCTGTTCGTCATGGTGTTTGAAACGCTTGATCCGCGCATCGGCCTGGGCCTGGGTCAGACCGAGGCCGACCAGGGTACGGCGGCTCATTTCCAGGCTGGAGTAATAGGTCTCGCGAATCGCTTCGGCGCCGACATCGACCAGGCGGTGCACGTGCTGACGGTTACGTGCGCGAGCGATGATCTTCATGTGCGGATACAGCTTGCGCACGATCTCGGCAGTCTTGATGTTGGTCTCCGGATCATCCGTGGCAATCACGAAATACTCCGCCTCGCCAACCTTCGCCGCATTGAGGATTTCCGGGCGCATCGGGTCGCCGTAGAACACCGGCACGCCGCCAAAACTGCGCGACAGTTCGATGGTTTCCACCGAGGTGTCCAGCGCCACGAACTTGATGTTCTGCGCACGCAGAATCCGCGCCACGATCTGGCCCATCCGGCCCATGCCGGCAATCACCACGCGCGGTGCCTCGGTGTCGATTTCGCGGAATTTCTCCGGCACCTCCACTGGCTGCACTTTCGGGCTGACCAATCGTGCACAGATCAACAGCAGCAACGGCGTCAAGGCCATCGACAAGGTGATGGTCAGCACCAGCAAGTCATACAGGCGCGGTTCGAACAGGCCCTGATCGCGCCCGATCTTGAACACCACAAAGGCAAATTCACCGCCGGCGGCGAGCACGATACCCAAGCGAATCGCACTGACTTTGGTCAGCCCACCGGCCAGACGCCCGACCACAAACAGCAGCGGCAACTTCAAGCCGATCAGCAGCAGCGTCAGGCCCAGCACGGTGATCGGCGCACTCAGCAGCAGACTCAGGTTGGCGCCCATGCCGACGCTGATGAAAAACAGCCCGAGCAGCAGGCCTTTGAACGGCTCGATCTGCGCTTCCAGTTCATGGCGATACTCCGAGTCCGCCAGCAGCAGGCCGGCGAGGAAAGCCCCGAGCGCCATCGACACCCCGACCAGATCCATCAGCCACGCCGTACCGATCACCACCAGCAAGGCGGTGGCGGTGGAGACCTCCGGCAGACCGGTTTTCGCCACTACGCGAAATACCGGGCGTAGCAGATAACGTCCACCGACTACCACCACGGCGATCCCGCCGAGCACTTGCAAACCGTGGTTCAGGCTTTCCGCGTTGCTGCTGGCGTGGGCGCTGCCGGCGAGCATCGGCACCAGCGCGATCAATGGGATCGCGGCGATGTCCTGAAACAGCAGAATCGCAAACGCCAGTCGCCCGTGGGGGCTGGTCAGCTCCTTGCGCTCGGCCAGGCTTTGCAGGCCGAATGCGGTGGACGACAGCGCCAGGCCAAGACCGAGCACAATCGCACTGTTCAGCGGCTGACCGAACACGTACAACGCCAGCACGCCGATCACTGCCGCCGTCAGCAGCACCTGCGCCAGACCTACGCCGAACACCGACTTGCGCATCACCCACAAGCGACGGGGTGACAGCTCAAGGCCGATGATGAACAACAGCAACACCACGCCCAGTTCGGAAATATGCGCAACGCTCTGCGGATTGCCAATCAGGCCGAGCACCGACGGGCCGATGATCACCCCCGCCAACAGATAACCCAGCACCGCGCCCAGTTGCAGACGCTTGGCCAAGGGCACGGTGAGCACGGCTGCGAAGAGAAACACGACAGCGGCTTGTAACAGGTTGCCTTCATGGGGCATGGGTTGACTCCTGACAGCGGTACGGCGGGGGGTGACAAGGATAAGGGCTGCGCCGCTCGTCAATCCACCACAAAACCCTGTGGGAGCGGGCTTGCTCGCGAAAGCGCTGGTTCAGTCGATGTTGATGGCGACTGTGACACCGCATTCGCGAGCAAGCCCGCTCCCACAAGGGCGATATCATCAAATCTGTAATAAATTGCATCATTTGGTTACATTGATAGCCTTCACGAATCAATCTTTTCGAGTCCGCCATGGCCATCAACTTCGACCTCAACGACCTGCAAGCCTTTCGCGCCGTGGTCGAGCAGGGCAGTTTCCGCAAGGCCGCCGACACCGTGCGCCTGTCACAACCGGCCCTGAGCCGACGCATCGAGAAGCTTGAAGACGCCCTCGGCGTAAAGCTGTTCGAGCGCACCACGCGCAAAGTCAGCCTGACCCAGGCCGGGCGTGGCTTCATGCCCAGCGTCGAGCGTTTGCTGGATGATCTTGACGTGGCGCTGCTGGGCATCAGTGAAGTCGCATCGACCCGACTCGGTCATGTCACCGTGGCTTGCGTACCCTCGGCGGCGTACTACTTCATGCCGCGGGTGGTCGCTCGCTATCACCAGCAGTTTCCGCGGATCAAGGTCAAAGTCCTCGACTCCAGCGCCCACGATGTGCTCAGCGCAGTGGTCAACGGCGAGGCGGATTTCGGTTTGAGTTTTCTGGGCACGCAGGATGCCAAAGTCGATTTCGAACCGCTTGTGCAGGAGTGCTATGTCGTCGCTTGCCGGCGCGATCACCCTTTGGCCGGACGCAGCAGCGTGACCTGGGACGAGTTCTATCAGCAGGATTACATCTCGCTGGACAAGACGTCCGGCAACCGTTTTCTGCTCGATCAGGCCTTGAGCCGTGTGGTGCCGCAGCGCCCGAGCATCTGCGAGACGCGGCATGTGACGACCATGATTGGTCTGGTGGAGGCGGGGCTTGGCGTGGCGGCGGTGCCGCTGATGGCGATGCCCGGGCCGGATCATCCGATCCTGACGCGGGTGCCGCTGACCGATCCGCAAGTGATGCGCAGTGTCGGCATCCTCAAGCGCCGGGGTCGCACGTTGACCCCGGCGGCATTGGAACTGGAGCGGCTGGTAGTGGAAATGAAAGTCCAGCCGCCAACGCTTAGCGCTTGACCGAATCCAGCCCGGTGGCTTGCACGTCAGCCTGGGCGGCAGGCGCGGCGAGGTAGTCGAGCAGGGCCTTGGCCTCTTTTGGATGCTGCGCGCCGACCGGGATGCCGGCGGCGAAGCGCGTCACCGACTGCACCGACTCCGGAATCTTCCCGACAAACGTCACCCCCGGCACCGGCAGCAATTCGCTGACCTGCTGGAAGCCCAGTTGATAATCGCCGGTGGCAACCACCGAGCCGACCGGGACTTTCGGGATCATCTTCGCTTTCGGTTTCAGTTGATCCTCGACACCGAGTTTGTTGAACAACTCCTTCTCGATGTACACGCCGCTGGCGCTGTCGGAGTAGGCCACCGATTTTGCGTCGAGCAGGGTTTTCTTCAGGCTTTCGACGCTGCTGATGTCCGGCTTCGGCGCGCCTTCACGCACCACCAGACCGATCCGTGAATCCGCCAGTTCGACCCGCGAGGCCGGGTCGACCTTGCCCTGTTTGATCAGGTCATCGAGGGCGTAGCCGACCATGATCACCACGTCGGCGTGCTCACCGCGAGCGAGGCGATTAGGGATGGCTTCCGGCGCCTTGCCCATCGACGGGCCGAGTTGGGTGTCGAGGGTGTTGCCGGTGGCGGCCGCGAATTTCGGGCCGAGGATTTTGTAGGCGGCGGTGAAGCCGCCCGACGTCATCACATTCAGCTGTTCAGCATGGGCCAGGGCGCTGAAAGCGAAGAGGGCGATGGCGCTGAGATTGATCAGTTTTTTCAAGGTGATTGCTCCTTATGCGGCAACCGGTTGCAAACGGCCGCCTGCGCGGCGATAGAGGTACAACGTGGCGCACAACGCACACAGTGCGCCGACGCTCATCCAGTAACCCGGCGCCGCTTTGTCGCCGGTGTACTGGATCAGGAAGGTCGACATCGCCGGGGTGAAACCGCCGAAAATCGCGGTCGCCAGGCTGTAGGCGAGGGAGAAACCGGCTACTCGCACTTCCACCGGCATGATCTCGGTCAGCGCCGGAATCATCGCGCCGTTGTACATGCCGTAGATGAACGACAGCCACAGCAGCGACAGCAACATATGGCTGAAGCTCGGCGCCTGCACCAGGTACGACAGCGCCGGATAGGTGGTGGCCAGTGCCAGCAGCGCCATGGCGATCAGCACCGGGCGCCGGCCGATACGGTCGGACAACATGCCGCCAATCGGCAGCCAGAAGAAGTTCGACACGCCCACCAGCAAGGTCACCAGCAACGCATCGGAAGTGCTCAGGTGCAGCACGGTTTTACCGAAGGTCGGCGCGTACACGGTGATCAGGTAGAACGCGGTGGTGGTCAGCGCGACCATCAACATGCCACCGAGCACCACGCCCCAGTTCTGGCCAAGCGTGCGGAACACTTCCTTCATGCTCGGGCGGTGTTTGCGTGCGGCGAACTCTTCAGTTTCCGCCAGGTTACGCCGCAGGAAAAAAATGAAGGGCACGATCATGCAACCGACGAAAAACGGAATGCGCCAGCCCCAATCGGCAACCACATCCGGCGCCATCCACGCGTTCAGCGCATAGCCCAAGGCTGCCGCGACGATGATCGCCACTTGCTGACTGGCCGACTGCCAGGCAGTGAAGAAACCCTTGCGGCCCGGCGTGGCGATTTCCGACAAATACACCGAAACACCGCCCAGTTCCGCACCGGCGGAGAAGCCTTGCAATAGCCGTCCGACCAGCACCAGCGCTGGCGCAAACAGACCAATGGTCTCGTATCCGGGCACCAGCACAATCAGGATCGTGCCGCTGGCCATGATCGACAGGGTGACGATCAACCCTTTGCGCCGACCGACGTCATCGATGTACGCACCCAGCACGATCGCCCCCAGCGGACGCATCAGAAAGCCTGCGCCGAATACGGCAAAGGTCATCATCAGGGAAGCGAACTCACTGCTCGCCGGAAAGAACACAGCCGCGATCTGCGTGGCGTAGAAGCCGAACAGAAAGAAGTCGAACTGTTCGAGGAAGTTGCCCGAGGTGACCCGGAAAATGGCGCCGGCCCGCGAGCCGCCGTGTGGGATTGAGGCTGTCATAGAAAAATCTCCACCGCTTTTATGACGTGCGCGACGTGGAAGCGGCGCACGGTTGTTATTGCGGCGGATGGTCGCGCAGCTGTAACAGGATGTTAATTGCATTGTTGGCATGGATTGATGCGCAAAGCGGATCAATCCAATTCCTCAAACGAAAAGTGGTGCGTCGGTTCGACGTGCTAACCCGAAGCAATTTGTCAGGCAGAAGTTTTAATTGAAATTGGCCGATTACTAGGCAAGTGCTAACTGCGTAAGTGCAGTTAACGTGGAGCTCGACACCCTTATGTTCTCTTCGGTATAAATTCAGAGAAGGAGTCCTATGAAACCCTTCTCTGAATAACGAATGCTATCGCTAATGACGCTCTTGCTGACGATCAGGGCGCCAAAGGTGTAGCGAATACTCTATGCCCTCTAAAAGAAGACTTAGAAATAAGTTAATTTATATTATGGAAGCTATTGAAGGACTCTCTAATGCGAGTGGAGAAATCGCCGCCGTGCAAATGAATGCCAATTTCCGAAAGTTGATCTCCTCGAGATGATGCGGATAGCCAGTTCAGGCTTGTCACAACTAAGTCATGCGAGTCCCACGTTAAAAATTTTGCATGTACCTGGGGATTGTTTGCTCTAAACATTTCAAATCCGTCCTCTTCAAGCTCATTTTCAAGGCGTTTCGATTCTTGGGTAGTCATTGGCATGCTACTTCGACCATAGCAAACCTTTATCGAAATTGAAGGAGTGCTACGCTTTGCTGCTTTTAATGGAGTAAAAATAGGGCGATCACCGGCATAGCTCACTCTATGGCTGCAAACTAAAATTTCTTCCTTCGCGTTTTTACAAGCTGACTTGGCTAGAGTGTGGTGGTCTGAGGCTGTAAGTAATTTTACCTCAATATTATTTTTATCATGTTTTTCACTCTCAAGAGCGGTCGGTAAGTTTTTTAATCTGGCAGATTGAACTGCAAAATCCCGACTTAACGGATTAGCTAATCCTTTACTTCCAATGGCTAAGGATGAGCAGATGTCGAAAAACTGAGAGGCTATAATGTTGTCTGTAATGCAGGCGGAGGACTCAAATCTGTTAAAGTTAGAAGATAACCAGTTGCAGGAGCCAATAGTGACGCGCCAATTGTCTTCGGCTGTGTCGCTAATTATAAATTTGGCATGAGAGTTGGTTGGCTGGCGATGGATTCTAAACTGTGTTCCTAGTCCAAGCATGCCAATTTCATTTTGAATTTTAGATATGGAGTCGGAAGTGAGTTTGTAGGTTGCCAGTCTGTCTTCAGATTCTGGTGGCGTCTGTCCCCACATGATATCAATCCGAACGGAACGTCGTGCGGCTTCAACTAAATTTTCGAGAACGTCTCGAAGGCACGATTCAGTAATAAAAGTGGAATGGATTATGAGTCGAGATCGTGAGTTATTAATTTCAGATAAAAAGTGTGATTTGTGCTCGTCGGGTTTCCCTATGATTTTTATATTGTGGTTCTGAATGGTCGCTGGTGTGAAAGCTTTTTCTAAAGAATATATTTTATGTACTGTGTGGGTGATACTGGAGTCTGCAATGCCTCCGATAAGCTTAATGAATTCCCTTTGGGTATTAGCTGCACTAATTATCTGTTCGCGAAGTTCATTTGAGATTTCCGGTACGCCAGTAATGCAGTCATTTTCATCTGCTCGCGCGATTGTATAGCGAATATTGTCGGCATAACTGCGCTTAACAGTGTCGCTTTCGAATCCATGTACGTCTTCGTCATCATTTGCAACGCAAGACAGTATGTCAGAGATGTCCGGCTCAAAAACAGGTTTCTCAATTTGTAGCGTTGTTGAAAAGTTACCATATTGAGAAAGCAATCTGTCAGCTTTCCCTTTGGGATAAATTTGATAGGTTTGCCTTTTTTTTCTATCTACTCTATAGCACTGTTGAGTTATGGGGTCGACTATAAAGTTTCTTGTTCTAATGAGCGGCTCTTTGTTTACTGGTAGATCAATTTGCGTTGCGGCTGCTAAACCTCTCTGTGTTACTTGAAATTGATAGTCTTGTTTGGTGCTTAAGATTTCCACCCAGCCTGCCTTCATTAAGGGGATGATTATTTCAGTTATAAGCTGTTTTGGAAGAAGAGTTTTTTCTGATAATTGATTAGATGTTAATGATTCTACTGCTAGGGTTTGCAGTATTAGGTGGTCAACAGCTCCCCAATTGAGGCGTTTCATGATCTTGAATTTGTGAAAGCCATGACCAAATGGGACTTTTACAAAAATAATAGGTTTTCGGTTGTTTATATTTTGTTCGGTCATTCTGGTCTTCTCATTGAGCGCTGAGTAACTGGGTGTGTTTTACGGTTACAAATTTTGATTGCGCAGAAAATAGGTTAAGCTTTTGCATCATTTTTACGAGAAATTGAAAATCTTCGTTGCCATGATATATGCGTTCTTTTCTTATTTTTTGTTCCCATATTTTCAAGAATTCATACGAGCCAACTATCACAAGTTGGAATTTTGCTCTGCTGAGGAGTACGTTCATTCTGCGGCTGTCGAGTAAAAAACCCAGTGCCCCAGAGGCATACGATTCGCCATTGTTTCGAACGAGAGATACAATTACTACATCCGCTTCCGCTCCTTGGAAACTATCCACCGTTTTGCAGAAGCTTGATGCGTCGTCAGGTCTCGAAAATGCACTAATGTTTGGTAGTTGATCAGAATTGTTGGCTATGTCACGCTCAAGTAATCGAACTTGTTGTGAGTAAGGAGAGAGAATGGCAAGTTTCGGTGCTTTTTCTGTATCATTTGTACGTAATTTTTTTAGTAATTTTAGTACGCACTTTCTTTCGAGGCTATTGTTCCATGTTGGCCTCTCTTCGTGTCCGTGGGAACGCAGATTCGCTTGAGCGTCTGGGATTTCAATCCAAGTTATCGCGGCTCGATTTAGTTTTTTGGCTGTCTTGCAAGAACCTTCAAAGAAGAATGGTTTTGGTGTTTTTTTGTAATAATCGATCTTGGCTGGAAAAGTTTTTAGCTTATCATCGTAAAACGCATGCGAGATTAGGTCGGCTATGTCTGGATGCATCCGGTGTTGAAGTAGTAGCGGGCTCGCAATTGGTCTATGCCACAGTTCAGTACCATATCTTTGGAGACTCCTTTGTTTTACGGATTCTTCTTCGTTAATTAGAGTTTCAAATAGTAAGTGAAGTCGTAGGGCCTCGTGGCTGATCTTTTGTAGCTGTTGGTCGTCTAGGTTTTTTATAAAGTTAGGCGTAAATGTTTCTTTGATGAATTCGCCTTTTATTAGGCTGTTATTTACTTCTGTTGAAGTTTCAATTGCTCCCCGTAATTTAGACAGGTTGCTTAGTGTCTTGCGCATTTCGGATGAAGCGTACGGAGGGAGTTGCTTGTGATCCCCAATCATTAGCCGGCGATATGAAAGTAAGAGAGGACTCAATAATTCTATGCCTGTAGCTTTTCCTGTTTCTTCCATTACTGTCCAATCAAATTGGGCTCGCGATTTTATTAGGTCTTCTACCTGTCTGGAGTTTGTGGTAGTGAATACAAGGTTTGCCGCTTTTAAAATTTGGCTCATCAATGAGAAACGCATCGCTCTATTGGATGGTTTCGCGAGCTCTAAAATTCTATCTTTTGTTGATTCGGCAGGAGCTTTCTCAAAAGCTTCGCTTTTGACTAAATTCTCAAGGTTCTGTCTCGAAATGTCATCAAGCTGTGTTGTTGCATCTCGTTCTTCATCTCCGCTTCCCTCTTTTATGCAGCTTACTATCAAAGGTTTTGAATGCTGATCTTCAAGAGCACCTTTAACTTCTTGATATAGATGCTGAACAGTCGAGTGGCTTTGTGCAGTTAATAAAATCCTAGTGTCGGGTTCTGCATCGAAGGTCTGCCTCACTAAAGTTGTCACTAAGTGAGTCTTGCCCACTCCTGGAGGACCTTGAACGAGATGCAATGGGATTGTGGATCTTATCCTTTTCAAGGCTTCTTGTTTGGATGAGTCAAGATCTTGGTAGGCAGCATCTATGATGTTTTCGTCGTGGGAATCCATGCTCGATAGATGAGGGTTTTCAAGCATTGCTATCAATTCTGAGTGTTCGCTGAGAGCATCAATTGATCCAGCTCTTCTGCTTAATTGTTTTGTTGTTCCTTGAGCAGAACCTGGGATTAAATAATAGTTCTGATACTCGGGGTCTGGAGTCATTGCCTGGAACTCGAAAATGTCTTCGCCAGATAACTCTTGATGTTGTTGAAAGATGAGCAGTACTTCCTGCTCTTCTTCGTTGAAGTTTATATTGCTTACGAGGAACCAATTTGGCTCGATTGATTGTGAGTCAAATAGGATTTTTTTTAATCTTTTTGCTGGGCTTTCAATGCCAAGTCCTTGCGCGATATCATCAATGCTATTATCTGATCTACTTTTCAAACGAATAATATTTTGACTAGGATCTTCTCTATCAGGATTGTAAGATAGAATTTCGACAGGGTAGATTTGGGATTTTGCGTAAGCTATTTCTGCCAAATGGTAGGCTGAGAATCCTAGTAGAAGTGTGCGTGAATCTTGGGTGGTCTTAAGTGTGTTACGTAATTCAAGTATTGTGTCTGCCCAAGAATCATATACCTTAGAAAGTTTGCTGCGATCATTATGCGTGAAGCATGAAATTGAGGAGTCGATTTTCTTTGAGGGAACAGAGCCGTCAATTTTTCGGGGGGGAGTGATGTATGCGTGTGTGCAGTAAGCACACTCCCAAGTGCCTTCAGTGTCAGTTCTATCTTTTTTATTTTTCGCTAGAATATAGGTCAGGCTTGATCCCATGAGTACAATTTCTTCTTGTCCTCTGTCATTTTTAAAAATACATAGTATAGGTGATTCCTGTAAGTCATCTTGTATGAATTGTAGAAATTCAGCTATGTTTTGATCAGATATAGGAATGCCGTGGATGCCATAAAATGCCATCTGTACGGCAGAGAAAACGGACATTCGTACGGCACTAGCCGCTGGTGGTGAATTGGGGGGGGTTAGACGGAAAGCAATTCCTAATGCTTCTTCTTGTGATGCGTTTATTTCATCTAGTTTTTTAATGATAGATTGGATTTTTGGTTCTATTATGTCGTGGTTTATTCCTTCGTTTGATATGTTTGTGTCTAGTCGAATTCGTCCTGCAAGTCCACGGATTATATTGATCTCGTCTAGGGTGAGCTCTGTTTTTTCAACTAGTTCTTTTATTGGATAATTTAAATCAAGTACTGATTCAATATCAAGCCTGAGGATTTTTGCGATAAGAACTCCCAGATCTTGCCAGTCACTCAGAAATGAAAAACACGTGGGCTCAAAAGGAACGTTAGTGGAGAATTCTAGGTTTGATTTAATGCGGTTAACTCGAATGGACCATTCAAAGCCAGTTAGTTGAAAGTCATCTTCATCGCTTTCAGCGTTTGTAAGTATTGAATTTAGGTCTAAATTTCTGTGCAGAATGCCTTGGGAGTGGAGCAGTTGAAGTGCTTGTGATATACGTATTATATTTCGCCAAAATCTCGATCTGTTTTTCTTGTTTTTCAGGTTGTTAATCCAGTGACGTATTGTTAGGGTGCCTTCTAATTTTTCAGGGAAGTGAACTTGAAGTGGTTTTCGTTCTCCAGCGCCAAGAACTAAATAGAACCCTTGGTCATCTTGGCTTGACGACATTATTGGGGCAATGAAATCACCAACTCCAGGGCAGCCTCTCAGTCGTTGAAGTTGCCGAACTTCGTATAGCCAAATTTCGTGAAGAGTCCTTTGCGCATCTGGATTTGTTTTTGGCCAAAATTTGATTAATACTGGCGAGTCATTCAACTCTGCTTCTATTAGCTTTTGAGATTCTGCGTCAGATCTTTTGTCTGGTATTTCTCTTAAATTTTGAAATTTTTCTAGAAACTTGTTTTCGGTGCTTGTATGCATATCCTATCCTTAGGCTGACGGTTGAAAAAATCAGGGCGCGCTTAGATTTTGAAGTGCTATATGCCGTTAATAATTTATTACTAAGCAGATTGAGAGGGAGCAAAGTAAACATTTTTCGGCAATCCGTGCGCGTGATGGCTAGATGCTACTCTAGGTTTCTTTTACTGTCATTGCCTTCACTGAGGCTGAAATCACGGATTATCGGCAAACGATTGCACTGAACATGCAGTAGCTCATGGCACAAGGATTTATTCATATGAGCGCGTTGTGTGTTGGCTCCATTGCCGTCGAAGCAACCCTCGCTTCATCAGACGTACGCCAAAAAGGGGGGGAGGAGTTAAAGGATGGGGGCCTGCCAGCCAACGACAATCCCCAGCCAGCCTAGAAAAAAACAAGGAATGATTCCCTGACTCATCAGTCGGAGTACAGGCATTACCCATCTGAAGGAGGTTCACCGATGAACAGCAAAACCCTAATCGCCAGCCTGGCCCTTGTTGCCGGCATTGCCGGGATCAGCCCACTTGTTCAAGCGGCGCAAACCTCAAGCGAACCCACCGTCCAGTCCCCGACCAGCGACCGTGAATTGAAGGTCAACGACCGCGCCCCGGACATTTATCAGCGCAGCGACAAAGCGCTGAAAAACTGGAAACAGAAAGGTTTGAAAGCACCGATCGACCAGGCGCAGTGGGTGCAGATCAACGACAAGTACGTGATGGTCATGATCACCAACGGCACCATCGTTGAGATGCAGCCTGTCGAGCGTTAAGTCTCCCGACTCAAAGGCCCTGCGCATGCACTCGTGCAGGGCTTCCCACCCCGAAATCCTGCTGTGTCTGGCGTTCTCCATTGCAAGATCTGCAATCCGCGGAGTAATAGCATTGCTCTGCGCCATCGGCTTGCCAATCACCGGCATTTCTGGGAAAACGGCCGCCAGTTAAGCAATCGAGTGAATGTCATGACGGATGAACTGCAGGTAATCGATCTCCAGGTGGGCGAGGGCAAGGCTGCCGTCAAAGGCGCGCTGATTACCACCCATTACATAGGCTGGCTGGAAGACGGCAGCGAGTTTGATTCTTCCCACATCCGTGGCAAACCTTTCCAGTGCGTGATTGGCACGGGCCGGGTGATCAAGGGCTGGGATCAGGGGCTGATGGGCATGCAAGTGGGCGGCAAGCGCAAACTGCTGGTGCCGGCGCATTTGGGCTATGGCGAGCGGACGATGGGCAAGATTCCGCCGCATTCGAATCTGGTGTTCGAGATTGAGTTACTAGAGGTTTTGACGCGGGAGGATTGAGGGGGCGAGTGTTGAGACCGTTCGGATGAGGGGCTAAGACCCTCATCCCAATTTCAGTAGTTTGAGCGTTCGTTCGACGGGTCAGGCGAATGTGTCGATATCGTCAAGCGTGTCCTCAATGATTCCCCTCAGAGCAGGGAACTTCCTCTGAACGATTTCGAGTGCGGGCAGAACGGTTTGGATATCTAGCTCGCCATGGCGTCGAGCGATGTGACCAAGAGCGGTGACGGCAGACGCTACAATCGCTTCAGTTTTGTTGGTGAGATATTTCAGGCAGGTGTCTTGAGCCCAGGCCCTGTCGCTTTCATTCAGACCGATAGACACCAGCGCGCAAATGACATTCTCGTCCAGGTCGCTGGCAAGATGTCTTATGGCTTCATCATGGCTGAGTGATGGGTCTTGATAGATGAGGCTCATTTTTTTGCTCCGAGGATATTGCCTTTGTTGTCTACTTTTTTGGCTTTGATCAGTGCATTTTTCATATCTTGATGAAGTTTATCCCATGCCCGTACGTGGCCGTGGTAGACATCTCCGCCCGTGCGGTCAAATACAACTAGCTCATTTGTGTCCGGATCGACACCAATGCGGCGTGGCGATGTGGGTTTTACCTGAACAGAGTTTTCCAGCGTTTCCCGGCCATTAGTAGGTCCCTTACTTTTGACGGGTGTATCTTTTTTTCCGTGGTAACTGGCCGCGTCGAATTCAAGCGCCAGGACAATATAGAGCGGTTTGATGCCTGAATTGGCTGGGAACACCAGAATGAAGTCCTGATATTCCGGTGGATAAACCGGATTAACAATGATTTTGTCCGCCTGTTCTGTCGGCGGATAAATCCATATCTGTGGCGCTTGCGGAGCGCTTTCCAGTGGCGGGATCCCCGTGGTACTGGAAGGGTCAACAACGGGAGTCCAGATCAGTGCTGCCCCATTACCGAAGTCCGCAACTTGTTGGGTTCCTTGCTCGACGAACTTTACGACAGGAATCATCTCCCAATCACTGCGCGTTTGGGTGTTGTATCCGTACCCTTTCAGAGTGCCGTCTGGCTGTTGTGCTACGTGTAGTCGGACACGAGTTCGGCCTTTGTCGAGTGATTTGAGTTGTTCTTCTGTGTACAGAGAACTGTCGCCCAAACTCGATGGCCAAAGCAGTGCGACTATTCCGAGTAGTACTCCTGCGCCAACACCTCCCGTCGCCACGGCTGCACCGCTCACTGCGCTACCACTTGTGTTTGCTGCGGCAGTCAGACCAAGAGCAAGAGTTCCTGCTGAGTTGGGCAAGTGGCTGCCGTAGATTTTTTTCAGCGGTATGTTTCCGACGGCATCTCGTTCGCGGCCGCCTAACAGGGAAAACTCTCCAAAGTCGGCTAGCCTCTCTACTGGTATAAACCCGGCGGTGCTTGTGTGATTAATGACACCATCCGGAAGTTTGCAGCTTTTGGTAAACACACAGCCTTTAACATCGCGCTGATACTTTAGCGGTTGTTTGATCAATCGATTCTCATACGCCTGCTGCCTAGCCAGCATATCGTCATAAGCAGTTTGTCTTGCCTCCCTCTCCGCCAGTTCGCTGGTTGTCATGTAGCGGCTGGTAATGTGGTGACCGTCACCGGCCGGTGGGTTTTGAACCCGGGGTATATCCTTTTTACTGGCCATCAGCGTCCTTTTTACATCGATTCTGAAAACGATGCGGACGCTATATCAAGGGGCTTTTGATAGCTGTAGGACGGGTCTGAAACTTTAGCGATTGTTACAAGTGTAAAAGAATCAGGCTAGGGACATCGCTAGGTTGGCTAATTCACCCAGAGTGGAATTATCGATCTTGCCGTTAAGTAAATTGTTGAGGCGTGGCTGAGTAATTCCCAAGCGCTTGGCAGCATCCTTCTGGGGAAGCTCCCAGGCACGGATTGTCTCGCAAAGCCTGCGCATTAGTTTGGCCCGCAGGCGCATGTTGGCGGCGTCCTGCGGCGTGTCTTCCAGTGCGTCCCAGACGCTTGTAAAGCGCCTGGAATCGGGTGGGTGATTTTTCATGATTAGTTTCTCTTCCTGGGTTTGTTATTAGAAATCCGTTAGCGGAAAGGGCGCCTTCGCGAGCAGGCTCACTCCGACAGATGATTGCTGGCTCTTGGAATTCGAGTACACCGCCGATCCAATGCAGGAGCGCGCCTGCTCTGAAGAACGATGACGCGATTAATCAGGCAACCGTCGCAATCTCGCACAACGTTTCTGCCACCGTCCGTTCCAGTACAGGAAACCGGCATTTCACACGTTGCAGCGCTGGCAGCACAGCCTCCATTTCAAGCCCATCAAGTTTCCCTAAAGCGTTCACGGCCAAGGCCACAATTGTTTCCCGCTCGCTTTCAAACAACACCAGGCATGCGTTCTGCGCCCAGCGTCGATCCCGTTCGTTGAGGCCCATGGCGACTAATGCGGCGACGACGTGGGCATCTGTTTTATTGGTCATGTGAAATTCTCCTTTGCGCCGTTTTCCTTGTGGCGAGGGAGCTTGCTCCCGCTGGGTTGCGAAGCGACCCCAAGCCCCATCGATCCGGTTCGGATCCGGATTTTCGACTGCTGTGCAGTCGAGCGGGAGCAAGCTCCCTCGCCACGGGGACGCTTTTTCAATTGCTGATCGGGGGCTCGAGGTTGTCGAGGGCGCGGTTCACGGCGAGTTCGCCGAGCATGACTACTTGCTGGATGCCGAGCACGGTGTTGCGGTAGGGCGTGTCGAGCAGGCCGGCGAAGTCGCTGAGCATGATGCTGGCCGAGGCCATGGATTCGCAGGCGTGGGCCAGCAGTTCTTCGTTGTCCATGTTCGGGGCGACGACGAACATGTGGCTGGGTTTGCGCTCGGGTGTAGCCTGCGGTTTCAGGTAGTGATCGAGGGCGCGTTCGGCGGCTTCGTGGAGTTTTCTGGAATTGGGGTCGGAGTAGGGGGACGTTGATTCTGGGTCAGGTATTGCGTCCGCTTCAGGCGGATTTGGCGTCACTTTAAACATTTGCTGGGTAACCTCAATGAGGCTGACACGCACTTGCGACTAAACAATAGGTGGCAGCTGTACGCAGGTTAGTCGACCAGTACCCAAGCATTACCGGCGCGCCCGAAGGCGCCCTGCGCACAGCCGCCATTGAGCGCAGGCGTAGAGATGCCTGACTGAATAACAGCTTGCGAACTTGAGATAACACCGAGCGACTAAACCCGATCACTGATCATTCAGTGACGCGAGCCAAGTTACCGATGCCCCCCAAACCGCACAAGCCGGCGGATTCTGGCGTACTTGTAGGCAAAGGCGCAAGGCGATGTAGCCTTGTGGATGATGCCGAAATGATGCTGCGTTTTTCAGTCCGCCATCGCCAGCAGGCTGACTCCCTCAGGGGATTTGTGATGGGCGATGAACCTGAGCACACCACCGGACAATTGTGGGAGCGGGCTTGCTCGCGAAGAGGCCGGCACATCCAGCATCTATTTCATCAGACACACCGCTATCGCGAGCAGGCTCACTCCTACAACGGGAGTGAGGTCGCTTTCAGTTCAGCATCCCGTTCATCCCTTGAATGCTCACCGAACTTGCGATTGCCCAAGCCATCGGCGACCATGCCTGCCATATAGGGGTAGGGGGTATAGGTATGTCGCACATTCATGAACACAAAGACGAGCTGCTCAACCGTGTACGACGCATTGCCGGGCAGGTGCAGGCGGTGGAAAAAGCGCTGGAAGGCGATGCCGATTGCGCCAAGACCTTGCATCTGGTGGCGGCGATTCGCGGGGCGGTCAATGGGTTGATGGAGCAGTTCATTGAGGCTCACACCCGTGAGCACGTGGCGCATCCCGATCTCACCGACGAACAGCGCGCTCAGGGCGCCGAAGATCTGCTGCAAGCCATCCGCCGTTATTCCAAATAGAGCATCCGTATCATGAGCCTGACCCCAAGCGCTGAGCGTTTCAGCCACGATCACCAATTCCTCGGCGCGTCTCACGACGAAAACGCCCGCCGCACCCTGTGGGTGGTGGCGCTGACATTTGTGATGATGATCGGCGAGATCGCCGCCGGTTATTTCACCGGCTCCATGGCCCTGCTGGCCGACGGTTTCCACATGGCGACGCATGCCGGGGCGTTGGGCATTGCTGCTGCGGCCTACGGTTTCGCCCGGCGCAACGCCAACAACCGCCGCTTCAGTTTTGGCACCGGCAAGGTTGGCGATCTGGCCGGTTTTGCTTCAGCCATGGTGCTGGGGCTGGTGTCGCTGGGCATTGCCGGCGAGTCGATTTTTCGCTTGTTTGAACCAACTACCGTGGCGTTCGGCGAAGCGACCGTGATCGCGATTGTCGGGTTGGGCGTAAACATCCTCAGCGCCTTCCTGCTGATTGGCCATCACCGCCACGACCATGGTCATCAGCATGATCACGCGCACGGCCACGATCATCATCACCATCACGACAACAACCTGCGCTCGGCCTACGTCCACGTGCTGGCCGATGCCCTGACCTCGGTGCTGGCAATTGCCGCGCTGCTGGCCGGCCGCTATCTCGGCTGGGTATGGCTGGACCCGGAGATGGGGATTGTCGGCTCGATTGTCATCGCGAAGTGGGCCTATAACCTGATGCGCGACAGCGCTGCGGTGCTGCTCGACACCACCGACGAACCGGTGGCGGCGGAGATCCGCGAGCTGCTGGAAACCTCGGACGACGTGCGCATCAGCGACCTGCATGTCTGGCAGGTCGGCCCGCAGGCGCGGGCGGCGATTGTCAGTGTGGTCGCGGCGGCGGGCGTGACGGCGGAGGCGATCCGCGAACGGCTGGCGCCGGTGCATGAGCTGTCGCACCTGACCATTGAGCTGCGCAACGCTTAAGGCTGCACCGCGCTGAACAGTGGAATCCGCCCATTGAGCGATGGGCGGTAATGCCACGTCAGTTGTTGCAGATTCATACCCTGATCAAGGATTTCTCTGACAGTCGCAGCGGCAATGTTCAACGCCAGCGTCTGCCCCGGACACTGATGCCGGCCGCTGCCAAAGCTGAAACTGCGCCGGTCAGGACGATCCAGCAGAAACCGCTCGGGCTCTTCATTCAACAAAGGATCGCGGTTGGCCGAGGCCAGCAGCACCAGAATCACCTCACCGGCCTCAAGCCGCACGCCATCGATCTCGCAAGTCTGTGCGACAAAGCGCCGAGTGTTCTGCACTGGAGGATCAAAGCGCTGAACCTCGGCCAACAGTGCGTCCACAGAGGCGTCACGCAACTCGGGCTGACGTTGCAGCGCTATCAGTGCATTGCCGATCAGTCCCGCACTGGCCTCGAACGTCTGCGAACAGAGACCGATCAGGTTGGCGATCAGGGTTTCTTCGTCTCCTGCAAATCGCTGCTCGATAGCCTTGAGCAACTCGCTATCGGCTTCGGCCAGCAACTCGATGAAATAGCCGTGCAATTGCTCCGCCGCCGCATGCGCCGCCGCCAGTTGCAGGTCATTGCTCAGCGGCGACAGGCAGGCGACGAAATCCGCGGTCAGTTCACTGATCGCCCGGCCTTGCGCCGGGGTGAAGCCGAGCAGCGCCGCGACCACGCACACCGGGCCGCGAAACATCGCCTTATATAAGCCGTCGGCGTCCGCTGTAATCAGACGCGCGGCCACCAGTGCGCGTACTTGCTCGTCATCTATCAACTGCAGAGACGGCTCGATTGCCGCACGCGGACAGCGCTGACGTTCGCCATCGTTCATCCGCATCAACTGCCCGAACACCTTGCCGGCCAGCCCCGAGGCAATCGCCTTGGGCACCGGTTCCTGCAACGGTCGCACCCGACAATCGGCATGCGTCAGCACCGCACGCACCGCTCGGGCGCTGCTGGCGACCCATAGCTTCAATCCATGATCAAAGGTCAGTCCGCCCTCGGCGCGCAGTTTGGCGTAGTAGGGGTAGGGATCGGCATGCGTCGCAGCGATGATCGGGTCCATGGTTCACAGCCTTGTCGTCGGGAAAGTGATGCGAGTATCTTCAGTTCGCAGCGGCGACGATTCGTCGGGGAGCGAAATATGCACGCAGAACATCAAGACATCGGCGTTTCGCAGGTGGCGGCCGCCATCGCCGAACCGGCACGCACGAAAATTCTCTGCTCGCTGATGGACGGCCACGCCCGCACCAGCACTGAATTAGCGGCCGTGGCGGAAGTCAGCGCCTCCACCGCCAGTGCACATCTGGCCAAGCTCAAGGATCTGGCACTGGTGCGCCTGCATGTGCAGGGCCGCCATCGTTATTACAACCTCGCCGATCAGCGCGTGGCTCAGGCGCTGGAAGCGTTGATGGTGATCGGCCAGAACGCCGCGCCGATCTTCAAACCGCACACCCCGGATCGCCTGCAATTCGCTCGTACCTGCTACGACCACATGGCCGGCACGCTGGCGGTGTTGCTCCACGACCGTATGCTTGAGGCGGGGTGGCTGGTGGAAACCGATGAGCGGGCTTATCGCTTGAGCGGCACCGGCGACGCGTTGTTGGCGAGCTTGGGGATTGAGGTGCAGGACTTGAGTACCTTGCGCCGCAAGTTTGCTTGCCCGTGCCTGGACTGGAGCATGCGCCGGCCGCATTTGGGCGGTTCGTTGGGGGCGGCGTTGTTGCAGATGGCGTTGAAACGCAAGTGGGTGACGCAGGATCTTGATAGTCGGGCGTTGGCGCTCACCGTGGCGGGGCGAAAGGAAATGGGTAAGCGGTTTGGTCTTGAGTTGCCGATAGACGCGAAGATCAAAAGATCGCAGCCTGCGGCAGCTCCTACAGTAAGTCCGTACACCCGATAAATCTCGACCCTGCCCAATCCATGTAGGAGCTGCCGCAGGCTGCATCCTTTGATCTTGAGCTTCTGCCCGACGAGGTGCGCTTCTGGCACCTTGTAACCCCGTGCTCGGACCTATACTGTATATCCACACAGTAAAGAGCCCGCGCCATGCAAATCATCGACAAGCTCAGCATTCTCGCCGACGCCGCCAAGTACGACGCCTCCTGCGCCAGCAGCGGTGCGCCCAAGCGCAGCTCCGAGGGCAAGAGCGGGTTGGGCTCGACCGACGGCATGGGCATTTGCCACAGCTATACACCGGACGGTCGTTGCGTGTCGCTGCTGAAAATCCTCCTGACCAACTTCTGTCTCTACGACTGCCAGTATTGCGTCAACCGCCGCTCCAGCGATGTGCCGCGTGCACGTTTCACCCCCGAGGAAGTGGTCACGCTGACCCTGGATTTCTACCGGCGCAACTGCGTCAGCGGGCTGTTCCTCAGTTCGGGGATCATCCGTTCGGCGGACTACACCATGGAACAACTGGTGCGCGTGGCGAAGCTGTTGCGCGAGCAGCACGAGTTTCGCGGCTACATTCACCTCAAGACCATTCCCGAGGCCGATCCGGCATTGATCGAGGAGGCGGGCCGTTACGCCGATCGTCTCAGCGTCAATATCGAACTGCCCACCGACGCCAGCCTGCAAACCCTGGCGCCGGAGAAGCAGATCGGTTCGATCAAGCAGGCGATGAACACCATTTACACCGGCGTACAAACGGTGCTCAACGAACCGCGTTCGGCAAAATTCGCTCCCGCCGGGCAGAGCACGCAAATGATCGTCGGCGCCGATGACACCGATGACAGCACGATCCTGCACAGCGCCCAGTCGCTGTATGGCAACTACCGCTTGCGGCGGGTCTACTATTCGGCCTTCAGCCCGATCCCCGACAGCCCGAAAAGCGTGCCACTGGCCGCACCACCGCTGATGCGCGAACATCGTTTGTATCAAGCCGATTTCCTCTTGCGCAGCTACGGCTACAGCGCCGATGAGTTGCTCAAGGGCCCGGGTAATCTGGCGCTGGATATCGATCCGAAACTGGCTTGGGCACTGCAGAATCGCGAGGTGTTTCCGCTGGACCTGAACCGCGCCGAACCGGCGCTGATCGCGCGCATCCCGGGCATTGGCCTGCGTACCACCGAACGTCTGGTGCAATTGCGCCAGCAACGGCGCATTCGCTACGAAGATGTGGCGCGCATGCGTTGTGTGCTGGCCAAGGCCAAGCCGTTCATCATCACCAGCGACTACCACCCGCAACAGGCCGAAGTCACCAGCCACATGCTCTATCAGCAACTGCGCGACCGGCCGCAGCCGCAGCAGATGGGGTTGTGGGGATGATCAATCTCGATTGCGACGACCTGTTCGACACCTGGCGCCAGCAGGCACGCTGGCTGCTCAGCCATGAAGTCGACCCGAGTCTGGTGAGCTGGGCGTCGGACGGGGTGAGCGATCTGTTTGCCAGTGACGTTTCGGTGCCCGAGGGACAAGGGCCGTTTCAGGCACGCATCCCCCGTGCACTGCTCGACACCCTGGAGCAAGCCGCGCGCTACCGGGGCGACCAGCGCTGGAGTCTGTTGTATGAAGTGCTGTGGCGAGTCAGCCATGGCGATCGCACGGCGATGATGGCCGGCGACAAACTCGGCAGCGAGTTGCAGCGGCGGATCAAGCAGGTGCAGCGCGAAGCCCACCATTTGCATGCGTTCGTGCGTTTCATCGAACGCCCGCAGGATCAGCCAGGCCCGCAATACGTCGCGTGGCACGAACCGGCCCACGACATCCTGCACAGCGCCAGCGAACATTTCGTCAGGCGCATGGGCCGCCACCGCTGGTTGATCGCCACGCCGCGTGACGGGGTTTATTACGATGGCGAACAGTTGATTCATCAGCGCCAGTGCCCGGTGGAATGGCAGCAACTGGCGCAGAACGTCGATGACCCGCATGGCGAGCTATGGCTGACCTATTACAGCCACATCTTCAACCCGGCGCGATTGAACGAGAAGGTCATGCAAGGGCATTTGCCGGTGCGTTTCTGGAAGAATCTGCCTGAGGGCGAATTGATTCCCGGGTTGATCACCCAGGCGCGGATGGGCAAACAGCAAAATGGTCAGGCCAGCGGGATTGCCGCGCGAGCCGGCAAGCGAATTGCCTTGAAACAGGATGAGCCTGAGCAGGTCGATCAGCGGGTTGCCGACGCCATCAGCAGACCAAAACCGGCAAAGGTCACCCCCGAGACTTTCGCCGCCAGCCAGGATCCTTTCGGGCTCGACAGCCAGCCTTTGGCCGCATTGGCGAGCAGGGCGTAGCTGCCGTGCACCAGAATTACCAGCACCGCGTAAGAGGCCACCAGTTTGAAGAACTGCGGGTAAAAAAGCTGTTCAGTGTCGATGAACTGCGGGAATACGGCCAGAAAGAAGAAGATCGCTTTCGGATTGAGAAACTGCAGGGACGCGGCTTCGAGAAAACGGTAGCCCGGACGAGAAGGGCGAACCTGCTGCAGGCTACGGAAACGATCTGAACGCCAGCTCTTGAAGCCCAAGTACAACAGGTATGCAGCTCCGGCGTATTTCAGCACGGTAAACGCCTCGGCCGAGGCGCTGAGGATCAAGCCGACGCTGGTGGCGCTGAGGGCAGCCACCACGAAAGCGCCCGAGGCGATCCCTAGAATGCCGGGCACTGCGCCGCTCCAGCCCAGGCGCACGGCGTTGGACAGTGTCAGCACCACGCCCGGCCCGGGGCTCAAAATGGTCAGGGCGGCGAACAGTACAAAGAGTCCGTAACTGTGCAAGATGTTGCTCCGTCGATTCGCGTATCTGCGTGCGGGCAGATTGGCGTGGCGGCGACGCGCTGACAAACGCTTTAAATGCAGTGCATATGTGACTAAATTAGACCCATGAAAAATTCACTTCCCCCACTCAATGCGGTTCGCGCCTTCGCTGTGGCTGCTCGTCATCAGAGTTTCAGCCTGGCGGCCGACGAGCTGCATGTCAGCCATAGTGCGGTCAGCCGCCACGTCAAATTGCTTGAAGAACATCTGGGCGTTTTGTTGTTTGAACGGCGCATCAGGCAGTCGCTGCTGACGCCGGCGGGTGAGCTTTTTTATCAGCAAGTCAGCGCCGGTCTGGCGCAGATTGCCGACGCCGCTGCCGAGTTGAGGCGACAGGCAGCGCGACCGACGATCACGATCAATGTCCGGCCGTCCTTCGCCCTGTTATGGCTGACGCCTCGTTTGGCGGACTTTTCGGTGCAGCATCCGCACATCGACACCCAGGTCGTCACGCAGACCCAGTCGCCGGATCCGGCCCGCGACGATTTCGACATTGTCATCCGCCGGGGCCGTGACGATTGGGCGCCGACGCTGGAGGCGCACGCGTTGTTCGAGGATGAATTGGTTATGGTCGCGGCGCCGGCATTGATTGAGCGACTGCCGCTGACAAATCTCGCCGGCCTCAGTGTGCATACCTTGCTCACCGTCAGGGCGCGGCGTGAAGACTGGCACCACTGGGCGAGGCATTTTGGCCAGAGTCAGAGCAGTAGCCAGGTGATCCGCCAGTTTGATTACATGCACCGGGTGCTGGAAGCGGCCGTGGCGGGCGAGGGCATCGCGCTGTGTCCGACTACTTTGCTCGGCACACATTTGTCGAGTGGTCGCCTGATCTGTCCGTTGCCGGATCTGCGCATGCCGCTGCCACGCTATTACTACGGCGTTGCCCCGCAAGCGTCGGCGCACGCCAAAGTGTTGATTGAGTGGCTACAGCAACAGCGCCCATGAAAAAGCCCCCATCGATCACTCGATGGGGGCTTTTGTGCATCAGCAGCCGTCAGATCAAACCTTGACGATCCAGCCTGCTGGCGCTTCGATGTCGCCGGTCTGCACGCCAGTCAGCTCTTTGTAGAGCTTCTGGGTGACCGGGCCGACTTCTGTTTCGCTGTGGAACACGTGCAGGTGGTCGTTGTAACTGATCCCGCCGATCGGGGTGATCACCGCGGCGGTACCGCAGGCGCCGGCTTCCTTGAAGTCCGACAGTTTGTCGATCAGCACGTCGCCTTCAATCACTTCCAGACCCAGACGGGTTTTCGCCAGTTCGATCAGCGACAGACGGGTGATGCCTGGCAGCACGGATGGCGAGTTCGGGGTGATGAACTTGTTGTCGTGGGTGATCCCGAAGAAGTTGGCCGAACCGACTTCCTCGATCTTCTTGTGGGTCAGCGGATCCAGGTAGATGGCGTCAGCGAAGTGCGCTTTCTTGGCCTGGGAGCCCGGCATCAGGCTGGCGGCATAGTTGCCACCGACCTTGGCCGCACCAGTGCCTTGTGGGGCGGCGCGGTCGAAGCTGGAGATCTGGAAGTTGTGCGGAGTCAGGCCGCCCTTGAAGTAGGCGCCGACCGGGATCGCGAACACCGAGAAGATGAACTCCGGCGCGGTGCGCACGCCGATGTTGTCACCCACGCCGATCACGAACGGACGCAGGTACAGCGCGCCGCCGGTGCCGTATGGCGGGATGAAGCGCTCGTTGGCGCGAACCACTTCCTTGCACGCTTCGATGAACTGCTCGGTCGACACGTGCGGCATCAGCAGGCGAGCGCAGCTGCGCTGCATGCGCGCGGCGTTCTGGTCGGGACGGAACAGGTTGATCGAGCCGTCCTTGCAACGATAAGCCTTCAGGCCTTCGAAGCACTGCTGGCCATAGTGAAGGGCAGTCGAGCCTTCGCTGATGTGCAGCACGTTGTCTTCGGTCAGGGTGCCTTTGTCCCACTCGCCATTGCGAAAGTACGACAGATAGCGTTTGTCGGTCTTGATGTAGTCAAAACCCAGCTTGTCCCAATTGATGCTTTCGTTACCCATGACACCCTCTATCACTGAACAACCGTCGAAACGGTTCAAGGCTTCTGACGTTTTTTTTGATGGGCACAACAATACTTCATTCTTGAGCGGTTTCGCAGCCCGGACTATCGGATGACAGGCAGATAAATCGTGTCGGCCTCAAGAATTCGCGAGCAAGCCCGCTCCCACAGGGGGAATGCATTTCCCTGAAGAAGCCGCTCCCACATTTTGGAATACATTTCCCTGTGGGAGCGGGCTTGCTCGCGAAGAGGCCACCACTGCCACCATCCATCACAGGTGCAACGCATGCCCCAAAGCACGCAACGCCGCTTCCTGCGCCGCTTCACCCAGGGTCGGATGCGCATGAATGGTGCCGCCGATGTCTTCGAGGCGCGCACCCATTTCCAGGCTTTGCGCGAACGCGGTCGACAACTCCGACACGCCAACCCCGACCGCCTGCCAGCCGACAATCACATGATTGTCGCGACGCGCGACCACCCGCACGAAGCCGCTTTTTGATTCCAGGGTCATCGCCCGGCCATTGGCAGCGAACGGGAAGCTGGAAACGATGCAGTCCAGCCCGGCAGCCTTGACTTCGTCCGGGGTCTGGCCGACCACCACCAGTTCCGGGTCGGTAAAGCACACGGCGGCAATGGCGGTCGGGTTGAATTCGCGGGATTTGCCGCTGATCAGCTCGGCAACCATTTCACCCTGAGCCATGGCGCGATGGGCGAGCATCGGTTCGCCGCTCAGGTCGCCGATGGCGTAGACGTTGCGCATGCTGGTCTGGCAGCGGCTGTCGATCTTGATCGCCGAGCCGTTCATGTCCAGGTTCAGCGCTTCGAGGTTCCAGCCGTGAGTATTTGGCTTGCGCCCGACTGCCACCAGCACCTGATCGGTTTCCAGATTGAGGGTGTCGCCGTTCGGGTCACGCACCTGCAAGGTGCCGTCGAAACCCAGCACGCTGTGCTTGAGATAAAGCTTCACGCCCAGTTGCTTCAGTGCTTCGTGGACCGGTTGGGTCAGCTCGGCGTCGTAGGCCGGCAGGATGCGATCCTGCGCCTCGACCACGCTGACCTCGGCGCCGAGCTTGCGGTAGGCAATGCCCAGCTCCAGACCGATGTAACCGCCGCCGACCACCACCAGACGTTTGGGCACGGACTTCGGTGCCAGCGCTTCGCTGGAGGAGATGATCGGCCCGCCGATTGGCAGGATCGGCAGGTTGACGCTGGTCGAACCGGTGGCCAGCACCAGATGCTCGCACTGGATCCGCGTGTCGCCGACCTCGACGGTTTTGCCGTCAACCACCTTGGCCCAGCCATGGATGACCTGAACCTTGTTCTTTTTCAGCAACGCGGCGACGCCGGTGGTCAGGCGATCAACGATGCCGTCCTTCCACTCGACGCTCTTGCTGATGTCGAGGGTTGGCGCCGAAACGCTGATACCCAGCGCAGAATGCTGACTGTGATGTTGTGTCTGGTGAAACTGCTCGGCCACGTGAATCAACGCTTTGGACGGAATGCAGCCGATGTTCAGGCAAGTGCCACCCAGCGATTGGCCCTCGACCAGAATCGTCGAAATGCCCAGTTGCCCGGCGCGAATCGCCGTGACGTAGCCGCCGGGGCCGCCGCCGATGATCAGCAGCGTAGTGTTCAGAGATTGCATGCGAGCCTTACTCCACAAACAAAGTGGCAGGTTGTTCGATCAAGCCACGGATGGCCTGGATGAAGAGCGCCGCGTCCATGCCGTCGACCACGCGGTGATCGAAGGAGCTGGAGAGGTTCATCATCTTGCGGATCACCACCTGGCCTTTGACGACCATCGGCCGTTCGACGATTTTGTTCACGCCGACGATCGCCACTTCCGGCAGGTTCAGCACCGGGGTGCTGACGATGCCGCCCAACGCACCGAGGCTGGTGAGGGTGATGGTCGAGCCGGACAATTCGTCGCGGCTGGCCTTGCCATTGCGTGCGGCATTGGCCAGACGCGAGATTTCCGCGGCGCTGTCCCACAGGCTGCGTGCTTCGGCGTGACGCACCACCGGCACCATCAGGCCCACATCGCTTTGCGTGGCGACACCGACATGCACTGCGCCGAGGCGGGTGATGACCTGGGCTTCGTCGTCGTAACGGGCGTTCATCTGCGGGAAGTCACGCAGGGCGACGACCAGGGCGCGGACGAGGAACGGCAGCAAGGTCAACTTGCCCCGGCTGGTACCGTGTTTTTCATTCAGATGCGCGCGCAGCTCTTCAATCGCGGTGACGTCGATTTCCTCGACGTAGCTGAAGTGCGCGGCGCGCTGGGTGGCGTCCTGCATGCGCTGGGCAATCTTGCGGCGCATGCCGATAACCTGAATCTGTTCTTCATCGTGACGCTGAGCGTATGCGGCGGCTGCCGGTGCCGAAGCGTTCGACTGACCTTGCGCCAGATAGGCCTCAAGGTCCTCGTGCAGCACACGGCCGGCCGGGCCGGAACCGCGCACCAGACGCAATTGAATGCCCAGATCCAGCGCATGTTTGCGCACGGCCGGCGAGGCCAGCGGACGTTCATCGGCCTCGCGGGCAACCATCGGGCCCTGGCAAACCGGTGCCGGGCGCGGCCCAGCAGCAGCGGCAGGTTTGCTCTCGGCAACTGCTTCAACTTTCGGAGCAGCAGGCGGCTCTTGCGCAGCAACCGGTGCTGGCGCGGCGGACTCTTTCAGATTCCCGGCGCCTTCAACTTCAATGCTGATCAGCACACTGCCGACCGCCATCACTTCACCCGGCTGACCGCCGAGCGCAATCACCTTGCCGTGCACCGGCGATGGAATATCGACCATTGCCTTGTCGGTCATCACATCCGCCAGCACCTGGTCTTCAACCACCAGATCGCCAACCTTGACGTGCCACTGCGACAGTTCGACTTCTGCGATGCCTTCGCCGATGTCCGGCATCTTGATAACGTGCGTGCCCATTCAGACCTCCATAACCCGTTTCAACGCCGCGCCCACTCGGGACGGCCCTGGGAAATACGCCCACTCTTGCGCGTGCGGGTAGGGGGTGTCCCAACCGGTGACGCGTTCGATCGGCGCTTCCAAGTGATGGAAGCAATGCTCTTGCACCAGTGACACCAGCTCGGCGCCGAAACCGCAGGTACGAGTGGCTTCGTGCACCACCACGCAGCGGCCGGTTTTCTTCACCGACTTGACGATGGTTTCCAGGTCCAGCGGCCACAGGCTGCGCAGGTCGATGACTTCGGCGTCAACGCCACTTTCTTCAGCAGCGACTTGCGACACGTAAACGGTGGTGCCGTAGGTCAATACGGTCACGTCCTTGCCCGGACGAGTGATCGCGGCGACGTCCAGCGGCACGGTGTAGTAACCGTCCGGCACCTGGGCTTGCGGGTGTTTCGACCACGGAGTTACCGGACGGTCGTGGTGGCCGTCGAACGGGCCGTTGTACAGGCGTTTCGGCTCAAGGAAGATCACCGGGTCATCGTTTTCGATGGAGGCGATCAGCAGGCCTTTGGCATCGTACGGGTTGGAGGGCATCACGGTGCGCAGGCCGCAGACCTGAGTGAACATCGCCTCGATGCTCTGGCTGTGGGTCTGACCGCCGTAGATGCCGCCGCCGCATGGCATGCGCAGGGTCATCGGCGCGGTGAACTCGCCGGCCGAGCGATAACGCAGGCGCGCCGCTTCGGAAATGATCTGGTCGGAAGCCGGGTAGACGTAGTCGGCGAACTGAATCTCGGCTACCGGACGCAGACCATAAGCACCCATGCCGACAGCTACGCCGACGATGCCGCTCTCGGAGATCGGTGCGTCGAATACCCGCGAGGTGCCGTACTTGGTCTGCAGGCCTTCGGTGCATCGGAACACGCCGCCGAAGTAGCCGACGTCCTGACCGAACACCACCACATTGTCGTCACGCTCAAGCATCACATCCATGGCCGAGCGCAGGGCCTGGATCATGGTCATGGTGGTCGTGGTCATGGCGGTTTCCAACTGAATATTGTTGTTGTGATCGTTCATGTCAGATCCCCAACTGCTGACGCTGGCGCTTCAAGTGCTCCGGCATCTCTTTGTAGACGTCTTCGAACATGGTTGCGGCGCTTGGAATCTGCCCGCCGGCGAGGGTGCCGTACTGTTCGGCCTGTTTCTGCGCGGCAATCACTTCGGCTTCGAGCTCGGCGCTGACGGCGGCGTGCTCTTCTTCCGACCAGTGGCCGACCTTGATCAGGTGCTGCTTCAGGCGGGCAATCGGGTCGCCCAGCGGGAAGTGGCTCCAGTCGTCGGCAGGCCGGTATTTGGATGGATCGTCGGAGGTCGAGTGCGGGCCGGCGCGGTAGGTGACCCATTCGATCATGGTCGGGCCGAGGTTGCGCCGGGCGCGCTCGGCAGCCCAGGCGGAAGCGGCGTAGACCGCGTAGAAGTCGTTGCCATCGACCCGCAGCGAGGCGATGCCGCAACCGACGCCGCGTCCGGCGAAAGTGGTGGCTTCACCCCCGGCGATGGCCTGGAAGGTCGAGATCGCCCACTGGTTGTTGACCACGTTGAGGATCACCGGCGCGCGGTAAACGTGAGCGAAGGTGAGGGCGGTGTGGAAGTCCGATTCGGCGGTGGCGCCGTCACCGATCCAGGCCGAGGCGATTTTCGTGTCGCCCTTGATCGCCGAGGCCATGCCCCAGCCGACGGCCTGAATGAATTGAGTCGCGAGGTTGCCGGAGATGGTGAAGAAACCGGCGTCCTTGACCGAGTACATGATCGGCAGCTGCCGGCCCTTGAGCGGATCGCGCTCGTTGGACAGCAACTGGCAGATCAGGTCGACCAGCGGCACTTCGCGGGCCATCAGGATGCTTTGCTGGCGGTAGGTCGGAAAGCACATGTCGTCGATGTTCAAGGCCAGGGCCTGGGCGCTACCGATGGCTTCTTCGCCAAGGCTTTGCATGTAGAACGACATTTTCTTCTGACGCTGGGCGACCACCATGCGGTTGTCGTAGATACGCGTCTTGAGCATGGCGCGCATGCCCTTGCGCAGGATTTCGACCGGCACGTTTTCAGCCCAGGGGCCGAGGGCGTTGCCCTGATCGTCGAGCACACGAATCAGCCCGCGCGCCAGGTCGGCGGTGTCGGCAGGTTCGACGTCGATGGAAGGTTTACGCACCGTGCCGGCATCGGTCAGATGCAGGTAGGAGAAGTCGGTTTTGCAGCCTGGGCGGCCCGAGGGTTCAGGGACGTGCAGACGCAGCGGTTCATACGCTTGGGTCATGGCTTCTACGCTCGATCTTGTGAATTTCTTGTAGTGAGCTGGCAATCATTCTTGGGTGAAAGAAATCTTGTCCTACAACAATCATAGGCCCGGCCAAGAAGAATATTTCTCTCTGTTTCGTTGCGCTGGAGACGATTTGCAGATAGAAATTCTGCATAAACATAAAAAACAGGTGGTTTTGTCTCATGCGCAAACTGGACCGTACCGACATCGGCATTCTCAACAGCCTTCAGGAGAATGCGCGCATCACCAACGCCGACCTCGCACGCTCGGTGAACCTGTCGCCGACGCCGTGCTTCAACCGGGTCAAGGCGATGGAGGAATTAGGGCTGATTCGCGAGCAGGTGACGCTGCTGGATGCCGATCTGCTGGGCCTGCATGTGAACGTGTTCATTCACGTCAGCCTGGAGAAACAGGTCGAGGAGGCGTTGCAGCATTTCGAAGAGGCGATTTCCGACCGCCCCGAGGTGATGGAGTGCTACCTGATGGCCGGCGACCCGGACTATCTGATCCGGGTGCTGGTGCCGACGATTCAGTCGCTGGAGCGCTTCATGATGGACTTTCTGACCAAGGTGCCGGGGGTGGCGAATATTCGGTCGAGTTTTGCCTTGAAGCAGGTGCGCTACAAGACGGCGTTGCCGTTGCCGGCGAATGGGTTGACGCTGGGCACCTAGCGCTGACACTTTCGCCGCCTCTGGATCAATACCTTATTGCGGGGAAAGAGCTGAAACTCCGGATGTTTCGTGATCAGTCCACTTTTTGTAGCATCCAGATTTAAGATCGGCATACCCCGAAGCATTACTTCCGCTTTGTTTGGTCGTCGCGGTGACCTCGCGGTCTACCAGCCAATGACATCTGAGTTCGGCGCGAGTAATGCCTACGTAAGCTAAACGCAGTGCCTCATCTGATTGAGCGTTGTCATAAGGCGCTGGAGATTTGTCGCCCAGTTGGGTGAGGTTGTAAATGTCGTTGCGTTTGGATTTCGTCGGGTTATAGAAGCAATCACCGATAACGAAAACAGATTGCGCCTGCAATCCTTTGGACTTGTGAAAGGTCATCAGTTTGACGTTGCGCTGTTTTTTTTGCGCTTCGTGCAATAGGCCTCGTAGGGCTGTTCTGTATGCTTTTTCAACATCGCCAACGCGAAACACCATCAATATGCTATGACCGTCGTCATAGGCTTGTCTGACGAGTCGCAGAATCGTTTCGTCCGGCTCGACGATTTTTTTATCTTTAGCCACGTAGTGCATGTATACGGGTGTCTTTTGATTAACGACTTTTCCGTTCGCTGCAATCCCATGCTTGGCTTTATCGGTTGTGGTGGGACGGACAATTTGTTCGGCAGCATCAATGATTGTCTGATGGGAACGGTAGTTGTTCTGCATGTACAGAGTGTTGCGCGTATGGGCGTGGAAATGCTTATGGAAGTCCATCAGATACTGGGGTGAGCTACCGCGCCAGCCATAGATACTTTGCCAGTCGTCGCCGACTGCCATCAGGCTGTTGCCCAATCCGGGCAGGCCTTGATTACGATTACGGATCTCTTTGCAGCATTGCCGGACCCAGGAAATATTCAAGCCGGACACGTCTTGGAACTCATCAATCATGAGGTGTCGCATGCCGTCTAGCTCGGCTGTTGGAATGCGCTTAATATTTTCCGGATTGTGTTCGCCAAACAGTGCGAATGCCTTGTTGAAGGTAATCAATCTTTTGGGCGACATGCTTTCCAGATAATCATGAAAGCCGCGCCAATAGATCTGCAAGGCGAGGTAGAAAGGCTCGCGTGGGTCGCCCGGCGTAAAATCTAATGAACCGATCGCCTGGACGACATCCAACCCCAGGTTCTCGATGTAGTTGGCTTCGGCAAAGAACACTTCGGTCAGCTTCGTTTCCTTGATAGTCGTGCCCGGCAAGTGATAATCAAAACCGGCATCCTGAACGATCATGTGCTCGGCATTGCCCATCAGTGTCTTTGCGGCCATAACGTTATTGATGAGAATGTATTTTTTCCCCCGATAACATTCTCCAATCATCGCCTGGCGGCTCCAGCTCTCTTGTTTGAGATTCACTGTCTGGCCTTCGCGCCTAGGAATTTCGCCCGACTGGTTTTTCGTGTCCGGCCAACCAAGAATTACCAGTGTTTCCAACTCTTCCAAGTAACCGTGGGCTATGAAGGGTTTTCTTTCGATGTTGAACGTTCGACGCTCGGCCACACCTGGAATTGGCCATAGACCCAACTCTACCCATGCGGCCTCAATTTCATCGCAGACAGCTTCATCCTTATCGGACATCTTGCCGAGAATCTGATTTTTTTTGTTTCGCATGGACTCAGACATAGGATCCGGCTTGACGAAGACGATCGATTGGTAGAGATCCAGGATGTGCTTTTTGAACGTCAGGTCTTTCTCGTAAAGGCTATTGAATACTTGGGAAAGAACCAATCCTTGCTCATTCGTGATCTTTGACGAGAAGGGGTTTTCCAGCTCGTCCTCATCCTCACCTGATTTTTTTGCGCCCAAGAAATCGAAATAGTCGATAGGCGCATCCGAGAACGCTTTCATGAAGCCGAATACTTTGCTGTGAAAGGTGCGTACCAAACTCTTAGTTTGATTCTCACTCAGGTCTTTGCCCCACGATTTGAAAATCTTCACCATCTTTTTCTGCAAGTCTTTTTTAGACTCAGTGGTGAAAGTAGTCACCTGCATGTGATGAAGGGGGATGCCCAGGTGAAAGTGTTTAAGCACAACACGCAAGGCTAACGTCGTGGACTTCCCGGAGCCCGCGCCAGCGATCACTGAAGTACAGGTCGTGTCGGCAAAGATCATTGCCCACTGCTGATCGCTCGGTTGTTCTTTCTCATCAAGTTTTTCCCACACCTCGTCGCGCATTTTCTGCTTGATATCATCGGTGATGGGCATGAGTTCATTGTCAAAAAGGGAGTGATCCTCTCCTGGCAAGGATGCGGCTGAGCGCAGGTCGTTGATCTCTAGAATGGCGCGCCCCTCTGCATAACCCTCAGCGTAGCCGAGAACCTTTCCGGCAAGCAGGCCCGCGTCATTGCCAAGCTTGATTCCTTCTTCTCTACCCTCGAAGAAGGATCGCCCGTCAATGGCTTTGAGTGCCTCAAGGACTTTGGATGACAAGTAGGCGATTGCGCGACGAGAAATAGAAAGGTGGCGATTGAATGTTTCAGGTTCCAGTTTAGGGGGTTGCCCCTGTGGAGAAGTTTGACTCATGGTTTCCCTGCAAAAAGTCTTCTCGACGAAGTGTGACTTCGACGATGTCCGTGTTATTGCTCACCTGCGCATTTGTAGTCGCAGGGAGTCTCCCGTAGCGGTTTAGGTTTCCGGATATTACACGGTAGTGGCATTTTGGCTAGGGCACGGTCCAGAGCGCTCCTTTAAATGAGGGAGCGAATAATCATCTGGGCAATTGAACTCACATTTTGTTGATCGGAATCTTCAGGTAGACAACGCCATTACCTTCCGCCGGCGGCAGGTTGCCGGCCCGCACATTGACCTGAATCGCCGGCAGCAACAGTGTCGGCATGCCCAACCCGGCATCGCGTTTGGTGCGCATCTCGACAAACGCCGCCTCGTCGATCCCGTCATGCACATGAATATTGCTCAGACGCTGCTCCCCGACGGTGGTCTGGCACTGCGCAGCGCGGCCCTCGGGCGGGTAATCGTGGCAGACGTAGAGTTTGACACTGGCGGGGAAGGCCAGCAGTTTGTGGATCGAGTTGAACAGTTGGTGCGCGTTGCCGCCGGGGAAGTCGCAGCGGGCGGTGCCGACATCGGGCATGAACAGCGTGTCGCCGACCAGAATCTGTTCGCCGTCGATCAGGTAGGCCATGTCCGCCGGGGTGTGACCGGGGACGTGCAGGGCGGTGGCCTTGAGGTTGCCGATCTTGAACGATTCGTTCGGTGCGAACAGGTGATCGAACTGCGAGCCGTCAACGCAGAATTCCGGTTCCAGGTTGAACAGCGCCTTGAACACGTTCTGCACCTTGCTGATGGACTGGCCGATCGCAATCTTGCCGCCCAGTTCGCGGCGCAGGTACGGCGCGGCGGACAGGTGGTCGGCGTGGGCGTGGGTTTCCAGCAGCCATTGCACCTGCAAGTGGTGTTCTCGGACGAAGGTGATGATTTTGTCGGCCTGCTCGGTGCAGGTGCGACCGGCAGCGCCGTCGTAATCGAGTACCGGATCGACGATTGCACACTGCCCGCCATCGGCTTCATAGACCACGTAGCTGTAGGTCGAGGAGGCGGGGTCGAGGAAAGCTTCAATCTGCGCGGGCATGGTCACCAACCTGAACCAGGGAAATGGGTTGCAACACTTTATCTAAAAACATAATGTTCGCAGCTTAAGTGACGTTGAAGGCATCGTGCAAATGCAATCCAGTCTGACCGAATGTGAAGTCGCCCAGTTGCGGGCGTCCGCCTCCAAGGCCTGCGCGCTGCTCAAGGCGCTGGCCAATGAGGATCGCCTGTTGATCCTGTGCCAGCTGACCCAGGGCGAGCGCAACGTAGGCGAGCTGGAAAAAATGACCGGCGTGCGCCAGCCGACCCTGTCCCAGCAACTGGGCATCCTGCGTGATGAAGGCCTGGTGGCGACCCGTCGCGAAGGCAAATACATCTTTTACGGTCTGGCCAGTCCTGAAGTGATTCAGGTGATGAAGACCCTGTCCGGGTTGTATTGCGGAGCGGTGCTGAAAAGCCTGGGCCATCAATAAATGTCAGCCACCACACAATCTCTGTAGGAGTGAGCCTGCTCGCGATAGCGGTGTATCAGCCAATATCTTCATAGACTGACATACCGCTATCGCGAGCAGGCTCACTCCTACAATGGATTTATGTGAAGGCCAAGAAATCCTTGCATGCAGCAATAAGGAACAAGCAATGAACGATCAACACTGGGGCCCATCCATCAGTGCCGATATCGTGGTCATCGGCGGCGGCACCGCCGGCATCGGCTTCGTCGCCAGTCTGCTCAAGCGTGATCCCACTCTAAAAGTGACCGTGATCGAGCCAAGCGCCCAGCACTACTACCAACCGGCGTGGACGCTGGTCGGCGGTGGCGCCTACGACGTCAAGGACACCGTGCGGCCGATGAGCAAAGTGATGCCGCGTCAGGCCACCTGGATTCAGGCGGCGGTGACTGGCATCGATCCCGATCAGCGCCAGTTGACCCTCAACGATCAGCGCACCGTCACTTACCAGAACCTGATCGTCTGCCCCGGCCTGCGTCTGGCCTGGGAGAAGATCGAAGGCCTGCAGGAAAGCCTTGGTCAGCACGGCGTAACGTCCAACTACAGCTATCAGCACTCGCAGTACACCTGGAATCAGGTGCAGAAACTGCGCGGCGGCAAGGCGCTTTTCACGCAGCCGGCGATGCCGATCAAATGCGCCGGCGCGCCGCAGAAGGCGTTGTACCTGTCGTGCGATCACTGGCGCAAAACCGGCGTTCTGAACAAGGTCGAGGTTGAATTCAACCTGGCCGGCGCCGCGTTGTTCGGTGTCGCGACCTTCGTCCCGCCACTGATGAAGTACATCGAAAAGTACAACGCGCAACTGGCCTTCAACTCCAACCTGGTCAAGGTCGACGGCCCGGCGAAAACCGCCTGGTTCGAGGTCAAGGATCCTGACGGCAACCTCACCATACAGGCGAAAACCTTCGATCTGCTGCACGTGGTGCCGCCGCAAGTCTCGCCGGATTTCATCGCCCAGAGCCCGCTGGCCGACGCTGCCGGCTGGTGCGAAGTCAATCCACACAGCCTGCAACATCCGCGTTACCCGGAAGTGTTCGGCCTCGGTGATATTTGCGGCACCAGCAATGCGAAAACCGCTGCCGCCGTGCGCAAGCAGGTCGTGGTGGTCGCGGAAAATCTACTGGCCGTGCGCAAGCAACAACCGCTGCCACTGAAGTACGACGGCTACGGTTCGTGCCCGCTGACGGTGGAGAAGGGCAAGGTGATCCTCGCCGAGTTCGGGTACGGCGGGAAGTTGCTGCCGACCTTCGCCCTCGATGCGACCGTGCCGCGCCGCTCGGCGTGGTTCCTCAAGGCGACGCTGCTGCCGTGGTTCTACTGGAACGGCATGCTCAAGGGCCGCGAGTGGCTGACCGGTTTGTCCAAAGTCGACTGAGAACTCCCTATGCTGCTGGCAAGTCTGTTTGGCGTATTGATGGGGCTTATTCTCGGGCTGACAGGGGCGGGTGGCGGAATTCTCGCGGTGCCGGCGCTGGTGCTTGGCCTCGGCTGGAGCATGACCCAGGCCGCGCCCGTGGCGTTGTTCGCCGTCGGCAGTGCGGCGGCAGTCGGGGCGATCGACGGTTTGCGTCATGGCCTGGTGCGCTATCGCGCGGCGTTGCTGATTGCCGCGCTCGGTGCGCTGTTTTCGCCGCTGGGCATTTATTTCGCGCACCAGTTGCCGGAGAAGATCCTGATGATCCTCTTCAGTCTGCTGATGGTCATGGTGGCCTGGCGCATGCTGCGCCGTGAGCGTGCGCAAGAGGGGCCGAGCGACCATGGCCACGCGAGCTGGGGGCAGAAAAACTGCATGCTCAATGAGCAGACCGGGCGTTTCGACTGGACCGCCAAATGCACCGCGACCCTCGCGGCGCTGGGTGCGGTGACCGGTGTGGTTTCGGGCTTGCTCGGCGTTGGCGGTGGCTTCCTGATCGTACCGGCGTTCAAGCAACTGACCGATGTGCAAATGCGCGGGATTGTCGCGACGTCGCTGATGGTGATCAGCCTGATTTCGGCGATTGGCGTGATCGGCTCGTTTCACGCAGGTGTGCGGATTGATGCTCAGGGCGCGGCGTTTATCGTGGCCAGCATTGTCGGCATGATCATCGGGCGCAAGCTTTGTGCGCGGGTGCCGGCGCGGACGTTGCAGGTGGGGTTTGCCAGCGTGTGTCTGGTGGTGGCGGGGTATATGTTGTTGCGTGCCTGAATGTTGGCAGATCAAAAGATCGCAGCCTTCGGCAGCTCCTACAGGAATCGCATTCCCATGTAGGAGCTGTCGAGTGAAACGAGGCTGCGATCTTTCAGGCTGTTACAACACCAGATGCGGCAACCACAGCGAAATCGCCGGAATGTAGGTCACCAGCATCAACACCAGAAACAGCACCGCATAAAACGGCAGCAGCGCCTTCACGGTGCTCTCGATACTGACCTTGCCCACCGCCGAACCGACAAACAGCACCGCGCCCACCGGCGGTGTGATCAGCCCGATCCCGAGGTTGACCAGCATGATCATGCCGAACTGCACTGGATCGACACCGATGCCGAGAATCACCGGCATCAGGATCGGCGTCAGAATCAGAATCAGCGGCGCCATGTCCATCACTGTGCCGAGCAACAGCAGCATGACGTTGATGCACATCAGGATCACGTAGCGGTTGTCCGACAGGGTCAGGAACAGCGTGGTGATTTTCGCCGGAATCTGCATCAGGGTCATGATGTAGCCGAAGCTCGCGGCGAAACCGATCAGGATCATCACGATGGAAATGGTGCGTACCGTGCGGTGCATCAGCTTCGGCAGTTCCCGCCACTTGTAGTCGCGGTAGATGAACATGGTCACGAAGAACGACCACAACACGGCGATGGCCGCCGATTCCGTGGCGGTGAAAATCCCCGAGAGGATACCGCCGAGGATGATCACCATCGCCATCAGGCCCCAGAGGGCTTCGCCGACGATTTTCAACGCCTGGCGCATCGGGATGACTTCACCTTTGGGGTAATCGCGTTTTTTCGCGAAAATCAGGCACAGCACCATCAGGCAGGCGCTCATCAGCAACCCCGGCACGATGCCCGCCATGAACAGCGAGGCAATCGAAACCGTACCACCGGCGGCCAGGGAGTAGAGCACCGAGTTATGGCTTGGCGGAGTGAGCAGGGCTTGCACCGAGCCGCTGACGGTCACCGCGGTGGAGAAATCCCGTGGATAGCCTTTGCGTTCCATTTCCGGAATCAGTACCGAACCCACCGACGCGGTGTCGGCCACCGAGGAACCGGAGATCGCGCCGAAAAAGGTCGAGGCGACAATGTTGACCAGCGACAGGCCACCGCGCACGAAACCCACCAGCACCCCGGCACACGCCACCAAACGCCGCGACATGCCGCCTTCGGCCATGATCGCACCGGCCAGGACGAAGAACGGAATGGCCAGCAGCGAGAACTTGTTCACCCCCGACGCGACCTGGATCATCACCGCCTGGAACGGGATGTCGATCCACCATGCACCGATCAGCGCGGCGGCGCCCAGCGCATAGGCGACTGGCATGCCGATGAGGATCAACAGGATAAAACTGCCCAGCAGAATCAGAGCGTCCATTAAGCGCCACCTTCACTTTCTTCAACCAGATCGAACTGCACGACCCGCCGTTTGCTCTGGTCACCGAGCAAGAGTTTTTCCAGGACGAAAACCAGTGTCAGCAAGCCGCCCACGGGAATCGGCAGATAGGTCACGCCAACCCGCAGATCGGGCAGGGCCGCCATGAACTGGTTCCAGGTGGACAGGCACAACTTGGCGCCCCAGATCGTCATGAAAATGCAGATCGACGCCATGAGCAGTTGCGAGAATATCGCCGCCGCAGATCTCAGCCGGGGTGGCATACGGTCGGTGAGCATGGCCACGGCCATGTGCGCACCGGCGCGGTAACTGGCGGCGGCACCGATGAAGGTGAACACCATCATCAGCAGGATCGCCGTCGGCTCTGGCCAGCTCGAACCGGTGCCCAGCACGTAGCGGGCGAACACGCCCCAGGGAATCATCAGGGAAATCGCCAGAACGGAAAGGCCGGCGACCCAAATGCACGTCATGTAGATCTTGTCGTTGATACGCAGCAGTAGATTCTTCATCGGGTTCCACCGTAACCGGGCGCGCCTGTGTCATCAGGTGCGCCGGGCCTGGTTAATGAGGACGGAGCGGGAGGCGTTACTGAACGGCTTCGATTTTCTTGATCAGGTCGGCGTACTTCGCACCGTACTTTTCCCGCACCGGTGCGGTGGCGTCGTAGAAGGGTTTCTTGTCGACCTCGATGAACTCGACGCCAGCGGCCTTGAGTTTTTCTTCGCTGGCAGCGGACTTCTTGTCCCACAGCACGCGCTCTTCAGCCTGGGCAGCCTTGGCGGCGGTCTTGACAAGCGCCTGTTGATCCGGGGTGAGTTTTTCCCAGGTGATTTTCGACATCACAATCGGCTCTGGCAGGATCAGGTGACCGGTCAGGCTGTAGAACTTGGCGTTCTGGAAGTGGTTGTGTTCGAGCAGGGTCGGCGGGTTGTTTTCCGCGCCGTCGATCACGCCGGTCTGCAAGGCGCTGAAGATTTCCCCGGTGTCCATGGCGATACCGTTACCGCCCATGGCGTTCATCATGTCGATGAACATTGGGTTGCCTTGCACGCGAATCTTCATGCCCTTGAGGTCTTCGAGCTTGCGCACCGGTTTCTTGGTGTAGACGTTGCGCGTGCCGCCGTCCATCCAGGCCAGAGCCACGAGGCCGAATTCGGAGTTGGTGATTTTGTCGAGGATCTCGTCGCCCACTGCGCCATCGATGACGTTACGCATGTGTTGATGGTCGCGGAAGATGAACGGCATGTTGAACACGTTCACGTCCGGCACTACCGGGCCGACGATACCCAGGCTGACGCGAGACAGCTGTACCGCGCCGACTTGCATCTGCTCGATGACTTCCTTTTCAGAACCCAGCACGCCGCCGGGAAAGTATTGGAAGGTCAGCTCGCCGTTGGTCTCCCTGGTCAGGGTCTTGCCCATGTTTTCTTCGGCCACCACGGTTGGATAACCGGCGGGATGGATGTCAGCGAATTTGAGTTGCAGGGCCTGGGCGGCGCCAGTGAAGGTGAACATCAGCGGGAGTGCAGCGGCCAGCAAGGTGCGTTTGAAGTTCATGGGGGTGAGTCTCCAGTCTTGTTATTGTTGTGTTCAAGGCGCAGCGGTGCAGCAGAGGCGGGTGTTACAGGGAATCGTCGAACAGCGGTTCTTCCAGGCCTTTGACCCCGGGGTTGAGGGCGAACACGCCGCCGGCCAGGGATTGCGGGTCGTGATCGTCGCCGGGACGAATCGAGGTCACGAAGAGGGTGTCCAGGCGGCTGCCGCCGAAGGCACACATCGTCGGTTTCTTCACCGGCACTTCAACCGAGAAATCGAGGCGGCCGTCCGGGGCAAAACGGTGAATCAGTCCGGCGTCGTTGGCGCAGATCCAGTAGCAGCCTTCGGCATCCACGGCAGCGCCATCCGGTCGGCCGGGGAAGTGGTTCATGTCAACAAAGATCCGCCGATTCGACGGTGTGCCGGTCTCGGTGTCGTAATCGAAGGCCCAGATCAATTGCACGTGCGGATGTGAATCGGACAGGTACATCGTCTTGCCGTCAGGGCTGAAGCCGAGGCCGTTGGGCACGATGAACCCGTCGAGTTGCGCTTCGATCACACCAGACTGCCCGGCGCCGTAGCGGTAGAGCCGGCCTTCGGATGCGTTCAGGCCCATGTTCAGCACCATGCTGCCGGCCCAGAAACGGCCCTGGCGGTCGCAGCGACCATCGTTGAGGCGCATGTCACGTCGGCTGTGCTCGACGGCGGCGAGCCATTCGCTGTCGAGGCTGCCATCGCTGTGCGGGTGCAGATGAAAAAAGCCGCTCTCCATGCCGGCAACCCAGTCGCCACTGCTGTGACGGGCGATGCAGGCGAGCATTTGCGGGGTTTTCCAGGCATGCACATGGCCGGTGTCAGCGCTCCAGCGTTGCAGCCCGCCGTTGGGAATATCGACCCAATACAGCGCGTTTTCCTGCGGCACCCAGACCGGGCTTTCGCCCACGGCGTTGCGCGCATCGACGATCAATTCGGCTTGCATACTCATTCCTTTGCGTCGTTGGCAGAGTGTTCAGTCGCCGAAGGGGCCGGCCGCGACGAACGCGCCGCCCTGATAGACCCGCGCCGGGTCATCGGCGGCGGGCATTGGCTGCGCTTCGACTTTTTCGCGGAACACTTCGGAGTTGTCCTTGGCTTCAAAACCGAGGTGGCTGGCGAAGCGGTTGTCCCACCAGACGTCCTTGTTGGCGGACATTCCATAGACCACGGTATGGCCAACGTTTGGCGTGTACAGCGCGCGCTCGAGCAATTGGGTGAGGTCGTCGAAGCTCAGCCAGGTGTGCATCATTCGGCGGTTCTGCGGCTCGGGGAACGAGGAGCCGATGCGGATGCTGACGGTCTCGATGCCGTAGCGATCAAAGTAGAAACTGGCCATGTCTTCGCCGTAGGACTTGGACAATCCGTAGTAGCCGTCGGGGCGGCGGGCGCAGCTGGCGTCGAGCGGCTCGTCCTGTTTGTAGAAGCCGATGACGTGGTTGGAACTGGCGAAGATCACGCGCTTCACACCATGGCGGCGTGCAGCTTCGTAGATGTGAAATACGCCGCAAATGTTGGCGCCGAGGATTTCTTCGAAGGGCCGCTCCACGGAGACACCGCCGAAGTGCAGGATTGCGTCGACGCCTTCGACCAGTTGGTGCACCGCCTGTTTGTCGGCAAGGTCGCAGGGGACGATTTCTTCGCGATCATCAATGGCTGGGGCGAGGGCGGCGATGTCCGACAGGCGCAGGACATGGGCATAAGGGCGCATACGTTCGCGCAGGACTTTGCCCAGGCCACCGGCAGCGCCGGTCAGCAGCAGACGGTTGAACGGGGCGCGGGGAATAGAGGTAGACGTCATGGCAATCCCTTACACGTTGTTATTAGGTTTGTTGTAGGTTGTCGTATGACTTCGCTGAAGTATCGGTAGGGTTTCCGGAACTTGTCAACGCGACTTTTGGGGTAAATGACGGAAGGGGCTCATTCACTTTTCAATCACCGCGACGCCTTCGTTGCAATGCAATCCCCTTGTGGGAGCGGGCTTGCTCGCGAAAGCGGTGTGTCATTGAAAGATGAATTGACTGACCCGACGCATTCGCGAGCAAGCTCGCTCCCACAGGGAAACCCGGTGTGAGGACTGGCTTTACAACAACGAAATCGGATAGCTGACAAAGATCCGGTTCTCGTCGAACTCATTGGTGCTGAAGTCCCGGCGGATCGTCGCGTTGCGCCATCTCACGTTGAGGTTTTTCAGCGGCCCGCTCTGCACGGTGTATCCCAGTTCCGACTCGCGACCCCATTCCTTGCCGTCGGTGATCGTCCCGGTGTGCACGTTGTCGCCGCTGATGTAACGGTTCATCAGGGTCAGGCCGGGAATGCCGAGGGCGACGAAGTTGTAGTCATGACGCAACTGCCAGGAGCGCTCTTTGGCGTTGTCATAACTGGCGTTGTAGCTGTCGTTGGCCAGGGTGCCGCCGCTGGTGCCGTTGACCCGCATCCACGCGTCGTCGCCGCTGAGTTTTTGCAGGCCGACATAGAAGGTGTTGCCGCCGTAGCGGGCCGACAGCATGGCAAATGCAGTCTTGTTATCGAGGTCGCCGGCCTGGGCGCTGCCGTCTTCCTTGCCGGTGAAGAAACCGAGGTTGGCGCCCAGCGTCCAGTCACCCAGCGGCTGGCTGTGGCTGAGGTTGAAATACTGCTGCTGGTAGATGTCGCTGAGTTCGGCGTACCACACGCCGACCAGGGTGCGCTTGTCGTTGAAGGTGTATTCGCCGCCGCCGAAGTTGAAACGGTCGGAGGTGAAGGCGCCGCGGCCGTTCATCGACATGTCTTCCATGCTGGCATCGTTGCGCGGGCTGTTGCCACGGAACTGCCCACCGTAGAGGGTCAGGCCGTTGATTTCGGTGGAGGTGATCTGGCCACCGCGAAAGGTCTGCGGCAACGAGCGGCCATCGTCTGAGCGCAGGATCGGCAGCACCGGCATCCATTCGCCAACCTTCAATTCGGTCTTCGACACCTTGGCCTTCAGCGCCACGCCGAGGCGACCGAAGTTGTCCGCCGGACGCCCGTCATCGTGAATCGGCAACAGTTGCGTACCGCCGGTGCCCTTGCCGCCATCGAGTTTTTGCGAATACATCCCCAGCACATCGAGACCGAAGCCGACGGTGCCTTGGGTGAAGCCGGATTTGGCATCAAGGATGAAGTTTTGCGTCCACTCTTCAGCCTTGCCCTGCGGGTAGTTCGGGTTGACGAAGTTGCGATTGAAGTAGGCGTTGCGCAGGTTCAGCGTGGCTTTGCTGTCTTCGAGGAAGCCTTCGGCGTCTGCGCTCATCGGCAAAACCAGGGCGAGGCTGCTGCAGCCGATCAAACTCAGGGTGGAACACGGGCGGGGGAAGGAAATACGGGACGTGCGAACGGAATTGCAGACGAATGTGCTCACTGTGACGCTCCCTGTTGTTGTTTTTATTATTTGTCATACGTCGTCGTACAACATGGTTGCGGATAGTTGCGAGGTTTTGCGCAAAAGTCAACAGGGCTTGTTACGATTATTTTGCACGATTTGGCAGCCCTCCAAATGCTGCGAAGAGGGCTGTTTTCGGCGGGTTTACCGGTTATAGAGCGCCTCTGTGTTGTCGATCAGCGGGTTTTTCTCGGTCAGGACGATCCGGGCGATCTGGTCCTTGCGCATGAATGTCACTTTTGGATGGGACTGCGCATAGCGGATAAAACGTTCCATCGCCTCGACCATCGCCGGGGTGCCGCCGATGCGGTCGTGCAGACTCACTGACATCATCCGCCGCTTGCTCGCGCCCTCGGCGTACAGGCGATCAAATTCCAGCACCAATTGCTGATAAAACTGCTCGGCGGAGAAATGCCGACCCTCGATCAACACGATGTCGTTGTTGCGCAAGGTATACGGCACCACGGCGAATTTGCGCCCACGGACCATGGTCACGAACGGTTCGTCGCGGCTGACATCATCGATGTGGTAGCTGAAGTTGAGGTCTTGCAGGACCTTCAGCGTGTTGGCGCTGCGCCGCAACCAGTTGGCGTTGTAGCCCACCGAGCGCTGGCCGGTAAGTCTCTCGACCGCGTTGACACCGTCGCCGATGAACTGTTTTTCCTGGTCGTAACTCATTTTGTAGGAATCGGCCCAGCGCATGCCGTGGGCTGCCAGTTCGTGGCCGCGCTCGGCAATCGCTTTCGCCAGTTCCGGGTGCTTGAGCGCCGCTTCGCCGACCACATGCGAGGTGACCTTGATCCCGGTGCGATCCCACAGGTCGAGCATCCGCCACAAGCCTTCCTTGTAGCCATAATCAAACCAGGTCTGCGCCGGCAGATCAGGGTAACCCTTGGGCAATGGGCTGCCGGAAAACGGACTTTCCGCACCTTCGGGCTGGCCGCCGGTTTCGAACTGCATCGACACCGAGATCACCAGTTGCGAGCCGTCCGGCCACGGGCGTTCCTGGGCGAAGGCGAGGGCGGGCAGCAACAGGGCGGCGGCCAAAAGGTTTTTCAGCAGGCGTGGGGAGCGTTGCCAGTGGGGCGTGGTCATAACGGGCACCTTGCAGGTTGAGAAGGGCTGCAAGGGTGGCAGTTGCCCGGCGCGGGAAAAATCCGTTGCGGGCGAGAGGACCTTTAAACAGAATTTACGAATCCACCGCCAACCCTGTGGGAGCGGGCGTGCCCGCGATAACGGTCTGCCGGTCACCCTGTTGCCGAGCCGACTGCCGTCATCGCCGGCAAGCCAGCTCCCACAGGATTGTGGGTTTGCCGCAAGATTTGCGGCAAACTCCCGGCAACACAAGCACAAGGCCTTTCAATGGATCGATATGCCCCGCGCGACTGGCAGCCTCACGAGAAGCCCAGTCTGCCCGGTTCCCCCTCGACGCCGCTACACTCCAACCCCAAGCGCCTGGCCTATGCGCTGGTCGGGTTGCTGGTGGCGGTGACCGGTGGTTTGGGCAACTCGCTGGTGGTCGCTAACCTGCCTTACCTGCAAGGCGCGCTGGGCGCGACCACGGCGGAGATGGCCTGGCTGCCGGCTGCGTACGTGATGACCAACGTGTCGATGAACCTGCTGCTGGTGAAGTTTCGCCAGCAGTTCGGCCTGCGCGCGTTCACCGAAGTGTTTCTGGTGCTGTATGCGCTGGTAACCTTCGGTCATCTGTTCGTCAACGACCTGAGCTCGGCCATCGCGGTGCGGGCGGCGCACGGCATGGTCGGTGCGGCGCTGAGTTCGTTGGGCCTGTATTACATGATCCAGGCATTTCCGGCCAAGTGGCGGCTGAAGGCGCTGGTGCTGGGCCTCGGCGCTTCGCAATTGGCGTTACCGCTGGCGCGATTGTTCTCCGAAGACTTGCTGCAGATTGCCGAATGGCGCGGCTTATACCTGTTCGAATTGGGCATGGCCTTGCTGTCGCTGGGCTGCGTGCTGCTGCTCAAGTTGCCGCCCGGTGACCGCTTCAAAACCTTCGAGCCGCTGGACTTTCTGACCTTCGCCATTCTCGCCAGCGGCGTGGCACTGCTTTGCGCGGTGCTGTCGCTGGGGCGGATCGACTGGTGGCTGGAGGCCAACTGGATCGGCTATGCGCTGGCGGCCTCGATTGCCCTGATCCTCGCGGGCTTGGCGATCGAACACAATCGCAGCAATCCGATGCTGATGACCCGCTGGCTCGGCAGCGGCACGATGATCCGCCTGGCGCTGGCGGTGACCCTGATTCGCATGGTCACCTCGGAACAGTCCACCGGCGCCGTCGGTTTCATGCAGAACCTCAACATGGGTTATGAGCAGTTGCACAGCCTGTATGTGGTGATGCTGATCGGCAGCGTCGCGGGGCTGGCGACCAGCGCCCTGACCATCGACCCCAAGCACCTGCTGATGCCGTTGATCATCTCGCTGGCGCTGATGGCCACCGGTTCGGTGATGGACAGTTTTTCCAACAACCTGACCCGTCCGCAAAACCTGTATTTCAGCCAGTTCCTGCTGGCCTTCGGCAGCACGTTTTTTCTTGGGCCGACCATGGTTTTCGGCACCCGCAACGTGCTGACCAATCCGCGCAATCTGGTGAGTTTTTCGGTGTTGTTCGGGATCTGCAACAACCTCGGCGGCCTGCTCGGCGCGGCGTTGTTGAGCACGTTCCAGATCGTGCGCGAGAAATTCCATTCCAGTCACCTGGTCGAGCACCTGACGCTGTCCGATCCGCTGGTGGCCGCCCGCGTACAGAGCGGCGGGTCGGCCTATGGCTCGTTGCTGGCCGACCCGAGCCTGCGCAATCTGGCCGGGATTCGCAGCCTGTCCAACGCGGCCACTCGCGAAGCCAACGTGCTGGCCTATAACGATGTATTCATGCTGATCGCCGTGATTGCGGTGCTGACCATGATCTGGCTGTCCATTCGTGCGCTGTGGCTGATGAGCACCACCAAAGCCGTCGACCCCGCGCCTTCCGTACCTCCTGACGGTGCTTCCAATTCATGACCGAACCCACCACCACAACCACCAATGCCATCGCCGCCACCCCGGAAGGCGTGGCACCGCCGTCATCACCGAACACCGAGCCGCGCTCGTTGCGGGTGCGGATCATCTCGTCACTGGGCTTTGCCGCGATTGCCATCGTCGGTGTGCTGATCGTGCTCTACGCCTGGCAGTTGCCGCCGTTCAGCAGTGCGGTCGAAACCACTGAAAACGCCCTGGTGCGTGGCCAGGTGACGATCATCGGCCCGCAGCTCAGCGGTTACGTGTTCGAGGTGCCGGTGCAGGACTTCCAGTACGTGAAGGCCGGCGACCTGCTGGTGCGCCTGGATGACCGGATTTATCAGCAGCGCCTCGACCAGTCGCTGGCGCAACTGGCGGTGCAGAAGGCCGCGCTGGCCAACGTGGTGCAGCAACGCAACAGCGCCGAAGCGACGATCAAACTGCGTCAGGCGGTGGTGGCCGACAGCGAAGCACAGTTGCGCAAAAGCGAGGCGGATCTGCGGCGTAACAAGGAGCTGGTGAGTGACGGCTCGGTGTCGAAACGCGAGATGGACGTGACGCTCGCGGCCAATGCGCAGAGCATTGCGGCGGTGGCGCAGGCCAAGGCCAATCTGGAAATCGCCCGGCAGGATCTGCAGACGGTGATCGTCAATCGCGGTTCGCTGGAAGCCTCGGTGGCCAGCGCTGAAGCAGCGGTGCAACTGGCGCGGATCGACTTGTCGAACACCCGCATCGTCGCCCCGCGCGACGGCCAGCTCGGACAGATCGGCGTGCGCCTCGGCGCTTACGTCAACTCCGGGGCGCAACTGATGGCGTTGGTGCCGAACCAGAAATGGGTGATCGCCAACATGAAGGAAACCCAGATGAACAATGTGCGCGTCGGGCAGCCGGTGCGCTTCACCGTTGATGCGCTGAACCACCGCAAGTTCACCGGCCATGTGCAGCACATTTCGCCCGGCACCGGTTCGGAATTCGCCCTGTTGCAGGCCGACAACGCCACCGGCAACTTTGTGAAAATCGCCCAGCGCGTGCCGGTGCGGATCACCATTGATGAGGGGCAGCAGGAAGAGGAACGCTTGCGTCCGGGGATGTCGGTGGTGGTCAGCATCGACACCGCAGCGGGCGACACACAACCGCATTGACCTGCGCAGATCAAAAATGTGGGAGCGGGCTTGCTCGCGAAAGCGGTGTGTCAGGCGATATTTTCGTATCTGATACACCGCCTTCGCGAGCAAGCCCGCTCCCACAGTCTAATTGGGTTTATCCAGCAATCATCGGCGGCAGGGTACCGAGCAGGGAGACCGCAGCAACAGCCCCCATCCCCAACAACCACTCCAGCACCACACTGCGCTTGAGCGCGCCCATCCGCTGTTCGCAATCATCAATCCGCAAGCGATTGAACAGCGCCAGCGCGAGCATGCCCAGCACCAGCAAGGCCTTGATCAGCAGAATCAAGGCAAACCCTGCAAAGAGCGGCGTCGGCCACCATTGCCCGGTCAGCACGCGCACGTTGATCAACCCGGTGATCAGCAGCCCGCCGACGATCGCATAACCGACACCGCTGAAGCGCTGCAGGATCCGGCTCATCGCTTCACTCGGTTGACGCAGGATCAACACCAGCAGCAACAGCCCGCCGAGCCACGCCGCCACGCATGTCAGATGAACGATCTGATTGAGAATCAGCAGTTGCCCGCTGAGGCCGTCGAGCATTGCGCCGTGACCGACCGGCGCCAATGTCGCCAGCAATAGCGCACTCAAGCCTAGGCGCAGCAGCACATTCGAACGCCACGGCGTGAACAGCAACGCCAGCAACAGCGCGTTGATCAGCAGATGCCAACGCCAGACCTGACCGAAAAACGTATTGCCCAGCACCACGCCAATCGTGTCCGGATCGAACGCTGCCGCCGCCGAACCGGCCATGCTCGCGGTGATCAACAGTGCCCAGGTGACACCGCTGACCAACGCAATCGCGGTCAGCCAACGCGCCAGTCGCGCCAGATGCCGATCCAATGTCGGCACTGGTGCCTTGAGCAGCAGCGGCCGGAACAGCCAGGCGCCGAACAGCATCAACACCGCGCTGAAATGCACAAAGCGGCACAGCACCAGCGCTTCACTCATGAATTACTGGCCAACCTTGAACTGGTAGGCGCCTTCGCTCTTGTGTGTGTCGACCGACACTGCGTGCCATTCGACCTTGTACTCACCGGCACTCAGAGGTGCGGCCGGGGTGACGATCAGGGTTTTCTTGTCGGCTTCGGTGGTCAGCGGTTTGATCGCGACCGGGGCGCCGTCGTGGGTCAGGCTGACTTTGGTGAAACTGGCTTCGACGCCTTCAGAAAAGGTCAGGCGCAGATCGGCCGGCGTGGCGACGGTGCTGTCGGCGGCCGGGGTGGCACTTTTCAGGTGGGCGTGGGCGAAAACCGAAGATGCGGCGAACAGCGAAGCGAGCAGGGCAGTGGTGGTCAGGACGTTCTTGAACAGCATCGCGGATACCTCTGAGGCAGGACAAAGAAGCGCCAGTTTAGCCATGCGCCGACCTTCATACGAAGTTTTGTTTGCAGCGGTCGCCCCGAGGCCAGAGCGGATGCTAGTCTTCAACAACGTCGTCGTCAGGGAGCCCTCATGGGCAATCACAAGATCGAGATCCGTCGCAGTAACGTCGAGAAAATCCTGTTGGCGGCGGAAAAAGTCTTCGCCGAAAAAGGTTTCGGCGGCACCGCCATGGCCGACATCGCCGCCGAAGTGCAGCTGCCGCGTTCCAACCTGCATTACTACTTCTCGACCAAAAGCGAACTGTACAGCGCGGTGCTGTTCGACCTGCTGGAAGTGTGGAAGCAGGACGCACTGTGCTTCGAGATGTTCGATGACCCGCGGGTGGTGCTCAGCAGCTACATCCGCGCCAAGATGAACCATTCGCGCAGCCGGCCGCACGGCTCGAAAGTCTGGGCCAACGAGATCATCCACGGCGCCCCGACCTTGGGTGAAGCGCTGGATCTGAGCCTGTACGACTGGGCGAAAATGAAGGAAGCGAAGATCCGCCAGTGGGTCGAGGACAAGCGGATTCTGCCGGTGGAGCCGTCGAGCCTGCTGTACATGATCTGGGCTTCGACCCAGCATTACGCCGACTTCGACCATCAGGTGAATATTCTCAACGAGCATCAACCGCTGTCGGACATGCAGTTCGAGCGGGCGGTGCAGACGGTGACCAGTGTGATTTTGCGCGGGATCGGGTTGGAGCCCTGAAGCAAGAGCTGACCCTCACCCCAACCCTCTCCCGGAGGGAGAGGGGGCCGACCGAGGTGTCTTGCGAGTTACATCGACCTGAAAAATCCAGTCGAATATGGACTCAAAAAGCCGTCCGAGCATGTGCATGCAACGATTTTGGATTCAAAGCCGTCCGTGCCTGTGCATGTATCGATTATGGATTCAAAGTAAATCGCTCAAGTCGGTGGATTTCTGAAATATCCCCCAATCAGTCCCCTCTCCCTTTGGGAGAGGGTTAGGGTGAGGGGGCTGTTGGATCAGCCGGCGATCTAGACGGCAACGTGGTAAGGATTCCTCGGATCATGATTCCAGTCCAGAAACGGCTTGCCGGTCTCCATCGGCACCATCTCGATACAGTCCGCCACCGGACAAGTGATCTGGCACAAGTTACACCCCACACACTCCTCATCGATCACTTCATATTTATGCGTCCCGTCAGCCTGTTTCAAGCTGCTGATCGCTTGGTGTGAAGTGTCTTCGCAAGCAATGTGGCAGCGCCCGCAACCGATGCACGCGTCCTGGTCGATCTTGGCGATCACCTGGTAGTTGATGTCGAGGTACTTCCAGTCGGTGGTATTGCCCACTGCGCGCCCGGAAAACTCGGCGATGTTGGCGTAGCCTTGGCTGTCCATCCAGCGCGACAGCCCGTCCTTCATCTCCTCGACAATCCGGAAACCGTGGAGCATCGCCGCCGTGCACACCTGCACCGCGCCACTGCCCAGCGCGATGAACTCCGCCGCGTCACGCCAACTGCCGATGCCGCCAATGCCGCAGATCGGCAGGCCTTGCGTCTGCGGATCACGGGCGATCTCGGCAACCATGTTCAACGCGATCGGCTTGACCGCCGAGCCGCAGTAACCGCCGTGTGTACTTTTGCTGCCGACGGTGGGCAGGGCGACCATGTGTTCCAGGTCGACGCTGGTGATCGAGTTGATGGTGTTGATCAGCGACACCGCATCGGCGCCACCGCGATGTGCAGCACGGGCGGCGACGCGGATGTCGGTGATGTTCGGCGTCAGTTTGACGATCACCGGTAGCGAGCAATAGGTCTTGCACCACCGAGTGACCTGCTCGACGTACTCCGGCACCTGACCGACCGCCGCGCCCATGCCGCGCTCGGGCATGCCGTGCGGGCAACCGAAATTCAGCTCGATGCCGTCGGCACCGGTGGCTTCCACCAGCGGCAGGATGTGTTTCCACGATTCCTCGACGCACGGCACCATCAGCGAGACGATCAGCGCACGGTCCGGCCAGTCCTTCTTGACCTGTGTGATCTCGCGCAGGTTGATTTCCAGCGAGCGGTCGGTGATCAGTTCGATGTTGTTGATGCCCAGCACTTCGCGGTTGTTGCCGTAGTGCGCCGAGTAGCGCGACGAGACGTTGACCGCTGCCGGGTCCTCGCCGAGGGTTTTCCAGACCACGCCACCCCAGCCGGCCTCGAAGGCGCGGACCACGTTGTAGGCCTTGTCGGTCGGTGGCGCGGAGGCCAGCCAGAACGGATTGGGCGCTTTGATACCGGCGAAGACTATCGAGAGATCGGCCATTTACGCAGCCTCCACGTTGAGCATCAGTTGCGCGTTGATCGCCTCGGCGGCGAGTTTACCGTGCTGTACGGCTTGCACGGTGAGGTCCTGATCGAGGCTGGTGCAGTCGCCGCCGGCATACACGCCGGGAATGCTGGTGCGCAGGTTGTCATCGACCTGAATCCGTTCGCCCTGACGTTTGAGTTCACGGGCCAGCGGGTCGGCGAGGGCGCTGCTGTCGAAGGCCTGACCGATGGCTTTGAAGATCGCGTCGGCGGCCAGTTCGAAGGTCTCGCCAGTGGTTTGCAGGCGACCGTCGACCAGTTGTGTACGGGCAAAACGCATGCCGCGCACCTTGCCTTGCGCGTCGAGCAGCACTTCCTCCGGTTGCGCCCAGGTCAGCAGGCGCACCTGATTGGCTTTGGCGATGTCTTGTTCGTGACCGGTGGCGCCCATGTCCGCCGCGCCCCGGCGATACACCAGATTCACGTCACGCGCTCCGAGGCGGGCCATTTGTACGGCCATGTCGATCGCGGTGTTGCCGGCGCCAAGGACGATGCAGCGTTCGGCCAGTGGCAGTTGCGTCAGGTCATCGGCCTGGCGCAGTTCACGGATGTAGTCGGTGGCGGCGAGCAGGCCGGGCGCGTCTTCGTGGGCCAGACCGAGCTGTTTGCTGGCGTTGAGGCCGAGGCCGAGGAACACCGCGTCGAACTGCTGATGCAGCTCGCTGAGGGTCAGATTCTCGCCGAGTTTCTGCCCGTGACGGATTTCGATGCCGCCGATCTGCAGGAGGAAATCCAGCTCCTTCTGCGCGTAGTCGTCGACCAGTTTGTACTTGGCGATCCCGTATTCATTGAGGCCACCAGCCTTCTCCCGTGCTTCGAAAATCACCACGTCATGCCCGTGCATTGCGCTGCGGTGGGCGCAGGACAACCCCGCTGGCCCGGCGCCGACCACGGCGATGCGCTTGCCGGTGCTCGCCGCACGCTGGAACGGGTGCTCGGTGAAGTGCGCGTTGTCCACGGCGTAGCGTTGCAACAGGCCGATCAGCACTGGCGCGCATTCCTGGGCGTTGTTGCGCACGCAGGCTTGCTGACAAAGGATTTCCGTCGGGCAGACCCGGGCGCAACTGCCGCCGAGGATGTTCGCCGATAGAATTTTCTGCGCCGCACCGGGCACGTTGTCCTGATGGATGTTGCGGATGAACGACGGAATGTCGATCTCGCTCGGGCACGCGTTGACGCACGGCGCGTCGTAGCAATACAGGCAGCGCGAGGCTTCCAGATGCGCCTGCCGGGCGTTGAGCGGTGGCGCCAGATCGGTGAAATGACCGGCGAGGGCTGCCGCGCTTTCGTGCGGATGCGGGAGATGGTTCAGGGTCTCGATCACGGTTTTTGCCTCACGGTTATTGAGGTTCTCTGCCTCTGATGGGCAGTGGTTTTTGTGGTGTCTGAACTGGCGCTATCGCGAGCAGGCTGTAGTGGTTCAGTTTTTTTAAACCACTCCGTAGGAGTATTAGGCCGCCTGCTGCTCAAACAGCGCAGGCGGCAATTGGTTCGAGGC
>NZ_JAZAQQ010000017.1:26684-73702 GCF_036861315.1 Pseudomonas sp. S3(2024) | reverse complement strand
GCGAGGACTACCTGGACCAGCCGCTGCGGTTTCAGGGGCAGTATTTCGATGCGGAAAGCGGGCTGCATTACAACCGGCATCGGTATTACGACCCGAGGTTGGGACGGTATTTGACGCCGGATCCCATCAAGTTGGCGGGTGGGTTGAATCAGTACCAGTACGTGCCGAATCCGACGGGGTGGGTGGATCCGTTGGGGTTGACGTCGAACTGTCCGCCGCCGAACAGGCCAGGCTGTGAGGTGCCGGGTGGGATTGGCGGGGCTAAGGTTGACGAGGGTGAGCCGAAACTACCGACCATTGCTCACAATATAGATCCGAAAACTTTGAAGCGTGTACATACAATAGAGGGAAAAACCTCAACCAGGACAGTCGAGGATTATAAAAATAAAATGCGCAACGGATACGACCCAACCGATCCCATCACCGTAATAGAACATGACGGCAACCTATATATCTTGGACGGACACCATCGCGCAGCAGCTGCACGACAAACTTCGACCAATGTGACAATCAAACTCATAACAGATCTAAAAACGTATAACGGAGCTCTACGAAGTATTGAAGATGTATTGGAATCAGCAAACAATGTGGGCCTGGACAGGTTGGAGCACCGGAGAAGAAGATGAGCGATCAAAATGAAGCTTTGGACATCCTGATAAATGACTTTATCTCCATGGTAGAGTCCAGCACGCTGATATTTGAGCGCAAATTTGGCACTCGTGACATTCGACGGCTCTGGTACACCAAGATAATAAAGCGACGAGGAAGAGTCACTCGAGGCGTTAAATATGAATTGCATGGTGTTGGCTGCCGCATCAATCTATCGACAGGAAGCGTAGATTTTGACTATGGCCCAAACGGTGAAATTAATGGGTTTGATACTTGGCGCCTATACAATTTTGCCCGCGAAAGACCATCTAAACATAGGAAATATTGCGATGAAAAAATCATTAAAAAAGAACTGGAAGAATATCTTAATTTAAAAAAAATCAAAAAAATGTCAGCCTTCAGTAACCTGTATGTATGGGCTGACTCAAAAGAAACCGATTAAACATGACCACGAAAAGGGCCTGTTCACTCAGGCCCTTAAAAACAAATCCAAATTTTCAATCCACCTTACTCCCCCTCACTGCTCATCCTCATCCTCCTCATACTCCATATCTGCCTCATCCGCATCATTCAACGGCACCGTCGCATCATCCATCAGCGACCCCGGATCCTCGTTCCCCGGATCATTGATAAACGGCAGACCACTCGGGCCTTTTTCTTCCTTGCCTTCGGTTTCGGGCGTCATGGCAAACCTCTACGTCTGGTGGGTTGTATAACGTTCGAAAAGCCTTACAGGCAATCGTTCCAGTGTCCGACCGCCAGAAACGAAAAACCCGGCGCCAGGCCGGGTTTGTTTTCGAATATTCAATCAGTGATGGCGGTTTTTGTGTTTGTACTTGTTGTGCTTGTGACCACCACCGGAATGAGCTCTGCCACCGTCGTCACCCAGGTTGTTGCCCACTGCACCACCCGCCGCACCACCCAAACCAGCACCGATGGCCGAACCGGTGGAGCCGCCCAGGCTGTTGCCGACCACCGAGCCGCCGGCAGCGCCGAGGCCACCACCAATGGCGGCTTCGGTGCGATTGTGTTTATTCGCCCCAACCGCGCTGCCCGCCGCGCCACCGACGCCTGCGCCAACCGCGGCACCAGTGCTACCGCCGAGCTGGCCACCGACCACGTTACCGAGTACACCGCCCAAACCGCCACCTACGGCGGCGCTGCCATCTCCGGCGGCCATCGCACCTTGAGCGATGAATAATCCGAAAAACAGTGCAGACAATGACAAGCGCATTTGAACCTCACAGTTCCCGAATCGGGAGGGTATGCCCATAGGGCCTATGTCAGATTGGAGACATTTTTCGAGAAAACGTTCAGCCATGAAAAAACCCGACATCGAGCCGGGCTTTTTCTGACAAACGTTCGCTATCAGTGACGCTTGTGACCTTTGGACAGGTTAGCGCCGACGGCACCACCCGCAGCGCCACCAAGACCGGCGCCAATGGTTGCACCATTCCGGCCGCCCAGGCTGTTGCCGATCACCGAACCACCGGCCGCGCCAACACCACCACCAATAGCCGCTTTGGTGCGGCTGCCCTTGCCGGCAGCCATCGCACTGCCCGCCGCGCCTGCAACACCGGCACCAATCGCTGCGCCCGTGCTGCCGCCCATCTTCTGGCCAACCACGTTACCCAGCGCGCCACCCAGACCGCCGCCGAGTGCTGCAGTACCCTCACCGGCGACCGCACCTTGAGCAACCAGAAGCCCCAGAACCAGAGCAGGCAATGTTAGACGCATGACGAAAACCTCAAAAATAGGGAGATCAAAAGGGGCCGAGATTGAAAGCTGCCGACGCGCTGAAGTCCAGACAAATCAGCTGCCGCCGCGCACTTGGCGCCGATTGGACAGCGATTTCGCCAAAGGTTTTATCGCAGGCAAAAAAAAGCCCGCTGGGGAGACGGGCTGGAGACTTGCTTTCTAACGGATGGCTTCACCCTACGACCGTGGACGTGAAAAGTTTGTGAAAAACACCAAACCGGGCCAAGAGTTTGTAGGAGATTTCCTTTTCATAAACAGCAGGCATAAAAAACCCCGTTCATAGACGGGGTCGTTCGGTCTCACTTTATTTTCTTGAGCGGGCCGAGACCTTTGGAAGGAATTTGGCTTTCGGCCCCTTGGGTGCCGTGGACTTGATCTTGCCGGTCTGCACCGGATCCTCGCCAAAGCCCGATTGGTACTCCGTCTGGCCGCAACGGACACAGTTGTTGAATGAAAATTCGGCTCCATCGTCTTCGATATACGGATCAGTCATAGCCTCTCCCCTTTGCGATAGATCGACACCGGCAAAGCCCTTTTGCCTGAAAAAATATCGACCTCCAAGGCTTTTGAGACTAGCCGGTCATTACCGGACTTGTGGTTCAGTTCGACCGATGCCCGACGAATGGCCTACACCTGCTCAACATCCGAACCAACCGTTGATCTCACAACGCTAAAGATTCCCGCCCACAGGCCGTTGCCCTTTTTCATACAAATGAATCTCAAGGAGAGAACATGAAAATCAACGGATTCCCGGAAATGCCGGTCGTAAAACTCACGGACGAACAAATCGCTGCCGGCAAAGCCGCCGGTGAAAAATTCAAGGAAAAGCTCGCATCAGGCGACATCACCATCACCTACCCGGACAAACCGGTTCTGACTCCCGGCGTTATCTACCACCCGAGTCAGCCGGCCGATCCGACGCCCTCCACCGGCACCCCGCCGATGGTCGCAGTCGATACGCCCCTGACCTATGACGCCCACGGGCTTGTCATCCTCAAGCCACAGGGCTGATCGAAAGCAGAAAAGCAAAAAGCCCATTCATCATCTGAATGGGCTCGCTTAAACACCGCGACTGCATCAACGCAACTTGACCGCCGTACCCGTCGCGAACACCACAACCATGCCACCCTTGCCCGCCGGCATGCTGATCTCGAAATCCAGCCCGACCACCGCATCCGCCTGCAACGCCCGCGCCCGTTCCTTGATCTCGTCCGTCGCCTGAACCCGCGCCTCTTTCAACGCACGCTCCAGCGTCTGCGAGCGCCCACCAAAAAAATCGCGCATGCCGGCAAACATGTCACGGATCACGTTGACGCCCTGCACCGACTCCGCGCTGACAATGTCCAGGTACGCGGTGATCTGTCGGCCTTCGATGGCGTGGGTGGTGGAAATGATCATGGGAACAGTCCTTTTTTCTACGGATAAAGCGACGATTGTAATGTGCTATGGGAAAATCAGACCGAGCACTTGCGCGCATGACAGGCGTAGCGGATTAAAATCCAGACGCCAGAAACCACAAAACCCCTGATCTCTTTCGAAATCAGGGGTTTTGCGTATTGAATTTGGCGGTGAAGGAGAGATTCGAACTCTCGATACAGTTTCCTGTATACACACTTTCCAGGCGTGCTCCTTAAGCCACTCGGACACTTCACCGTATCTCTTCAAACATGTTCTGTCTGTCGAGGCGCGCTAATGTAGTCGAAAGCTTTTCTGATGGCAAACTTTTTTTCAGAATTTTCATGTGGTTAAGACAAAAAGGCGTTTCGCCCCACCTTGGACGATGGCAAACCGGCCAATCTCTGGTGACGGCCGCCCTTCTATATAGAAGCAGAACGGCGTGCTACGCCGGGCGCGGCCGGAAACGGTGACCGGCGAGTCAGTCACAGCGCTTTACCTGGCCTACGGTGGTGGGTAACGTCTGCCCATCTTTCTTACAAGGAATAGCGTCATGAGTGAGTTGATTGCCTACCACCTCGAAGACGGTATCGCGACCCTGACCCTGAACAACGGCAAGGTCAATGCCATTTCCCCGGACGTGATTGCGGCGTTCAACGCGGCGCTGGATCAGGCGAAGACTGATCGTGCCATCGTGATCATTACCGGTCAGCCGGGGATTCTGTCGGGCGGCTATGACTTGAAGGTGATGACCACCGGCCCGAAAGAAGCCGTGGCGCTGGTGACTGCGGGTTCGACACTCGCCCGCCGCCTGCTGTCCCACCCGTTTCCGGTGATCGTTGCCTGCCCAGGCCACGCCGTGGCCAAAGGTGCATTCCTGCTGCTGTCCGCCGACTACCGCATCGGTGTCGACGGCCCGTTCAGCATCGGTCTGAACGAAGTGCAAATCGGCATGACCATGCACCACGCCGGCATCGAGCTGGCGCGTGATCGTCTGCGTCGTTCGGCGTTCCACCGTTCGGTGATCAACGGCGAGATGTTTGATCCGAAAAGCGCGGTGGATGCCGGTTTCCTCGACAAGGTGGTGGCTGCCGAAGAGCTGCAAGGCGCAGCCCTGGCCGCGGCGCGTCAGTTGAAGAAGATCAACATGAACGCGCACAAGAACACCAAGCTCAAAGTGCGCAAGGCGCTGCTCGAAGCCCTCGACAACGCGATCATCCAGGATCAGGAGCACCTGGGCTGAGCCCACGCTTCCCGAGCCGAAGAAAAGCCCGACCGTCGTGTCGGGCTTTTTCTTGCGCGTTCGGTTGATCATCCGCCGACAGCTCTAGGACGCGTCTGACGATCAACTTGGAAACATGCGCTTAAACATCGCCTATCTCCGGACTCTATAGCAGCAATTGCCGAAAACAGTGCACATCCGTACACTGCGCCACCTTTTGTCCCGGTGGGGCCTGAAAATGCTGTTTGTGTTTCGTATGTTATTGATGGGCCTGCACTTTATTCTGGCCGGCGTGTTGGGGGTGATCCTCGGGCTGTGCCGGCCGTTCAATCCGGACAACAGCCGACTGTGCGCCCGCCTCTACGCGCTTCCGGCCATGTGCATTCTGCGCTTGCGGGTAAAAGCCGACGTCGGCCCGTTGATGAACAAGCCAGACAGTTGCGTGATTGTCGCCAACCATCAGTCCAACTACGACCTGTTCGTGTTCGGCAACGTGGTGCCCCGGCGGACCGTGTGCATCGGCAAGAAAAGCCTGAAATGGGTGCCGCTGTTCGGGCAACTGTTCTGGCTCGCGGGCAACGTGTTGATCGATCGCGGCAACGCGCACAAGGCGCGCAAGTCGATGCTCACCACCACCCACACCTTGCAGCACGAAGACACGTCGATCTGGGTATTCCCGGAAGGCACGCGCAACCTCGGTGAAGAACTGCTGCCGTTCAAGAAAGGCGCGTTCCAGATGGCGATCGCCGCCGGTGTGCCGATCGTGCCGGTGTGCGTCAGCAGCTACATCAAGCACATGCGCCTGAACCGCTGGCGCAGCGGGAACATTCTCATACGCTCGCTGCCGGCGATTCCTACAGCCGGGCTGACCATGGATGACATGCCCATGCTCATGTCCCAATGCCGCGAGCAGATGCGCGAATGCATCGCCGCGATGGATCAGCAGCTGCAAGCTGCGTAAAAAAGCCCGCCTTGTGCGGGTTTTCTTTTGCCGGGTGAACTGTACAGATTTCACTGACTCTCAAGCAGCGACACAGCTAAGCTGAAGCCTTGTATTCCCTGCCATCTGCCAAGAAGAAGTGAACCACTACCATGGGTCGAGTTGTTGCTGCTGCGGTTTACAGCGCCGGTAAGAAAGTCACTAATATCACGCTTGACGAAGGTGCCGCCTGGGCCGCAAAAACCGGACATTTTGTCTGGATCGGCCTGGAAGAGCCGGACGCTCAGGAGCTGGCCAATCTGCAGCGCCAGTTCAACCTGCACGAACTGGCCATTGAAGACGCCCTGGAAAAACACAGCCGGCCGAAGCTGGAAACCTTTGGTGACGCCTTGTTTATCGTCACCTACTCGCCAATCCGCGAACATGGGATCTTGCAGTTCATCGAAACACACATCTTCGCCGGCAAGGGCTACATCATCACCGCCCGCAACGGCCACTCGGCGTCCTACGCGCATGTCCGCCAACGCTGTGAGGCGCGGCCGCTGTTGCTGGAGCACGGCGAAGATTTCGTCCTGTATGCGCTGCTGGATTTCGTCATAGAAAACTACCAACCGGTGGGCGAAGCGATTCATGCCGAGATCGATGAACTGGAGCGCAACGTGCTGTGCAGTGCGTTGAACGAGCATGACATTCAGAAACTCCACGGTCTGCGCCGCGACGTGTTGCGCCTGCGCCGCTATGCAGCGCCGATGGTGGAGATTGGCGAGGAGCTGCAGAAGCTGAGCTTCCCGTTCATCGACAAGAACATGCGCCCGTACTTCCGCGATGTGCAGATTCACGTCACGCGGCAGATGGAAGACCTGACCACGCTGGCCGACATCGCCAGCCAGACCATCGAAATCGGCGTGCTGCTCGAGGCGTCACGGCAGAGCGTGGTGCAACGCAAGTTTGCCGCGTGGGCGGCGATTCTGGCGTTCCCGACCGCGGTGGCGGGGATTTACGGGATGAACTTCCAGAACATGCCGGAGCTGAGCTGGCACTACGGCTATTTCGCTGTGTTGGGGTTTATTACGGTGGGGTGTGTGAGTTTGTGGGCGAGTTTCAAGAGGTCGGGGTGGTTGTANGGGATTTACGGGATGAACTTCCAGAACATGCCGGAGCTGAGCTGGCACTACGGCTATTTCGCTGTGTTGGGGTTTATTACGGTGGGGTGTGTGAGTTTGTGGGCGAGTTTCAAGAGGTCGGGGTGGTTGTAGTCCTGTGGCGAGGGAGCTTGCTCCCGCTGGGGTGCGAAGCGCCCCCATACAGAAATCAAGTTGCCGTAAATTACGGCTGCTGCGCACCCGAGCGGGAGCAAGCTCCCTCACCACATAGGTAAATGTCAGGTCTTAAATCGCTGCAGCCTCAGGCTTGTGCGCCACAAAGCGCATCATCCACTCTGCCACCGTGATGCCATGGTGCTCCTGCTCCAGGCTGGCCACGCCTTTCGAGTAGATCTGCGAACCCAGCGCTTCCTGGCGCAGATCCAGCAGCGCTCGCGAATAGTCGTGAATGAATTCCGGGTGGCCCTGGAAGCACAGCACCTGATCGTTGATGTGGTACGCGGCAAACGGACAGAAATCGCTGGAGGCAATAACCGTGGCGTTTTCCGGCAGCGCCGTGACCTGATCCTGGTGGCTGATCAGCAGCGTCAGCTCTTCTCGCACCGGGCTCATCCACGGAGCCTTGGCCGCCAGTTTGTAGTTGTGGGTGCCGACGCCCCAGCCTTGGCTGGCGCGCTCGCTCTTGCCACCTAGCAGCAGCGCCAGCAATTGATGGCCGAAGCACACGCCGAGCAGCTTGTCGCCACGCTCGTAGCGGGTCAGCAGGTATTGCTTGAGGGTCTGGATCCACGGGTCGGTGCCGAACGAATCGGCCTTGCTGCCGGTGATCAGGTACGCATCGAAGGTCAGGTCGTCGCTTGGGTATTCGCCCTGCATCACGTTGTACACGGTGAACTCGGCGGCAATCGGTTGCTGCGAGAACAGGCGCTGAAACATCTGCCCGTAACCCTGATATTGATCGACCAGTTCCGGACGCAGGATGTCGGTTTCCAGAATGCAGATGCGTAGCGACATAAAAAATACCTGACACGTGATGGGAATAATGAACACCCCAGAGCCTGCCTTGAAACACCCCGGCAAGGCAAGCCCCGCAGCGTTCAGCCGATCACTTAAACAGCTCGCCTTTCGCGGCTTTTTCCAGCAACAGCGCCGGTGGCGCAAAGCGCTCGCCGTACTGCTCGGCCAGATACTGCGCGCGTGCGACGAAGTCCTGCACCCCGTACTGATTAATGAACTGCAAGGCGCCGCCGGTCCACGGCGCAAAGCCGATGCCGAAGATCGAGCCGACGTTGGCATCCGCCGTCGAGGTGAGCACGCCCTCCTCCACGCAGCGCACGGTTTCCAGGGCCTGCACGAACAGCAGACGATCACGCACATCCTTCGGCGAAATCTGCCCGTCGGCCTGCTCGAAGCGCGTCTTCAACTCCGGCCACAGATGTTTCTGACCACCCGCCGCGTAATCGTAGAAACCACCGCCAGCGGCTTTGCCCGGGCGCTTGTATTCGTTGAGCAGCAAGTCAATCACGGCGAAGGCCGGGTGTTCTATCAGCGGTTTCCCTTCCGCTTGCAGGTCTTTGGCCGTTTGCTGACGGATATGGCTCATCAGGCTGAGGGAAACTTCGTCGGAGATCGCCAGCGGCCCGACCGGCATCCCGGCCTTGCGCGCTTCGGTCTCGATCATCGGCGCGCTCACGCCCTCGCCGAGCATGGCGATGCCTTCATTGGTGAAGGTGCCAAACACCCGCGAGGTAAAGAAGCCGCGACTGTCATTGACCACGATCGGGGTTTTCTTGATTTGCAGAACAAAGTCGAAACCGCGCGCCAGGGTTTCAGCACTTGTTTGCGCACCTTTGATGATTTCCACCAGCGGCATTTTGTCCACCGGGCTGAAGAAGTGCAGACCGATGAACTTGCTCTGATCGGGTACCGCGGTCGCCAGTCCAGTGATCGGCAAGGTTGAAGTGTTGGAGGCAATCACTGCATCAGAACCCACTATTTTTTGCGCTGCCGACGAGACCGTCGCCTTGAGTTCGCGATCCTCGAACACCGCCTCGATGATCAGATCACAACCCGCCAGATCCGCATCATCTTCAGTGGCGTGGATCCGCGCCAGCACCGCTTCGCGCTTTTCGGCCGTCATCTGGCCACGGTCGACTTTTTTGTCCAGCAGCGCCGCCGAATGGGCCTTGCCCTTCTCGGCCGCCGCCAGGTTGATGTCCTTGAGCACTACGTCGATGCCGGCTGAGGCACTGACAAAGGCGATCCCGGCGCCCATCATGCCCGCACCGAGCACACCGACCTTGCGCGTGACATATGGCGCAAAACCCTGCGGCCGCGAACTGCCGGCGTTGATCTCGTTGAGCTGGAACCAGAAGGTGCCGATCAGGTTTTTCGAGATCTGCCCGGTGGTCAGTTCGGTGAAATAGCGGGTTTCGATCAGGTGCGCAGTGTCGAAATCGACCTGTGCGCCCTCCACCGCCGCACACAGAATCTTCTCTGGCGCCGGCAGCGTGCCCTGAGTCTTGCTGCGCAGGATCGACGGCGCTATCGCCAGCATCTGCGCGACTTTCGGATTCGACGGTGTGCCGCCGGGGATCTGATAACCCTTCACGTCCCAACGCTGCACCGCGCCCGGGTTGGCGACAATCCAGGCGCGCGCCTTGGCCAGCAACTCGTCACGATCCGCCGCCAGTTCATCGATCAGACCGGCCTGCAATGCCTGTTGCGGGCGTACCTTTTTGCCTTCGAGCAAGTACGGCAAGGCTTTTTCGATGCCGAGCATACGCACCATGCGCACCACCCCGCCGCCGCCCGGCAGCAGGCCCAGCGTCACTTCCGGCAGACCGAGTTGCACCGCCGCATCGTCCAGCGCCACCCGGTGATGGCAGGCCAGACAGATTTCCCAGCCACCGCCGAGCGCGGCGCCGTTGATCGCCGCGACCACCGGTTTGCCGAGGGTTTCCAGGGTGCGCAATTGTGCTTTGAGGCTCAGCACCATGTCATAAAAGGCTTTGGCTTCGGGTTTGCCGACCTTGATCAGCTCATTGAGGTCGCCGCCGGCAAAGAAGGTTTTCTTCGCCGAGGTGATGATCACCCCGGCGATGCTGTCTTTTTCCGCCACCAGTCGCGCAACGCAGGCGCCCATGGCCTGGCGGTACACGGCGTTCATGGTGTTGGCGCTCTGGCCCGGCATGTCGATGGTCAACACGACGATGGCGTCCTGGCCTTTTTCGTAACGAATGGCTTCGCTCATAACAAGGTTCCTTGAATTCGGGGCTCAGAGGCGTTCGATGATGGTGGCAATGCCCATGCCGCCGCCGACACACAGCGTCGCCAGGCCGTAGCGCAGGCGCCGGGCTTCCAGTTCATCGAGCAAGGTGCCGAGGATCGCGCAACCGGTCGCGCCCAGCGGGTGGCCCATGGCGATCGAGCCGCCGTTGACGTTGACTTTGTCCGGGTCCACCGCCATGTCCTTGATGAACTTGAGCACCACCGAGGCAAACGCCTCGTTGACCTCGAACAGGTCGATGTCTTCCACGCGCAGACCCGCCTTGGCCAAAGCCTTGCGGGTGGCCGGCGCCGGGCCGGTGAGCATGATGGTCGGGTCAGTGCTGGTGACCGCCGTGGCGACGATCCGGGCCCGTGGTTGCAGGCCCAGTGCACGACCCTTGGCTTCGGAGCCGATCAACATCAGCGCCGCACCGTCAACGATCCCGGAGCTGTTGCCCGGCGTATGCACGTGATTGATCCGCTCGACGTGGCTGTAAACCCGCAGCGCCGTGGCGTCGAAACCCATCTGGCCGATCATTTCGAAACTTGGCTTGAGTTTGCCGAGGCCTTCCATCGTCGACTCGGCGCGAATGAATTCGTCGTGATCGAGCAGGATGATGCCGTTCTGATCCTGCACCGGCACCAGCGACTTGTTGAACGAGCCGTCGGCCCGCGCCCGTGCGGCTTTTTGCTGCGAGCGCAGCGCGTAGGCATCGACATCCTCACGACTGAAGCCTTCAAGGGTGGCGATCAGGTCCGCACCAACGCCCTGCGGGGTGAAGTGGCTGTGCAGATTGGTTTGCGGATCCAGTGCCCAGGCGCCGCCGTCGCTGCCCATCGGCACCCGCGACATCGACTCGACGCCACCGACCACCACCAGGTCTTCGAAGCCCGAGCGCACCTTCATCGCGCCGAGGTTGACCGCTTCCAGGCCCGAGGCGCAAAAACGGTTGATCTGCACGCCGGCGACGCTAACGTCCCAATCCGCCACCTGCACCGCAGTCTTGGCAATGTCCGAGCCCTGATCGCCAATCGGCGTGACGCAGCCGAGCACCACGTCATCGACCTGACTGGTGTCCAGCGCGGTACGGCTTTGCAGTGCGGTCAGCAATCCGGCGACCAGATTCACCGGTTTGACACTGTGCAGCGCGCCATCGGCCTTGCCTTTGCCGCGGGGCGTGCGTAACGCATCGAAAATCAAAGCTTGGGTCATGACGTCCTCGAACCTGTGCGGTGAGTGAATTTCGTAGTGTCACTGTTGTCCCGAGCGCGCATGGATTCAATGACCACAGCGCTCAATGACGTTGACGTGCACGCTCAGACGGACGGTCATCCATCCTCAGGTGAACCGGTTCAGGTCAGCGAGTTGTCTAGCCAGCGGGCGGCGAAGAAGCTGGCAATAAGCCTCATGCCGTTTTTATCGCAAACGGCAGCAAATACATATGAAATGGATCTAAGCCAAGCGTGACGCGGGCTCTAAGGTAGTAAATGTACGTCAGGGTCGTCGGGTTTTGCCGGGGCCGACGTTCTTCAACAGGAAGTGCAGCGTTTGCCGTCATGGATATGCAGGCAGACATCAGGAAATAACAATAAAGGCGGTCAAGCCATGTTCAAACAACCGAAAGTTCGTCAAGCAGGACTCATTCTTTTCGCCACCACGCTGCTGTTGATTTTGCCCAATCTGACCAAGGTGATTGGCTGACTCAAGCGGCAGGCGTCCGTTATCGCCAGACAAAATGTGACTGGCCCGCTACCCGGGCCAGCGTGGCTGTGCGAACCTTTGCGCACTTCCACGACAGGGACGGCGATCATTTGAAAACGCTCATTGTGTTCTGGGCCTTGCTGCTGAGCATGCCCTTGTCTGCGGCGCAGCTCACGGTGGCGCTGGGCGCGAACAGTCGCACCTGGCAGACCGAAGAGTTGCTCAAGCATCCGCAAGCACAAACTCTGACCATCAAGAACGATGTGTCCTACAAGAAGGACATGACTTATCGCGCCGTGCCCGTGGCGGCGCTGCTCACCGGGATCAAACCGGCCGATCACCTGCAAGCGGTGGCGCTGGACGGGTTTGCCGCCGAACTGGCCGCTGCGCCGTTGCTCAACAGCAAAGGCGCGCAGGCCTGGCTGGCGATCGAGGACCCGACGCAGCCGTGGCCGCCGCTGTCCGAGGGCAAACACAGCGCCGGGCCGTTCTATCTGGTGTGGACTGACCCGCAGGCCGGCAACATCAGCCCGGAGCAATGGCCGTTCCAAGTGGCGAGCATCAAGCGCATGGCGCCGGTGGCCGAGCGCTTCCCGGCGCTGTTACCGGATCCCAAGCTGAAAGCGGATGACCCGGTGAATCAGGGTTTTGCGCTGTTCCAGAAGAACTGCCTGGCCTGCCACCGGTTGAACGGTGCGGGGGATGCGCAGTTCGGGCCGGATCTGAATATTCCGTACAACCCGACTGAGTACTTCGGCGCGGATTTTCTCAAGCGCTACATTCGCGATCCGCAGAGTTTGCGCCAGTGGCCTCAGGCGAAGATGCCGGGGTTTTCGGCAGAGGTGTTGCCGGAGAGGGATTTGCAGTTGTTGATCGGCTATTTGCAACACATGGCTGGGCGCAAGGTTAAGCCCTGATGCAACTCCCCATGTGGGAGCGAGCCTGCTCGCGAAAGCGGAGTTTCAGACACCACATTGCTGACTGATAAACCGCTTTCGCGAGCAGGCTCGCTCCTACAGGGTTTTGTGTGAAGCAAATTACTGTTGTTGCACGGAAATAACCGGCGTCGGCGACACGAACACCTTCGCATGCATCTGCTCACAACCACCGCCCCGACGCATGCCGCGCACCGGGCAGGCATCCAGATAATCCAGGCCCACCGCCAGTTTCAGATGGCGCTCCGGGCGGGCCAATTGGTTGGTCACATCAAAGCTGTACCAGGCGTCATCCAGCCACGCTTCGGCCCAGGCGTGACTGGCCAGGTGCTCGGCGTCCTCGCTGTACAGATAACCCGACACGTAACGCGACGGAATCCCCAGGCTGCGTGCACAAGCGAGAAACGCATGGGTGTGATCCTGACAAACCCCGGCGCGCCCGGCAAAGGCTTCGGCGGCGCTGGTGTCGACTTCAGTCGAACCCGGCGTGTAGCTGATGTGCTGGTTCAAACCGTGCATCAGGTCGATCAGCGCGGTGCGATCGCGCCGCTGTTTGCAGGATTTGTCGGCAAACGCCCGTAGCGCTTCGTCCGCCTCGGTCAGCCGGGTGAAGCGCAGAAACGGTAGCGCCGACTGGCTCTCATGTTCGGCCTCGCGCAATTCGTCGATATCGACCTGGCCACGGGCGCCGATGATGATCGCTTCGTGAGGCTCATCCATGGTCAGCACATGCAGGATATTGCCGAACGGATCGAGCTGGGCGCGCACCGGACGCGGCAGGTCGAGCTGCCAGCTCAACACGTGCTGACGCTCGCTGTCGTGCGGGGTCAGGCGCAGATACTGGATGCTCGCCCGCACCTGATCTTCATAGTGATAGGTGGTCTCGTGGCTAATGGAAAGTCTCATGCAGCCTCCAGGTATGAACTGTGAATCGCGTTGCCCAGCTGGCGCACCAGCGGGATGAATTCGGTGAGCCAGGCGTGCAGGCCTTCGGCGAGGATTTCGTTGATGCCGGTGTAACGCAGACGCGCGTCCATCTCGGCGGCGAGGCGTTGTGCCGGACGGCCATTGGCACCCGGTAACTGGGCGAGGATCTGGTCGATTTCCTCGGTGCAGGCGCGCAGCGAGCGCGGCACATCGGCGCGCAACAGCAGCAGCTCGGCGACATGCCGGGCGCCGGGGGCGTCGCGGTAGATCTCGGTGTAGGCCTCGAACGATGACAGCGCTCGCAACAGTGCACTCCACTGGTAATAGGCGTGCGCCGTACCGTCACTGACGGCCTCGGCCTGATCGCCGGCCATTTCATAGCGCGCATCGAGCAGGCGCAGCGTGTTATCCGCACGCTCGATGAACGTCCCCAGACGAATGAAACGGAATGCATCGTTGCGCATGATCGTGCCGTAGGACGCGCCCCGGAACAGGTGCGAGCGCTCCTTGATCCACTCGCAGAAACGGCTCATGCCGTAACGACTGAGGCCCTGCTCGGCAATGCCGCGAATTTCCAGCCAGGTAGCGTTGATGTTCTCCCACATGTCCGCGGTGATACGCCCGCGCACCGCATGCGCACTGGCCCGCGCCGCGCCGAGGCAACTGTAGATGCTCGCCGGGTTGGCCGCATCGAGGGCGAAGAAGTGCAGCAGGCGTTCGGCATGCAGTTCGCCGTGACGCTCCAGATAATCGTCGAGGGTGCCGGTGATCAACAGCGGCATCGCCAATTCGTGCAAACCGTCGCCGCGACCGTCCTGCGGCATCAGCGACAGCGAATAGCTGATATCGAGCATCCGCGCGAGGTTTTCCGCCCGCTCCAGGTAACGCGACATCCAGTACAGATCCGAGGCAGTTCTACTTAACATGGCAAGCTTCCTTCAATCCTCGACCACCCAGGTGTCCTTGGTGCCGCCGCCCTGGGAGGAGTTCACCACCAGGGAGCCTTCACGCAGGGCGACACGGGTCAAACCGCCGGGCACGACCCGGGTTTCGCGGCCAGACAATACAAACGGACGCAAGTCGATATGACGCGGCGCAATGCCGTTTTCGACAAAGGTCGGACAGGTCGACAACGACAGCGTCGGCTGCGCAATGTACGCGTGGGGCTTGGCCTTGATCCGCTCACGGAACGCATCGATCTGCGCCGTGGTTGACGCCGGCCCCACCAGCATTCCGTAACCGCCGGAGCCCTGGGTCTCCTTGACCACCAGATCCGGAAGATTGGCCAGTACGTGGGAAAGTTCCGAGGGGTTGCGGCACTGCCAGGTCGGCACGTTCTTCAGGATCGGTTCTTCATCGAGGTAGAAACGGATCATCTCGGTGACAAACGGGTACACCGATTTGTCATCCGCCACGCCGGTGCCGATGGCATTGGCCAGCACCACGTTGCCCGAGCGATAGGACGAGAGCAGCCCCGGCACACCGAGCATCGAGTCGGGGTTGAATGCCAGCGGATCGAGGAACGCGTCGTCGAGACGGCGGTAGATCACGTCCACCGCTTTCGGCCCGTCGGTGGTGCGCATGTACACCTTGTCGTCACGCACGAACAGGTCGGCGCCCTCCACCAGTTCAACGCCCATTTCTCGCGCCAGGAAAGCGTGTTCGAAGAACGCACTGTTGAAGCGCCCCGGCGTCAGCACCACCACGCTCGGGTCGTCAATCGGGCTGGAGCTCTTCAGGGTGTCGAGCAACAGATTCGGGTAGTGGTCGATGGGCGCGATGCGCTGGGCGGCGAACAGCTCCGGGAACAGACGCATCATCATTTTGCGATCTTCGAGCATGTAGCTGACGCCGCTCGGAGTACGCAGGTTGTCTTCGAGCACGTAGTAAGTGCCATCGCCGTCGCGCACAAGGTCGACGCCGGAGATGTGCGAATAGATGTCGCGATGCAGATCCAGGCCCTGCATCGCCAACTGGTACTGCTCGTTGGCCAGCACCTGTTCGGCGGGGATGATCCCGGCCTTGATGATGCGCTGTTCGTGATAAAGGTCGGCGAGGAACATGTTCAACGCCTTGACCCGCTGGATGCAGCCACGCTCGACGATCCGCCACTCGCTGGCGGGAATGCTGCGCGGGATGGTGTCGAACGGAATCAGGCGCTCGGTGCCCTGCTCGTCGCCATAGAGCGTGAAGGTGATCCCGGCCCGGTGGAACAGCAGGTCAGCCTCGCGTCGCCGTTGTGCCAGCAACTCGTCAGGCGTGTCGGCCAGCCAGCGGGCGAACTCCCGGTAATGCGGGCGGACCTGGCCGCCGGCATCGTACATTTCATCAAAATAGGTGCGGATCATGCCGTACTCCTTGTCACCCGGACCTACAGGCCTTCGCAAGGCCCGTGCCATCGGCATAAACGCTTTGATTTCAATCGGTTGGATAATCACGCCGCAAGCACCGCACCATTCCTGTGCGGCAATGGCCCCAACCGGATTGCCCCCGCTTCATTGCGACGCATTGCATCGCCTATCACCAGCATAGTCAGAGTTGATTTCACCGCTCGCACCGAGCTGCGGATAATCGGCGCATCCGCTGAAAACTTCCCCGGTGAAGACTTCAGCTCCACTGATCCGGACTGCCCGCGCAGTCCCCGCAGGCCGTAACCCTGACCGGTTTCCTCTCCTTATCGGTCTTCCCTTTAGCCACCCTCTCCGGTGGCTTTTTTTTGCCCGGGATTCTTGTTTCAGGGTTTTGCCACGGGCTATTCGGCGGCCAGAAACGACAACGGCCAACCCGAAGGTCAGCCGTTGCTCAATACCTGAAACCAGAGATCAGTTCAGACGATGGCGGTTACGCACCTCCTGCTTCACGCCCCAGCCCTCGATGATTCCGCCCAGCGGCTCGACCACGGCAGAGAAGCCCTGCTCGAAATCGCCAATATCGTCATAGGTTGCGTACATCACTTTGCTCAGTTCCAGCGACCAGGCGCCATCGTCGCGCGCACTGACCTGGGCATTGATGGATTCACCACGAAATTTGCCTGCCGCCCTGCGCGCCCGCTCCTCGTCCGGGAAAATGGCGTAGAACTCGATGGGATGGAACCGGGAAAAGTCGAAACCGCCTTCTTTCATGCGGCGCAGAACATTGCTGCTGATGTCTTCTTGATAGGCTGTGCTCATGAATCGTCCCCCTCGGATAGATGGATAGACTTTCCGTATTCCCGCCCCGGGCCTTACAGGCCAAAGTACTTCGGCAACGTGGTTGCACGCGGGAAACAAGCATGTAGCTGACAAGACCAGACCTTAGCGATTGTTTCGCTGATCTCGCTTGCAGAGTAGCCCCAAGATAGAGCTGCTGCCAAGGCCTGGTGCTTCAAGTGACAGGAAGAATTTCAGATTGGCGTGATACTGCGGATTTCGATGCTGTTCTGGGTTTTCAGGCTTTTCACGCCAGCATCGGTGGTGCGCCCTTCAAGATCGTTCATATCCAGTTCGGCGGCCACCGGCAGGAGCCGTTCCTTGATCAGGCGTGCAGCCTCGTCGTCGCTGGGGCATTCCGCGCGCTCGAACACCTCATCGACAATTTCACCATGATCGTCCACGAAAGTGACTTTCCACTTTTGCATCGGTGCCTCCTCGATCAAACCCGCAAATGGGCTTACTACTATCTCGACTTTTGGCGAGATTGATCGTTCAAAAGGATTGCAGCGGACGAACATGAAAAAAAAATCATTTTCATGGCTGGAAAAATTGTGTGGCGAGGGAGCTTGCTCCCGCTGGGCTGCGAAGCGGCCCCAAAATATTTTGAGATCGCAGACTTTGTGAGTGCTGCGCACTCAAGCGGGAGCAAGCTCCCTCGCCACAAGGAATCCATCGGCCTGGTCAGTCGTTGCTTGGCTTGTTGATCGCCTGCAGCACGTACTGCGGCAGCGCGAATGCGCCGATGTGGATTTCCGGGTTGTAATAGCGGGTGACGATGCCGCTGCCGATGAAGCGCTGTTGCAGGGTTTCACGGCTCAGCTTGCGGTAGGCCGGGTTGGTCGAGCCCCAGGCGAAGGTCATCGAACCGCCGATGTAGGTCGGCACCGCTGCCTGATAGAAGTGCCAGTCCGGGAACAGGCTGCGCAGGCGACCGGCAGTGGTTTTGACTTCATCGATCTGCATGAACGGCGTGCCGTTCTGGGTCACGAGGATCCCGCCTTCGTTCAGGCAACGATGGCACGCCTGATAGAAGTTCTCCGAGAACAGCACTTCGCCCGGGCCGATCGGGTCGGTGGAGTCAGAGATGATCACGTCGAATTTTTCCGTGGTGGTGGCGACGAAACGCATGCCGTCGTCGATCACCAGGTTCAGCCGTGGATCGTCGTAGGCGCCCTTGGAGTGGTTCGGCAGGAATTCCTTGCACATGTCGACCACGGTGCCGTCGATCTCGACCATGGTGATGTGCTCGACGCTGGCGTGCTTGGTCACTTCGCGCAGCATGCCACCGTCGCCGCCGCCGATGATCAGCACGCGCTTGGCGGTGCCGTGGGCGAGGATCGGCACGTGGGTGAGCATTTCGTGGTAGATGAATTCATCGGCTTCGGTGGTCTGGATCACGCCGTCCAGCGCCATCACCCGGCCCATGCGCGGGTTCTGGAAAATCACCAGGTGCTGGTGTTCGGTGCGCACTTCGTGCAGCAGTTTTTCCATGCGAAAACGCTGGCCGTAGCCTTCGTAGAGGGTTTCCAGGTATTCGCTGGTTTTGGTGACGGTCATGGTCAAGTGCTCCGATGAATGCGCGGGCGCCAATCGTGGGGGACGATTGCCCGGGAAAGGCGCGCATTCTACGTTGCCGAAGATGACAGGTCGAACCTTCCTCCGACAGGGCACACTCTGGAGCTACCACAAGACCAATGTGGGAGCGGGCTTGCTCGCGAAAGCGGAGTGTCATTCAACCTGTGTTTCGACTGAACAATCGCCTTCGCGAGCAAGCCCGCTCCCACAGGGGATCAGCGTGTTTTCGGGAAAGCGTCAGACCCGCACATTGCCCCGTGGCCCGGCGATCGCCCAGATGATCAGGCCCAGTACTGGCAGGAGGATGATCAGCAGAACCCAGAGGATTTTCATCCCGGTCTCGGCGCCGCTTTTCAGTACGTTGATGATCGCCCAGATATCGAGGGCAAGAATGATCAGACCAATCAGACCGTTGAACGTGGAACCCATGGTGTCGCTCCAGATTAGTGGCATGCACTTTTAGGATAGACGGTCGCGCGCAGGGTTCCCTTTTATTGCGTTCAGACGTGAACGGCGACTTTCAGCGCTTCCAGCGAAGGCGCGGCAGCGATGCCGACTTCGGCGCACAGCTCCAGCACCCGTGGCACGTCGTTGCCGTAGACCAGCACCACTTGCAGCTCGTCGTCGAGCAACTGGCTGAAGTTCATCAGCGTGTAACCGCCGTTTTCCTTGTTCAGGCTGCTCATCTGCACCTGGATGCGGTTGAGCGCAGTCAGCGCTTCGGTCTTGGCCAGTTGTTTGGGCTTGAGGTTGAAATCGACGCCCGGGCCGAACGAGGCGACGATCTGCGCGAACAGGTCAGCGTAGGTATCAGCCTGGAACAGCACGGTTTCCGGCAGGCTGCCGACCACCACCCACTCGCCCAGCGGAATCGGGAAGGTGTCGTCGTAGTTGATGTCCGGGTTGGCCGCCAGAAAGGCTTCGGCATCAGCGTAGGCCTGCGCGGCTTCGTCGGCCACATTCAGGATCTCGTCCTCGCCCATGCAGCCGGAGCTGATTTTGCTGATGAGTTCGACGAGTGCGGCTTTCATGAGGGCGGATCCTGTGGAAGGTTGAATTTGAGGGCGCGGAGGATAGCGCATTCCGTGGCGCATCCGACACCTGTGGCGAGGGAGCTTGCTCCCGCTGGGGTGCGAAGCAGCCCGAAAAACAGTGGGCTCAACATTTTTGCCAGCGCTGCGCACTGGAGCGGGAGCAAGCTCCCTCGCCACAGAATCTCGACAGTCCTCAGGCCAGCAGTTTTTCCAGCTGCGCCGTGGTATCGACCGCGCCCATGGTGCGGGCCGCGTCCAGCGCGGTGACGCCATTGGCATCCTTGGCTTGCGGGTCGGCGCCCTTGCTGATCAGGTAATCAACGATTTCAACACGGTTGAACATCGCCGCCATCATCAGCGCGGTACGGCCATCGAACGACGAGCCTTCGATCTCGGCGCCCGCTTCCACCAGCGCCTTGACCACCGCCAGATCGCCCTTGAACGCGGCGCCGGCAATCGGGCTCTGGCCGTTGCCGTTGCGCATTTCCGGGTCGGCCTTGTGCTTGAGCAGCACCTGCACCGCGTCGACGTGGCCATAGTAACTGGCGAGCATCAGCAGGGTGTCGCCCTTGCTGTTTTTCAGGTTCACCGGCAAACCGGCGCTGATCAGCCGATCGAGCATCAGCGCATCACCTTCGCGCGCCTTGTTGAAAACCTGCTCGGTGAATTCGGCAGCTTCTTCAGGGGTCATCTGGCGGCTCTGGTCAGACATAGGGCAACTCCACTTTCGGTTATTCGCAAAGCCGACAGTTTCCCGAGCGCGACGATAGCTGTCACCCCCTTTTTCTCAAGTCGTGCCATAGCCAATCTCAATAGCGATATTTGCCCTGATGAATATCGGCCAGAATTTCGTCCGTCACTTGCACGTAAGTCTGGGTGCCAGGCAGCCACGCGTAAATCGGATCATCACCTGTCTGGCCGGGGTCGAAGCCCTCGTTTTTCAGCCGGGTCTTCTGGTATTTGAAGGTCCCGGTGGTTTCCATTTTCACCTTCACCCGCAAGAACAGCGGCACCGCATAGGCCGGCATACGCTGGCGGGCGAACGCCAGCAATTCGGCGAAATCCAAGGTCGCGAGGGATTCGGCGGGCGTGATTGCGGCCATCCCGGCGCGACCGTTGGTGTTGCGCACTTCCACGCCGTAGGCCACCGCTTCGGAAATGTGCGGGTGTTGCAGTAGCAGGTTTTCCACCTCGGTGGTCGAAACGTTTTCACCCTTCCAGCGATAGGTATCGCCGAGCCGATCGACGAACTGCGCGTGGCCGAAGCCAATATTGCGCAGCAGGTCGCCGGTGTTGAAGAAGCGGTCGCCCTTGCTGAACACATCGTGCAACACCACCTTGGCGGTTTTCTGCGGATCGGTGTAACCGTCCAGCGGGGCTTTTTCGTCGATCCGTGCCAGCAGCAAGCCCTGTTCGCCCTTGCCAACCTTGCGCATGAAGCCGTCGGCGCTTCGCAACGGCTGACCGCTGTCGTGGTCGTACGCCACCAGCTCCCAGGCCATCAGCGAGAAACCGATGGTGTTGTCGAAGTTGAGGATATTGCTGAAGCCGATATTGCCGTCGCTCGCCGCGTACAGCTCGCAGATGTGCTCGACGGCAAACCGGGTCTTGAACTCGGCCCAGGCGCCGGGACGCAAGCCGTTGCCGATCATCTTGCGCACCGCGTGACGGCTGTCATCGGCGCTGGGCGGTTGATCGACCAGATAACGGCACAATTCGCCGACATAGCCGAGGGTGGTCGCGTTGTAGCGACGCACATCCGGCCAGAACTGGCTGGCGCTGAACTTGCGACGGATCGCGAACCCGGAAGCGCCATTGATCGCCGAGCCCCAGCACACACAAAGGCCGGTGGCGTGGTACAGCGGCAAGGTGCAATAGACGACATCGTCGGGCGTCATGTTCAGGGCGATCATGCCGAAGCTGGCGGAGCTGCGCATCCAGCGCCCGTGCTTGAACACGCCGGCCTTGGGCAGGCCGGTAGTGCCGGAGGTGTAGATGTAGAAGCACGGATCGTCGAAGAACACTTCACCGCTGCTGGGCGGGTTTTCAGCGCAGGCGTCAGCACTGGCACTGATCAGATTGACGTAGCCCTCGGGCGCAATGCCTGGGTGGCTATAGGTGTCACGGTCGGCGATAAACCAGGTGCGCTGCGCCGGGATCGACACCTGCTCGCGGATCGCGGCAAACGCCGGCTGCAATTCCTCACCGAGGACAATCGCCACCGGCGCCACCAGATTTACGCTGTGAATCAGTGTGTCGCGGGTTTGCGAAGTATTGAGCAGCGCACTGACCGCCCCGAGTTTGGCGAGCGCCAGAATGGTCACCAGCAGCTCGGGACGATTTTCGATGAACACCGCGACCACGTCGCCCTTGCCGATGCCCTGCGCGCTCAGATAGTGGGCGATGCGGTTGGCCCACTGGTTGACCTGCGCATAGGTCAGCAAGACGTTGTCCTGCAAGATCGCCTGCCCCTCTGGATTGCGCAGCGTTGCTTGCTCGAAGGTCCAGCCGAGGCCACACGTTTGGGTCGGATCCGTGACGTTGGCGACTTTCATGCCCTTGACCACCCGCGGGATGGCTTTGGCGATCGTCGGCAGTTTGCGGAGCATCATGCTCCAGGTAATCGTGTCGCTCGACGCGTGACGCATGGCAGCTCCCCGGTCGGCCTGGTCGGCCGGTTTTTTTATTGTTCGGGCTGTGGGCATGACCTGCGTTGTGGGCAAGGTCGAGATCGAAAATACGTCAGCGCTTCTCGGCCTGTACACGCGGTTTTTGCAATGTTTTGTATCCGCCCTGTCACGTTTGGCGGCGGTGATTGCGACTTTGCCGTTTGGTTCCGTTCAACTCATGAGAATCCCGCAAAATGCAGGATGCACGATGGCCATTCATGCAGATTGCACGAGCCATGCAAATTTCACGATTTTTAACTTATTGATTTATATACGTTTTTATTTTTCGGCGTGCTGGCACAATCGCTGCAACCTCCTCTGCATGCTTGCCATTCAAGTGCATACGGAGCTGAAAGACATGAGCCTGATCCAAGAAAAATTTACCTCGCTGTTCTCCAACTTCAACGTCACCACTGCGCCACGTCCCGATGGCGGGATCCTGCTGACTCTGCGCAGCAGCGAAGGCAAAGTGTTCAAGCGCGCCCTCACGTATCAGCAAATGCACAACGCCGACCAACTGTCGTGGGCGATCAGCGCGATCCGTCGTGACCTGGCGGAAGAAGCCAGTGAGCTGCCGCAGATTGCGATGCTGCAAAGCCAGCAGCGCTTTGCCCTGCCGACGTATCACTCGCTGTAATTTGATTCGAGGTTTTAAACAGCCTTAAACAAAAACAGGCCGGGCAGTTTTCATTGTCCGGCCTGTTTTTGTGGCTGATGCAAAACTCCGTGTGGGAGCGGGCTTGCTCGCGAAAGCGGCGTGTCAGTCAAAAATATTTGGCTGACACACCGCTTTCGCGAGCAAGCCCGCTCCCACACGGAGTTTTGCATCAGCCACAAAAACAGGCCGGACAATGAAAACTGCCCGGCCTGTTTTTGTGGCTGATGCAAAACTCCGTGTGGGAGCGGGCTTGCTCGCGAAAGCGGCGTGTCAGTCAAAAATATTTGGCTGACACACCGCTTTCGCGAGCAAGCCCGCTCCCACATTGGATTGAGGGTGGTTAGAAGGCTTCGGGTTCGATGCCGGTGAAGCTGTCGACGGTGATATGGCTTCCCAGCTCCCCACCCTCGCGCGCCAGGCCGCAGGTCTGCAGGCCTGCCGATTGAGCGGCATCCAGCTCCTCAACAATGTCGGACAGAAACAGAATGTCCTGCGGCTCGACACCAATCGCCTGTTGAATGTTGGTGTAAGACTGCGCCTCACGCTTGGGCCCCGACGTGGTATCGAAATACCCGCTGAACAGCGGTGTCAGATCTCCCGCCTCGGAGCAGCCAAAGATCAGCTTCTGCGCCTGGATCGAACCCGACGAATACACAAACAGTTGATAACCGGCCTGATGCCAGCGCTTGAGCGCTTCAACGGCATCCGGGTACACGTGGCCCTTCAACTGCCCGGCGTGATAACCCTGCGCCCAGACCATGCCTTGCAAGGCTTTGAGCGGCGTGGCTTTGCGATCTTCCTCGATCCAGCTCAAGAGAATTTCAACAACCCGTTCAACATCGGCCTGCGGTGCATTGCTGTCGCGGCGCACGGCGTCGAGTTGCTCAGCCACATCGGCACGTTCGGCGTTCTGCCGAACAAAATCCGGCAGGTGTTTGGCCGCATACGGGAACAGCACATCAAAAACGAAACTCACCGCGCTGGTGGTGCCTTCAATGTCAGTGACAATGGCTTTGATCGGCATCGGCTCAGTCCTCCAGTCGCGGGAAGCGCCCGGCGATGTCTTCGCCGGTGAAATTCGCGACCCAGCCTTCCGGGTTGTTGAACAGGCGAATCGCCACGAAGTGCGGGTGCTCGCCCATGTCGAACCAGTGCTTGGTACCGGCCGGCACCGAGATCAGGTCGTTCTTCTCGCACAACACCGCGTAGACATAATCGTCGATGTGCAGGGTAAACAGGCCACGACCGGCAACGAAAAAGCGCACTTCGTCTTCGCCATGGCGGTGTTCTTCAAGGAACTTGGCGCGCAGTTCGGCTTTTTGCGGGTGATCGCTGTTGAGGCTGATCACATCGACGGTGATGTAACCGCGCTCGGTCATCAGTTTGTCGATCTGCTCCTGATAGGCGCTGATCACCTCTTCCTGGCTGGCGCCGGGCTGGATCTTCGCGGCGGCTTGCCAGCGGTCGAAGCGCACGCCCTGCTCGGCGAGCGTCGAGGCGATGTCTTCGAAATGGGTCAGCACCTTGTTCGGAATCTCGGGGCTGGATACGTGATAGACGGACAGGCTGCTCATGGGCAATTCCTCGGTATCGGCCTTGCCGTCCGGTTCTTGCAGACCGGTCGGGCAGTGCATTTCATAAGGCAAATGGGCGGCTTCGGGTGAAGTCAGCCTTGGCGGTTCATGACGCTGCGGGTTTTCAACTCGCATTCAAACAGAAATTCGAAGGCCTCGATCTGCCGCAGGGCATCGCTCATCTGCGCGCCCCAGGTGTAGAGGCCGTGGCCACGAATCAGATAACCGACGCAATCGGGATGGGCGTCGAGCCAAGGCTGCACCTTGGCGGCAAGGCGCGCAATGTCCTGATCGTTGTCGAAAATCGGCACACGCACCCGCGATTCATGGGTCGAGATGCCGCTGAAGGCCTTTTGCAGCTCGTAGTCTTCGAACTCGATGAAGTCTTCGGGCGTCAGGCGCGACAGCACCGTGGCGTTCACCGAGTGAGTGTGCAGCACCGCACCGATCTCCGCGCGCCAGCTATAGAGCTGGGTGTGCAGCAGGGTTTCGGCGGACGGTTTTTTGCCCGGTTCGAGGCTGTTGCCGGACAAATCCGTGGCGAGCACGTCGTCCAGACCCAACTGGCCCTTGTGCTTGCCGGACACGGTCAGCAGCGCTTCGCTTGGCGACAGGCGCGTCGAATAGTTGCTGCTGGTGGCCGGCGACCAGCCGCGACCATAAAGAAAGCGCCCGGCATCGACGATTTGCTGGGCGAGTTGTTCACGCGTAAGGCTCATGGCCTGTCCTCTTGCATACGTGTGGCAATGATAACGGCAGCAGCGAGCGCCGCGAGACTGGCAATACTAAAGGTCAATGTGGCGCCGAGGGCATTCCAGCTGTAACCGGAATACAACGCGCCGAGCGCGCCGCCAGTACCGGCCAGCGCGGCGTACAGCGCCTGGCCCTGACCTTGCTGACGCGCACCGAAGCTACGTTGCACGAACGCGATGGCAGCCGCATGAAAGCTGCCGAAGGTCGCCGCGTGCAGCACCTGGGCCAACAACAGTACCCAGAGGAATTCGGCGAACGAACCTAGCAGCAACCAGCGCAGCGCCGCCAGCAGAAAACTCGCCATCAGCACCCGACGCAATGAAAAGCGCACGAGAATCCGGCTCATCGCCATGAACATCAGCACCTCGGCGACCACGCCCACGGCCCAGAGCATGCCGATTGTGCCGCGTGTGTAACCGAGGCGTTCAAGGTGCAAGGTCAGAAAGGTGTAATACGGGCCGTGGCTCATCTGCATCAGCGCGACGCAAGCGTAAAACGCCAGTACACCGGGGCTGCGCAGCTGCTTGAGAAAGCCCTCCCCGCTCGGCCGATTACCTTGCGGTGGCTGCGCGTTCGGCACCCACAGGCTGCTGAGGACGATGCCGGCCATGATCAGCACCAGCGCCGCCGGGTAGATGTCGAGGCTCAGCCATTCGAACAAACGGCCCAGCGCGACCACGGTGATGATGAAACCGATCGAGCCCCACAGGCGAATCTGGCTGTAGCGCGCGGTTTGCCCCTGCAAATGCGCGAGGGTGATGACTTCGAACTGCGGCAAAACCGCATGCCAGAAGAACGCGTGCAACGCCATGACCATCGCCAGCCAGGCGTAGGTCTTGCTGACGAAAATCAGCGAGAACGTCAGCAGCGTACACACCGCACCGAAGCGCACGATGGCCAGGCGTTTGCCGGTGTAGTCGCCGAGCCAGCCCCAGATGTTCGGCGCCACACAGCGCATCAGCATCGGGATCGCCACCAGCTCGCCGATCCGCGCAGCACTGAAGCCGAGATGATCGAAGTACAGCGCCAGAAACGGCGCTGTCGAGCCGAGCAAGGCGAAATAGAACAGATAGAAACTGGACAGCCGCCAGTACGGGAGCGCCGCCACGGTCAGACCGCGACGGCTTGGCGATCAACCATCAAAGCTGACCCAGCACCGGGGTGCTGACGCGCACGTCGGCGTTCTGCCCACGATGACGCAGCAGGTGATCCATCAGCACGATGGCCATCATCGCTTCGGCAATCGGCGTGGCGCGGATGCCGACGCACGGGTCGTGACGGCCCTTGGTGATCACGTCCACCGGGTTGCCGTGGATGTCGATCGAACGGCCCGGGGTGGTGATGCTCGACGTCGGCTTCAGTGCCAGATGCGCGACGATCGGCTGACCGGACGAGATGCCGCCGAGGATGCCGCCAGCATTGTTGCTGAGGAAACCTTGCGGGGTCAGTTCATCGCGATGCTCGGTGCCGCGCTGAGCGACGCAGGCGAAACCGGCGCCGATTTCCACGCCTTTCACGGCGTTGATGCTCATCAGCGCATGCGCCAGTTCAGCGTCGAGGCGGTCGAAAATCGGCTCGCCGAGGCCCGGCATCACGCCTTCGGCGACTACGGTGATCTTGGCTCCGACCGAGTCCTGATCGCGGCGCAACTGGTCCATGTAGGCTTCCAGTTCCGGGACCTTGTCCGGATCCGGGCTGAAGAACGCGTTCTCTTCCACCGAATCCCAGGTCTTGAACGGGATTTCGATCGGGCCGAGCTGGCTCATGTAGCCACGGATGACGATGCCCTGGCTGGCCAGATACTTTTTGGCAATCGCACCTGCCGCTACACGCATCGCAGTTTCCCGCGCCGAGCTGCGACCGCCACCACGGTAGTCGCGCTCGCCGTATTTGTGGTGGTAGGTGTAGTCGGCGTGCGCCGGGCGGAACAGATCCTTGATCGCCGAGTAGTCCTTGGACTTCTGGTCGGTGTTGCGGATCAGCAGGCCGATCGAGCAACCGGTGGTGCGGCCCTCGAACACGCCGGAAAGGATTTCGACTTCATCGGCTTCCTGACGCTGGGTGGTGTGGCGGCTGGTGCCTGGCTTGCGCCGATCGAGGTCGCGCTGCAGGTCTTCGAGGGAGATCTCCAGGCCCGGCGGGCAGCCGTCGACAATGGCGACCAACGCCGGACCATGGCTCTCGCCAGCGGTGGTGACAGTGAACAACTTGCCGTAGGTATTGCCGGACATGCAGGACGCTCCGTGAAATCAAACCCGAATTCGTGATGCGCGCCAGTATACGCAGGCTAACCGAGTAGTTCATCCTCGAACCTTAGTGGTGTTGGTGAGTCCAACCGGCACCTTGGCGAATGATGGCGTGATGATGCTGCGAGTTCTGATCTTGAGTCTTACCCTGTTTACCGGCTTTGCCCACGCGACTGTCCTGCAGCGCCCGATCTCTCTGGATACCGGGAGCGGTGAACTTTTCGGCTCGCTGTTGCTGCCAAAATCCGACAACCCAGTGCCGGTTGTCCTGATCCTTGCCGGCTCCGGTCCTACAGATCGTGACGGCAATAACCCCGATGGCGGGCGCAATGACAGCCTCAAGCGGCTGGCCTGGGTGCTGGCCAAACACAACATCGCCAGCGTGCGCTACGACAAGCGCGGGGTGGCTGCGAGCCGGCCGGCCACACCTGACGAGCGCAATCTGTCGGTGGAAGGCTACGTCGACGACGCCGTGGCGTGGAGCCAGAAGCTGAAAAGCGACCCGCGTTTCGGCCCGTTGATTCTGCTCGGTCACAGCGAAGGTGCACTGATTGCCACCCTCGCCGCCCCGCGTGCCGACGCCGCTGCGCTGATTTCGCTGTCCGGCAGTGCCCGCCCGGTGGATCAGGTGATCCGCGAGCAACTGGCGCGCAGCCTGCCGCCACCGTTGATGTTGCGCAGCAACCAGATTCTCGACAGCCTCAAGGCCGGTCACACCGATGCCGACGTGCCGGCGCCGTTGCAACCGATCTTCCGCCCGAGCGTGCAGCCGTATCTGATTTCGCTGTTCCGCCAGGACCCGGCCAAGGCTTTTGCGCAACTGAAGATGCCGGCGCTGATCGTCCAGGGCAGCAACGACATGCAGGTCGGCGTCGGCGATGCGCAGGCGCTGAAAGCCGCCAAACCCGACGCCGAACTGGTGGTGATCGAAGGTATGAACCACGTCATGCGCATCGTCCCCGCCGATGTGAAGCGGCAATTGGCCTCGTACAAGGACCCCAATTTGCCACTGGCGGCGGAACTGGGCGGCAAACTCATCGAATTTATTGACGGCATTCGCAACCGTTAACCGTAGTTTGCCCTCCAGTCCTGCAAAAAACGGCCGATAAGCCTTTGTCGCCAGCGTACCGGCTGGCGACAAGCAGAGCTTGGACAGGATCTCGCCGTTATGACTGATACCCCGACTTCACCCGACACCACCGCTGAAAAAGACGCACCGCCAGCGGTCGAGCTGCCATGGGCGGACGTCAGCGTCGAGCACCACAAGATGCTCCGCCTGGCCCCACTGCAGACTGATCGTCACACCGGTGGCCGGCCTTTGCGCTTTGTCGAATTCGGCTATGCCGAGCGCAACAGCAAAGAACACAGCCTGATGCGCATGGCGATCAAACTGCCCGGTCAGCGCGTGCGCAAAGAGCAGAACCACCTCGACGTTTGGGTCGATCACACCAGCAAACGTGTGCACTTCGGCCCCGACAGCGGCTTGCAGATCGAACCGCTGAACCGCGGGATCGGTCGCTTCATGGCTGCGCAAGGCATCAACTGGGCGAAAAAACGCTGGCCCGCCTACACCGTCGACGGCATGGACTTGAACAACAAGGACGCGCTGAACGAAGACACCCGCCTGCGTCGCGATCACTTCTTGCGCGTGCATGGTTTTGACGTGGTTTACGCCGATGCCCAGCATTTGAAGGGCAGCGTCAAAGAGGTACAGGTCGGTGACCTGTTGGGCGACTGGAACAGCGAGAAGCTGCAGATCGTCGAGATTCTCGAAGCGGCGCAGATGCTGCAACAGGCCGAGCAGAACCTCGCCGAGCAGGAAGTGAAGCTGAAGAAGCAGGAAGACAAGGTCAGCAAGTTCAAGCGTGAAGACGCTGGATTGCGCTTTACCATTACCTGTCTGGTGGCGTTTGCGGTGTTTCAGGCGGGATTGTTGATCTGGATTGCAACGCACCGCTGAAATCAGCGCTGCCCTGTGGCGAGGGAGCTTGCTCCCGCTCGGCTGCGAAGCAGTCGTAAATCATGCACATGCGGTATGTCTGGTGCACCGTCATTGCATGTTTTGAGTCTGCTTCGCAGACCAGCGGGAGCAAGCTCCCTCGCCACAAAAGTCAGTCAGGTCAGACGCGGGAAGCGAACAAGGCCTGATGATCGCGGCACTGCTCCGCCGTCAGCATGAACACACCATGCCCGCCGCGCTCGAATTCGAGCCAGGCAAAATCGACTTCCGGGTACAGCGCTTCGACGTGCACCTGGCTGTTGCCCACTTCGACGATCAGCAGACCCTTCTCGGTCAGGTGATCCGCCGCTTCGGCGAGCATCCGTCGTACCAGGTTCAAGCCGTCATCACCACAGGCCAGGCCCAGCTCCGGTTCGTGCTGGTATTCGTCCGGCATGTCGGCGAAATCTTCGGCATCAACGTACGGCGGGTTCGACACGATCAGGTCGAAACGCTGCCCCGGCAGGCCATCGAAACCATCGCCCTGCACGGTGTACACACGCTCATCGACGCCATGGCGCTCGATGTTCTGGTTGGCCACTTCCAGCGCTTCGAACGACAGGTCCGCCAGCACCACTTCAGCGTTCTGGAACTCGTAGGCACAGGCGATACCGATGCAGCCCGAGCCGGTGCACAGGTCGAGGATGCGTGCCGGCTCGTCGCCGATCCACGGTGCGAAGCGGTTTTCGATCAGCTCGCCAATCGGCGAACGCGGGATCAGCACGCGCTCATCGACGATGAACGACATGCCGCAGAACCACGCCTCGCCCAGCAGGTACGCAGTCGGGATGCGCTCTTCGATGCGGCGCTTGAGCAGGCGTTGCAGGTTGACCAGTTCGTCGTCTTCCAACGCACAGTCGAGGTAGCTGTCGGCGATCTCCCACGGCAGGTGCAACGCACCGAGCACCAACTGCCGGGCTTCATCCCATGCGTTGTCGGTGCCATGGCCGAAAAACAGATCCTCCCCATGGAAGCGGCTGACGGCCCAACGGATGTGGTCGCGCAGGGTACGAAGTCGGGAAGTGATCACGGGGCAGAACTCCAGAAAAAACGACTGGCGATTCTACCAGCCAAAACGCGTCACGACGACGCGGGAAACATTCGCGGCCGACAGTAGGACTTTTCTGTTTTTTGCATCAGCTATTGAACAGAACGTGTAACTTGACAAGGCTGCAGGCCAATAACGACGCTGCCTACGATGGTAGCGGTTCACAGAACCGCTCAGCCAGAGGACAATGCCGCAAAAGCCCCACCCCAAGGAGCCCCGAATGTCCGTTCCAAAAACGATGTTTCAACTCAGCGGCCGCGGTTACGCAGCGGCCACACTGAGCCATGCCACCGTGGTCATCATCGATGCCCAGAAAGAGTACCTCAGTGGCCCGCTGGCCCTGAGCGGCATGGACGCGGCCGTCGCGAACATCAAACAACTGGTCGCCGCGGCCCGTGCAGCCGGTCGGCCGATCGTGCACGTGCGTCATCTCGGCACCGTCGGTGGCCTGTTCGACCCGCAGGGCGAACGCGGCGAATTCATCCCCGGCCTTGAGCCACAAGGTGACGAAACCATCATCGGCAAACTGCTGCCGAGCGCGTTCCACGGCACCGAACTGCTCGACCGTTTGCAGAATCTTGGCTCGCTGGACCTGATCGTCTGCGGTTTCATGAGCCACTCCAGCGTCAGCACCACCGTACGCGCGGCGAAGAACCTGGGCTTCCGTTGCACCCTGGTCGAAGACGCCTGCGCCACCCGTGATCTGCCGTTCAAGGGCCGCGTGCTCAGCGCCGCCGTGGTGCAGGAAGCGGAAATGGCGATCATGGCCGACAACTTCGCCACCCTCGCCCTGACTCAAGATCTGATCTGATCTGCTCTGATGAGCGGCTCAGCACGCCGCTCATCCGCAAAAGCCTCGCATTTGCTTCAATTGCCTTAGCCTCAGGAACAACCCGGTCAACTCCCGGTCGAAGGGCCGATACCCATTGAGGAAGGTCGGAATGAAGTTATCCGATGGATTTGACGCACGCCGCTTGCGGCCCAAAGGCCAAAGCAACTGGCGTTTTCGATTCGGCGCAGCGATCGCCGCCATTCTGGCGACGTTCGGTGTGCTGCTGGCGATGGCCGGGGCCGCCAGCCTGCTGGGGCGCCCGCCGGCGCTCGGCGATTTGAATGCCACGCCGATGGGTTCGGCGATCATTCTCGCGGTCGGCTTGTTGTTCCTGTATTTCGGTGTGGCGCTGTGGCGTCGATGCCGCCGTCGCGCCCGGCAATCGCGGGAACTGAACATGTCCCCGCACCTGATGAAAAAACACGACTGACTCCACGGCCTGGCTTTTTGCCGGGCCGTTTTGTTTCGACTTGGGTAAACTGGCCGCCCTTCGCGGAGGCTGACATGCAAGACGACGATTTTTCCCTGTTCAAAAGTGCGATCCAAGGCGTCAAGCCGATCAAGCACGACCGCGCCGACACTGGCAAACCCAAGGCTGACCGCGCGCAGATCGCCAAGCTGCGCCAGTCCGCCACCGTGCGCACCGACACCACCACCGTGGATGGCCTGTCCGATCAGTTCGTGATCGACGTCGGCCCCGAAGACGAGCTGATGTGGGCCCGCGACGGGGTGCAGGAAAGCCAGATGCGCAAGCTCAAGATCGGCCAGATCCCGTTCGAAGGCAGCCTCGACCTGCACGGCATGAACGTGGAAAAAGCCCGCGAGACCCTCTGGGCCTTTCTCGCCGAAGCGACCAAATTCGAAATCCGCTGCGTGCGCGTCACCCACGGCAAGGCCGTGCGCCTGGACGGCAAGCGGCCGATGATCAAAAGCCACGTCAACACCTGGCTGCGCCAGCATCCGCAAGTGCTCGGTTTCACCTCGTGCCAGGCGAAACACGGCGGTGCCGGCGCGGTGTACGTGATGCTCAAACGCACCATGATGGAAGGCCGCGACGAATAATCGCGTTACACCGAACTTGCAGGGTTGTGTCCGCCACCGTACCCTTGCCCTTTGCGAAAATCCCCACAGGTAGTTTCATGTCCCTGGAACAGAATTACACCGCGATTCTCGGCCAACTGGGCGAGGACGTGTCCCGCGAGGGCCTGCTCGACACGCCAAAGCGTGCCGCCAAAGCCATGCAGTACCTCTGCCGCGGTTATGAACAGACGCTCGAAGAGGTCACCAACGGTGCCCTGTTCAGCTCCGACAACAGCGAAATGGTGCTGGTCAAGGACATCGAGCTGTACTCGTTGTGCGAACACCACCTGCTGCCGTTCATCGGCAAGGCGCACGTTGCGTACATTCCGAGCGGCAAGGTGCTGGGCCTGTCGAAGGTCGCGCGGATCGTCGACATGTACGCCCGCCGCCTGCAGATCCAGGAGAACCTCAGCCGGCAGATCGCCGATGCGGTGATGCAAGTCACCGGAGCACTGGGCGTGGCCGTGGTGATCGAGGCCAAGCACATGTGCATGATGATGCGCGGTGTCGAGAAACAGAATTCGTCGATGATCACTTCGGTGATGCTCGGTGAGTTCCGCGAAAACGCGGCGACTCGCAGCGAGTTCCTCAGCCTGATCAAGTAATCGGCTGCAGAAAAAAACCGGCGTTGATCGCCGGTTTTTTTTCGCCCGTGAAAAATCGGGTAAGCTGCGCGCCCTTCTCTCTTTGCACCGTGAGGCTTTCAACGTGTTCGTAAAAGCGCTTCGTGTCGGCCTTGGCCAACTGATCATCTTCATCGACTTCATCACCCGTCCGGGCAAGAAACAGCGCCCGGCCGAGGTACAGGCGCAAGTCAACGCCGCCGCCAAAGGCCTGACCCTGTATCAGTTCCACGCCTGCCCGTTCTGCGTGAAAACCCGTCGTACGCTGCGTCGCCTGAATGTGCCGGTCGCACTGAAGGACGCGAAGAACAATGAACAGGATCGCCAGGCCCTGCTGGACCAGGGCGGCAAGATCAAGGTGCCGTGCCTGCGCATTGAAGAGAATGGGCAGACGACGTGGATGTATGAGTCCAAGGTGATCATTGATTATCTGGATAAGCGGTTTGCTGCGGTCTGATATTGATTGAGTGCTTTCACTGACGCCTTCGCGAGCAAGCCCGCTCCCACAGGTTTTGTGAACGCCACAGCCCACTGTGGGAGCGGACTTGCTCGCGAAGAGGCCCTCCCAGCCAAAGCAAATCCCCAAAAGTAAACCGGCCCTCGAGCCGGTTTGTTTTTTTCAGGCTGCTTTGTCTAGTTGCGCCTGCCTCACCACCGCCGCCAACCGCTTCAACCCTTCATCCAGTCGCGCCGGGTCGATGTGGCTGAAATTCAAACGCAGATGCCCAAGGTTTTTATCCGGTTCGGGAAAGAACGGCTCGCCCGGCATGAACGCCACGTCATTGGCCAGCGCCTCGTTGAGCAAGGTTCGCGTATCCAGCGGTTGCTTCAGCGTCAACCAGAAAAACAACCCGCCCTGCGGCATGTTCCAGTTCGCCAGATCGGCAAAGTGCGTTTCCAGCGCTGACTGGAAAGCATCCCGCCGCTGCCGGTAAAAGCCGCGCAACTCGCTCAGGTGCTGCTGATATTTTTCACTGCCGATCCATTGCAGCGCCTGCCACTGGCCGATGCGGTTGGTGTGCAGATCCGCCGACTGTTTTAGCTTGAGCAAATGCGGAAACAGGTCCGGGCTGGCGATCAGGTAGCCGACGCGCAGGCCCGGCAGCAGGGTTTTCGACACGGTGCCGGTGTAGATCCAGCTGGCTTTCTGCAAACGCCCGGCAATCGGTTTGGCGCTGCCGCCATCGAACGTCAGTTCGCGGTACGGCTCGTCTTCGATCAGGGTCACGCCGAATTCATCGAGCAATGCGGCGACGGCGGCGCGCTTGGCTTCGCTGTAGCGCACGGCGGACGGATTCTGGAACGTCGGGATCAGGTAGATGAACGCCGGGCGATGTTGCTCAAGACGATTGCGCAGTTCGGCCAGATTCGGGCCGTCAGCCTCTTGCGGCACGGTCAGGCAATCGGCGCCGAACAGCTGGAAGATCTGCAGCGCGGCCAGGTAGGTTGGCGCCTCCAGCAGGATTTCGGTGCCTTTGTCGATGTACAACTTGGCTGCCAGATCCAGAGTCTGTTGGGAACCGCTGACCACCAGCACCTGACTCGCCGTGCACTCCAGACCCAACGCTCGCGCCTGCGCCGCCAAGGCTTCACGCAGCGCGGGCTCGCCTTCGCTCATGCCGTATTGGCCGAGGGACAGCGGCATGTCCGCCCATTCGACTTTCGGCAACATGGCTTCCGCCGGCAGGCCACCGGCAAACGACATCACCTCCGGGCGCTGGGCGGCGGCGAGGATTTCACGGATCAGAGAACTTTTAAGGCGCGAAACACGTTCGGAAAAAGCCATGGGAGTCACCGGTAGCGAGGCTTGGGAAAAATGAGTCAAACTGGTTGACTGAAACTACGACAGCTTGAGCGAGTACGTCAACATGCTTGACCTTAAAAACCCCGCCAGTCAGCAACAGGCGATGGAAGCGTTTTTCTTCGGCTATCAGGCGTTCACCGCCAAAGCGGATGAAATGCTCGAGCGGCGCGGCCTGTCCCGGGTGCATCAGCGGATTGTGTTCTTCATCGCGCGTTATCCGAATTTGAGCGTGAAGGAATTGCTGGGCTTGCTCGGCGTCAGCAAACAGGCGCTGAACATGCCGTTGCGCCAGCTGCAGGAAATGCATCTGGTGCAGAGCGTGGCGTCGGAGGCAGACAAGCGTAAGCGCCTGCTGGAGCTGACTACTGAAGGTGAGAAGTTTGAGCGGGCGTTGCGGCGTGAGCAGGTGAAATTGCTCGAGCGGGTGTTTGCTGAGGCTGGGGAGGCGGCGGTGAATGGGTGGTTGGCGGTGAATATGGCACTTGGGAACACTCAGTCACTTCTCGATTGACTGGACTGGCCTCTTCGGGAGCAAGCCCCCTCCCACAGGGCTCTGCTGATTACCCATGATTCGGGGCCACTGGAGTTCCACTGTGGGAGGGGGCTTGCTCCCGAAGGGGCCTGCACGGGCGATATATCCCTATCGCCTGACCTTTCGTAAACAAAACCAAAAACAATATTTGCTTTATTTGTACACAAAAGCATAATCCACTGCGTGCGAGTTCCTGACCGCATGGTCAACAAATTCGCGTATGCCTCAAAGGGCTGCTGCCACCCCTCATGGGTCCGGCCCTGGAAATAACAATAAAACTCTTGAGGAGTACTCGCTGTGGAAAGCCGCAAATCCGAAGCATCGACGCTGGAACTCTCGCCGCCCTTACGCACAGGCGTGCTGGAGCGCATCTTCAAACTCAGCTTGCATGGCACCACGGTGAAGACCGAGCTGATTGCCGGTCTGACAACCTTCATCACCATGGCTTACATCATCTTCGTCAACCCGAACATCATGGCCGATGCCGGGATCGATCACGGTGCAGCCTTCGTCGCCACCTGCATCGCCGCCGCGCTCGGCTGCCTGCTGATGGGCCTGTACGCCAACTGGCCGGTGGGCCTGGCACCGGGCATGGGCCTCAACGCCTTCTTCACTTACACCGTGGTCGGCACCATGGGCTACAACTGGGAAACCGCGCTTGGTGCGGTGTTCGTTTCCGGTGTGTTGTTCATGATCCTGACCTTCTCGCGGATTCGCGAATGGCTGCTCAACAGCATCCCGGTCAGCCTGCGCTTTGCGATGGGCGCTGGCGTCGGCCTGTTCCTCGGGCTGATTGGTCTGAAAACCGCCGGTATCGTCGTCGACAGCCCGGCCACCCTGATCAAACTCGGCTCCCTGCGTGAACCCGGCCCGCTGCTGGCGGCGATCTGCTTCCTGATGATCGCGATCCTCAGCTACCACAAAGTCTTCGGTGCGATTCTCATCAGCATCATCACCGTGACCCTCGCCGGTTGGGGCCTGGGCATCGTGCACTACGAAGGGATCATGTCGACCCCGCCAAGCCTGGCGCCGACCTTCATGGCAATGAACGTCGCGGGCGTGTTCAACGTCAGCATGATCAGCGTGGTGCTGGCCTTCCTCTTCGTGCACATGTTCGACACCGCCGGCACCCTGATGGGAGTGGCCCAGCGCGCCAATCTGGTGAACGCTGACGGGCGTATCGAAAACCTTTCCCGAGCAATGAAAGCCGACAGCGCCTCCAGCGTCTTCGGCGCGGTGGTCGGTGTCCCTCCGGTAACAAGCTATGTGGAAAGTGCCGCTGGCGTAGCCGCTGGTGGTCGGACTGGTCTTACCGCAGTCACCGTGGGTGTGCTATTTATAGCCGCGATGTTTTTCGCGCCACTGGCCGGGATGATTCCGGCTTACGCCACCGCCGGTGCGCTGATTTATGTCGCGATGCTGATGATGGGCGGCATGGCGCACATCGAATGGGATGAAGCCACTGACGCCATCCCGGCGATCGTCACTGCGATCATGATGCCGCTGACCTTCTCGGTCGCCGATGGCATTGCGCTGGGCTTCATCACCTACGTGGCGTTGAAGGCCGGTACCGGCAAGTACAAGGAAATTTCCGTCAGCCTGTGGGTGCTCTGCGCGATCTTTATCGCCAAGTTCATCTTCTTGTAAGCGTCACGCGGTTCAAGCGTCAAACCAGCCTCACCCTCGCGGGTGGGGCTTTTGCACATTCTTGAGTACAACAAAAAAAGGAGCAAAGTGATGAGTCTGGAAACCTGGCTGCTGTTCAGCGGCGCGGCATTGGTGGTGATCCTGATTCCGGGGCCGCTGTCATTGCTGATGATCAGCAACAGTCTGAACTACGGCTTGCGCCGCTCTTACCCGGCATTTCTCGGCGGCGTGATCGCCTCGATCTGCCTGCTCAGTGCTTCGGCGCTGGGGCTCGGCGCCCTGCTGCTGGCGTCAGAACAACTGTTCAGCGCCCTGAAAATCGTCGGCGCGCTGTACCTGTTCTACCTCGCCTGGCAGAGCTGGCAGCAATCGCGTCAACCAGCGGTCGGTGCCGAAGTGCCACAAGCCGCACCAGTGCCACGCTTTCGCACACTGTTCGGGCGTGCGTTTGTCTTGGGTGCGAGCAATCCGAAAGACATTCTGTTCTTCGCCGCGTTTCTGCCGCAGTTCCTCAGCGCACAACAGCCGTTCCTGCCGCAGTTGCTGATCATGATTGCGACGTGGGTGGTGCTCGACCTGTGCTGCAAACTCGCTTACGGGTTGGGCGCGCATGGTGCGGCGCGTTATCTGCGTAGCGGCAAGGGACAGAGCTGGTTCAATCGGGTGAGTGCCGGGTTGTTCAGTGGTGCCGGTGCAGCGTCGCTGTTGAGCCGCTGACAGCAAAAGCTTCGCGAGCAAGCCCGCTCCCACAGGGTATACGTATTCCAAAGTGGGAGCGGGCTTGCTCGCGATGGCGTCAGACCAGACAGCACTTTCCTCCAAGCGAAAAAAAGCCCGCAGTGTGAGCGGGCGAAAGACCAAAGAAGCTATATGCGCAGTCGCTTCCCGGTGGGGGCAGCTGCTTGGGGGTCAGCTGCCCCGATAGGTGGAATAGCTGTAAGGCGAAATCAGCAGTGGCACGTGATAGTGATCCTGTTCGGCGGAGATGCCGAAACGCAGCACCACCACGTCGAGGAACGCCGGCTCCGGCAGTTGCACGCCACGAGCGCGGTAGTAATCGCCGGCGTGGAACTGCACCTGATAGACCCCGGTGCGGTAGTCATCGCCTTGCAGCAGCGGCGCATCGACCCGGCCATCGCTGTTGGTTATCGCACTGGCGACCAATTCCAGGTGCGAGCCTTCAACGCGGTACAGCTCGACCTTGATCGAGCTGCCCGGGCAACCGTGTGCAGCGTCCAAAACGTGTGTTGTCAAACGTCCCATTGATTCTGCGCGCCTGGCCGCAAAGATGCAGTCAGACTTCGCGCCTCCCGAAGTCAGGTAAAAAGGAGACCGCACCGATTCGGAGCACGAAAAGTTGCGGCGAGCGACTGATTAAGACACTTTTCAAAAAAATTGTACACAATAAAAACGACATTTTTCACCTCACCCCCGCCATTCGGGCGTTTACCCCTGATCTACCCCTCAAGCGCCTGCCTATTGAACCTCACAGCCATTAGCTGACTGATCAGGCAGGTTTCTTGCAGGTTTACGCCATTAGCAGCAAAAGATGACAGTCGGTGAAAAATGCGAAAATTCAGGCTTACAAATTGCGAGTAAAGTTGTATACAATCAGCCCATCGCTGTGACGCCAGCCTGTGCAGGCCGTTACACAAACCTGTCAACGAATAAGAAGGAAGACTGCAGTGAGCGCTGACTACCCACGCGACCTGATCGGTTACGGCAGTAACCCTCCTCACCCACACTGGCCGGGCAACGCGCGCATCGCCCTGTCCTTCGTGCTCAATTACGAAGAAGGCGGCGAGCGCAACATTCTGCACGGCGACAAAGAATCCGAAGCCTTCCTCTCCGAGATGGTCGCTGCTCAACCGCTGCAAGGCGCACGCAACATGAGCATGGAATCGCTTTACGAGTATGGCAGCCGCGCCGGCGTCTGGCGGATCCTGAAACTGTTCAAGGAATTCGACATTCCACTGACCATCTTCGCCGTGGCCATGGCCGCCCAGCGCCACCCGGACGTGATCCGCGCGATGGTTGAAGCCGGTCACGAGATCTGCAGCCACGGCTACCGCTGGATCGACTACCAGTACATGGACGAGGCGCAGGAGCGCGAGCACATGCTCGAAGCGATCCGCATCCTCACCGAACTCACCGGCGAGCGCCCACTGGGCTGGTACACCGGCCGCACCGGCCCGAATACCCGGCGCCTGGTGATGGAAGAAGGTGGTTTCCTCTACGACTGCGACACCTACGACGACGACCTGCCTTACTGGGAACCGAACAACCCGACCGGCAAGCCGCACCTGGTGATCCCGTACACCCTCGACACCAACGACATGCGCTTCACCCAGGTGCAGGGTTTCAACAAGGGCGACGATTTCTTCGAATATCTCAAAGACGCGTTCGACGTACTGTACGCCGAGGGCGCCGAAGCGCCGAAGATGCTTTCGATCGGTCTGCACTGCCGGCTGATCGGCCGTCCGGCGCGTCTGGCCTCGCTCAAGCGCTTCATCGAATACGCCAAAAGTCATGAACAGGTGTGGTTCAGCCGTCGCGTCGACATCGCGCGTCACTGGCACGAAACCCATCCGTACCAAGGGGCCGCTAAATGAGCCGCTTTCAAACCCTGCAACCGTCGAGCCTGAGCCGCGACGCTTTCGTCAAAGCCTTCGCCGACATCTACGAACATTCGCCATGGGTGGCCGAGAAGGCCTACGACCTGGGCGTGGACGCTTCGATCGACGAGATCGAAACCCTGCACCAGCGCATGAGCGACATCCTGTTGAGCGCCGATCACGCCAGTCAACTGGCACTGATCAACGCTCACCCGGACCTGGCCGGCAAAGCCGCCGTCCAGGGCCAACTGACCGAAGCCAGCACCAATGAACAGGCTGGCGCCGGTATTCACCAATGCACGGCCGAAGAGTTTCAGCGCTTCACCGAGCTGAACGACGCCTACAAGGCCAAGTTCAAGTTTCCCTTCATCATGGCGGTAAAAGGCAGCAACCGGCATCAGATCCTCGCGGCGTTCGAAACGCGCATTCACAACTCGGTCGACACCGAATTCAAATGCGCGCTGGCGGAGATCAACAAGATCGCCCTGTTCCGTTTACTGACTCTTTAGCGAAGCCTGACCCGAGTACATCAGACGCGGAGAGTACCCAGGGTCTTGCAAGCATCCCCAGCCAACTTATTAAAGGCAGACAAGAAGAATGAAAGCTTACGCCGTACCTTTCGAGAAGTTCGTCAACCTGGCCGATGCCCGTCTGGGCACCAAAATCATCTCGGTCACCGATGACTGGTTCGCAGACGCCAATCGTCTGTTTCAGCCGACCCCGGCCGTGTGGAAGGAGGGGGTGTTCGACGACAACGGCAAGTGGATGGACGGCTGGGAATCGCGTCGCAAGCGCTTTGAAGGCTACGACAGCGCGGTGATCCGTCTGGGCGTACCGGGTTCGATCAAGGGCGTGGACATCGACACCTCATTCTTCACCGGCAACTTCCCGCCATCGGCCTCGCTGGAAGCGTGCTTCCTGGCCTCGGGCGAGCCGGACGAAAACACCCAGTGGACTGAAGTGCTGTCGGCCGTCGAACTGCAAGGCAACAGCCACCACTACCACGAAATCAGCAACGACAAAGCCTTCAGCCACCTGCGCTTCAACATCTACCCGGACGGCGGTGTCGCCCGTCTGCGCGTCTACGGCATTCCGTTCCGCGACTGGTCGGCGGTTGGCGACAATGAACAAGTCGATCTGGCCGCAGCCCTTAACGGTGGCCGCGCCCTCGCCTGCTCCGACGAACACTTCGGCCGCATGAGCAACATCCTCAACCCGGGCCGTGGCATCAACATGGGCGACGGCTGGGAAACCGCACGTCGTCGCACCCCGGGCAATGACTGGGTGATCGTCGCGCTGGGCCACCCGGGCGAGATCGAAAAAATCATCGTCGACACCCTGCACTTCAAGGGCAACTACCCGGACACCTGCTCGATCCAGGGCGCGTTCGTCAAGGGCGGCACCGACAGCCAGATCGAAACCCAGTCGCTGTTCTGGCGTGAACTGCTGCCAAGCCAGAAGCTGGAAATGCACGCCGAACACACCTTCGTCGAGCAGATCAAGGCTTTGGGCCCGATCACCCACATCCGCCTGAACGTGTTCCCGGATGGTGGTGTGAGTCGCCTGCGCGTTCTCGGCAAGGTAGCGAAGTAAGCGGCGCGACCATTCGCGAGCAAGCTCGCTCCCACAGGAGACTGCATTCCAAATGTGGGAGCGAGCCTGCTCGCGAAGGCGTCAGAACAGTCAACACAGAATTCGGAAAAGAACAGCATGCGCACACTAACGATTGAACCGCTGACCAAAGAAGCCTTCGCCCCCTTCGGTGACGTGATCGAAACCGACGGCAGCGACCACTTCATGATCAACAACGGTTCGACCATGCGCTTCCACAAACTGGCGACGGTCGAAACCGCTACGCCTGAGGACAACGCGATCATCAGCATCTTCCGCGCCGACGCGCAGGACATGCCGCTGACCGTGAGCATGCTGGAACGCCATCCGCTGGGCAGCCAGGCTTTCATTCCGCTGCTCGGCAACCCCTTTCTGATCGTGGTCGCGCCACTTGGCGATGTACCTGTATCAGGCTTGGTCCGCGCCTTCGTCACCAACGGCAGGCAGGGCATCAATTACCATCGCGGCGTCTGGCACCACCCGGTGCTGACGATCGAAAAGCGGGATGACTTCCTGGTGGTTGATCGCAGTGGCACAGGCAACAACTGCGATGAGCATTTTTTCAAAGAGGATGAGCGTTTGATCCTCGCCCCCCACCAATAAGAGAAGGTCTGATCACTCGACAACAAGAGTGACAGGCGAGAGGTAAAGACTGTGGAAGCACATCTGTTGGAATGGCTGAACCTGAGCGTGCGCTGGGTTCACATGATCACTGGCGTGGCCTGGATCGGCGCGTCGTTCTACTTCGTCTGGCTGGAGAACAACCTCAACCGCGTCAACCCGAAAACCGGTCTGGCCGGTGATCTGTGGGCGATCCACGGCGGCGGTATCTATCACCTGGAAAAATACAAACTGGCCCCACCGTCGATGCCGGAGAACCTGCACTGGTTCAAATGGGAAGCCTACTTCACCTGGATGTCGGGCATCGCGCTGCTGTGCGTGGTGTTCTACTCCAACCCCGTGCTCTACCTCGTGGCACCCGGCAGCGGCCTGACCGGCCCTGAAGGCGTGGCCATCGGCATCGGTTCGCTGATCGCCGGCTGGTTCATCTACGACTTCCTCTGCGATTCGGCTCTGGGCAAGAAACCCGCCCTGCTCGGCTTCATCCTGTTCGTGCTGATCATCGGCGCGGCGTATGGCTTCAGCAAGGTGTTCAGCGGTCGTGGTGCGTATCTGCACGTCGGCGCGATCATCGGCACCATCATGGTCGGCAACGTGTTCCGCATCATCATGCCGGCCCAGCGTGCACTGGTCGCGGCGATTGCCGAGAACCGCACGCCGGACCCGGCGCTGCCGGCCAAAGGCCTGCTGCGTTCGCGTCACAACAACTACTTCACCCTGCCGGTGCTGTTCATCATGATCAGCAACCACTTCCCGAGCACTTATGGCAGCCAGTACAACTGGTTGATTCTGGCCGGGATCGCGGTGTTGGCGGTGTTGGTGCGTCACTACTTCAACACCCGTCACGACAGCCACAAGTTTGCCTGGACCCTGCCTGTGGCAGCGGTGGGCATGATCACCCTGGCGTACGTCACCGGCCCTGCGCCGATGCCGACCGCACCGGACGTGGCCAAGGCGCCAGCAAAAATCGAGTACCAGCCATTGCCGGAAACGGCACTGGGCGGTGGCGCGAAACCGGCTGAAGCGGCGGCACCTGCAGCGCCAGCCGCTCCGGCTGCCCCTACTGCGGCACCGGCGCAAGCGTCCAACGCAGGTCCTGCGTTCGACAAGGTGCACAACGTGATCCAGGAGCGCTGCGCGGTCTGCCATTCGGCCAAACCGACCAGCCCGTTGTTCAGCGCGGCGCCCGCCGGTGTGATGTTCGACACCCCCGAGCAGATCCGCCAGAACGCGGCGCGGATCCAGGCGCAAGCCATCACCACGCAGATCATGCCACTGGGCAACATCACGCAGATGACCCAGCAGGAACGTGACCTGATCGGTGCATGGATCGCGCAGGGAGCCCAGACCAACTAAGCAACACAAATTGTGGCGAGGGAGCTTGCTCCCGCTGGGTCGCGGAGCGGCCCCTCTCTTTGCCTGAAGAGCAGGGACTGCTACGCAGTCCAGCGGGAGCAAGCTCCCTCGCCACAGACCTGATGCAAAGAAACAGCTGTGAGCAACCCGACAGCTGTTCAATCACAAGAATAAAAAAGATCCGAGGTGTTGCATGTCCGAGCTGTCCAAAGCGCGCATCCCCGACGCACCCGCCATTCAGCGTTTGCCCCTTTTGCAACTGATCCTGGTCGGTTTGCAACATGTTCTGCTGATGTACGGCGGTGCCATCGCGGTGCCGTTGATCATCGGACAGGCCGCTGGCCTGAGTCGTGAAGAAATTGCCTTCCTGATCAACGCCGACCTGCTGGTCGCCGGTATCGCCACCATCGTCCAGTCGCTCGGGATCGGCCCGATGGGCATCCGCATGCCAGTAATGATGGGCGCCAGTTTCGCGGCCGTCGGCAGCATGGTCGCCATGGCCGGGATGCCCGGTATCGGTTTGCAAGGGATCTTCGGTGCAACCATCGCCGCTGGGTTCTTCGGCATGCTCATCGCGCCGTTCATGTCCAAGGTCGTGCGTTTCTTCCCGCCGCTAGTGACCGGCACAGTCATCACCTCGATCGGTCTGTCGCTGTTCCCCGTGGCCGTGAACTGGGCCGGTGGCGGTGCCGCTGCGGCGCAATTCGGCTCGCCGATTTATCTGGCCATCGCCGCTCTGGTACTGGCGACCATTCTGTTGATCCACCGCTTCATGCGCGGCTTCTGGGTGAATATTTCCGTGCTGATCGGCATGTGCCTGGGCTACGTGCTCTGCGGTGCGATCGGCATGGTCGACCTGAGCGGCATGGCCAACGCGCCGTGGGTTCAGTTCGTCACCCCGCTGCACTTCGGCATGCCGAAATTCGAACTGGCGCCGATCCTGTCGATGTGCCTAGTGGTGGTGATCATCTTCGTCGAGTCCACCGGGATGTTCCTCGCGCTGGGCAAAATCACCGGTCAGGAAGTCTGCCCACGGATGCTGCGGCGCGGCCTGCTGTGCGATGCCGGCGCCTCGTTCGTCGCCGGTTTCTTCAACACGTTCACCCATTCCTCGTTCGCGCAGAACATCGGCCTGGTGCAGATGACCGGCGTACGTTGCCGCTCGGTGACCATTGTTGCCGGCGGTTTGCTGATCGTGCTGAGCCTGCTGCCGAAAGCGGCATTCCTGGTCGCGTCGATTCCACCGGCGGTCCTTGGCGGTGCGGCTATTGCGATGTTCGGCATGGTCGCCGCCACCGGGATCAAGATCCTGCAAGAGGCCGACATCGGTGACCGTCGCAACCAGTTGCTGGTGGCAGTGAGCATCGGCATGGGCCTGATCCCGGTGGTGCGTCCGGAGTTCTTCGCGCATCTGCCGCTGTGGATGAGCCCGATCACCCACAGCGGCATCGCCATGGCCACGCTCAGCGCGCTGACGTTGAATCTGCTGTTCAACATCCTCGGCGGCGCCGAACGCGCAGCGATCAACGACTGCCACGCACATTAACAGCATTACCGATTACCCCTGTGGGAGCGAGCTTGCTCGCGAAGAGGCCATGTCAGTCAACATCACTGTTGAATGACACACCGCTTTCGCGAGCAAGCTCGCTCCCACAGGGACTGTGCAACACCCTGCCTCAACAATAAAAACAAGAGGGAGCAACCGATGATTCGCACGCAAACCAGCGTTCTGTTGAGTGGCGGCCTGCTGGCCGCGAGTCAGGCCATGGCCGGCGATTTACTGCTGTGGCAGACCAACAGCCTGAGCTACCTGTACGGCAAGAACTTCGCGATCAACCCGTCGATCCAGCAGACGGTGACGTTCGAGCACGCCGACAAGTGGAAGTACGGCGACAACTTCCTGTTCGTCGACAAGATCTTCTACAACGGTCAGGAAGACCGCAACAAAGGCCCGCACACCTTCTACGGCGAATTCACCCCGCGTTTCTCGTTCGGCAAGATCTTCGACCAGAAAATCGAATTCGGCCCGATCAAGGACGTGCTGCTGGCGATGACCTACGAGTACGGCGAAGGCGACAGCGAGGCCTACCTGATCGGCCCCGGCTTCGACCTGAAAGTGCCCGGTTTCAACTACGTGACCCTGAACATCTTCCGTCGCCAGACCGAAGGCCCGCGCCCCGGCGACGGCGTCTGGCAGATCACCCCGGGCTGGTCTTACAGCGTGCCGCTGGGCAACTCCGACCTGTTGATCGACGGCTATCTGGACTGGGTCGTCGACAACGACCAGAACTCGCGCGGCACCTACCACGCCAACCTGCACATCAATCCGCAGATCAAATACGACCTCGGCAAAGCCCTCGGCTGGAGCCACAAGCAGCTGTACGTCGGCACCGAATACAGCTACTGGAAGAACAAATACGGCGTCGAAAGCAGCCACAACCTCGACACCAACCAGAACACCGCCAGCCTGCTGGTGAAGGTGCACTTCTGAGATGGCCCGCAACCGTGCCCCATACCTGTCGTCGGTGCTCTGTTGCGGGGCACTTGAGAGCTGGCCGAGGAGTCAGTATTCTCCGCGGCCTCTTGAATTCGGTCTAAAAAAAAGCCCGGATTTAATTCCTGACCGACAAGCCAACTTATCCCGGCCCCGGTCAGTACCGAGGCATCCCGAAAACACGCGCAATCGACTGTTTTTCAGCAGCCGAACGGGCGTTTTTTTGCTTTTCGAAAGCGTTGGCCCAGCTCTTGCTATCACCAGCGAAGCTGACCGATCGGATGACTTTTGCAGCGACGAAAAAAGGCGCCACACCAGAGCGCCGATCTTAAAAAAATAAACGTGGAACACCTACTTTGGGAGCAACCGAATGAAACGTATGTGCACCAGCCTGATGCTCGCGGGATCGATGCTGGCCGGCGGCGAGGCCATGGCCGACGGCCTGCTGCAATGGCAGAACAACAGCCTGACCTACCTCTACGGCAAAGACTTCAAGGTCAACCCGGCGATCCAGCAGACCGTCACCTTCGAGCACGCCGATGCCTGGAAGTACGGGGACAACTTCCTGTTCGTCGACAAGATCTTCTACAACGGCAAGCCGGATGGCGGCGTCGGCAACAACACTTACTATGGCGAATTCAGCCCACGCCTGTCGCTGGGCAAGATCCTCGACCAGAAGATCGAATTCGGTCCGGTCAAGGATGTGCTGCTGGCGATGACTTACGAGTTCGGTGAAGGCGACGTCGAGTCGTACCTGATCGGCCCGGGTTTTGACCTGGCGATTCCAGGCTTCGACTACTTCCAGCTGAACTTCTACCAGCGCCACACCGAAGGCTCGCGCGCCGGTGACAACGTCTGGCAGATCACCCCGGTCTGGTCCTACACCATTCCGGTTGGCGACTCGAACATCCTGATCGACGGTTTCATGGACTGGGTGGTCGACAACGACGTCAACAGCAAAGGCGAATACCACGCCAACCTGCACTTCAACCCACAGGTCAAATACGACCTGGGCAAGGCGCTGAATTTCGGCGAGAAGCAGCTGTATGTCGGTGTTGAATACGACTACTGGAAAGACAAGTACGGGATCGACGACACCCGTGCGTTCACCACCAATCAGAACGTGACCAGTTTCCTGGTGAAGTTCCACTTCTGATCCTGGTATCGCTGGCGTCTGCAAGGACGCCTTCGCGAG
>NZ_JAZAQQ010000017.1:0-26669 GCF_036861315.1 Pseudomonas sp. S3(2024) | reverse complement strand
TTATCTGTTGTTCGAGGCGGGGTATTGCAGCGAACTGATCGACCTGGGACGGCGCGATGCGTTGGCCAAGCGTGAGGAGTTGTGCCGGTTTCTCGGGATCACCGAGGCGCTCGTTCCGGCCTGATATTTGTGCTGAAGCCATTCGCGAGCAAGCCCGCTCCCACACTGGTTTTGTGACCGACACAGAACCAGTGTGGGAGCGGGCTTGCTCGCGAATGGCTTCAGCACAAATATCAGGCCGGAACGAGCGCCTCGGTGATCCCGAGAAACCGGCACAACTCCTCACGCTTGGCCAACGCATCGCGCCGTCCCAGGTCGATCAGTTCGCTGCAATACCCCGCCTCGAACAACAGATAACTCAGCACCCCTGCCCCACTGGTCTTGGTCGCCCCCGGCCCACGCAAAAACAGACGCAATGCCGCCGGCAACTCCTGCCGATGTCGCGCCGCGATCTCGTCGATCGGCTGACTCGGCGCAATCACCAGCACTTCCACTGGCGCCACGCCCAACTCACGAGTCGGCACGCCCTCGGGCATCAGGTGGCTGAACTGGTTCAGACGCTGCAGCAACTCGATGTCGCTCTCCAGACTGTCAATGAACGTGCTGTTGAGCATGTGTCCGCCAATCTGCGCCAGCGTTGGCTGCTGACCGGTATAGGCGCGCTCCAGCGGCTGCTGCGGATCAAACCCGCGCGGGTTGCCGCTGACGCCCACCACCAGCACCCGACTCGCGCCCAGGTGCAGCGCCGGGCTGATCGGTGCCGACTGGCGTACCGCGCCGTCGCCGAAATATTCCTCACCGATTTTCACCGGGGCAAACAGCAACGGGATCGCCGAACTGGCCAGCAGATGGTCCACCGACAATTGCGCCGGCACGCCGATCCGCCGATGGCGCAACCACGCATCTATCGTGCCGCCGCCCTGATAGAAGGTCACCGCCTGGCCCGATTCGTAGCCGAACGCGGTCACCGCCACCGCATGCAATTGCTTGCGCGCGATGGATTCGGCGATGCCGGGCATGTGCAGTTTTTCATTGAGCAGGTCGCGCAGCGGCGAACTGTTGAGCAGCGCCACCGGCAGTTGGCGACCGATGCCGAGCAGGCTGTGACTGACAAAGCGGCTGGCCTGACGGATCACCCCCGGCCAGTCACTGCGCAACACCCGATGACTGCGAAAGCCCTGCCAGAACAGCGTAAGGCGTTCGATGGCCGCGCGAAAATCGGTGGCACCACTGGCCAGGCTGACCGCATTGATCGCCCCGGCCGAAGTGCCGACGATCACCGGAAACGGATTGTCCGCGCCCAGCGGCAGCAATTCGGCAATCGCCGCCAGCACCCCCACCTGATACGCCGCCCGAGCCCCGCCGCCGGAAAGAATCAAACCTGTGACCGGTTCCGCTGGGCTCATCGCAACACTCCATGGTGCTTGAAAGGGTGAGTGAATCAGCCGCGCCGTTTCGGGTAAAGCTTCGGCTCGCCCGGTGGACGGCTCTTGAAGCGGCGATGCGCCCACAAGTATTGCTCAGGGCAGGCACGCAGCGCACTTTCCACCCACTGGTTGATGCGGATGCAGTCGGCCTCTTCGGTCTCCCCCGGGAAGTCTTCCAGCGGCGGGTGGATCACCAGTTTGTAACCGCTGCCATCCGCCAGACGCTCCTGAGTAAACGGCACCACCAGCGCTTTACCCAAGCGGGCGAATTTGGTGGTCGCGGTCACGGTCGCAGCCTGAATGCCGAACAGCGGCACGAAGATGCTTTGCTTGGCGCCGTAATCCTGATCCGGTGCGTACCAGATCGCCCGGCCTGAACGCAGCAGCTTGAGCATGCCGCGCACGTCGTCACGCTCCACCGCCAGCGAATCGAGATTGTGCCGCTCACGGCCCCGACGCTGGACGAAGTCGAATAACGGGTTTTTGTGCTCGCGGTACATGCCATCGATGGTGTGCTGCTGGCCGAGCAGCGCCGCGCCGATTTCCAGGGTGGTGAAGTGCGCGGCCATGAGGATCACGCCCTTGCCTTCGCGCTGGGCCTTTTGCAGATGCTCCAGGCCTTCGACATGCGCCAGTTTGGCCAGACGCTCACGGGACCACCACCAACTCATCGCCATTTCAAAAAAAGCGATGCCGGTGGAGGCGAAGTTTTCCTTGAGCAGGCGTTTGCGCTCGGCAGCGGATTTTTCCGGGAAGCACAGCTCCAGATTGCGCTTGGCGATGCGCCGCCGGTCGCCGGCCACGCGATACATCAATGCGCCCAAAACACGACCGATCGTCAGTAAAACCGCATATGGCAACTGCACGACCAGCCACAACAGCCCCAGACCGCACCAGAGCGGCCAGAAGCGGGGAGAAAGAAAGGCTCTTCGAAAACGCGGGCGATCCATTAAAGCTTCCGTAAATTCAGTGGCCGCGCATTCTACATCGTTCGACCCGGCTTGCGGCTCGCGGGCGTTCTCGTTATAAGTCTCGGCACTTTTAGTGACAAGCCGTTGTATGCCGATATGAGCCAAAACGAAACGCCAGACCGAGATCCCGTGTTCCAGTTGAAGGGCAGCATGCTGGCCATCACGGTGCTGGAACTGTCCCGAAACGACCTCGACAGCCTTGATCGGCAACTGGCCGCCAAAGTCGCCCAGGCGCCGAATTTCTTCAGCAATGCACCGCTGGTCCTGGCGCTGGACAAACTGCCGCCAGGCGAAGGCGCGGTCGATCTGCCCGGCCTGATGCGCGTATGCCGCCAGCATGGTCTGCGCACCCTGGCGATCCGCGCCAGCCGTATCGAAGACATCGCTGCCGCCATCGCCATCGACATCCCGGTGCTGCCGCCGTCCGGCGCCCGCGAGCGACCGCTGGAAGCGCCGGAACCGGAAGTCAAAAAGAAGCCGGAAAAGCCGCCGGAGCCAACGGTCAAACCGACCCGCGTCATCACCACGCCAGTACGTGGTGGCCAACAGATATATGCCCAGGGTGGCGATCTGGTGGTGGTGTCCTCGGTCAGTCCGGGGGCGGAACTTCTGGCCGATGGCAACATCCATGTATACGGCCCGATGCGCGGTCGCGCACTGGCCGGCGTCAAAGGCGACACCAAGGCCCGGATTTTCTGTCAGCAATTGAGCGCTGAACTGATCTCCATCGCCGGGCATTACAAGGTTTCCGAAGATTTGCGCCGCGATCCACTGTGGGGCTCCGGCGTCCAGGTCAGCCTGTCGGCCGACGTGTTGAACATCATTCGGCTTTAACGGATACTGCCGCATTTTCCAAGCATCTCTAAAACGTAGCGAAAACGGCTCAAACGAAGTAGGAAAAAGGATCAAGGAGCGTTTGCCCCCGGCAATTGCGACTTGCGCCGAATTCCAGCCAAGGCTGTCCGACTGCAGTAGTTTTCAAGAGATGTTTTTCAGGGGCTAAAAAGTCCTTCTTCCTTAGGGGTGAAACACCTTGGCCAAGATTCTCGTGGTTACATCCGGCAAGGGTGGTGTGGGTAAGACCACCACCAGCGCCGCTATCGGTACCGGCCTCGCTCTGCGCGGCCACAAAACAGTGATCGTCGACTTCGACGTGGGCCTGCGTAACCTCGACCTGATCATGGGTTGCGAGCGTCGCGTGGTGTACGACTTCGTCAACGTGGTCAACGGCGAAGCCAACCTGCAGCAGGCCCTGATCAAAGACAAGCGCCTGGAAAATCTCTACGTGCTGGCCGCCAGCCAGACCCGCGACAAAGACGCGCTGACCCAGGAAGGCGTGGAAAAAGTCCTGATGCAGTTGAAGGAAGACTTCGACTTCGTGGTCTGCGACTCCCCGGCGGGCATCGAGAAAGGTGCGCACCTGGCCATGTATTTCGCCGACGAAGCGATCATCGTGACCAACCCGGAAGTGTCCTCGGTACGTGACTCCGACCGCATGCTGGGCCTGCTGGCCAGCAAATCGCGTCGCGCCGAAAAAGGCGAAGACCCGATCAAGGAACACCTCCTGCTGACCCGTTACAACCCGCAGCGCGTCAGCGATGGCGAGATGCTGGGCGTCGAAGACGTGAAGGAAATCCTGGCCGTGACCCTGCTGGGCGTCATCCCTGAGTCGCAGGCGGTCCTGAAGGCTTCCAACTCGGGCGTTCCAGTGATTCTCGACGACCAGAGCGATGCCGGTCAGGCCTACAGCGATGCCGTTGATCGTCTGCTGGGCAAAGAAAAAGAACATCGTTTCCTCGATGTTACGAAGAAGGGATTCTTCGAGCGCCTGTTTGGAGGTAGGTAATGAACCTTTTTGACTTCTTTCGTGCCAACAAAAAGCCAAGTACCGCCTCGGTAGCGAAAGAGCGTCTACAGATCATCGTGGCGCATGAGCGCGGCCAGCGCAGCACGCCGGATTACCTGCCAGCCTTGCAGAAGGAACTGGTCGACGTGATCCGCAAGTACGTCAACATCGGCAACGACGACGTACATGTTGCACTGGAAAGCCAGGGCAGTTGCTCGATTCTGGAACTCAACATCACCCTGCCCGATCGCTGAGTCGATCCGGCAGGAACGACGGCGGCTCAGGGCCATTCCCATCGCGGAATGGCCCTGAGCCGCCGTTGGCATTTGTTACGAGGCTGTTTTAATGCCGTTGTCCAACATCCGCATCATTCATCAGGACGCCGCCGTACTGGTGGTCGACAAACCGACGTTGCTGCTCTCGGTGCCCGGTCGCGCCGACGACAACAAGGACTGCCTGATCACCCGCCTGCAGGAAAACGGCTACCCGGAAGCGCGCATCGTCCATCGCCTGGACTGGGAAACCTCCGGCATCATTCTGCTGGCCCGTGACGCGGATACTCACCGCGAACTGTCGCGGCAGTTTCACGATCGTGAAACAGAGAAAGCCTACACTGCGCTCTGCTGGGGTCAGCCGGAGCTGGACAGCGGCAGCATCGACCTGCCGCTGCGCTACGATCCGCCGACCAAACCGCGGCACGTGGTCGACCACGAATTCGGCAAGCATGCGCTGACCTTCTGGCGCGTACTGGAACGTTGCGGCGACTGGTGCCGCGTCGAGCTGACGCCGATCACCGGTCGCTCGCACCAGTTGCGTGTGCACATGCTGTCCATCGGTCACCCGCTGCTGGGCGACGGGCTGTACGCCCATGAGCAGGCCTTGGCGGCCTGGCCGCGTCTGTGCCTGCACGCCAGCATGCTGAGCTTCACCCACCCGCAAACCGGCGAGCGTTTGCGCTTCGAATGCCCGGCACCGTTTTAAGCGCTGCCTGAGTGGCGGCGCTGTTTTCTTTTGGACAAGGATTCTGTTTTCGGATGAGTTGTATTGATTCCCTGGTAACCCCCCTCACGAAAGCTCGTCATCAACTGCTTTACCTGGTTTACGGCAATCAGGATGTGTACCGGCGCGAAGCCAAGTTCAGCATCCTGACCGCGCTGTCCCAGGCTAAAAACGGCGAGCTTCCGGCGATCCGCATTCTCACCGATCGCCCCGATGACTATGCGGGCTGGCCGGTCGACACGGTGTTGCTGGATGAAGCGACCCTGACCCGCTGGCAAGGCACCCACGGCTATCACCATCGCCGCAAGGCCTGCGCCATCGCCGCGGGCATGCAGTGGGCGGAAAAAACCCTGTTCGTCGACACCGACACCCTGTTCACCCGCCAGCCGAGCCAACTGTTCAAATTCATCGAGCCGAATCGCTCGGTGATGGATCGCTTCGAGTACGACTGGAAAGATGTGCACCAGCGTCCCGACTATCAAAAACTCGGTCGCGACCTGCGCAGCCACGGCGTGACGCCGGATAACGGTTTCAAGCTCTACAACAGCGGCTTGTGCGGCGTGACCGACAGCGACTCAGCGCTGTTCGAAGAGTCGATCCGCCTGATTGATCAGTGGACACTCGGCGGCTTCGAAATCCACACCATCGAACAGATCGCCCTGTCGTATGCCATGCGCGAGCGTCAGGTGGTGGAAGCGCGCAAACACGTCTACCACTACTTCGCGGAAAAACGTTTCTTCCACGCGATGCAGACGTACTTCTTCTCCCAGCACGGCGAGCAGTTCAGCCAGCGCCTGGTGGATCTGTGCAGCGATGTGCCACGGGTCAAACCGTTCCCCTCGGCCTGGCGCCGATTGAAAATCAAATGGAAGCTGCGCCACCAGAAAGGTGCCCTGCGCAAGGTCGGTCGTGATCTGCTGTACGGCAGCGCCGCGCCGGAAGATCCGTACTACAGCGTTTGCCGACACGAATGGTGGGAATGCGCCTCGCGGGAAATTCTGCGTTGGGACGAGAGCCAGCAGAAAAAACTGCTGAGCCAGAAGTCCTGGCCGCAACAGCTGCCGCGTCCGGATAAACCGGAAGATGAAAAAGTCATCATGAACTATTTGAAAAAACGCGTAGCCGCCCGCTGATCCACATCACTCCCTGTGGGAGCGGGCTTGCTCGCGAAAGCGGTGTGTCATCCAAAAAATCTGCATCTGACCCATCGCTTTCGCGAGCAAGCCCGCTTCCGCCCCGATCCTGTCCGGATTCAATTCCCGGGCCGATGCGTTAAACTCGCGCCCATTGCTGTCTGGAGCTTCTTATGCGCGAAGAGTTGAACCAAGGCCTGATCGACTTCCTCAAGGCCTCCCCTACCCCGTTCCACGCCACCGCCAGCCTTGTTCAGCGTCTGGAGGCCGCCGGTTACGTGCGCCTCGACGAGCGCGAGCCGTGGACCACCGAGGCCAACGGCCGCTACTACGTCACCCGTAACGACTCCTCGATTGTCGCGATCAAAATGGGCCGCAACTCGCCGCTGCACGACGGGATCCGTCTGGTCGGCGCCCACACCGACAGCCCGTGTCTGCGGGTCAAGCCGCAACCGGAACTGCAACGTCAGGGCTTCTGGCAACTGGGCGTTGAAGTCTACGGCGGCGCGCTGCTGGCGCCGTGGTTTGACCGCGACCTGTCGCTGGCCGGGCGCGTCACCTTCCGTCGCGACGGCAAGGTCGAAAGCCAGTTGATCGACTTCAAGGCGCCGATCGCGATCATTCCCAACCTGGCGATTCACCTGAACCGTGAAGCCAATCAGGGCTGGGCGATCAACGCGCAGACCGAGCTGCCGCCGATCCTCGCGCAATTCGCCGGCGACGAACGCGTCGACTTCCGCGCCGTACTGACTGATCAACTGGCCCGCGAACATGGCCTGAACGCCGATGTAGTGCTGGATTACGAGCTGAGCTTCTACGACACCCAGAGTGCGGCGATCATCGGCCTGCATGGCGACTTCATCGCCGGCGCGCGCCTCGACAACCTGCTGTCGTGCTACGCCGGCCTGCAAGCCCTGCTCACTGCCGACACCGAAGAAACCTGCGTGCTGGTGTGCAACGACCACGAAGAAGTCGGCTCCTGCTCGGCCTGCGGTGCCGATGGCCCGATGCTCGAACAGACCCTGCGCCGTATGCTACCGGAAGGTGACGAGTTCGTCCGCACCATCCAGAAATCGCTGCTAGTCTCGGCCGACAATGCCCACGGCGTGCATCCGAACTACGCCGAGAAGCACGACGCCAACCACGGTCCGAAACTCAACGCCGGCCCGGTGATCAAGGTCAACAGCAACCAGCGCTATGCCACCAACAGCGAAACCGCCGGGTTTTTCCGCCACCTGTGCATGGCCGAAGAAGTACCGGTGCAGAGCTTCGTGGTGCGCAGCGACATGGGCTGCGGCTCGACCATCGGCCCGATCACCGCCAGCCACCTGGGCGTGCGCACCGTCGACATCGGCCTGCCGACCTTCGCCATGCACTCGATCCGCGAACTGTGCGGCAGCCACGACCTGGCGCACCTGGTCAAAGTGCTGAGCGCGTTCTACGCCAGCCGCGAGTTGCCTTAAAAGCTGAAAAGCTTCGCGAGCAAGCCCGCTCCCACATTGGAATGCATTTCAACCTGTGGGAGCGGGCTTGCTCGCGAAAGCGCTCGTGCAGACAACAAAGATTCATCGTAGAACCGAATCATTCCTGATACACATCACTCCTCGCTGCAGAAAGCGACCTAGACTTAAATCATCCCCCTTCGACAAGGCAGTCACCATGATTTCGATGTCCTCCTTCCACGCCATGCTCATTCCGATACTGTCCGGGATGATCCTGCTGGCGATCGGTTTCAACTTCCGCGACAAGAACGCCGGTGTGTTTGCCATGTGGGTCGGCATGCTGATGATCCTGGCGACCGTGGTCTACAAGATCCTCGCCAAACTCAACGAATAAATCCGCGCCCGGCTCGCATTGATTCTGGCTGCCTCGTACACTCGCTCAATTCGCCCCTTTGCGAGGTTGACCGCCTAGTGTTCGCTCGTCTGTTTGCTCTGCCCTGCCTGTTCCTTGTCTGCCTGATGACGCTGCTGCCGCTGGCCCCTGCCCAGGCGGTCGGATTGCCGGGCCTGCTCAACACCACCAAGACGCAGCCGGAGGCGCAAGAGCCGCTGGGCCAATCGCTGGATGAAGTCATCAAGTCGCTGGAAAACGACAAGCAACGCGCACAATTGCTCAGCGATCTGAAAAAGCTGCGCGACGCCACCAAGAAAGCCCAGGCTTCACCGGAAGAAGGTGTGCTGGGCTTGATCGGCGGCACCCTGGCCAGTTTCGAGAAGCAGTTCTCCGGTGACGACAGCCCGCTGACCCGCTGGTCCGACGAGTTCGATCTGGCCAGGGACGAACTCGACAACCTGATGTTGCCGGCCAGCGAATGGCTGCCGATCATCTTCGGCTTCGCGGTGATCCTGATGGTCTGGAGCCTGCTCGCCGCCGCGCTAATCTGGCTCGGTCACCGGGTGCGCATGCGCTTCGGCCTGACCGAAGAACTGCCGCAGCATCCCAAGGCCCTCGACATGCTGCGCTTCGCCCTGCGCAAGCTCGGGCCGTGGCTGATTGCATTGGTCATCACCGTTTACATGAGCTACGCGCTGCCGTCGTCATTGGGTAAAAGCCTGGCGATGGTGCTGGCTTATGCGCTGGTGGTCGGCACCTGTTTCTCGGCAATCTGCGTGATCGCCTTCTCGCTGCTCGACGGCCCGCACCGGCACCGGGCGTTGTACATCCTGCGGCATCAGGCCTTCCGTCCGTTGTGGCTGATCGGCAGCTTCGCCGCATTCGGTGAAGCGCTGAGTGACCCGCGCCTGGTCGAAGGCCTCGGCGTGCACCTGGCGCACACCACCGCGACCATCACCAACGTGCTCGCGGCGCTGTTCACCGGGTTGTTCATCCTGCGTTTCCGCCGGCCGATCGCGCACCTGATCCGCAACCAGCCGTTGTCCCGCCGCCTGACCCGCCGCGCCCTCAGCGACACCATCGATATCCTCGGCACCTTCTGGTACGTGCCGGCGCTGGTGCTGGTCGGGATCTCGCTGTTCGCCACCTTCGTCTCCGCCGGCGACACCAGCACTGCCCTGCGCCAGTCGCTGATCTGCACGGTGCTGCTGGTGATGTGCATGGTGATCAACGGCCTAGTGCGCCGTCATTCACTCAAACCGCAACGCGGGCCGAAGCGCCATGCGTTGTACTCGGAGCGCCTGAAAAGCTTCTTCTACACCCTCGCCCACCTGCTGGTGTGGCTGATCTTCATCGAGCTCGGCCTGCGCGTGTGGGGCAAGTCGCTGATCGGCTTTGCCGAGGGCGAAGGGCATGACGTCAGCGTCAAACTGTTCAGCCTGATCGGCACGCTGATTTTCTCCTGGCTGATCTGGATCCTCGCCGACACCGCCGTGCACCACGCCCTCACCCGCTCGCGCAAAGGCCTGGCGAATGCACGCGCGCAGACGATGATGCCGCTGATCCGCAACGTGCTGTTCGTGGCGATTTTCATCATCGCGCTGATCGTCGCCCTGGCGAACATGGGCATGAACGTCACGCCACTGCTGGCCGGTGCCGGTGTGATCGGTCTGGCCATCGGTTTCGGTGCGCAGTCGCTGGTGGCGGACCTGATCACCGGCCTGTTCATCATCATCGAAGACTCGCTGGCCATTGATGACTACGTCGACGTCGGCGGCCACCTCGGCACTGTCGAAGGCCTGACCATCCGCACCGTGCGCCTGCGCGACATCGACGGCATCGTCCACACCATCCCGTTCAGCGAAATCAAAAGCATCAAGAACTACTCCCGGGAATTCGGCTACGCGATATTCCGGGTGGCGGTGCCGTACAACATGGAAATCGACGACGCGATCAAACTGATGCGCGAAGTCGGCCAGAAAATGCGCACCGACCCGCTGCAACGGCGGAACATCTGGTCGCCACTGGAGATCCAGGGCGTGGAAAGTTTCGAGTCCGGCAGCGCGATTCTGCGCGCCCGGTTCAAGACTGCGCCGATCAAACAATGGGAAGTTTCCCGAGCGTTCAACCTGTCGCTCAAGCGCCATCTGGACGAAGCCGGCCTCGATCTGGCGACGCCACGCATGAGCGTGCAGGTCATCACTGCCGGCGGTGGCCAGCCGAAGGAATAGCACTTCGCGCAGACACTCGGGTCACAGGCAGGGAAGCCAGAAAAACAATAACCATGGAGACACCCGATGCAGCTGACACGTATCGCCCAGTCCGTTCTGCTCACTCTGCTGGCCGGCACCGCCAGCGCCGCCACCCTGGACAGCACCCGCGAACAGATCGCCACGCAAGCCAAGGCACTTGAACCGCAACTGCTGGAAACCCGCCGCGACATCCACGCGCATCCGGAACTGGGCAACACCGAAACACGCACCGCGGAACTGGTCGCCAGACAACTGAAGGCCATGGGCCTGGAAGTCAAAACCAACGTCGCCCGCACCGGCGTGGTCGCGATCCTCAAGGGCGCCCTGCCCGGCCCGACCGTGGCCTTGCGCGCCGACATGGACGCGTTGCCGGTCAAGGAAGTCGCCGACCTGCCCTTCGCCTCGAAAGCCAAAGGCACTTATCTGGACAAAGAAGTCGACGTGATGCACGCCTGCGGCCACGACGCCCACACCGCGATCCTGCTGAGCACGGCGAAAATTCTTACGGGCATGCGCGACACCCTGCCCGGCACCGTGGTCTTCTACTTCCAGCCCGCCGAAGAAGGCCCGAGCGACTTCATCCCCGACGGCAAAAACACCTGGGGCGCGAAAATGATGGTGCAGGAAGGCGTGATGAAATCCCCCAAACCCGACGCCGTCTTCGGCCTGCACGTCTGGGCCGGCGTCCCCGCCGGCCAGATCGCCTACCGCCCCGGCGCCACTCTGGCCAGCTCCGACGACCTGCGCATCAAAATCCTCGGCAAACAGACCCACGCTGGCCGCCCGTGGGACGGCATCGACCCGATCACCGTCGGCGCACAAACCATCGTCGGCCTGCAAACCGTGGTCAGCCGCCGCACCGACATTTCGTCCTACCCGTCGGTGGTCAGCATCGGCACCATCAACGGCGGCACCCGCTACAACATCATTCCCGAATCCGTGGACATGAGCGGCACCATCCGCTCCTACGACTACGGCATCCGCCAGAAACTCCACGCCGACGTACGCCAGACCATCGAAAAAATCGCCGAAAGCGGCGGCGCGAAAGCCGACGTGAGCATCATCGAAAAATACGACCCCACGATCAACAACCCGGCACTGACGGAAAAAATGCTGCCGACGTTGAAGTGGGCCGCCAAGGATGACGTGGTCAATGCGCCGCTGGTGGGCGGCGCGGAAGACTTCTCGTTCTTTGCCAAGGAAGTGCCGGGGTTATTTGTGTTTCTCGGGGTGACACCACGGGATCAGGACATGAGCAAGGCGGCGCCGAATCACAATCCGGGATTCTTTGTGGATGAGTCGGCGCTGGTGGTTGGGGTGAGGACGATGGCGTCGCTGGCGACGGATTATTTGTATGCCAATGCCGGGGCGGGCAAGTAGAGATGAAGTGACAGTGGGGGCGCCTTCGCTAGCAGGCTCGCTCCCACATTTGACCGTGTGCAGCCTGTTAGAGATTGGTCGGCTGTCAGGCCGCCATCGCTGGCAAGCCAGCTCCCACAGTTGGATTGAGTGCAGGCAGTTGGAGATTGGTCGGCTGGGAGGTCACCATCACTGGCAGGCCAGCTCCCACAGAGAGATTGGGTGCAGGCAGTTAGAGATTGGTCGGCTGTCAGGCCGCCTTCGCGAGCAGGCTCGCTCCCACAGTGGGATTGGGTGCAGGCAGTTGGAGATTGGTCGGCTGTCAGGCCGCCTTCGCTGGCAGGCCAGCTCCCACAGTGGGATTGGGTGCAGGCAGTTGGAGATTGGTCGGCTGTCAGGCCGCCTTCGCGAGCAAGCCAGCTCCCACAGTGGGATTGGGTGCAGGCAGTTGGAGATTGGTCGGCTGTCAGGCCGCCTTCGCGAGCAGGCCAGCTCCCACAGTGGGATTGGGTGCAGGCAGTTGGAGATTGGTCGGCTGTCAGGCCGCCTTCGCGAGCAGGCCAGCTCCCACAGTGGGATTGGGTGCAGGCAGTTGGAGATTGGTCGGCTGTCAGGCCGCCTTCGCGAGCAGGCCAGCTCCCACAGTGGGATTGGGTGCAGGCAGTTGGAGATTGGTCGGCTGTCAGGCCGCCTTCGCGAGCAGGCCAGCTCCCACAGTGGGATTGGGTGCAGGCAGTTGGAGATTGGTCGGCTGTCAGGCCGCCTTCGCGAGCAGGCCAGCTCCCACAGTGGGATTGGGTGCAGGCAGTTGGAGATTGGTCGGCTGTCAGGCCGCCTTCGCGAGCAGGCCAGCTCCCACAGTGGGATTGGGTGCAGGCAGTTGGAGATTGGTCGGCTGTCAGGCCGCCTTCGCGAGCAGGCCAGCTCCCACAGTGGGATTGGGTGCAGGCAGTTGGAGATTGGTCGGCTGTCAGGCCGCCTTCGCGAGCAGGCCAGCTCCCACAGTGGGATTGGGTGCAGGCAGTTGGAGATTGGTCGGCTGTCAGGCCGCCTTCGCGAGCAGGCCAGCTCCCACAGTGGGATTGGGTGCAGGCAGTTGGAGATTGGTCGGCTGTCAGGCCGCCTTCGCGAGCAGGCTCGCTCCCACAGTGGGATTGGGTGCAGGCAGTTGGAGATTGGTCGGCTGTCAGGCCGCCTTCGCGAGCAGGCTCGCTCCCACAGTGGGATTGGGTGCAGGCAGTTGGAGATTGGTCGGCTGTCAGGCCGCCTTCGCTGGCAGGCCAGCTCCCACAGTGGGATTGGGTGCAGGCAGTTGGAGATTGGTCGGCTGTCAGGCCGCCTTCGCGAGCAAGCCAGCTCCCACAGTGGGATTGGGTGCAGGCAGTTGGAGATTGGTCGGCTGTCAGGCCGCCTTCGCGAGCAGGCTCACTCCTACAGAAAAGCAAAAGCCGACCGCACGCTTTTCACCACTCAACAGGATGAGCGCAAGCTCGGCTGCAGCTCTTGATCTTGCCGTGCCGGCCCCATCGGCAGGCTGAGTGGAGGGGGTTATCCGGGGGTGGGAGCGCAGCGACCGTTCGACGAAGTCGAACACATCGAGAGGAGGTGCAGCGAAGCAAACCGGAGGCGATGCGCCCGGATGAACCCCGCAACGAAGGAACCCGAGCCTAAGCGAGGGCCGTACGCCGGGGCCCAGCGTTTTGGTTACTTTTGGGCGTCTGCAAAAGTGACTCGCCGTAAGGGCGAAACCGTCAGCGGCAACACCCGAAGCAACGGATATACACCCAAAACCCCAAGAACCTGGTCGGCCCAAAGGCCGCCAAGGTCAAACAACGTCTACACCAACGTGAATCGCATCATGCCGCCAAAACTCCAGATCACAATCAATCAACCGCTCATGCTGATCATAATTGACCCGAGCAATCCGTAACCCCGGACTCCCGACAGACACCCGCAAAGCCGCCGCCGCATCCACCGACAACGACGTCGGCACAATCTCGAACCGCACCCGCCCATAGCGCAAATCGTAATGCCGCGCATACAACTCGGTCATCGACTGATTCAAATCAAACCCCAGAATCCCCGGAAAATACTGCGGATTCAGATAATGCTCCACATACAACACCAGCCGCCCGTCAATCCGTCGCGACCGACAAATCTGAATCACGCTCGACAAAGCAGGCAACTGCAACAACGCACACACCGCCACCGACGCCGGCTGCAACCGCGCCGAAATCACCTCGGTCGACGGCACCCGCCCCTGCGCACTGACCATCGCGTGAAAGTGACTGCGCTGCATCAGGTTGTACGCCAGACGCGGCGGCGAAACGAACCAGCCACGGCGCTCCTCGCGATAAATCTGCCCCTGTGCCTCCAGTTGCAACAACGCCTCGCGCACCGTAATCCGTGTGGTGCCGAACAACTCACTGAGCTTGCGCTCGGCCGGCAACTTGCTCCCGGGCGCGAGCAGGCCGTGATCAAGTTGCTCCTGCAGCACCTGACCAATCGCTGTCACCGCTTTTGTTGCCTCATCGCGCATCAACGTTACCTATCTGGACTAGACCAGCACTCTTTCAGGGCAAAAACCGTACGGCCTGCAAGCCGTTTCCATGTGTTGCAAGCCTAGGCAGTGCAGATGACCGAGAGATGACAAACCCGCCCGACGGTCGCCCTCATGACTTGCAATACATCGGCCAAGTCCCTTGTCCGCCGGGGCTTTGACCTTGGTCTACGCTTATCGGGCAAGCGCCAAACCCGGGCCAGTAAAAGGCCTGCCGGGCGAACGCCGACATCAAAGTGTCATCCAGCCCCCTTAAATTGGCTCAGGTATTGCTGACCTAGACCAACACAAACCGCAATCGCAGCGTTGAACACGACCAAGGAGCTTCGGAATGAAACAGCTTTTCCTGGCAACACTGTTAGGCTCGACCATTGCAATGTGCACCTCCGCCATGGCGGCGGGTACCGACCTGAAAACCCTCGAAGCCGCTGCGAAAGCGGAAGGCGCCGTCAACAGCGTCGGCATGCCCGATGACTGGGCCAACTGGAAAGGCACTTGGGAAGACCTGGCCAAGACCTATGGCCTGAAACACATCGACACCGACATGAGCTCGGCCCAGGAAATCGCCAAGTTCGCCGCGGAAAAAGACAATGCCACTGCCGACATCGGCGACGTCGGCGCCGCCTTCGGCCCGATCGCGGTCAAGCAAGGCGTGGTGCAACCGTACAAGCCAAGCACCTGGGATCAGGTCCCGGACTGGGCCAAGGACAAGGACGGCAACTGGGCACTGGCCTACACCGGCACCATCGCCTTCATCGTCAACAAGAAGCTGCTGCACGGCTCCGAAGTCCCGACCAAATGGGCTGACCTCAAGGGCGGTAAATACAAGGTTTCCATTGGTGACGTAAGCACCGCCGCGCAAGCCGCCAACGGAGTACTGGCCGCTGCCCTGGCCAACGGTGGCGACGAGAAAAACATCCAGCCGGCCCTGCTGCTGTTTGCAGACATCGCCAAGCAGGGTCGCCTGTCGATGGCCAACCCGACCATCGCCACCATGGAAAAAGGCGAGATCGAAGTCGGCGTGGTCTGGGACTTCAACGGCCTGAGCTACAAGGCCAAGATGGCCAACCCGGATGACTACGTGGTGCTGATCCCGTCGGATGGCTCGGTGATTTCCGGCTACACCACCATCATCAACAAGTACGCGAAAAACCCGAACGCCGCCAAGCTGACCCGCGAATACATCTTCAGCGACGCCGGCCAGACCAACCTCGCTCGCGGCAATGCTCGTCCGATCCGCGCCGAACACCTGCAACTGCCGGAAGACGTGAAGGCCAAGCTGCTGCCGAACGAGCAGTACAAGAAGGTCACGCCGATCAAGGACGCCGACGCCTGGGAAAAAACCTCCAAGGCCCTGCCGCAGAAGTGGAACGAAGAAGTCATCGTAGAGATGAAGTAATCCTGTAAATCCCCACTGCTGGATCCATTGGAGATCCAAATGTGGGAGCGGGCTTGCTCGCGAATGCGGTGGATCAGTCAAGCATCTATTGACTGACACTCCGCCTTCGCGAGCAAGCCCGCGCCCACAGGGGATCCAGGTTGAATCTGAAATTTCCTGTTTTCGCGGAGTTTTTGCCCCTATGAAGCACAACGTCATCCTTGTCGTGCTCGACGGTCTCAATTACGAGGTCGCGCGGCACGCCATGGGGCATCTGCAGGCTTACGTTGGCGCAGGACGCGCCGCGCTCTATCAGTTGGAGTGCGAGTTGCCGGCCCTGTCCCGACCGCTTTACGAATGCATCCTTACCGGCGTGCCGCCGATCGACAGCGGCATCGTCCACAACAACGTTGCGCGCCTGTCCAACCAGCGCAGCATCTATCACTACGCCCGCGACGCCGGCCTGAAAACCGCCGCAGCGGCCTATCACTGGGTCAGCGAGCTGTACAACCGCTCACCGTTCCTGGCGGCCCGCGACCGTCATACCGACGATCCAGCGTTACCGATCCAGCACGGGCATTTCTACTGGAACGATCACTACCCGGATTCGCACCTGTTCGCCGACGCGGAACACCTGCGCCTGCGCCATGCGCCGAACTTCCTGCTGATCCACCCGATGAACATCGACGACGCCGGCCACAAGCACGGCCTCGATTCCGCGCAATACCGCAACAGCGCGCGCTCGGCGGACATCATCCTCGCCGACTACCTGCAAGGCTGGCTCGACGCGGATTATCAGGTGCTGGTGACTGCCGATCACGGCATGAACAACGACCGCTCGCACAACGGCTTGCTACCGGAAGAGCGCCAGGTGCCGCTGTTCGTCCTCGGCAACGCCTTCAGCCTGAATGCTGACGCCATGCCGAAGCAGACTGATCTCTGCGGCACGGTCTGCGAACTGCTCGGCGTGCCCCACGACAAACCTGTGTGCCGGGAGTTGCTCAAGTGAACGCCATGACTCGCGGAAAATGGCTGGCGGCCCTGTGTCTGGTGCCGTTCGCGCTGTTCTTTATCGTGTTCGAAATCGCCCCGCTGGTCTGGGTGATGATCAACAGCCTGCAGTCGGAAGAGTTCGGCTGGGGCTTTGCCAACTTCAGCAAGATCTTCAGCTCGAAGTTCTATTTGCAGGCGATTCAGTACAGCCTGGAGATCAGTTTCTGGTCGAGCGTATTCGGCATCATCATCGCCGTGCTCGGTGCGTATTCGTTGCGCCGGGTCGACTCGAAACTGCGCAACTTCGTGAATGCCTTCGCCAACATGACCAGCAACTTCGCGGGGGTGCCGCTGGCCTTCGCGTTCATCATCCTGCTCGGCTTCAACGGCAGCATCACCATCATGCTCAAGCAGGCCGGGGTCATTCAGGACTTCAACCTGTACTCGAAAACCGGTCTGATCATCCTCTACACCTACTTCCAGATTCCCCTCGGCGTGCTGCTGCTGTACCCGGCGTTCGACGCCTTGCGTGAAGACTGGCGCGAGTCCGCCGCGCTTCTCGGCGCCAACGGCTGGCAGTTCTGGCGTCACATCGGTCTGCCGGTGCTGACCCCGGCCCTGCTCGGCACCTTCGTGATCCTGCTGGCCAACGCCCTCGGCGCCTACGCCACGGTGTACGCCTTGACCACCGGCAACTTCAACGTGCTGCCGATCCGCATCGCGGCAATGGTTTCCGGGGATATTTCCCTCGATCCGAATCTCGCCAGTGCCCTGGCCGTGGTGCTGGTGGCGTTGATGACCATCGTCACCGTCGTGCATCAACTGCTGTTGAAGAGGAGCTACCATGTCTCGCGCTGAATCCGGCCCGGCCGGCGTCTACCACCGCGTCGTGGTTTATCTGCTGTTCGCGATTCTGCTGCTGCCGCTGGTGGGCACGCTGATCTACTCGATTGCCAGCAGTTGGTCGGCGACCATCCTGCCCAGCGGTTTCACCTTCAAGTGGTACATCCAGTTGTGGAGCGACCCGCGCTTCCTGCATGCCTTCGGCCAGTCGCTGCTGGTGTGCGTCGGCGCGCTGGTGCTGTCGGTGGTGCTGATCCTGCCGCTGCTGTTCGTGGTGCATTACCACTTCCCGAAACTCGATGCGCTGATGAACATCCTGATCCTGCTGCCCTTCGCGGTGCCGCCGGTGGTGTCGTCGGTGGGTCTGTTGCAACTGTACGGTTCCGGGCCGCTGGCGATGGTCGGCACACCGTGGATTCTGATCGGTTGCTACTTCACCGTGGCGCTGCCGTTCATGTACCGGGCGATCACCAACAACCTGCAGGCGATCAACCTGCGCGACCTGATGGACGCCGCGCAACTGCTCGGCGCCAGCACCTTTCAGGCGGCATTTCTGGTGGTGCTGCCGAACCTGCGCAAGGGCCTGATGGTCGCGTTGCTGCTGTCGTTCTCGTTCCTGTTCGGTGAGTTCGTGTTCGCCAACATCCTCGTCGGCACGCGCTACGAAACCCTGCAGGTGTACCTGAACAACATGCGCAACAGCAGCGGCCACTTCACCAGTGCGCTGGTGATCTCGTACTTCTTTTTCGTGCTGGTCCTGACCTGGATCGCCAACATCTTGAACAAGGACAAAAGCGAATGAGCTATGTCAGCGTCCAACACCTGCAGAAAAACTACGCGGGCACGACCGTGTTCAGCGACATCAACTGCGAAATCAACAAGGGCGAATTCGTCACCCTGCTCGGCCCTTCCGGTTGCGGCAAGTCCACGCTGCTGCGCTGCATTGCCGGCCTGACGCCGGTGGATGGCGGCAAGATCCTGCTTGATGGCGTCGACATCGTGCCGCTGAGCCCGCAGAAACGCGGGATCGGCATGGTGTTCCAGAGCTACGCGCTGTTCCCCAACATGACCGTCGAACAGAACGTCGCCTTCGGCCTGCGCATGCAAAAAGTCAACTCGGACGACAGCCACAAGCGTGTCGCCGAGGTGCTGAAACTGGTTGAGCTCAACGACTTCGCCAGCCGCTATCCGCATCAGCTCTCCGGCGGCCAGTGTCAACGCGTGGCCCTCGCCCGCTCGCTGGTGACCCGTCCACGCCTGTTACTGCTGGATGAACCGCTGTCGGCGCTGGATGCGCGTATCCGCAAACACCTGCGTGAACAGATCCGGCAGATCCAGCGCGAACTCGGCCTGACCACGATTTTCGTCACCCACGACCAAGAAGAAGCATTGACCATGTCCGACCGGATTTTCCTGATGAACCAAGGGAAGATCGTGCAGAGCGGCGATGCCGAAACCCTCTACACCGCGCCGGTCGATATCTTCGCCGCCGGCTTCATCGGCAACTACAACTTGCTTGACGCCGACAGCGCCTCGAAGCTGTTGCAACGGCCGATCAACCACCGCATCGCAATTCGCCCGGAAGCCATCGAACTGAGCCTCAATGGCGAACTCGATGCACAGATCCGCAGCCACAGCCTGCTCGGTAACGTGATCCGCTATCGAGTCGAGGCGCGTGGCGTGGAACTGGTGGTGGACGTGCTCAACCGCTCGGCGGCGGATCTGCATCCCGACGGTCAGCGTCTGGCGCTTTCCATCGATCCGACGGCCCTGTGTGAGGTAGCCTGATGACTTTGCTGACGTTGAAGAGAGAACTGCACTGATGGCCCTGGCAATTTTTGATCTGGACGAAACCCTGATCCACGGCGACTGCGCCACCCTCTGGAGCGAGCAGATGGGGCGCCTGGGCTGGGTCGATCCCGAGTCGTTCATGCGCAAGAACAACGAGCTGATGGACGCCTACAGCCATGGCAAATTGCGCATGGAAGAGTACATGGAATTCAGCCTCGAACCGATGATCGGCCGAACCCCGGAAGAGGTCGAACACCTGGTCGGCCCATGGGTGGAAGACTTCATCGAACCGATCATCTTCAGCGACGCGACCAAAACCATCGCCGCCCACCGCAAGGCCGGCGACCGGATTCTGGTGATCTCGGCTTCCGGCACGCACCTGGTCAAACCGATCGCCGAGCGCCTGGGCATCGACGAAATTCTCGGCATCGAACTGGACGTTGCGCACGGCGTTTACACTGGCCAGACCGTCGGCACGCTGACCTACCGCGAAGGCAAGATCACCCGCCTGCTGGAATGGCTGGATGCCGAGGAAGAGAATCTGGAAGGCGCGAGTTTCTACTCCGACTCACGCAATGACTTGCCGTTGCTGCTGAAGGTGGATTTCCCGCATGTGGTGAATCCGGATCCGGTCCTGCTGGAGCACGCCGAAAAAGCAGGCTGGCCAATCCATCTCTGGAAATAAACAAAGATCCAGATATGGATTATTGATTGTGGCAACGGAGCTTGCCGAAAAATCCGGCTGAACATAGATCCAAATGTGGGAGCGGGCTTGCTCGCGAAGGCGGAGTGTCAGTCGATAAATTCTTGTCTGATTCACCGCCTTCGCGAGCAAGCCCGCTCCCACAGGTTTTTCGGTGTTTTCAGGTCAGGCTTTCGTCGACCACCAGCACCAGTTTGCCGGCAACTTTGTTGCTCGCCAGCTCGGCAAACGCCGCTTCGGCGTCTTTCACCGGGAAGGCTTTTGCCAGTTGCGGACTCAACCGCCCTTCGGCAAACAGCGGCCACACATTCTGGCTCAAATCGCTGAACAGGTCGGCCTTGAACTGATCATCACGACTGCGCAACGTCGAACCAAGCAATTGCACGCGCTTGGCCAGAACCTGTGCCAGATCCAGTTTCGCCTCACGCCCGCCCATCAAGCCGATCAAGACCCAGCGCCCGTCCAGCGCCGTCAGCTTGAGGTTCAGTGCCGCATAGTTGCCGCCGACCGGATCAAGGATCACGTCAAACGGCCCGAAGTCGCGCAGGCTTTCCAGATCATCGGTGCGCACCACGCCGCCCTGGGCTCCCAGCGCCTCACAGTAGGCCAATCGCTCAGCCGACCCGACGCTGACCCAACAGGGATTGCCGAACGCCTTGCACAGCTGAATGGCGGCTGAACCAATTCCACTGGCCCCGGCGTGCAGGAGAACCTTCTCGCCGGGTTTCAGCGCCGCCAGTTGAAACACGTTGAGCCAGACCGTTGCATAAACCTCGGGTAATGCCGCGGCCTCGATCAACGAAACGCCCTCGGGCACCGGCAGCACGTGCCGTCCATCGACCACCACCTCCTCGGCCATTCCGCCCCCGGCCAGTAAGGCGCAGACCCGGTCGCCGACCTGCCAGGACGAGCCGGCGCCGACTTCGCTGATCACCCCGGAACACTCCAGACCGAGCACCTGACTGGCGCCCGGCGGCGGTGGATAAAGCCCGGCTTTCTGTAATAAATCGGCGCGATTGAGGCCCGCAGCCGCCACGCGAATGCGCACTTGTCCTACATCACATGCCGGACTCGGCTCTTCAAGCCATGCCACTTGACCTTCAACGCCTTGCAATGCCTTCACAGTGCCTCCATAGTGAGTCTGGACTGAGCCCGAAGCTGTAGCGCCGGGCTTTTTGCATTATGCGACCGGCTCTCGTAGAACCGGCGACTTCAAAGACGGCCTAATATGCGTTATCAATTGTCCCCGCGTCGAATCAGCATGAAGCATTTGCTCCCCAGCACCGCCCTCGCTCTTTTCATCGGTATCGGCTTGTTGCCGGTGTCGGGCACTACATTCGCAGCCAACAGCTGGGACAAGTTGCAGCCGGATCGCGACGAAGTGATCGCCAGCCTCAACGTCGTCGAGTTGCTCAAGCGTCACCACTACAGCAAGCCGCCGCTCGACGATGCGCGCTCGGTGATCATCTACGACAGCTACATCAAGCTGCTGGACCCGTCGCGCAGCTACTTCATGGCCAGCGACATCGCCGAATTCGACAAGTGGAAGACCCAGTTCGACGACTTCCTCAAAAGCGGCGACCTCAACGCCGGGTTCACCATCTACAAGCGCTATCTGGACCGCGTCAAGGCGCGCCTGGACTTCGCCATTGCGGAGCTGAACAAGGGCGTCGACAAGATGGACTTCACCACCAAGGAAACCTTGCTGATCGATCGCAAGGACGCCCCTTGGCTCAAATCCACCGCTGAACTCGACGACCTGTGGCGCAAACGCGTCAAGGACGAAGTGCTGCGGCAGAAGATTGCCGGCAAGGATTCCAAGCAGATCCAGGAAACCCTGACCAAGCGCTACAAGAACCAGTTGGCGCGTCTGGACCAGACTCGCGCGGAAGACATCTTCCAGGCGTACATCAACACCTTCGCCATGTCCTACGACCCGCACACCAACTATCTGTCGCCGGATAACGCGGAGAACTTCGACATCAACATGAGCCTGTCCCTCGAGGGTATCGGCGCCGTGTTGCAGAGCGACAACGATCAAGTGAAAGTCGTGCGCCTGGTGCCGGCAGGCCCGGCCGACAAGACCAAGCAGGTTGCACCGGCCGACAAGATCATCGGCGTTGCCCAGGGCAACAAAGAGATGGTCGACGTGGTGGGCTGGCGCCTGGACGAAGTGGTCAAGCTGATCCGCGGCCCGAAAGGCACCGTGGTGCGTCTGGAAGTGATTCCGGCCAGCAATGCGCCGAACGACCAGACCAGCAAGATCGTGCCGATCACCCGTGAAGCGGTGAAGCTTGAAGACCAGGCGGTGAAAAAATCCGTGCTGAACCTGAAACAGGACGGCAAGGACTACAAGCTCGGCATCATCGAGATCCCGGCGTTCTACCTCGACTTCAAGGCGTTCCGTGCCGGTGATCCGGACTACAAGAGCACCACCCGTGACGTCAAGAAACTGCTGACTGAACTGCAGAAAGAGAAAGTCGACGGCGTGGTCATCGACCTGCGCAACAACGGCGGCGGTTCTCTGCAGGAAGCCACCGAGCTGACCAGCCTGTTCATCGACAAGGGCCCGACCGTACTCGTGCGTAACGCCGATGGCCGCGTCGATGTGCTGGAAGATGAAAACCCGGGCGCATTCTACAAAGGCCCGATGGCACTGTTGGTCAACCGCCTGTCCGCCTCGGCTTCGGAGATTTTCGCCGGCGCCATGCAGGACTACCATCGCGCATTGATCATCGGTGGCCAGACTTTCGGCAAAGGCACCGTTCAGACCATTCAGCCGCTGAACCATGGCGAACTGAAACTGACCCTGGCCAAGTTCTACCGGGTTTCCGGGCAGAGCACCCAGCATCAGGGCGTACTGCCGGACATCGACTACCCGTCGATCATCGACACCAAGGAAATCGGCGAAAGCGCCCTGCCGGAAGCCATGCCGTGGGACACCATCAAGGCAGCGATCAAGCCGGCCTCCGATCCGTTCAAGCCGTACCTGGCGCAGCTCAAGTCCGAGCATGACGCACGCAGCGCCAAAGACGCCGAGTTCGTGTTCATCCGTGACAAACTGGCCCTGGCGCAGAAGTTGATGGAAGAGAAAACCGTCAGCCTCAACGAAGCCGACCGCCGTGCCCAGCACGCGGACATCGATGCCAAGCAACTGGCCATGGAAAACATCCGTCGCAAAGCCAAAGGCGAAGAACCGCTCAAAGAGCTGAAGAAAGAAGATGAAGACGCGCTGGCTGCGGCTGAGCCGGACAAGGTCAAACCAGAAGACGACGCCTACCTGAGCGAAACCGGGCGCGTGCTGCTGGATTACCTGAAGCTGAGCAATCAGGTGGCCAAGAAGTAAGATGATGGCAATTTAGTGGTGACGCTCCCCGGAGCGTCATCAAACAGTCATCATTCTGTCGTGAAATAAAGGACTGGGAGCGCCTCTTCAAGCAAGAGCGCTCCCAGTCCTTTTTTTATCGCCAGAGATTGCCATGACCACGACCGAACAGCTGAGTGCCTTGAGCTCGATCCTGACTCAAAGCGGTTTGCACAGCCTGTTCCAGCCGATCATCTGTCTCTCCGAGCGTCGTATTCTCGGCTACGAAGCTCTCACTCGCGGCCCGTCCAACAGCCCTCTGCATTCGCCAATCGCGCTGTTCGCCGTGGCGCGTCAGGCCGGCCGCCTGAGCGAATTGGAAATTGCCTGCCGCCAGTCTGCCTGCCGTCGTTTCAACGAGCAGCAACTGCCGGGCAAGCTGTTCCTCAACGTTTCACCGGAATCCCTGCTTGAAGCCGCGCACCAACCGGGGCGGACCCTGCAACTGCTGCAGGACTTCGGTATTCCACCCAGCCAAGTAGTGATCGAACTCACCGAACAGACGCCGATCGACGATTTCCAGTTGCTGCAAACCGCCCTGCATCACTATCGGGCGATGGGCTTTTCGATTGCATTGGATGACTTGGGTGCCGGCTATTCGAGCTTGCGTCTATGGTCGGAGCTGCGTCCGGACTATGTGAAAATCGACCGCCACTTCATCGACGGCATCCATCAGGACGCATTGAAGCGCGAGTTCGTCGGCTCGATCCTGCAAATCGCCAAGGCCTCGCGGGCACAGGTGATTGCCGAGGGGATCGAGTTGCCAGAGGAACTGGCGGTGCTGACCGAGATGGGCGTCGATCTGGTGCAGGGTTACCTGCTCGCTCGCCCTCAGGAGCATCCACCCCGCGATGCCCGGGCCCTGATGCCAAAACACGACAGCAGCGCCGTGGCGCTGAACGACGAGGGCAGCGACCTCAGCGCCCTGCTCAATGACCAACCGGCGGTGCATCGCGACACACCGACTGCCACCGTACTGGAAGCCTTCCGCCGCCAGGCCAATCTAAACTCACTGGCGGTGCTCGACGAACAGGGCCAGCCGTGCGGCATCGTCCATCGCCATTCGTTGTCCGACGCGCTGCTCAAACCGTTCGCCACCGACCTGTTCGCACGCAAACCGATCAGCCGCCTGATGAACGACGACTTCCTCGCCGTGGAAATGAGCCAGTCGCTGCAACAGGTCAGCCGCCTGATCACCAGCCGCGCCCGGCAGCGCATCGAAGAAGATTTCATCATCACCCTCAACGGCGGTTATCTCGGCCTCGGTCGGGTGATCGACGTGCTCAAACTGATCACCGAACTGAAAATCCAGCAGGCACGCTACGCCAACCCGCTGACCCTGCTACCCGGCAACGTGCCGATCCAGCAATGCCTGACCCGCCTGCTGCAACAGGGCCGTGAATCGATCATCTGCTACGTCGACATCGACAGCTTCAAACCCTTCAACGACATCTACGGCTACGGCCGTGGCGACGAAGTCCTGCTGTGCCTGGCGCAATGTCTGAACGAACGCGTCGACCCGTCCCGCGACTTCGTCGGCCACATCGGCGGCGACGACTTCCTGCTGGTGCTCGGCCCGGAAGACTGGCGCAAACGCCTCAACCAACTGCTCGACGACTTCCAGAGCCAATGCCGCCGCTTCTATCGCCCTGAGCATCTTGAAGCTGGTTGCTTTATCGCCCCGAATCGTCAGGGTGTGCGGCAGGAGTTTCCCTTGTTGTCACTGTCCATCGGCGTCGTCCACCTGCATCCAGAAGCCTGCGCAGAACTGGACGCGAGTCAGCTGGCGGAGATGGCTTCGCAGGCGAAACACCATGCGAAGAATGTTCCGGGGTATAGCGTGCATGTGATTGATAGTCTCGATGCTGCTGACCTGCAACCGCCGCAACTGATTGGCCAACGCTGACTCCCCATACGACGAAAATCCCTGTGGGAGCGGGCTTGCTCGCGAAGGGGTCAGTCCATACAGCTCATAACTAACCCCGAGCCAATTTAACAAAGCCTCCGCGCACATTTTCAAAAATATCACCACGTAGTTTTATCTTCGCCTGCAGCCCTTGAGAGATCTTCTTTCCAAACTTCCTGTGCTATTTGATAGACACTCTGGAAAAAACTGCGCGGTTCTTCTAACGAATACCATTCCTCCCGTGGCCAGCTATTCGCTTCGCATTCATCGATTTCAAAGGGACTTTGAAAATCATAATCCGAATTTTTTAGCGCTCCCTCTAGAAACTCAAATAATACATATTTATGTCTATACGAGAGATATGGCAACTCCAAACAATATTTTCTGACAAGAGCTTCCCTATCAACGCGATCATCCGGATTATAAACACCAAGCTCTACGCCTCGCGTTTCCTCACGATCATAAACATCGAACACTCCAATAAACCAAGTCAGGCTCGGTTCAAAAGGCTCGTTCAAAAACGGATCCTTCAACATTACCTGCCCTCCGCCGGGAAGCCCGTGAATGGTTTCTGCGTATTTATCTGATCAAATTTAACTTCAAACCAATTCAAGTCCTCATTAAGGGTCGGATTTTGCTGGTCTCGTCTATTCGGTCTATATCCACGACCTGCACCGGGCAACTCCAACTTAACTATTGGAATATTATTATGGTCTCTGCCTGTGTGCATTATTAAGCCATTTCTGTCCTTCGTCATCGCTTTATTCAACGCCCCCAAATGCATTCGCCAGTTATGGAACTGAGAGCTAAGATTTCCTCTGGCACCTCTTGGGACTATACCTGTATGAGGATCTGCTCCATTGATGCCACGTTGCTTAAGTGCTGGATCGGAAATTTCCGAACTATGTTTTTTCACAGTGTGCATGCCATAAAGATTTTCATATTCATATACCCGACGCTTCGCGTTCTCCTCAGCCACCTCATCAAGCCTCGCCCGCCGCTCCTGCGCTGTCATCTTTGGCAACGGAGGAGATCCCTCTTCAACAACTACGCGGCCAGCCTCGTACCGCATCGGGCGACGTGGATTAGTTGGCGGACAACTGCAACTCAACCCCAACGGATCCACCCACCCCGTCGGATTCGGCGTGTACTGGTATTGGTTGAGTCCTCCAGCCAACTTCACCGGATCCGGCGTCAGATACCGCCCCAACCTCGGGTCGTAATACCGATGCCGGTTGTAATGCAGCCCGCTTTCCGCATCGAAATACTGCCCCTGAAACCGCAGCGGCTGGTCCAGGTAGTCCTCGC
>NZ_JAZAQQ010000016.1:0-77148 GCF_036861315.1 Pseudomonas sp. S3(2024) | reverse complement strand
CTGGCTTTGCCCACGCTTGTGATTCGAGTGGCGCTCGTCCAACTGTTCGGGCTTATGGGCCAGAGTAGAAAGGTGGATGGCAGCTTTGCTCCCACTCGTGCTTTAAGCACCGCGGACTCACAGCTTGCCATCCACCCCTCTCACCCCAGAGTTTATCCCCTTACTCAGACACAAGCGGGCTTGCTCGCGAAGGGGCCTTTATGGGCGACGCATGCCTATGTGCGGAATGTCATCCTCCAGATACTCCTCACCCGCCACCACAAACCCGTACCTGCCGTAATACCCCTGCAAATGCGCCTGCGCCGACAGATAGATCGGCACCTGCGGCCAATGCTTCCCGGCCTGTTTCAGCGCGTGCTCCATCATCACATGCCCCAGCCCTTTGCCGCGGCCCTGCGGCGCAATGATCACGCGGCCAATCACCACGTCACCGCCCTGGGATTCGGGGTCCAGCAGGCGCAGATAGGCCATCAGTTGATCGCCTTCCCAGCCCATGAGGTGATGGGTGTCGCCGCCCAGATCCTGGCCGTCGAGGTCCGGGTAGGCGCATTTCTGTTCGACCACGAACACTTCCGAGCGTAGTTTCAGCAGTGCGTACAACTCTTCTTTGCCCAGATCACTGTGATGCTTGCAGACCCACTCGATTGTCATCTTCCGACTCCTTGAACTCCGTCGCCCGATACTAAGCGCACAGGCCCTGGATGTCTGTATGGCGGAACAGTCTGTGACAAAGGTCAAAATGCCATCATTCCTTTCTCGCGATAGCGGCTGCTTTGTGTAATCTGCTGGAAAGCGCTGTGCACTGGCTTCAATGAGCTACTGTTAGGGCCTGGGTTTCGCCGGTAAGGGGCCTTGGGGTTTTGACTGAAAACACGCTGGGCAGCCCGCCCGCTAAGGATTTTCAAGCATGCCGCGACTGCATCGAGCCTTTGCTTTGATCGGATTGCTCTTGCTGGCCCAAACCGCCTCAGCGGAGAAGTTGCGACTGGTGTTTGATATCTGGCCGCCCTTTACCGACGACACGCTGGTCAACGGTGGTCTGGCCACCGACATCGTCAGCACCGCGCTGGCGCGGGCCGGTTATGCCAGCGACTATGAACAGGTACCTTGGGCGCGGGCACTGCTGGGGGTGGGCGAAGGACGATACGACGTGCTGGTCAACGCCTGGTACAACGACGAACGGACCAAAATCGGCCAGTTCTCTGGCGAATACCTGCTCAACCGCATCCGCTTTCTCAAGCGCAAGGACACGCCGCTGGAGTACGGCAGTCTGGAACAACTGCACACCTACCCGGTGGCGGTGGTGCGCGGTTATGCCTACTCGCAGGCCTTCGATGCCGATACCGCACTGGAGAAAGTCCCTGTGCATAACTTCGCCATGGCCGTGCGCATGCTGGCGGCGGACCGGGTCAAGCTGACCCTGGAAGATGAATACGTCGCGCGCTATTACCTGGCCCGCGAATCAGCCAAAGTGCGCAACGCCGTGGAGTTTCTGCCCAAGCCGCTGAGCGAGAACAGCCTGCATATTCTGGTGAGTCTGAAGAATCCGCAGCATGAGCAGATTGTGGCCGGGTTTGACAAGGCGATTGCGGCGATGAAGGCGGATGGAAGTTATGACAAGTTGCTGAGGCAGNAGCCGCTGAGCGAGAACAGCCTGCATATTCTGGTGAGTCTGAAGAATCCGCAGCATGAGCAGATTGTGGCCGGGTTTGACAAGGCGATTGCGGCGATGAAGGCGGATGGAAGTTATGACAAGTTGCTGAGGCAGCATGGGATGTAGAAGCTGATCCGGAATTTGTTAAGTGGCTGATGGCCCTATCGCGAGCAGGCTCACTCCTACAGTTTGAAATGCGTTCCCTTGTAGGAGTGAGCCTGCTCGCGATGGCGTCTGATCAGCCGCCGCTGACCTCACTGGTGTCCTTGATCAGGTGCGCCGCCAACGTCCGCAACGGCCCCAGCTGGCGGCAGATCAGCGCCAGTTGCGTCTGCACCAGTCGCTGACCTTCATCGATCTCGTCGGGCATCTGCTCCAGCTCAGTCGCCAGCGCTTCTTCTTCGTCACTCTGAATCGCCACCGGTTGCTTGTTCGCCAGGCCCTGGGCAATGTCGTCGATGCTCGCGGCCAGTTTCACTCCGGCGCCGTCGATCAGTTGTTCACGCACGTCTGCCGGTAGCTGCGTTTCGCGATGCGCGCCCAACCCGGAGAGGTAGCTGAGCAGGGTGTGCGACAGCACCAGAAAACGGAAACCGACATCCGCTTCCTTCCGGAAATGCCCCGGCTCCATGAGCATGTTCGCCAGCGTTGTCGACAGCGCCGCATCGGCGTTATGCGCGTTGCGGCGGGCCAGGCGATAGGCGAGGTCGTCGCTCTTGCCGGCGGCGTATTGCTGCATGATCTGGCGCAGGTAGATGCTGTTGCAGGTCAGGGTGTTGGCCAGCACCTTGTTCAGGCGTCGGCCCTGCCAGTCCGGGAGGAACAGGAACACCGTCAGGCCGGCGATCAGGCTGCCGAGCAGGGTATCGAACAGGCGCGGCAGGAACAGCCCGTAGCCATCGCCGATCTGGTTGAAGCAGAACAGCACCATGATGGTGATGGCGGCGGTCGCCAGGGTGTAGCGCGTGGTGCGGTTGGTAAAGAACACCACCCCGGCGGCGATCGCGAAGCACGACTGCACCAGCGGGCTGGGGAACAGATCGAACAGCGCCCACGCCACGGTCAGGCCGATGGCGGTGCCGAGAATCCGCTGCCCGAGTTTGCGCCGGGTCGCGCCGTAGTTCGGCTGGCAGACGAACAGGGTGGTGAGGATGATCCAGTAACCCTGCGAAGGGTGAATCAGATGCACCATGCCATAGCCGATACTCAGCGCCAGCGGCAGACGCAGGGCATGACGGAACAGCAAGGACGTCGGTGTCAGCTGCGTGCGCAGGCGAATCCATACGTCCTTGAGGTTGCGCGGCGAGCGGTCGAGCAGGCTGCTGTCGGTGGCGTCCGCCAGGGCGTCGGGGTTGCTCGCATCGCTGAGCAAACGGTCGAGGGTGCCGAGGTTGGCTGCCAGGGCACGCAGCGAACGCAGGAGGCCGCGCCACGCCGGATTGCTCTGGATGCGCAGGTGTTCAAGGGAGGCATCGAGGTCAGTCAGCGCTTCGGCAAAACTGGCGTCGTAGACGAACGGCTGGCGCATCTGGATAGATTCGGCCAGCGCCCGGCAGGCCTTGCCCTGCTGGCGCAGCAGGCGCTGGCAGCGGAACAGCACGTCGCTGTGAAAGAACGCATCGGCCAGCGCGTTATACGGATAGTGCGAAGAGCTGGCGCGTTCGTGGATGTCCTGGGCGAGGAAATACAGCTTCAGATAGCGACTGACTTTCGACCCCGGGCGACCGTTGCCAACCCGGTGCAGAATGATTTCCTTGGCACTGTTCAGCGCGGCGACCACGCGACCGTTTTGCTGCGCCAGTTCCAGCCGTCGGCCTTCGACGTCCAGTTGGCGGATCGGCTCGAACAGCGAGGCTTTCAGCTTCAGGTAGAAACCCAGTTCACGGAACAGCCGCGCCAGACTCTGCTGCACCGGCTGGTTGGAAAACATCGCCTGCCACAGCACCGACAGCAGGCCGTACCACGCGGCACCCGCCACCAGCAGCATCGGTTCGTGCCAGAAATCGGTGACCGCGCCGCCGCGCTGATCCACGCCGATCATGGTGTAGACCGACAGAATCAACGTCGCCGAGGCAATCGCGCCATAACGCTCGCCGAGTGCGCCGAGCATGGTCAGGCCGAAGCTGGCCAAGGCCAGGGCGATGGCGAACACGATGGGGTAGGGGAAGAGCAGTTCCACCGACAGCGCGGCGATACTGAAACATACCAGCGTCACGGCGAGGGCGTTGAGGCGCCCCTGCCAACTGTCGTCGGTCTCGGCCAGGGCGCTGGCGATGATCCCGAGGAACAATGGGATCAGCAGGCCCATTTCATCCTGATACCAACACAGCGCCATGCTGCCGGTCAGGGCGATGAACACCCGCACGCTGTAGCTGAATTTATCCAGCGCCCACAGGCGCCGCAAAGACTGACGAAACGAGGTCGAGGACATGAAGTGCGAAGGCCTTCCGAGGCGATGCCGCTAAATTGAGCCAGTAATGACGCCGACGCAATGGCGCCGATCACATCTGACAGCAAAAAGTGTTCCTTACTGCATCACACATAACAACTGTGGGAGGGGGCTTGCTCCCGAAAGCGGTGTGTCATTCAACATGCATGTCGACTGATCCAGCGCATTCGCGAGCAAGCCCGCTCCCACAGTTTTTTGATTTGTGTTGGATCAGACGTACTGCGCAGCCGCGTACCCCGAGGCCCAGGCCCACTGGAAGTTGAAACCGCCCAGATGCCCGGTGACGTCGAGCACTTCGCCGACAAAATACAGGCCCGGGCTTTTCAGCGACTCCATGGTCTTGGACGACACTTCGCGGGTATCGACGCCGCCCAGCGTGACCTCGGCGGTGCGATAGCCTTCGGTGCCGGCCGGGACGACTTTCCAACTGCCGAGCTTGTCGGCGATCTGCGCCAGTTCGGCGTGGGTGTACTGCTTCATCGGTTTGGACACGAACCAGTTGTCCGCCAGCAGATTGGCCATCTTCTTGGTGAAGATCTCACCAAGCAAAGTTTTCAGCTCGCTGTTCGGGCGTTCGGCTACTTGCTGCTGCAGCCATGCCGCGGTGTCGTGATCCGGCAACAGGTTGATCTCCACGGTGTCGCCCGGCTCCCAGAACGACGAGATCTGCAGAATCGCCGGGCCGCTGAGGCCACGGTGAGTGAACAGAATATTCTCGCGAAAGCTCTGGTCGTTGCAGCTGACCAGGCAATCCACCGAAGTACCGGACAGCTCGGTGCAGAGTTCCTTGAGCTGATCAGTGATGGTGAACGGCACGAGTCCGGCGCGAGTCGGCAGCAGTTCATGGCCAAACTGCTTGGCGACCTGATAACCGAAGCCGGTAGCGCCCAGCGTCGGGATCGACAGCCCGCCGGTGGCGATCACCAGCGATTGGCACTGAACCTGGCCGAGGGTGGTGTCGAGCAGGTAACCGCTTTCGACCTTCTCGATGGTCTGGATCGAGGTGTCCAGGTGCAGTTCGACGCCGACCTGATCGCACTCGTCGAGCAGCATGCCGAGGATGTCGCTGGATTTGTTATCGCAGAACAACTGGCCGAGTTTCTTCTCGTGATACGGCACGCCGTGCTTGGCGACCATCCCGATGAAGTCCCACTGGGTGTAGCGCGCCAGTGCCGATTTGCAGAAATGCGGATTGTGCGAAAGGAAATTGCTCGGCTCGGTGTACATGTTGGTGAAATTGCAGCGGCCACCACCGGACATCAGGATTTTCTTGCCGGCCTTGTTCGCATGATCGAGCAGCAACACCTGACGCCCACGCCCGGCGGCGGTCAGTGCACACATCAACCCTGCGGCGCCAGCGCCAATGATCACGACTTCGGTAGAGCGCAAAACGGTGTCCTCTTGGTAGGTCGCTACAAAACAAACTGTGGGAGCGGGCTTGCTCGCGAAAGCGGTATGTCAGTTGACACATAAGTCGCCTGATACACCGCATTCGCGAGCAAGCCCGCTCCCACAGGGGATCTTCTTTACTTGGAAGATCGCTTACAAAACCCGTACGCGCAGCGAACGGCCCTTAATCTTGCCGTTGTTCAAGCGCTGCAGTGCCTGCATGACCACGGTGCGTTCAACCGCCACATACGACTGGAAGTCGAAGATCGCGATCTTGCCCACCTGGGCGCCGGGGATGCCGGCATCGCCAGTCAGTGCGCCGAGGATGTCGCCCGGACGCACCTTGTCTTTACGCCCGCCAGCGATGCACAACGTGCTCATCGGTGGCTGCAGCGGGGCGCCGCCCTGGGACTTGAGGTTGTCGACCTGATCCCAGTTCAGCGGGGCTTTCTGCAACTGTTCGATGGCTTGCGCGCGATGCGCTTCGGACGGCGCAACGAGGCTGACCGCAATGCCTTTCTCGCCGGCACGACCGGTACGGCCGACGCGGTGAATGTGGATTTCCGAGTCGCGGGCCAGCTCGACGTTGATCACCATGTCCAGCGCATCGATGTCCAGACCACGGGCGGCGACGTCGGTGGCGACCAGTACCGACGTACTGCGGTTGGCGAACATCGCCAGCACCTGATCGCGATCACGCTGTTCCAGATCGCCGTGCAGGCCGACGGCGGAAATGCCTTTGGAGGTCAGGTGGTCAACGGTTTCCTGCACTTGCTGCTTGGTGAAGCAGAACGCCACGCAGGAAGCCGGGCGGAAGTGGTGCAGGACTTTGGTCACTGCGCTCATGCGCTCTTCCGGGGAAATCTCGTAGAAACGCTGCTCGATCTGCGTGTCGTCGTGGAACGCCTCGGCTTTCACCGTTTGCGGATCGCGCATGAATTTCGACGCCAGTTGCTTGATGCCCACCGGGTACGTGGCGGAGAACAGCAGGGTCTGGCGGCGTGCCGGAGTCTTTTCGATGATGTCTTCGATGGCGTCGTAGAAGCCCATGTCGAGCATGCGGTCGGCTTCGTCGAGGATCAGCGTGTTCAGACCGTCGAGCACCAGCGAACCCTTGCGCAGGTGCTGCTGGATACGCCCCGGGGTGCCGACGATGATGTGCGCGCCGTGCTCCAGCGAAGCGATCTGCGGGCCGAACGATACGCCGCCGCACAAGGTCAGGACCTTGATGTTGTCTTCGGCACGAGCCAGACGGCGGACTTCCTTGGCGACCTGGTCGGCCAGCTCACGGGTCGGACAGATCACCAGCGCCTGGCAACCGAAGTAACGCGGGTTGATCGGGTTGAGCAGGCCGATGCCGAACGCGGCGGTCTTGCCGCTGCCGGTCTTGGCCTGGGCGATCAGGTCCATCCCCTTGAGGATCACCGGCAAGCTCTGCGCCTGGATCGGCGTCATCTGGGCATAACCGAGGGATTCGAGGTTAGCCAGCATGGCGGCGGACAGCGGCAGAGTATTAAAAGCGGTGGCGATGGTGGTCACGGGACTGGCCTGCAAAACAAAATGTCGCGCAGTGTAGCAGCCCCGTGCCACTTTCCTCGAAAGTTCTGGACGAACAGTGCCTGAATTCATTCGCCCAAGCTTTTCTTGAATGAAGATAAACCTGTGGCGAGGGGATTTATCCCCGATGGGGTGCGCAGCACCCCCTGAAAAGGTTGAATGCGATCAGCCTGATGTACTGAGGTGGCAGATTTTGGGGCTGCTGCGCAGCCATCGGGGATAAATCCCCTCACTACAAAAGCCTCCACCAGACATGACACTGCCTAGTGTTCGATGTGCTCATCCGGATGTTCATCCGGGCGTTTGACCCGGCGGCCGTCCTCTTTCGACAGTTGCGAGAAGATCGTCGCCGCCAGCATCGCCATGATCCCGACCGTGACAAACGTCAGCTGGAACGCGCCCAGCACGGTCTCGACGCCATCGTTGCCGATCTCCGCCGTAAACCCGCCGAGCAATGCACCGGCGCAGGCTACGCCCAGACTCAGCGACAATTGCGCCACCACCGACAGCAAGCTGTTGCCGCTGCTGGCGCTGGCGTCGTCGAGGTCGATCAGGGTTACGGTGTTCATCGCGGTGAATTGCAGCGAGTTGATCGCGCCGAGAACCGCCAGCAGGCACAACAGCAGCCAGTACGGCGTCTGCTCGCTGACCAGGCCCATGCTCGCCAGCATGATCCCCAGCGCCAGAGTGTTGCCGGTGAGCACAATGCGATAGCCGAGGCGTTCGATCAGCGGCCGCGCCATCCACTTGGCAAACATCGCCGCTGCAGCCAACGGCAACATGCTCATTCCGGCTTGCGATGGCGAATAACCCAGCGCCACCTGTAGCAGCAATGGCACCAGAAACGGCAGGGCGCCGCTGCCCAGGCGGGCGAACAGGTTGCCGATGATCCCCACCGCGAAGGTTCGGGTCTTGAACAACGACGGGGCGAACAGCGGATTCTCGATACGCCCGGCGCGCAGCCAGTACGCCGCCAGACAGGCCAGACCGCCGAACAGCAGCAACATCACCCGCAGATGCGGCAAGTGCAATTCGCCCAGACCTTCCATGGCGATGGTGATCAGGATCATCGCCGCGCCAAACAGCAGGAAACCGAGGCTGTCGAAGCGCGTGCGCTCGCTGCCGCGCAGATCGGGAATGAACTTCCACACCGCGTAGCAGCCGAGAACCCCGACCGGCAGGTTGATCAGAAAGATCCAGTGCCACGTCAGGTACTGCACCATCCAGCCGCCCATGGTCGGGCCGATCAGCGGGCCGAGCAGGCCGGGAATGGTGATGAACCCCATGATCCGCACCAGCTCCGAACGCGGATAGGCGCGCAGCACCACCAGCCGTCCGACCGGCAACATCAATGCGCCGCCCAGACCCTGGATCACCCGCGCGCCGACCAGCATGCTCAGGCTGCTGGATAACGCGCAGAGCAGCGAGCCGAAACTGAACAGCAGGATCGCGCCGAAGAAGATCTTCTTGGTGCCGAAGCGGTCGGCGATCCAGCCCGAGGCCGGAATCAGCAAGGCCACGGTGAGCATGTAGGCGATGACCACGCCTTGCATGCGCAAAGGGTCTTCGGCCAGATCCCGGGCCATGGCAGGCAGGGCGGTGTTGAGGATAGTCCCGTCGAGGGACTGCATGAAGAACGCAATGGCGACGACCCACGGCAACCAGCGGGCGGTGATGGCGTCGAGAGGCGGGCGTGTGGGCATGGAACCTCTTCTGGTTGGGCGTTGATGCGCAGGCTTTTGGTGGGAGCGGGCTTGCTCGCGAATGCGGTGAATCAGTCGATGTTGTTAGTGACTGACACGACGCTTTCGCGAGCAAGCCCGCTCCCACAGTAGATCTCCAGTGTTTTGGAGATCCTGGTATTACAGGGTCAAGGTCAGTCGGCTCACCAGCGCCCCCGGCAGCAGTGCCGACGACGTATTGCGCTGGCTATACGTGCTCGCCGACAGCAGCAACTCACGCTCGGCGGTCAATGCTTCCAGCTGCGAACCCAGCAGACTGTAAGCGCTGTCGTCGAAACGCATGGTGCTGACCGGCGCCTGAATCTCGCCGTTCTCGACCCAGAAAGTTGCGAAGCGAGTCATGCCGGTCAGGCGCGCCGCCGGTTGATCCGAGTAGTTCAGGTACCAGAGGTTGCTGATGTACAGCCCGGTGCCCAACTGCTTGAGGATCTCTGCCTGTGACAGATCACCGGCGGCCATGTTCAGTGCACTCGGCATTTCACCGCCGCCGGCGCCGTTGGCGGTCAGGCCGTATTCGGCGGCACTGCGCGAACCGACCAGTTGATCGCCAGCCTTGCCTTCGACGATCAGCCGCAGATCGCTGCGCGGATAACCCTCGCCGGAGAACGCCGGGCTCAACGAACCGCTGACTTGCTCATCCAGTGAGACCAGCGGACTGAACGTCTGATCGCCAACATACAGCTTCTGCAGCGGGCTGCTTTTGCTGGCAATCGACTGCGCGGAGAAACCGCCCCAGCTGAGCATGCCCATGATTTCTTCCAGCGCGGCCGGTGCCAGGTAGGCGCGGTATTGCCCCGGTGCCAGAGTCCGCAACGGTCGACCGAGGAACGCCAGTTGCTCGCGCGCCTGCTGGAAGCGTCGGGTGAAGCCTTCGCTGCTCCACTCGTGCCCGGCGTAGCTGGCTTTCACCGCTTCGCCATTGTCGTGGAACAGGCTGAAGTCGAAGTTGAAGCTGTTGGCCTGATGCCAGCCAAACGCCCCTGAGGAACTGGCGAAACCACGGCTGATCGGGCCGGCAGCATAGAAGCCGACCAGGTCCAGACCTTCAGCAGCGGTGCAGATTTCCTCGACCACCTGCTCGGTGTCCGGCAGCGGATGTTCCCGCACGTTGTTGCTCTGCCAGCCGTTGTGGTTGAGCAGCAGGTACGGATCCTGTGGCAGCAACGGCAGGGTTTCGCGCAATTGTTGCAGGCCTTCGGCGAGGCGTTGCAGATCGGCTTCCTGATCACCGGACAGGGTGATGTGCAGATCGGCGTGACGGCCGTCGTTAATCAGCTTCAGCCCGACGTCGGCTTGCTGCACCTGACCGGCCTGACGCACCTTGGCGTGATTGAAACGCACGAACGCCGAGGATTCGGCGGCATAGCTGAGGGTGAATTGTTCCGGCTCGCGCACGCTGTCGCGCAGCCAATTGACCATGACCTTGAAGGCGTCGGACTGACTCTTCGAAATGCTCATCAGGCGTCTCCCCCAAACACATCAACGTTGCTGAATACGCAGGCCGGTGAAGCGTGGCCGACGCGGATCACCTGGTTCGGCTCGCCCTTGCCGCAGTTTGGCGTGCCCAGCACCATTCGGGTGCCGGCATTGCCGACCGCGCGCAGACTCTTCCAGAAGTGCGCGGAAATGCCCCGGTAGTTCGGATTTTTCACCACACCCTTGAGTTCACCGTTCTCGATCAACTGACCCCACTCGCAACCGAACTGGAATTTGTTACGTGCATCGTCAATCGACCACGAACGGTTGGTGCTCATCAGAATGCCGTGCTCGATACCGCTGATCAGTTGCGTCAGCGACTGATCGCCCGGCTCGATGTTGAGGTTGGCCATGCGGTCGATCGGCGGCCGGTTCCAGCCGCAGGCGCGGCTGTTGGCAACGCCGTCGAGACCGGCGCGGAACTGCGACAGCGCGCCACCCAGTGGCCGCAACAGCAAGCCTTCGCGAATCAGGAATTGTTTGCTGGCTTTGCTGCCGTCGTCATCGTGGCCGTAGCTGGCCAGCTCTTCGGGAATGTCCGGATCGAAGGTCACGTTGAGCAGCTTCGAGCCGTATTGCAGGCTGCCGAAGTCACTGGTTTTGACGAAGCTGGTGCCGGCGTAATTGCGCTCGTCACCGAGGATGCGGTCGAGCTCCAGTGGGTGACCGATGGACTCGTGGATCTGCAGCATCATCTGGTCCGGCATCAGCAACAGATCGCGCGGGCCTTGCGGGGTGTTCGGCGCGAGCAGCAGTTGCAGGGCCTGATCGGCCACCTTCGGGCCGGCGCCGACCAGGCCGCAACGGCTGATCACGTCCGCGCCGCCCTGCTGGCCGAAGTTCTCGCGGCCGAGGCTGCGGGTCTGGCTGTCGTTGCCGTCATAGGCGGTGACGTCGAGGCCCGGATAGACGAAGCGTTGGGCCTGGCGCAATTCGGCGCCGGCGCTGCTCAGGTAGATCTGCTCGACGTGGGTGATGCCGATGCTCGCTTCCCAGTTCACCAGGCGCTCATCCTTTGGCACCGAGGCGGATTCCGCGCCGAGCAGCTCGAAGCATTCGCTCAGGGACGGGAAGGGTTGCTCGAGATTGGGCGAAAAGTAATCAGCGCGATCGCTCGACACCGGCTGGTTGCGCAGGTCGAGCAAGGCGTGCGGCTTCAGTCGCCGGGCCTGCTGTTCGGCGCGCTCAAGGGCGGCTTGCAGGCCTTGCTGCGACAGGTCGTTGGTCGCCGCGTAAGCCTCGACGCCGTTGACGCGCACAGTGAGCATCGCGCCTTCGTCGCGGCTCAGGCTTGGCGGCTCGGCGACGTTCTTGCGCACCGACAGGTACTGGCCGGACTCGCGTACATACCGCAGGGAAAAAAACTCGGCGCCCGTGCGCAAGGCAGCGAAGCGCTGCTTGAGCTGGGGGTGAAAATCGAACATTCGGGAACCTCCTTGTTATGGAGTTGCGGGGTGAAGCGAATCGGCGGGGAGGGGTGAAACGGTTGCGCGAGGTCTAGAGTAGGCCTGCGTGGGGGTAGGATCAAGTGAAGAGGGGGTGTAGGAGGATTTACTGTGCAGCAGGGGGGAGGGGTATTGAATTGCAGGGCCTCATCGCGAGCAGGCTCACTCCTACAAGGATCTCCAGCGAACACACATTATGTGAACACTGGAGATTAACTGTAGGAGTGAGCCTGCTCGCGATTAGCCGTGACGCGGTATCAAGTCTTACTGAGCCGCCGGGGTGATATCACGCATCGGCTTGCCCTTCACCGGCGCACCGCCAGCCACGTAGTAGGCAGCATTGCTAGGCGGCAGTGGCTTGCGGCCACGGATCTTGTCGGCGATTTTCTCGGCGATCATGATCGTCGGCGCGTTCAGGTTACCGGTGGTGATGATCGGCATGATCGAAGCGTCGACCACACGCAGGCTCTGCATGCCGTGCACGCGACCTTCGCCATCCACAACCGCCATCTCGTCGGTGCCCATCTTGCACGAGCAGGACGGGTGGAACGCGGTTTCGGCGTGCTCGCGGATGAACTTGTCCAGCTGCTCATCGGTTTGCACGTCGATGCCCGGGCTGATTTCGCGGCCACGGAAAGCGTCCAGCGCAGGCTGTTGCATGATTTCGCGGGTCAGGCGGATGCCGTCACGGAATTCCTGCCAGTCCTGCTCGGTGGCCATGTAGTTGAACAGGATGCTCGGGTGCTGGCGCGGATCCTTGGACTTCAACTGGATGCGGCCACGGCTCGGCGAACGCATGGAACCCATGTGCGCCTGGAAGCCGTGCTCTTTCACACCGTTGCTGCCGTTGTAGTTAATCGCTACCGGCAGGAAGTGGTACTGGATGTTCGGCCACTCGAATTCCGGACGCGAACGGATGAAACCGCCGGCTTCGAACTGGTTGCTGGCGCCGATGCCGGTGCCGTTGAACAGCCACTCGGCACCGATGGCCGGCTGGTTGTACCAGAGCAGCGACGGGTACAGCGAGACCGGTTGGGTGCAGGCGTATTGCAGGTACAGCTCAAGGTGATCCTGCAGGTTTTCACCGACGCCCGGCAGGTCATGCACCACCGGGATGTCGAGGCTTTCCAGCAGTTTTGCCGGGCCGACACCGGAGCGCTGCAGAATCTGCGGCGAAGCGATGGCGCCGGAGCACAGCAGGACTTCTTTGCGCGCTTTGGCTTCAACGCGCTCTTCCGCCGAACCGACCAGGTAACGCACGCCGACCGCACGCTTGCCTTCGAACAGGATCTTGTCGGTCAGGGCATGGGTGACGATGGTCAGGGTCGAGCGCTTTTTCGCGACGTCGAGGTAGCCACGGGCGGTGGAAGCACGACGGCCGTTCGGCGTCACGGTGCGATCCATCGGGCCGAAGCCTTCCTGCTGGTAGCCGTTCAAGTCTTCGGTGCGCGGGTAACCGGCCTGCACGCCGGCTTCAACCATGGCGTGGAACAGCGGGTTGTTGCCCGCCTTTGGCGTGGTCACGCTGACCGGGCCGTCGCCACCGTGGTAGTCGTTCGGGCCGATGTCGCGGGTTTCCGCTTTACGGAAGTACGGCAGGCAGTCGAGGTAGGTCCAGTCTTCCAGGCCTGGCAGCTTCGCCCAGCCGTCGTAGTCCATCGCGTTGCCACGGATGTAGCACATGCCGTTGATCAGCGAGGAGCCGCCGAGGCCTTTGCCGCGACCGCACTCCATCCGACGGCCGTCCATGTGCGGCTCCGGATCGGTTTCATAAGCCCAATTGTAGCGACGACCCTGCAGCGGGAATGCCAGCGCGGCCGGCATTTGCGTGCGGAAGTCAAAACGATAGTCCGGGCCGCCTGCTTCGAGCAGCAGCACGGTGACGCCTTCGTCTTCAGTCAGACGGGTCGCCAAGGTGTTACCGGCCGAGCCGGCACCGATGATGATGTAATCGAATTCTTGGGACATTGAATGCACCCTCTTTAGATGTGGTCAGGCTGCCGAGTGGCCACTTTCTGTGGCGAGGGAGCTTGCTCCCGCTCGACTGCGAAGCAGTCGCAGAACCTGCGACCGAGCTCTGTCTGGATGAGCGCGGTGTCTGCAGTTGGGGCCGCTGCGCAGCCCAGCGGGAGCAAGCTCCCTCGCCACAAGGGCCCCAACTTCAGAGTTGCGTCAGATCAGAACACCGAGACGTAATCGCCCAGCTCGACCTGTACCGATTTGATGCGTGTGTAGTTGGTCAGCGAGCTGATGCCGTTTTCACGACCCACGCCCGACTGCTTGTAACCGCCCACCGGCATTTTTGCGTCGGACTCGCCCCAGGCGTTGATCCAGCAGATACCGGCTTCCAGTTGATGAATCACGCGGTGCGCGCGGTTCAGGTCTTTGGTGACGATACCGGCGGCCAGGCCGAAGTCGGTGTCGTTGGCGCGGCGGATCACTTCTTCTTCGGTCTCGTAGGAGAGGATCGCCATCACCGGGCCAAAGATTTCTTCACGAACGATGGTCATTTCGTCGGTGCAATCGGTGAACACGGTCGGAGCGACGAATGCACCTTTGGCGAATTCGCCATCGGTCAGAGGCTCGCCGCCACACAGCACACGGGCACCTTCTTCTTTGCCCTTGGCGATGTAACCCAGCACGCTTTCCATGTGGGCGAAGCTGACCAGCGGGCCGAAGTTGGTGTTTTCGTCTTCCGGGTTGCCGATGCGGATGCGCGCTACACGCTCGACGATCTTGGCTTCGAACGCGGCTTTCAGGTGGCTCGGTACGAATACGCGAGTACCGTTGGTGCAAACCTGACCGGAGCTGTAGAAGTTGGCCATCATCGCGGTGTCGGCGGCACGATCGAGGTCGGCGTCGTCGCAGATGATCAGCGGCGACTTGCCGCCCAGTTCCATAGTCACGTCTTTCAGCGACGAAGCCGAAGCGCTGGCCATGACTTTCTTGCCGGTGTCGGTGCCGCCGGTGAAGGAGACTTTCTCGATGCGCGGGTGCTCGGTCAGCCAGGTGCCGACTTCACGGCCGCTGCCGGTCAGCACGTTGAACACGCCGTTTGGCAGGCCGGCTTCGGTGTAGATCTCGGCCAGTTTCAGGGTGGTCAGCGAGGTGACTTCGCTTGGCTTGAAGATCATCGCGTTACCAGCGGCCAGGGCCGGTGCGGATTTCCACAGCGCGATCTGGATCGGGTAGTTCCACGCGCCGATACCGGCGACCACGCCCAGTGGCTCGCGACGGGTGTAGACGAAGGAAGTGTCGCGCAGCGGAATCTGCTCGCCTTCGATCGCCGGCACCAGGCCTGCGTAGTATTCCAGCACGTCGGCGCCGGTGACGATGTCGACGTATTTGGTTTCGGAGAAGGCTTTACCGGTGTCCAGGGTTTCCAGAGCAGCCAGCTCATCGTTGCGCTCGCGCAGGATGTCGACGGCGCGACGCAGGATGCGCGAACGCTCCATGGCGGTCATCGCGGCCCAGATTTTCTGGCCCTTTTCAGCGCTGACCACAGCACGCTCGACGTCTTCCTTGGTCGCACGTTGCACTTGGGCGAGGACTTCACCGTTCGCCGGGTTGATGGCTTCGAAAGTGGCATCGCTGCCAGCGTCGGAGTACGCGCCATCGATGTAGAGTTTTTGCAGTTCGAAACGGGCCATAGTGTCCTCGCAAGTGCATTAGTGGTTGGCGTCGACCACCGCGCTGAAACTGCGGTGGCGGTTCAGGTACCGAGCGTTTTCTGTGTGCTCTGGCTCACCTGCTTGGCCAATTGGAAATCCATGTATTCGTAAGCGATCTGTTGCGCCTGCGCCGTGTCGAAAGCGTCTCCCGACAGCGCGCCGCGCAACCACAAGCCGTCGATCAACGCTGCCAGTCCACGCGCTGCGCTGCGCGCATCTTCGAGCGGCAACACACGGCGGAACTCGCAGCACAGGTTGGAATACAGACGGTGATCGTTGATCCGCTGCAACCTGTGCAAAGACGGCTGGTGCATGCTGGTGGCCCAGAAGGCCAGCCAGGTTTTCATTGCCGGGCCATTGACCTGGCTGGCGTCGAAGTTGCCTTCGATGATCACCTGCAGATGCGCCCGTGGGCTGCTGTCTGCCAGCGCCTGTCGGCGCGCGGTGACGTTCTCGCTGAGGACGTTCATCAGATACCGCATCGTGGCGGCAATCAGGCCGTTCTTGTCCTGAAAATAGTGACTGATGATGCCATTCGAGACACCGGCCAAACGGGCGATCAGCGCAATGCTGGCGTCCCCCATACCGACCTGATCGACCGCCTGCAACGTGGCTTCGATCAGTTGTTGGCGGCGGATGGGTTGCATACCGACCTTGGGCATCTTGCACATCTCCTTAGGCCTTCCGAAGGGCGATAAACGCCTATCGGATTGAGGGCCAGTCTATTTTGTTTTGATTGAACGTTCAATCAACAAAGAATAAGATCTGCGACAAATCGTCGCTGCCTACAGATTTTTTCTGCTTGTAAATGGCGATAAAACGACATCCGAAAATGCTTGAAACCTGCGTGGGGCATGGGGCGGTTCGCTATTCGATGGACGTGTTGAATGGGCAAGACGCTCGGGGCCAGGTTTCGGATGAACGTCCGCACAGCTTTGGCCACGAAAGCGATTCGCAACGCCATTTCGGCAGGTTCGGGCTTTTTTCGGGGTGTCTTTATATCACCCGCCGGTCGGCTGCCAACTAACCGATTGGTCGGGTTCCGTGTTGCCTTGTGTTCTTCTCTCGCACTGCCTGGAGCATTTGTGCCATGAGTTCTGCCTCTCTTATAAAGACCCCGCCCGAGAAGGTGACGGTCAACGGTTGGGTGTTTTACACCTCTACCGCGTTGATTCTGTTGTTGACCGCCATTCTGATCATCGCCCCGCAAGAGGCCGGCAGATTGTTGGGTATCGCTCAGGCCTGGTTGTCGCGCAGCTTCGGCTGGTACTACATGGTGGTGATCGCCGCGTACCTGGTGTTTGTGGTGGGCCTGGCGTTTTCCTCCTACGGCAAACTCAAACTGGGCAGCAAGGACGACACCCCGGATTTCAGCTACGGCGCCTGGGCGGGGATGCTGTTCTCGTCGGGTATCGGTATTTCGCTGCTGTACTTCGGCGCGTCCGAGCCGCTGGACCACTACTTCAATCCGCCGGAAGGCGCAGCGGCCTCCAACCTGGCCGCGCGTCAGGCGGTGCAACTGACTTTCCTGCATTGGGGCCTGCACGGCTGGGCGATTTATGCGCTGGTCGGTCTGGCCGTGGCGTACTTCGCTTACCGTCATAACCAGCCATTGGCCCTGCGCTCGGCGCTGTATCCGCTGGTCGGCGAACGTTGGGTCAAGGGCGCCGCCGGTCACGCGGTGGACGGCTTCGGCATGTTCGTGACCCTGCTGGGTCTGGTGACAAACCTGGGGATCGGCTCGCTGCAAGTGTCCTCGGGGCTGGAAAACCTGTTCGGCATGGAACACAGCAACACCAACCTGCTGATCGTGATCATCGTGATGAGCACCGTGGCGACCATCGCTGCCGTGTCCGGCGTGGAAAATGGCATTCGTCGTCTGTCCAACCTGAACATCGTGCTGTTCAGCGGTCTGCTGATTTTTGTCCTGCTGTTCGGCCCGACCCTGCACCTGCTCAACGGCTTCGTGCAGAACATCGGCGACTACCTCAACGGCGTGGTGCTGAAGACCTTCGACCTGTACGTCTATGAAGGTGACAGCGCCAAGTCCGACCGCTGGCTGGGCCTGTGGACCCTGTTCTACTGGGCGTGGTGGATTTCCTGGGCACCATTCGTAGGCATGTTCATCGCGCGTATTTCCCGTGGTCGTACCGTGCGTGAGCTGGTCGCTGGTGTACTGCTGATCCCGTTGGGTTTCACCCTGGCGTGGCTGTCGATCTTCGGTAACTCGGCGCTGGATCTGGTGATGAACCAGGGGGCGGTCGAACTCGGCAAGACGGCGCTGGAACAGCCGTCGATGGCGATCTATCAGTTGCTGGAACACTACCCGGCGTCGAAAGTCGTTATCGGTGTGTCGATTTTCGTCGGTTTCGTGCTGTTCCTGACCCCGGCCGACTCTGGCGCGGTGATGATGGCGAATCTTTCCTGCAAGGGCGGCAACGTTGATGAAGATGCGCCGCACTGGCTGCGGATCTTCTGGTCGGTGGTGATCACGCTGGTGACCATCGGTCTGCTGTTCGCCGGTAACTTCGAAGCCATGCAAACCATGGTGGTGCTGGCCGGTCTGCCGTTCTCGGTGGTGCTGGTGTTCTTCATGTTCGGGCTGCACAAGGCGATGCGCCAGGACGTGCAGATCGAACAGGAGCAGGCGCAACTGGCTGAGCGCGGGCGTCGTGGTTTCAGCGAGCGTCTGACGCAGCTGGATCTGCAACCGAGCCAATCGGTGGTGCAGCGCTTCATGGACAAACACGTGACCCCGGCACTGGACGACGCTGCTGCACAACTGCGTGCACAGGGTCTGGAAGTGCAGACGCTGTTGGGCAAATCCAAGCGTTGCATGGGCGTGCGCGTCGAGATGGAAGAGGGCAACCCTTTCGTCTACGAAGTGAGCCTGGACGGCTACCTGGCGACCCCGACCGAATCGGCCCAGTCCGATGAAGCGCGCCAGCGTTACTACCGCGCCGAGGTGTATTTGCACAACGGCAGCCAGGACTACGACCTGATGGGCTTCACGCAGGATCAGATCACACGCGATGTGCTCGATCAGTTTGAAAGCCATCGGCAGCTCCTTGGCCGGGTGTATAGCTAAACCATTAAGTTGATGGCGAAGCTGTTTGTGGCGAGGGAGCTTGCTCCCGCTGGGTTGCGAAGCGACCCCAAGAATTTGTGAGTGCTGCGCACTCAAGCGGGAGCAAGCTCCCTCGCCACAGTTGTCCGTGTTTCAAGTTCAATTTCTGTACCAACAAAAACGCCGCGATCCTCTCGCGGCGTTTTTGTGTCCGGGGTTCTTACCCCAGATTCTTGCCCAGCAACGCGTGATACAGCTCGCTGTCGCCAAGAATCCCCACCACATGGTTGTTGTCGTGCAGCACCAGTTTGTTGCCGGTCTGGTAGCGAATCTGCAGCGCGTCGCGCATGCCGATGTTCGAGTCCACCAGGGTCGGCTTGCGCTCAAGGGCTTCCACTGCTTGGCCCGGTGCCCAGTTCTGCAGGTTCAGCACCGAACCGTTCTGCCGCGCACCCTTGATCGTGTTGCCTTCGGCCAGGTCAAGCCACGAATCGCCACCCGGGTCGAGGCACACCGAACCGTTGATGCGTTTGCAGTTGTCCAGCGTGCGCATCAGGCTGCGGCCACACAGGACGTTGAGCGGATTGGTGTGGGCCACGAAGGTGCGTACATAGTCGTCCGCGGGGTTCAGCACGATCTCTTCCGGCACGCTGTACTGGATGATCCGGCCGTCCTTCATGATCGCGATGCGGCTACCCAGTTTCAGTGCTTCGTCGAGGTCGTGACTCACGAACACGATGGTCTTGCTCAGCTTGCGTTGCAGTTCAAGCAGTTCGTCCTGCAGGCCCTGACGGATCAGCGGGTCGAGTGCCGAGAACGGTTCGTCCATCAACAGAATGTCGGCGTCCATCGCCAGTGCCCGGGCCAGACCGACCCGCTGCTGCATGCCGCCGGAGAGTTCATCGGGCTTCTTGTTGCGCCATTGGGTCAGGCCGACCAGTTCGAGCTTGTCGTCGACCAGCTTGCGCCGTTCCTTTTCCGGTCGGCCCTGCATTTCCAGACCGAAACTGATGTTCTCGCGCACCGTCAGCCACGGCATCAGGGCGAACTTCTGGAACACCATGGCGATGCGTTTGGTGCGCATCATTTTCAGTTCGGCCGGGGTGCAGGAAGCGATGTCGATCTGCTTGCCTTCGTGCTCGACGAACAGCTTGCCGCGACTCACGGTGTTGAGGCCGTTGATGCAGCGCAGCAGGCTCGACTTGCCGGAGCCGGACAGGCCCATCAGTACGCAGATCTCGCCCTTGTTGATGTCCAGACTGGCCTTTTCCACGCCGACGATCTGCCCGGTCTTTTTCAGGATCTCGCTGCGGGTCAAGCCTTGATCGAGAAGTTTCAGTGCTTCGCGCGGATCCTTGGTGAAGATCACGTCAACGTTATCGAAGCGAATTATGCTCATGCGTCACCCCCTACTTTGGCGTCGGGTTGTTTGCAGATACGGTCGAGCATGATCGCCAGCAGTACGATCGCCAGGCCCGCTTCGAAGCCCAGGGCGATATCAGCAGTGTTCAGTGCGTTGACCACCGGTTTGCCGAGTCCGTCGGCGCCTACCAGTGCCGCGATCACCACCATCGACAGCGACAGCATGATGCACTGGGTGATGCCGGCAGCGATGCTCGGCATGGCGTGAGGCAGTTCGATCCGTGAGAGCAATTGGCGACGCGAGCAGCCGAAGGCCTTGCCGGCGTCCATCAGTTCTTGCGGGACATCGCGGATGCCCAGGTAGGTCAGGCGGATCGGTGCAGCGATGGCGAATACCACCGTGGAGATCAGGCCCGGCACCACACCCAGCCCGAAGAGGGTCAGGGTAGGAATGAGGTAAACGAAGGTCGGTACGGTCTGCATCAGATCGAGTACCGGACGCATTAAAGTGTAGAACATCGGCTTATGCGCAGCGACGATGCCCAGCGGTACGCCGATGACCACGCAGACCAGGGTCGCGAACATGACCTGGGCGAGGGTTTCCATGGTTTCCTGCCAGTACCCCAGGTTGAGGATCAGCAGGAACGAGGCAATCACAAAAACAGTCAGCCCCCATTTGCGCTGGATGAAATGCGCGAGCAGGGCGATGAGGCCGATCAAGACGAAGGGATTGAACCAGGTCAGCGCAAACGTCACGCCGTGGATCATCGTTTCCAGTGTCACGGCGATTGCGTCGAAGGTGCTGGCGCCGTGTTGCGTCAACCATTCAACGAAGCCCGCGATGTACTGGCCTAAAGGGATTTTCTGATCAATCAGCATGGTAGTGAACGTCCGCATGCAAGGAATAAACAGCCCGGGCGAGCGAACTCGCCCGGCGTAAGGCAATTACTGTGCGAGCTTGGCTTTCACGGCCTCCAGGCCTGGTTTACCGTCAATGGTGGTCACGCCAGCGAGCCAGGTATCGAGCACCTGAGGGTTCTTTTTCAGCCAGGCCTTGGCGGCCGCTTCAGGCTTCATCTTGTCGTCGAGGATGTTGCCCATCAGGGTACTTTCCATGTCGACGGTGAACTCCAGGTTCTTCAGCAACTGACCGACGTTGCTGCATTCGGTGGTGTAGCCCTTGCGGGTGTTGGTCGCCACGGTGGCAGCACCGAAATCGGGGCCGAAGAAGTCATCGCCGCCGGTCAGGTATTGAATCTTGAAGCGCTTGTTCATCGGGTGCGGCGCCCAGCCGAGGAAGACCACGGCAGTGTCGCGTTTCTGCGCGCGGTCGACCTGCGAGAGCATGCCCGCTTCGGACGATTCGACGACCTTGAAGCCGGCGGTTTTCAAACCGAAAGCGTCCTTGTCGATCATGCTCTGGATCAGGCGGTTGCCGTCGTTACCAGGCTCGATGCCGTAAATCTTGCCATCGAGCTCTTTCTTGAATTTGGCGATGTCGGCGAAGTCATGCAGGCCCTTGTCGTACAGGGCTTGCGGTACGGCGAGGGTGTACTTGGCACCCTTGAGGTTGGTGCGCACCACTTCGACGGTGCCGGCATCGCGGTAGGCCTTGATGTCGTTTTCCATGGTCGGCATCCAGTTACCGAGGAACACGTCCATGTTCTTGCCGTCGGCCAGCGACTTGTAGGTCACGGGCACGGAGATCATGGTGGTCTTGGTCTTGTAGCCGAGGGCGTCGAGCACCACCGACGTGGTGGCGGTGGTGGCGGTGATGTCGGTCCAGCCGACATCGGAGAAGTTAACGGTACTGCACTGCGCCGGTTCTGCAGCTTGCGCCAGTAACGGCAGACTCAGCATGGCGGCCAACAACAACGACGGGGAACCTTTCATGGATGGACTCCTTGGTGTTTTTTTTGGCAGTGTTCCGACTGTGGACCACCGCACTTATAGGTTGCGGTTGGATGGCGTTCTGGAGACAGCTCTACCACGGCGCCTTGCAATCGAGTCATAACGATCATGTACCAGTGAAAATCTGACGCCTACAGGGTGGGTCGTATCCAGTACAGGGATGGTCGCATCCAGTGTCAGTGACGTCGTTTACAGCTTTTTTCCGCCCCGTTTGGCCATCTGAACTGCATAAAAACGGCGAAAACACGGGAGGAAACCGGCACGGCGTTGGTGGGCATGAGTGCGTCGGTGTCAGACGCCGAGCGACCTGACAAAAGCCTGATGATGCGGGCATTCCGGCGGATCGCAGCTTGAGCGTAGCAGCTCCGCCAGCGGGCGCTTAACGCCCGGGAACGGCATCCTCAGGAGCTCTGCAGCAATGGCTATCAGCGTTTTCGACCTGTTCAAAATCGGCATCGGCCCGTCCAGTTCCCACACCGTCGGCCCGATGCGCGCCGCCGCCCTGTTTGTCGAAGCGCTGCGCGACCGGCACCTGCTGGAGCAGGTACGGCGTATAGAAGTGCAACTGTTCGGCTCACTGTCGGCTACCGGTATCGGCCACGGCAGCGACAACGCAGTGATCATGGGCCTGATGGGCGAATGGCCGGACGCAATCGACCCGTCGCAGATCGGCCCGCGCATTCAGGCGCTGCGCGAAACTCACACGCTGTTATTGGATGGTCGTCTGTCGGTGCCGTTTGTCTGGGCCCGCGACATGCGCCTGATCGACGAAAACCTGCCGTTCCATCCCAACGCCATGACTCTGGTTGCCGAAGGCGATCACGGCGAGATTCATCGCGACACCTACTATTCGGTCGGTGGCGGTTTTGTCGTGGATCAGGCGCAGGCATCCAGCGGTGTGGTCGACCTGGATCGCACCAAATTGCCTTACGACTTTTCCAGCGCGGTGGAACTGCTGCAGCTGTGCCAAAAGAACAACCTGCGTGTCGCCGAACTGATGATGGCCAACGAAAAGGTCTGGCGCAGCGAAGAGGAAATCCGTGCCGGGCTGATGAAGCTGTGGCGGGCGATGCAGGATTGCGTCGAGCAGGGCCTCAAGCACGAAGGCATCCTTCCCGGCGGTCTCAATGTGCGCCGGCGCGCGGCCAAGTTGCATCGCAGCCTGCAGGAGTTGAACAAGCCCAACGTGATCGGCTCGACCCTCAGTGCCATGGAGTGGGTCAACCTGTTTGCCCTCGCGGTCAATGAAGAAAACGCTGCCGGCGGGCGCATGGTCACGGCGCCGACCAATGGCGCGGCGGGGATCATCCCGGCGGTGTTGCACTACTTTATGAAGTTCAGCGAAGCGGTCACCGACGCCAATGTGGTCGATTACTTCCTGGGCGCGGCGGCGGTGGGGATTCTGTGCAAGAAGAACGCCTCGATCTCCGGTGCCGAAGTCGGCTGCCAGGGCGAGGTTGGTTCGGCCTGCGCGATGGCGGCGGCGGGACTGTCGGAGATCCTCGGTGCCACTCCGGAGCAATTGTGCAACGCGGCGGAAATCGGTCTTGAACATAACCTTGGCCTGACCTGCGATCCGGTCGGCGGCCTGGTGCAGGTGCCGTGCATCGAGCGCAACGCAATTGCCGCTGTGAAGGCGATCAACGCAGCGCAGATGGCCCTGCGTGGCGATGGTCAGCACTTCATCTCGCTGGACCGGGTGATCCGCACCATGCGTGATACCGGCGCCGATATGCATGACAAATATAAAGAGACCTCGCGGGGTGGTTTGGCGGTCAGCGCGGTTGAGTGCTGAGACCGTGTCGCTCCCATCGCGAGCAGGCTCACTCCTACACTTGGAATGCGTTCCCCTGTAGGAGTGAGCCTGCTCGCGATAGCGCCAGACCAGTCAAAACTGCGCGCTAAGTGAACACAACAAAACAATCACGCCACCTTTTAGCGCGTCGCAATCAGATAAGAGCTTTTCCCACTCGCAGTGCGCCATTCGCACTCCCTGCCGTCCGTCACCCGTGCTTGCGGTGACACTCTGAAACAACTGCGCGCAAGCCCGTTCCCACAAGTGCTACCGATCTGCTCACAGGCAGCGGGGCAGGGCCCTCGGCGCCGCTGATGGCACTTCGAAACACCGTGCGTCCGACGTCTTGAATAGACACGTCGCGACGTCGTTTTCAGGAGTTATTGAACAGCCATTCAATTTTAGGCATGGCAATTGCTCTGTCATAACAAAGCCCGTCTCCCACGCGAGAACGCCGGCAATAACAAGAGCCTCCGCCTGAGGCCATCACCCGCTTTGTGTGAGGAGATACCGCGATGACGTCGTTCAACTCCGGGGCCCAACCCCAGAACCGTGCGCCTCAATCCATCGGCTTTCTGCTGCTGGACAATTTCACGCTGATTTCTCTGGCCTCCGCAGTCGAGCCCCTGCGAATGGCCAACCAATTGTCCGGTCGTGAGCTGTATCGCTGGAGCACCCTGACCGTCGATGGCGGTCAGGTGTGGGCCAGTGACGGTCTGCAAATCACCCCTGATGCCTCCATGCACAAAGCCCCGCCCCTGGACACCGTGATCGTCTGCGGCGGGATCGGCATTCAACGCACCGTGACCCGTGAACACGTGTCATGGCTGCAGAGCCAGGCGCGTCAGTCCAAGCGTCTGGGCGCGGTGTGCACCGGCAGCTGGGCTTTGGCTTGCGCCGGTCTGCTCGACGGCTTCGATTGCAGCGTGCACTGGGAATGTCTGGCGGCGATGCAGGAAGCTTTCCCGCGTGTGGCGATGAGCACTCGCCTGTTCACCCTCGACCGTAACCGTTTCACCAGCTCCGGCGGCACCGCGCCATTGGACATGATGCTGCACCTGATCAGCCGCGATCATGGGCGTGAGCTGTCCGCCGCGATCTCGGAAATGTTCGTCTACGAACGCATCCGCAACGAGCAGGATCATCAGCGCGTGCCGCTCAAGCACATGCTCGGCACCAACCAGCCGAAACTGCAGGAAATCGTTGCGCTGATGGAAGCCAATCTGGAAGAGCCGATCGACCTCGACGAACTGGCGGTGTACGTCGCCGTGTCGCGTCGACAGCTGGAGCGGCTGTTCCAGAAATACCTGCACTGCTCGCCGTCGCGCTACTACTTGAAGCTGCGCCTGATCCGCGCGCGGCAGTTGCTCAAGCAAACGCCGATGTCGATCATCGAAGTGGCGTCGGTGTGTGGTTTCGTCTCGACGCCGCACTTCTCCAAGTGCTACCGCGAATACTTCGGCATTCCGCCGCGTGACGAACGCGTAGGCTCCAACACCACCCAGCAAGTGGCGATGCTGCCGCTGCCGCAGGCGATCGTGATGTCGCCGCTGTCGGGACCGATGTCGGCGTTGAGTCAGGCGCGTAATGAGTCGACGTTTGCCAGCGTAAGGCTGTAGACCGAGTCATCGTTCTTCGCGAGCAGGCTCGCTCCCACCTGGAATGCATTTCAAATGTGGGAGCGAGCCTGCTCGCGAATGGATTTATCAGGCGCTATGGCTTTGCTGGTAATCCGCCAACGCCGGCAACAACTGTTTGTCGATCGCCTGGCGCACCGCAGGCTGGATACTGGCGCCGCTGGTGTACATGTCCTTGACCATCTTGCGCAATTCAAACGCGCGAACATTGTCCAGACCACGCACCGCACACTCACAGGCCTGCTCGGCGGTCGAACCGCTCGGCACTTGAAAACCCAATGCCTTGAGCTGGCCCAACAAGTCTTCCTGATCGATCAAATCGGCATACATCATGGCGCGCTTCCTTCTTCGGCAACGGAGGTCGTGACTCGATTCTGGTGGGCATGTGGAGGCACGGCAAGGGCGATTTGTCGCAGTGGCCGCGACGGCTATGAACAGGTCGTTTTCGGCTAACTCAGTGCCAAGGGGAGTCGGCACACTGACCTCAGCTCGCTACAGACGGTTTGGTCACCCTCGACTGGCAGCTCCTCAACAGTACCCTCTGCCCCGATCCTGTCACGGCTTGTATCGGGGCTTTTTTTGCCCGTGAATCCGGGAGCGGTGTGTGGTTGGCTCTGACGCCTTCGCGAGCAGGCTCGCTCCCACATTTGAAATGCATTCCAGTGTGGGAGCGAGCCTGCTCGCGAAGAACGATGACGCGGTTTACCGTTGCAACACCAGAATCCGCGACAACAACTCATCCCGATCGATGTAGCAACCCTGGAAATGCCGCGCCCCGGTCGCTGGATCAAACGCATTGCGCGCATGCAGCGTGCGGCGGTTATCGAAGCACCACAGCTCCCCCGGATTGAGTCGCTGCATCAGCCGAAATCGTGGCTCGCGGGTCATCGCAATCAAGCGCCGATAGGCCCGGTACAGCAGCGGCATCTGCTCCACCGATGTATCGAATGCGCCGCGCAAAAAGTTCGCCATGCGAATCTCCGCAACTCGGCCCAGCGCATCCAGCGCAATGATCGGCGCCAGGCAACGATAGTCGCTGTGGCGGTCCTTGTTGCGAAACTCCACGGGGATTTCGCACAGCGCCTGGAACAGCTCCGGTGCTTCCTGACGCAACGCGTCGGCAATCGCAAAACCATCGACGAAAATACTCTCGCCACCCTCGGCATCATTCACCAGGCAATGCAGAAATTGCAGACCCGGTTGCAGTTCGCGAGTCGGCAAGTCGGTGTGCAACGGCAGGTTGAAAGCGGTGTAGGCGTTGCTGTCGGCATCGGCCTTGGACTGCACGTTGAACAGCACGCCGAAGTTGCTCTCGCGGATGAACGAAATGCGCTGCGCGATCAGCTTCAGCGAACCCGGCTCGGTGGGCACGCCGCGCACCTGAGTCAGGCCGATGTCGCGTACCGCGATCAGCCATTGCAGCAGCGCGCCGTTGTCGTTTATCAGCGCTGAATATTCGAATACCGGTAGCTGCAAATCGCTGCGCCACAGGTAAGCCTTGGGTTTGGCGGCCAGACGTTCGGCGCGGGACTCGTCGTCATAGGCGTGCGCACGCAGCCAGCCCGGATCGAAGCGACTGCGATGGCCGTCCTGCCAGTCGATCTGCAGACAGCCGTCGCTGTCGATGTGCGCGTTGGCGGGGACGAGATCCGGCGCGGCATCGACGATCTCGAATACCTGCTCACGGGTGACGGTGTAGACGCACTGCTCGCACGGGCAGTTATCTCGCAACCAGACGTGATGGAACGGGCTGACGCGGCCGTCGGCCCAGGCAATCGACACGCGATCCGCCAGGTTCTGCACGCCGCTCAGCGCGCTGATCAACGGATAAGTACGGAAATCGGCAACAGCGGCAGCGGTGTGCATGGCGGCTCCTTGCGTGGGAGGGATTAACGGGCGGGTGGCAGAGCGATGACACGGCCGATGTAAGCCGGGGCGGGCAGATCGACTTGCTCGGCGGCAATGGCTTGCAGGCGGCTCAAGGTGTCCGGGGTGAACGGCGCGGAACGTGGGCCGGCGAGATCGACGTGCAACAGCATCTGCTCGTTACCGGCCAGTTCCTTGTCGTCGCCGGCCAGGTGCAGGCTGTGATAGAGGTGCAGGCGTTTGCTGTCGTGACCGATGATCTGCGTGCGCACCTCGACCTCGGCGTCGAGCTTCACTTCGTGCAGGTAATTCAGGTGCAGTTCCAGGGTGAACAGCGAGTGGCCGCTGGCTTCGCGGTTGTTGCTGTCCATGCCGAGACGGTCCATCAGCGCGTCGGTGGCGTAGCTGAAGATCAGCAGGTAGAAGGCGTCGCGTAGGTGGCCGTTGTAGTCGACCCAGTCGGGGATGATGGTGGTTTGGTAGGTGGTGAGAGTGGGCATGGTTTCAGATCCAACATTAATAGTGACTGGGCTGCCGTCTTCGCGAGCAAGCCCGCTCCCACATTGGAATGCGGTCACCTGTGGGAGCAGGCTTGCTCGCGAAGGGGCCGGAACTGCTGAGCAAGGATTACTCGCTGAAACTCATCCCGTGCTTTTCCTTGGTGGTCTTCACCGCCTCCAGCACCGCCAGCAGGCAGTCATCACGATAGCGCTCCAGCGCCGAAATGCTGTGGCGGCCGAGCTGGTCGCTGGTGCCATCGACCACATCGTCGATCAGCTTGTCGGTCAGTTCCGGTGCCGGCAGATAAGTCCACGGCAACTGCAACGCGGGGCCGAACTGCGACATGAAGTGACGCATCCCCGCGTCACCGCCGGCCAGCGTATAGGTCAGGAACGTGCCCATGAACGACCAGCGCAGCCCGGCGCCAAAACGGATCGCGTCGTCGATCTCGCCAGTGGTCGCCACCCCGTCGTTGACCAGGTGCAGCGCCTCGCGCCACAGCGCTTCGAGCAGACGGTCAGCGATGAATCCCGGCACTTCCTTGCGCACATGCAGCGGGCGCATGCCGAGGGATTCGTAGACTTTCATCGCCGCTTGCACGGCCTCGGGCGCGGTGTTCTTGCCGCCGACCACTTCCACCAGCGGCAGCAGGTAAACCGGGTTGAACGGGTGCCCGACCACGCAGCGTTCAGGGTGGGTCGAGCTCTCGTAGAACTCGCTCGGCAACAGGCCGGAAGTGCTCGATCCGATCAAGGCATCAGGCTTGGCCGCTGCGCTGATTTTGCTGTGCAGATCGAGTTTCAGCTCGATGCGTTCCGGGGCACTTTCCTGAATGAAATCGGCATCGCGCACGCATTCTTCGATGGTCGCGACAAAACGCAGACGATCCTGCGAAGCACCGGGCGCCAGACCGTTTTTCTCCAGCGCACCCCAGGCATTCGCCACGCGTTTGCGCAGCGCAGCTTCAGCGCCGGGCGCCGGGTCCCAGGCCACCACGTCGAGGCCATGGGCGAGGGCACGCGCGACCCAGCCGCTGCCGATGACACCGCTGCCGAGGGCGGCGAAGGTTTTGATGTCGGTGATAAAGCTCATGGTGATTTCCTGAATTTGGCACAAAAAACTGTGGGAGCGGGCTTGCTCGCGAAGAGGCCGGTACATCCGACGCATCTTTATGGGCAGAGCCAGCGCCTTCGCGAGCAAGCCCGCTCCCACAGGGGGAAATGAGTGCTGGGTCAGCCGCGCTGGGTCAGGCCCATCTTCTTGCGGCCCTCAGCCGGGGTCAGTACGCGAGCGCCGAGGCGGCTGAGGATCTCGCTGGCGCGTTCGACCAGTTGACCGTTGGTTGCCAGCACCCCCTTGTCCAGCCACAGGTTGTCTTCCAGGCCGACCCGCACGTTGCCGCCGAGCAGCACCGCTTGCGCGGCCATTGGCATCTGCATGCGGCCGATGCCGAACCCTGCCCACACCGCATCGGCAGGCAGGTTGTCGACCATGGCTTTCATGGTGGTGGTGTCGGCCGGCGCGCCCCACGGGATGCCCAGGCACAGCTGGAACAGCGGGTTGTCGAGCAAACCTTCCTTGATCATCTGCTTGGCAAACCACAGGTGGCCGGTGTCGAAAATCTCCAGTTCGGCCTTCACCCCCAGCTCGGTGATGCGCTTGGCGCCGGCGCGCAGTTGCGCCGGGGTCGAGACATAAATGGTGTCGCCGTCGCCGAAGTTCAGCGTGCCGCAATCGAGGGTGCAGATTTCCGGCAGCAACTCTTCAACGTGGGCCAGACGGGTCAGCGGGCCGACCAGGTCGGTGTTCGGGCCGAACTCCATCGGGTGCTCGCCAGCGCCGATTTCGAGGTCGCCGCCCATGCCGGCGGTGAGGTTGACGATGATGTCGACGTCGGCCTCACGGATGCGCTCCATCACTTCGCGATACAGCGCCACGTCACGGCTGAACTTGCCGGTCTGCGGGTCGCGCACATGGCAATGGACGACGGTGGCGCCGGCCTTGGCCGCTTCCACCGCAGCCGCGGCGATCTGTTTCGGGGTGACCGGCACGTGGGGGCTCTTGGCGGTCGTGTCGCCAGCACCGGTAAGTGCGCAGGTGATGATGACGTCGTGGTTCATGGTGCGGTTTCCTTCAGGCGTGATGGGTCTGTTCGCAGCCTTTTCTCGGGCTGCGAAGCGTGTGTTCGGGCTTGGGTTATTTGCTGGTCAGTTGCAGGTTTTCAGCGGCCGGTTTGCCGTCGAAGGTGGTTACACCTTCCAGCCAGCGCTGTTTGTCTTCGGGGTGATCCTTGAGCCATTGCTTGGCCGATTCGAAGGCGTCCTTGTGATCGAGCAGTGGCTGCATCATCCGGCTCTCGTCTTCGGCGGTGAACGTCAGGTTGCTCAGCAGGCGACCGATGTTCGGGCACTGTTCGGCGTATTTCGGCGCGGTGACAGTCCACACCGTGGCCATGCCTTCGTTCGGGCCGAGGGCGTCCTCGCTGCCAGTGAGGTAAGTCATCTTGACGTTGACGTTCATCGGGTGCGGCGCCCAGCCGAAGAACACCACGGCCTCTTTGCGGCGCACGGCGCGGTCGACGGCGGCGAGCATCCCGGCTTCGCTGGACTCGACCAGCTGGAATTTGCCGAGGCCGAACTGGTTCTTGGCGATCATCGCCTTGATCTGCGTGTTGGCGCCCGAACCCGGTTCGATCCCGTAGATCTTGCCGCCCAGTTCCTTTTCGAACTTGGCAATGTCGGCAAAAGTCTTCAGACCCTTGTCGGCCAGATAGGTCGGCACGGCGAGGGTCGCGCGGGCATCCTTCAGGTTCGGTGCTTCCAGGACTTTGACCTGGTTGGCGTCGACGAACGGGGTGATGGTCTGGGTCATCAGCGGGTTCCAGTAACCGAGGAACAGGTCCAGACGCTGATCGCGGATCCCGGCGAAGATGATTTGCTGGGACGCGCTGGTTTGTTTGGTGCTGTAGCCGAGGCCGTCGAGCAGGACCTGGGTCATGGCACTGGTGGCGATCACGTCGGTCCAGTTGACGACGCCCATGCGCACGTTCTGGCACGAGGCGGGTTCGGCTGCCATGACGCTGGCGCTCAAGAAAGCGGTACCGCTGAGTGCAAGAACACAGCTGCTGATCAGTCGTTTCATGTCGGGTTCCTCGGCAGGTCGTTTATTGTGAGTTCCGGCATCTGGCGTGCCGGTGATGCCAAGTTACGCAGCAACGGCCCCGTGAAAGCGCACTGCGGCGACTGGCATTTGCACTGTAGCGACCTGTGCGCTTGAACGCTGACGACAATCGGCGTATCAACGATCCACGCTACCCGCTAACCGAGTGCGCACATGTCCCAGGATTTCTACTTTCTGCTGATGCCGGGGTTTTCCGCCATCGGCTTTATCTCCGCGATCGAACCGCTGCGGGTAGCCAACCGTTTTCGTGGCGAGCTGTACCGCTGGCACGTGCTCAGCGCCGATGGCGGGGCGGTGCTGGCGAGCAACGGCATGTCGGTCAACGCCGACGCGGCGCTGGAGCCGCTGAAGAAAGGTGCGACGCTGTTAGTGGTGGCCGGATTCGAACCGCTGAAGTTCGCCACGCCAACCCTTGAGCACTGGCTGCGCCGCCTGGACAACGAAGGCGTGACCCTCGGTGCCATCGACACCGGCAGTTTCGTCCTCGCCGAAGCCGGCCTGCTCGACGGCCATCGCCTGACCTTGCACTGGGAGGCCATCGATGCGTTCAAGGAATCTTATCCACAGCTCAGCGTCACCCAGGAACTGTTCGAGATCGACCGCCGGCGCATCACCTCGGCGGGCGGCACGGCGTCTATCGATCTGATGCTTGATCTGATCGCCCAGGCCCATGGCCCGCAACTGGCGATTCAGGTCAGCGAGCAGTTTGTGCTGGGGCGGATTCGTCCGCGCAAGGACCACCAGCGCATGGAAGTCGCCACGCGCTACGGCATCAACAACAAGAAGTTGGTGCAAGTGATTGGCGAGATGGAACAACACAGCGAACCACCGCTGACCACGCTGCAACTGGCGGAATCGATCAAGGTGACACGGCGGCAACTGGAGCGCCTGTTTCGGCTGCATCTGAACGACACACCGAGCAATTTCTATCTGCGGTTGCGCCTGGAAAAGGCCCGACAGTTATTGCGCCAGACTGATATGAGCGTGCTCGAAGTCAGCATCGCCTGCGGCTTTGAATCGCCCTCGTACTTCACCCGTAGCTACCGCGCGAAGTTCGCCCGCTGTCCCCGTGAAGACCGGCGTACCGCCCAAGCCTGAATGGATGCACACAAAACCAATGTGGGAGCGGGCTTGCTCGCGAAAGCGGAGTGTCAGTCGAAACTTGAGTTGACTGATCCACCGCATTCGCGAGCAAGCCCGCTCCCACATTTTTGATCTTCAGTGTCTGAAGAAAAGGTTACTTCTTCACCAACGCCGAACACGCCGCTTTATAAGCCTCATGCTGATACTTGTTCAGCGTCCCCGGCAGCTCGAAATTGTGCTTCTTGGCCTGGGCATTGATCGTCTGCGGCGACAACAACGTCACCTCACACCCGTCCAGCAACTGAAACACACCCTCGATCTTGAACGTGGTCGGACCACCGGCAAACTCACCCTTCTTGCTGCGCTTCTTGATCGCAATCCGGTCAATCGAATGCTCGCGCACAAACGAAGCAACCTGCGCCGCGAAGCGTTTGACGTTAGCCGCCTCGTCATCATCGTCGAGGGCGATTTTCTTGGTGTTGAGCGCCACATGGCTTAGCGTTGCCCCGTCAAGGGAGGCCACGGCGATGATCGCTTCGCTGCCTTTGATTTCGATGCCGCAGATGTTCATGGGAATTCCTTTGAATGAAGAGGGCAGCCTACAACTCAAGCTGATTGGCCGTGATGCCGAACGCCGCTGCAATTTTCTCGCGGGTTGCCTTGCGTGGCTTCGCTACTGTTTCCTGTTGAGCGAACGCCGGCTGGGAAATTCCCAGACGTTTCGCCACTTCTTCCTGAGTCAGGTTCAGGTGTTCGCGCCAGGCACGGATCGGTGTCGCCCCGTCGACCATGCGACTGACCACCTCATGCGGGATCAGATCGGGCTGCAATTTCTGCGCAACGTATTGAGCGTAGGGAATGACTACGAAGGCCGGGTTGCCTTCGGCATCGTTGATGATTTGGATGTCGACAGATTGAGTCATGGCACTGGAAATATAAGTCTTTTATAAGATTTTCGAATCTTTACTTATATTTTCCAGTCGGCCAATCAACAACGTTTGTCGGCATGTTGCCGAAATTCCAGGATCACTCCTGCCCGATCGACTCCAAAAACTCCGACCGTTCGTCACTCATCCGTGCCACGCAGTCATTCTGCGCAATCTTGAACGCCTTGCTGCCTTCGGTGGCCGGGAATGCTTCCACCGCGCAATCCGCATCCCGCGTCTTCAGCCACTGCTGCTGAGCCGTCTTCAGTTTGGCGGTGATGTCGGCCAGTTGCGCGGCGTTTTTGCCATAGGTGGTCTGCATGCGCTCGTTGAGGCTGGCGTAGTTGTCCTTGAGCAGGTCTTCGGCGGTGCTGCGGCTGTAGGTCGAGCACTCCAGGGTCTGGACGTCGTTTTCCACCGCGTCGCACGGGTTGTTGTCGGTCTCTTCGGCGGCGTGTACGCCGGTCGCCATCAGTGCCAAAGCCAGGAAGATCGATTTCATGGTTGTCGCCGCTCTAATCCAGTGGTGTATCCAAGATGCGCCAGATTCTGGCTCAAGCTGGCGGGCTTGAACAGGTAGCTGATCGGGACGCCTGGCGACCCTTTGTCGCGGATTGACGCTTTCGGCAATTCCCCTGTCGTTTTTGCACCCGGTCGCCCCGGCACCGAGGCATATGCTGGCCCCAAAGCGCCGGCAGACGATTCGGCGCATGAATCGCCAATAAGGGGACGCCTGATGAGCCCAGCCGAATTACACGCCGACAGCATCGTTATCGACGGTCTGATCATTGCCAAATGGAACCGCGAGCTGTTCGAAGACATGCGCAAGGGCGGTCTGACGGCGGCCAACTGCACTGTGTCGGTGTGGGAAGGCTTTCAGGCGACCGTGAACAATATTGCCGCCAGCCAGAAGCTGATCCGCGAAAACAGTGACCTGGTGATGCCGGTGCGCACCACCGCCGACATCCGTCGCGCCAAGGAGCAGGGCAAGACCGGCATCCTTTTCGGCTTCCAGAATGCCCACGCGTTTGAAGACCAGATCGGCTATGTCGAGGTGTTCAAGCAGCTCGGCGTCGGCATCGTGCAGATGTGCTACAACACCCAGAACCTGGTCGGCACCGGTTGCTACGAGCGTGACGGCGGCCTGTCGGGCTTCGGCCGCGAAATCGTCGCCGAGATGAACCGCGTCGGCGTCATGTGCGACCTGTCCCACGTCGGCTCCAAGACGTCCGAAGAAGTCATCCTCGAATCGAAAAAACCGGTCTGCTATTCCCACTGCCTGCCGTCGGGTCTGAAAGAGCACCCACGCAACAAGTCCGATGCTGAACTGAAGTTCATTGCTGACCACGGCGGTTTTGTCGGCGTGACCATGTTTGCACCATTCCTCGCCAAGGGCATCGATTCGACCATCGACGATTACGCCGAAGCCATCGAATACACCATGAACATCGTCGGCGAAGACGCCATCGGCATCGGCACCGACTTCACCCAGGGGCACGGCCAGGACTTCTTCGAATACCTGACCCACGACAAGGGCTACGCCCGTCGTCTGACCAGCTTCGGCAAGATCATCAACCCGCTGGGCATCCGCACTGTCGGCGAGTTCCCGAACCTGACCGAAACCCTGCTCAAGCGCGGCCACTCCGAGCGTGTGGTGCGCAAGATCATGGGCGAGAACTGGGTGAACGTCCTCAAAGACGTCTGGGGCGAATGAATAACTCTGGAGCCTACTCCGCTCGCCGATAGCTGCGTCAGGTCCTCGCGCCAAACTCGCCGTACGTCCCGTACTGTCTCGCTTGTCGCTCCGGTCCTTCCTTGCTCTCGACGTGCTCGCTACGGCTCCAAAGTCATTCATACGGCTTGTTTATAAGAGCAAAGCAAAAGCTTCGCTCGGCACCAACCACGAATTTTTCTGGAGTTAAGTTTCCATGGCCAAGATCGCCCCGCAATTGCCAATCGAAGTCGACAGCGAGACCGGTGTCTGGACCTCCGACGCCCTGCCGATGCTCTACGTGCCGCGTCACTTCTTCGTCAACAACCACATGGGCATCGAGGAAGTGCTGGGCGCTGAAGCCTATGCCGAAATCCTCTACAAGGCCGGCTACAAGTCCGCCTGGCACTGGTGCGAAAAAGAAGCCGAGTGCCACGGCCTGGAAGGCGTCGCGGTGTTCGAGCACTACATGAAGCGTCTGTCGCAACGCGGCTGGGGCCTGTTCAAGATTCAGGACATCGATCTCGACAAAGGCACCGCCAGCGTCAAGCTCGAACACTCCGCGTTCGTCTACGTCTACGGCAAGGTTGGGCGCAAGGTTGACTACATGTTCACCGGCTGGTTTGCCGGCGCCATGGACCAGATCCTCGCCGCTCGCGGCAGCAAGATTCGTACGGTTGCCGAGCAAGTCTACGGTGGCTCCGAAGAAGGCCACGACGACGGCCTGTTCACCGTCAAGCCGTTGTAAGTCGAGGAACCCGCCATGGCTTTCGAAGCAATGTTCCAGCCGATCCAGATCGGCAAACTGACCATCCGCAACCGCGTGCTCAGCACCGCGCACGCCGAGGTCTACGCGACCGACGGTGGCATGACCACCGAGCGCTACGTCAAATACTACGAAGAGAAAGCCAAGGGCGGCATTGGCCTGGCGATCTGCGGCGGTTCGTCGGTGGTCGCCATCGACAGTCCGCAGCAATGGTGGAGTTCGGTCAACCTGTCCACCGACCGGATCATCCCGCACTTCCAGAACCTGGCCGACGCCATGCACAAGCATGGCGCCAAGATCATGATCCAGATTACCCACATGGGCCGACGCTCGCGTTGGGATGGTTTCCACTGGCCGACCCTGATGTCGCCGTCGGGTATCCGTGAACCGGTGCACCGTGCGACCTGCAAGACCATCGAGCCGGAAGAGATCTGGCGGGTGATCGGCAACTACGCCCAGGCGGCGCGCCGTGCCAAGGCCGGTGGTCTGGACGGCGTCGAGCTGTCCGCCGTGCACCAGCACATGATCGACCAGTTCTGGAGCCCGCGCGTCAACAAGCGTACCGACGAATGGGGTGGCAGCTTCGAAGGCCGGATGAAATTCGGCCTGGAAGTGCTGAAAGCCGTGCGCGCCGAGGTCGGTGACGATTTCTGCGTGGGCATGCGTATCTGCGGTGACGAGTTCCACCCGGACGGTCTCTCCCACGAGGACATGAAGCAGATCGCCAAGTATTACGACGACACCGGCATGCTCGATTTCATCGGCGTCGTCGGCTCGGGTTGCGACACCCACAACACCCTGGCCAACGTGATTCCGAACATGAGTTATCCGCCGGAGCCGTTCCTGCACCTGGCGGCCGGAATCAAGGAAGTGGTCAAGGTGCCGGTGCTGCACGCACAGAACATCAAAGACCCGAACCAGGCCACGCGCATCCTTGAAGGCGGTTACGTCGACATGGTCGGCATGACCCGCGCGCACATCGCCGACCCGCACCTGATCGCCAAGATCAAGATGGGCCAGATCGACCAGATCAAACAGTGCGTCGGCGCCAACTACTGCATCGATCGTCAGTATCAAGGTCTGGACGTGCTGTGCATCCAGAACGCCGCGACGTCCCGTGAATACATGGGCGTGCCGCACATCATCGAAAAGTCCACAGGCGTCAAACGCAAAGTGGTGATCGTTGGTGCCGGCCCGGCCGGGATGGAAGCAGCACGCGTCTCTGCCGAGCGTGGCCACGACGTGACCCTGTTCGAGAAGAAAGAATTCATCGGCGGGCAGATCACTACCGCGTCGAAAGCACCGCAACGTGACCAGATCGCCGGCATCACCCGCTGGTTCCAGCTGGAGCTGGCGCGGCTGAAAGTCGACCTGCGTCTGGGCACTGCGGCCGATGCGGCAACCATTATGGATCTGCGTCCGGACGTGGTGGTGCTGGCAGTCGGTGGGCATCCATTCCTTGAGCAGAACGAACACTGGGGCGCCGCCGAAGGGTTGGTGGTCAGCAGCTGGGACGTGCTCGACGGCAAGGTGGCGCCGGGTAAGAACGTGCTGGTCTACGACACCATTTGCGAGTTCACCGGGATGTCGGTCGCCGACTTCCTCGCTGACAAGGGCAGCCAGGTCGAGATCGTCACCGACGACATCAAACCGGGCGTGGCCATCGGCGGTACGTCGTTCCCGACCTACTACCGCAGCATGTACCCGAAAGAAGTGATCATGACCGGCGACATGATGCTGGAAAAGGTCTACCGCGAAGGCGACAAGCTGGTGGCGGTGCTGGAGAACGAATACACCGGCGCCAAAGAGGAGCGGGTGGTCGATCAGGTGGTGGTGGAGAACGGCGTGCGTCCGGATGAGGAAATCTACTACGCGCTCAAGGAAGGCTCGCGCAACAAGGGCCAGATCGACGTGGAAGCGCTGTTCGCGATCCAGCCGCAACCATCGTTGAGCAGCACCGGTGACGGCTACTTGCTGTTCCGCATCGGCGACTGCGTGGCGCAGCGTAATACCCATGCTGCCATTTATGACGCGTTGCGGTTGTGCAAAGACTTCTAAGGACTTGCACATGACCCCTGTGGGAGCGGGCTTGCTCGCGAATGCATTCTGTCAGTTGTGCATGAGCTGACTGATCCAGCGCTTTCGCGAGCAAGCCCGCTCCCACAGTAATGCAGACCGTGTTTCTCCAGGCTGTACTGGTGGGAGCTTCACCATGTTGAACACCCTTCTTCCAATCCTGTTGTTCGCAGCCCTGGCCCTTGCGGTGCTGGGTGCGTTGCGGCGGGTGGCCATGTGGCGTCGGGGCCGGGCCTCGAAGGTCGATCTGCTCGGCGGCCTGTTGGCCATGCCCAAGCGTTACATGGTCGACTTGCACCACGTGGTGGCGCGGGACAAATACATCGCCAACACCCACGTCGCCACGGCCGGTGGTGCGGTAGCGTCGATCGTGCTGGCGATTCTGGTGCACGGTTTCGGCCTGCATAACCGCATCCTCGGCTATGCGCTGCTGTTGATGACGGCGGTGATGTTCGTCGGTGCGCTCTTCGTTTATCGGCGCCGGCTCAATCCGCCGGCACGGTTGTCGAAAGGCCCGTGGATGCGCCTGCCGAAAAGCCTGCTGGCTTTCTCCGCCTCGTTCTTCCTGGTGACCCTGCCGGTGGCCGGAATTCTCCCGGAGAACTTCGGCGGCTGGCTGCTGGCGGCGATTCTCGGGCTCGGCGTTTTGTGGGGCGTGTCGGAATTGTTCTTCGGCATGACCTGGGGCGGGCCGATGAAGCACGCCTTCGCCGGCGCCCTGCACCTGGCCTGGCACCGCCGCGCCGAGCGCTTTGGCGGCGGTCGTTCCACCGGTTTGAAACCGCTGGATCTGAATGATCCAAGCGCGCCGCTCGGCGTGGAAAAACCCAAGGATTTCACCTGGAACCAGTTGCTCGGTTTTGACGCCTGCGTGCAGTGCGGCAAGTGCGAAGCGGCGTGCCCGGCCTTCGCTGCCGGCCAGCCGCTGAACCCGAAAAAGCTGATTCAGGACATGGTCGTCGGCCTCGCTGGCGGCACTGACGCGAAGTTTGCCGGTAGCCCTTATCCGGGCAAGCCAATCGGTGAGCACAGCGGCAATCCGCATCAACCTATCGTCAATGGTCTGGTCGATGCCGAAACCCTGTGGTCGTGCACCACCTGCCGCGCCTGCGTCGAGGAGTGCCCGATGATGATCGAGCACGTCGACGCCATCGTCGACATGCGCCGCCACCTGACGCTGGAAAAAGGCGCGACCCCGAACAAGGGCGCCGAAGTCCTGGAAAACCTGATCGCCACTGACAACCCCGGCGGTTTCGCTCCGGGCGGGCGGATGAACTGGGCGGCGGATCTGAACCTCAATCTGCTTAGCGAAAAGAAATCCACCGACGTGCTGTTCTGGGTCGGCGACGGCGCCTTCGACATGCGCAACCAGCGCACCCTGCGCGCGTTTGTCAAAGTGCTGAAAGCGGCGAAAATCGACTTCGCCGTACTCGGTCTCGAAGAGCGTGACAGCGGCGACGTAGCACGGCGTCTCGGTGACGAAGCGACCTTCCAGTTGCTCGCCAAACGCAATATCCAGACCCTGGCCAAATACAGCTTCAACCGCATCGTCACCTGCGATCCGCACAGTTTTCATGTGTTGAAAAACGAGTACGGCGCGTTCGACGGCAACTACCTGGTGCAGCACCACAGCACCTACATGGCGGAAATCATTCAGGCCGGTGCGCTGAACCTCGGTCAGCACAAAGGCAACAGCGTGACCTACCACGATCCGTGCTACCTCGGTCGCTACAACGGCGAATACGAGGCGCCGCGTGAGGTGCTGCGCGCCCTCGGCATCGAGGTCAAAGAGATGCAACGTTCCGGCTTCCGTTCGCGCTGCTGCGGCGGCGGTGGCGGTGCGCCGATCACCGACATTCCCGGCAAGCAGCGGATCCCCGACATGCGCATGGATGACATCCGCGAGACCGGCGCCGAGCTGGTAGCAGTAGGTTGTCCACAGTGCACGGCGATGCTCGAGGGCGTGGTCGAACCGCGTCCGCTGATCAAGGACATCGCCGAACTAGTGGCCGACGCGCTGCTCGAAGACGCCGCGCCGAACAAGCCGACTGCACCGGCCAAACGTGAACCTGCGGAGGCCCACTGATGAGCGACATTATCCGCCGCGACCCGCGCGCCGAATGGATTGCGCGTAACCGCCTGCACCCGTTGCACGCGGCGATGCAACCGGCGCAACACAGCTGGATGGGCCCCAATGGTGTCATCCGCAAGAATCTGCACGGCATCGGCTTCATCGGCCCCAACGGCATCAAACGGATCGACCGCAGTGGCGCGCAACAGGGCGGGGCGGTCAAGCGCTCGGCCACGGTTGAAGTGCAGTTGCCGCTGCATCAGGTACCGGCCCCGGCGTTTTACATCAGCGTGGTGCCGGACATGGTTGGCGGTCGCCTGAGCAGCCACGACCGTGACCTGTTGGGCCTGGCTCATCAACTGGCCGGCAACGACGGTGCGGTGCTGGCGGTGGTGTTTGGCGATCACAAAGAGAGCGCCTTCGCCACGGCCGGCGTCGATCGCTTGCTGGTACTGGAGGGTGACCAATTCAGCGGTTATGCACCGGAGCAACGGGTGCAGGGCTTGCGGGCTGTGGATAACCAGTTCAACCCGCGTCACTGGCTGCTGCCGGACAGCCGCAGCGGTGGCGGTGAACTCGGTCGGCGTTTTGCCGCGGCACTGGGCGAACGCCCGGCAACGCGGGTCTGGCAAGTCAAGGATCAGGAATGCATCGGTCGCGCTGGCGCGGGCCTGCAAGACCTGGCGCGACCGGTCGCACGCTTGATTCTGGCCGCAGCCGAATGCGCAGAACCGGTCAGCGAAACCCGTCATGAGGCACTGCCGGTGGAGTTATCCACAACGGTGGCGCGCAGCCTGTCGCGGATCGAGGATCTTGGCGCGGTCGCGGTGGACCCGGCGGCGATTCCGATGGCCGAAGCCGAGTTCCTTTTCTCCGGCGGCAACGGGGTCAAGGACTGGGCGCTGTTCCACCAGACCGCTGCGGCGCTCGGCGCCACCGAAGGCGCCTCGCGGGTCGCGGTAGACGATGGCTTCATGGCCCGTGATCGGCAGGTCGGTGCGTCCGGCACTTGGGTCACCGCGCGGGTTTACGTGGCTGTGGGTATCTCCGGGGCGATCCAGCACCTGCAGGGCATCGGTGCCTGTGACAAGGTGGTGGCGATCAACCTCGACCCCGGTTGCGACATGATCAAACGCGCCGACCTGTCGGTGATTGGCGAGAGCGCGGAAATTCTTCAGGCGTTGATCGCGGCGGTAGCGGCTTACCGCAACGAAGCCAAGCGCGATGCGGCTTAAGGAACGGGTTATGAGCACAAAGATCATCAGTCTGGTTTCCATCGGTGCCCATCCGACCTCGGGCCGGCCACGCCGCGCCGAACAGGACGCGCGCGCTGTAGAACTGGGCCTGCAACTGGCTGGGGATAACCTGCAAGTGCTGCATGCCGGGGATGTCGCGGAACCGGCACTGCGCGCCTATCTGGGCATGGGCCTGGAACAGCTGCATGTGCTGGAACAACCTGCTGGCGCCGACGCCTTGCCGGCGCTGACCGCGTATCTGCGCGATGCCGGCGCCCAGGTAGTGCTGACCGGCAGTCAGGCGGAAACCGGCGAAGGCTCGGGCATGTTGCCGTTTTTGCTGGCCGAAGGGCTGGGCTGGCCGCTGGTGGTGGGATTGGCGCAGGTCGAGTCGATCAATGATGGTTCGGCGCTGGTGCTGCAAGCCTTGCCCCGTGGGCAGCGGCGGCGGTTGAAGGTGAAGCTGCCATTTCTGGCGACTGTGGATAACGCCGCGCCCAAACCTCGGCAGAGTGCCTACGGTCCGGCGCGACGCGGGGTGTTGAATGCCGAAGACGTTGAGGTGCTCGACGATGAACTGCTGGCCGTCTCCACACTGCAACCGGCCAAGCCACGGCCGAAACGTTTGAAGGTGATCAAGGCCAAGAGCGGTGCGGACCGCATGAAAGCTGCCACCGCCAAGGCCAGTGGCGGCGGTGGACAAGTGCTTAAAGGCGTCACCGCGCAGGCCGGCGCTGAAGCGATCCTCAAACTCCTGATTGAAGAAGGCGTCGTTCGCTAACCACGATCCTCCAGACACTGAACACCCCCTGTGGGAGCGGGCTTGCTCGCGAAAGCGTCGTTTCAGCTGCATCAAAGTTGAATGGCCCACCGCTTTCGCGAGCAAGCCCGCTCCCACATTGGTCAAGGGGGCAGGAGATCTCAGTGTGTTTACCCACAATCCCTGTTGGCGGATCTGTGGATAATGTGTTCGCCCATCCCTGTACCCCACGCCAATCAAGCCCTCCAGCCCCCAGCTCAAAAAACAACCAGCCTAAGTCACGGTTTTACCGGGCTTTTTCTCCTGAATAACTTCAAGAGTTGCCCCCAATCTCTGTTGGCGCTTCTGTGGACAAGATGTTCGCTGTCCGCTGCAAGCCATATAAAACGTGGCCTGTATAGGATTGATCAATAATTGATCGATTAAGCTTTTATAGCTGATAATCCCCGTGTAAACCGCGATTTCACACAGCCCTCAGCGCTTTTCCACAGCCGCCGCGAAGTTACCCCCGAACTCTGTTGGTGCTTCTGTGGATAACGTGTTCGCCATCCTCTACAAGCCATGAAAAACGTGGCTTACAAAGGCTTGATCAAAAAATAGCCAATGTGTCTGGCAAACCATCATTCTGGATAAGTCACGATTTTTCTTCACAAATCAGCGAGTTATTTTTCCAGTCATCCACAGTTACCCCCAATTGCTGTGGGCGGTTATGTGGATAACTTGTTTGCCAAACCCTGCAGGCCCCGTCGGGCATAGTCCAAACAGCAATTGATCAGATTTCATACAGTTCTAAACCGTTGCCTTGACTTCGATTCCTGCGCTGTCTTCACTGCAATGGCACAAGGACAGCCGTCACTTATCCACATCAGGTTCTGGGAGAACGCATGATGGATAGCCGCCCACACCGCCATCCCCCCTCGCCACGCAAGCGCACGTTACGTCGTGCGGCCAATCAACGCGCTCGTCTGTAGCGACCTCCTGCTTTAACCGCTGTGCTGTCGCCGGGCTCGCCCCGGAGGCCAGGTGCCCGTTCGCCCATTGATTGCAGGCAACCGCAGAGTTGCCCCATCTGCCTGAGAGAGGAACACCCTCATGACACGCATCGCAACGCCCATCAGCGAGATCAAGGAACACTACGACGTGATCGTCATCGGCTCCGGTTATGGCGGCGGCATTGCTGCGTCGCGCCTGTCCCGGGCCGGCAAGCAGGTGTGCCTGCTCGAACGCGGGCGGGAAATGCAGCCCGGTGAATACCCCAACACCATGATCGCCGCGACCGAAGAGTTGCAGGTGCATGACCCGGACGGCCACATTGGCTCGCGCACCGGATTGTTCGACCTGCATGTGAACGCCCAGCAGAACGTGGTGGTCGGCTGCGGCCTCGGCGGTACATCGCTGATCAACGCCAACGTTGCCCTGGAGCCGGAACCCGGGGTGTTCGAGGATCCACGCTGGCCGCAGGCGGTACGCGATCATCGCGATACGCTGCTCAAGGACGGTTACGCCCGTGCCCGGGAAATGCTCAAGCCCAATCCGTATCCGAACAGCGCGCCGAACCTGCCCAAGCTCGACGCCAACAAAAAATCGGCGGACTACCTCAAGCAGGGCGCGCATTTTTACAAGCCGCCGATCAACGTGACCTTCGACAAGCTGCCGAACAACCTCAACCACGTCGGCGTCGAGCAACTGCCGTGCAACCAGTGCGGCGACTGCGTCTCGGGCTGTAACAACAAGGCCAAGAACACCACGCTGATGAACTATCTTCCGGATGCCTGGAACCATGGCGCGGAGATTTTCTGCCAGGCCGAGGTGCGCCATCTGGAGCGCGACGGCGATGGCTGGATCGTGCACTTCCAGTACCTCGACAGCGGGCGCGAGAAATTCGACGCGCCGACGCTGTTCGTGAAGGCCGATATCGTCGTGGTCTCCGCCGGCACCCTCGGCTCTACCGAAATTCTGCTGCGTTCGCGGGACAAGGGTCTGGTGATGTCCGGTCAGCTCGGCGAGAACATGAGCGGCAACGGTGACATTCTCGGCTTCGGCCACAACTGCGAGCAGACCATCAACGGCATCGGCTTCGGCGCGCACTCGGCCAAGGAACTGCACCCGGTCGGCCCGTGCATCACCTCGGTCATCGACATGCGCACCGAAGGTGACTGGCGCAGCCGCATGGTCATCGAGGAAGGCTCGATCCCTGGCGCCCTCGGCCGGCCGATGGTGCCGGCGATGGCCGGGTTTGCCGAGATGATCGGCGTGGCCACCGACGACAGTTTCAGCGGCAAGCTCGGCTACAAGGAACGCGAGGCCGAGAGCTTCCTGCGTGGCCCGTATTACGGCGCGCTGCACAACATGCAGACCTACCTGATCATGAGCCACGACAGCGGCCAGGGTCGGATGATTCTCGACAACAAGGACCAGTTGCGCATCGACTGGCCGGGTGTCGGCGAGCAGGAAAACTTCAAGCTCGGCAACCAACGTTTGTACCAGAGCACCAAGGCACTGGGCGGGGTCTGGGTCGAGAACCCGATCTGGACCCAACTGCTCAAGCACAGCATCGTCTCGGTGCATCCGCTGGGCGGTTGCGTGATGGGCGACGATGCCGCGCAAGGCGTGGTCAATCACAAGGGCCAGGTGTTCAGCGGCGCCAACGGCACTGATGTCTACGCCAGCCTCTACGTGACTGACGGCGCGGTGATCCCGACCTCGCTGGCGGTCAATCCGCTGCTGACCATCTCCGCCGTGAGCGAGCGCAACATGGGCCTGCTCGCCGCTGACCGTGGTTGGCAGATCGACTACACGCTGCCGTCGGCACCGCGCAAACAGGTGGCACCACCGACTCTCGGCGTGCAGTTCACCGAAACCATGAAAGGCTATTTCTCCCGCGCCTTCACCGCCGCGCAAAGCACCGATCTGAAAGTCTACGAGGCGGCGGCCAAACGCGGCGAGGCAGATAATTCGCCGATCGACTTTACCCTGACCATCACCGCCAACGACCTCAACCGGATGATCAAGGAACCGGAGCACGCCGCGACCATTGTCGGTACGGTCAATGCCCCGGCGCTGTCGCCGCAACCGCTGACCGCCAGCAACGGCGTGTTCAATCTGTTCGAACAATTCGAGCAGCAGGTCGACACACGGCACATGAAATACGACATGAAACTGACCGCCGAGGACGGCAACGACTATTTCTTCAGCGCCTTCAAAACCGTGCCGGAAGACAACGGCGTGCTCAACATCTGGCACGACACCAGCACTCTGTACGTAACGCTGTATCGCGGACCGGACAAGTCGGGCGAGGTGATCGGCTCCGGGGTGATGCACATTCATCCGACCGATTTCGCCAAACAGATGACCACCATGAAAGTGCTCAACGCGCGCAACGAGCGCGAGCGCATCGAAGGCCTGGCGCGCTTCGGCAAGTTCTTCGCCGGAATTCTCTGGGAGAGTTACGGCGGGGTCTTCGCTGGCGATATCTACTTCAACCCCGACGCGCCGCCACGCCTGAAACGGCCACTGGATGCGCCGATCCCGGCGGTGCATTTCTTCCCCACCGAGGACGGCGTCGAGCTGCGCCTGACCCGTTATCAGGCCGGTAGCAAAGGCCCGGTGATGCTGGTGCATGGCCTGGGCGTCGGCTCGAATATCTTTTCCACCGACACCATCCAGACCAACCTGCTGGAGTACCTGTGCAAGCACGACTATGACGTGTGGCTGCTGGATTTCCGGGTGAGCATTCTGCTGCCGGCGAGCAAGAAAGAGTGGAATGGCGACCAGATCGCCCAGTACGACTTCAAGGCTGCCATTGCGCAAATTCAGCAGGAGACGCAGGCCAAAGACGTGCAGTGCGTGGTGCATTGCTACGGCGCGACGACATTCTTCATGTCGTTGCTGGCAGGGCTGCAGGGTGTGCGCTCGGTGGTCTGCTCGCAGATTGCCGCTGACACTGTGGTTGCCACGGCTACCGGGTTGAAGGCTGGTCTGCACTTGCCGGGCATGCTCGATGCCATCGGTATCAAATCGATGACGGCTTACGCCGACAGCAAGGAGAACTGGTTCAACCGCCTCTACGACAAGGCCCTCAACGGCTACGCGCGGATCGAGGCGCAGGGTTATTGCACCAACCCGGTGTGCCACCGCATCACCTTTATGTACGCCTCGCTGTATCGCCACGACACGCTCAATGAAACCCTGCACGACAACCTGCACGAGCTGTTCGGCGAGTCGAACATCGAGACCTTCGAGCACCTGGCGCTGATCGTGCGCAAAGGGCATCTGGTGGATTTCAAAGGCAACGATGTGTACATGCCGCACTTCGAGCGGCTGACAATGCCGATCTGCTTTATCAGCGGCGCGGAGAACCAGTGTTACCTGCCGGAAAGCACGCTCAAGACCTACCAGCGAGTCTGCGAAGTCCACGGGCCGGAGCGCTACAGCCGGCACGTAGTGCCGGGTTACGGCCACATCGACTGCATGTTCGGCAAGAACGCGGTGGTGGATGTGTATCCGATCATCCTTGAGCACCTGGAGAAAACGGCCCTCGGCTGATGAGGTTTTCCTGTGGCGAGGGAGCTTGCTCCCGCTGGGCTGCGAAGCGGCCCCAAAACCTGAGAGTGCGGTTTTCCTGAACCACCGCATCTGCCGGGTTTACGACGGCTTCGCCGCCGAGCGGGAGCAAGCTCCCTCGCCACAAAAGCTCATCACACAGAGGGACTCTCCTAAGGTCTGCACAAGGAAATGGATGATATGGACAGCTACATCCGCTGGTTTCAACGCTTCATCTGGATCGGCATTGCGATGAACATGGTGTTCGCGATCCCGGCGCTGTTCGCGCCGGGATTGCTGACATCGGTGGTCGGTCTGCCGCCGCAACTCTCCGACCCGTGGCTGGAAAACGCCGGGATGCTGCTGGTGGGCATCAGCGTGTTTTACATGCCGTCGGGCTTCAATGCGCCGCGCTATGTGGTGCATTCCTGGCTGTGCGTACTGACGCGGCTGATCGCCGTGGTGTTCTGGATTTACCTGATCAATACGAGCATTCAAGGCTCGGTGTTCGTGCCGATGCTGATGGGCGATCTGAGCTTCTTCCTGATCCTCGGCATTCTGCTGTACCTCGGTACCACGCCCGCGAACCGGCCATGGGCGCTGCTGTGCGATGGCTGGCGCGAGTTGCGCGCGGCCTGGGCGCGGCAATGGCAGAGCCATACCTTCAAGGTCGGTACCTTGGTCGTACTGGCGCTGCTCGGTTTCATCGGTTACCAGACCTGGTACCAGATGCTGCGGGTGGTGCCGGAGCAGGAGTACGCCTCCGACGAAGATCACTACAAATACGCCGCCATCGGTCTGGGCATCGAAGCGCGGATCCCGTATTACCTGTTCGCCGTGCTGCCGCAGATGTGCCCGGAAAAACTGCCCAAACCCGGCGGCTGGGAAGTGTTCGGCTTTCTTTATGAGAACGGCAAGGACCTGCCGATCGGCATGGCCAAGCGGCAGATCGGTTACCCGACCGTGGAACCGAACTGCGCGCTGTGTCACACCGGCTCCTACCGGGCCAATGCCAGCGACATTGCGGTCAACGTGCCGAGCGCGCCGGCCAACACCCTGCAACTGCAGGCCTTCCAGTGGTTCGCCTACGATTGCGCCAGCGACCCGAAATTCACCACCGACGCGGTGATGGCGGCGATCAACGGCAAATTCCAGCTGGGCTTTTTCGAGAAGCTCTACAACCGCTATCTGATCATCCCGATGGCGAAAAGCGCCTTGCTCAAGCAGAAGCAGGCCTACGCCTGGCAGAAGCTGCGTCCGCAACAGGGCCCGGGCCGCACCGACACCTTCAACCCGACGAAAATGGTGGTGTTCGGCTTCCCGGATGACTCGACCATCGGCACCGTCGATCTGCCGCAAGTGTGGAACCAGAAGCCGCGGGAATCGATGTACCTGCACTGGGACGGCAATAACAACAAGATCCACGAACGCAACTACGCCGCCGCGATGGCCGTGGGCGCGACCCCGGAATCGGTGCTGCCGCCGAGCTTCAACCGAGTGACCAACTGGCTGCTCGGGCACAAGGCGCCGGCGTGGCCATGGGCGCTGGATCAGGCGAAAGTCGCGCAAGGCAAGCCGATCTGGGATGCCAATTGCGCCGCGTGCCACGACTTCGGTCGCGCCGACACCGGGCAAGTCACCACCAATATCGATCAACTCGGCACCGATCCACATCGGCTGGACTCGTTCACCACCGGTCTGGTGACCGCGTTCCACACCTTCAAGAAACCGCCATTCGACTTCGGCGCGTATCGCAAGACCCAGAGCTACAGCAACACGCCGACTGACGGTATCTGGCTGCGCGCGCCGTACCTGCACAACGGTTCGGTGCCGACCCTGGGGGACCTGCTGCAACCGCCGGAAAAACGTCCGGTGGTGTTCATCACCGGCTCCGACGTCTACGACCCGGTCAACGTCGGTTTTGTCACCACGGGCGCTCAGGCCAAAGCCTCGGCGGATTTCAAATACGACACCCGACTGGAGGGCAACCACAACAGCGGTCACCTGTATGGCACCACGCTGTCGGACGACGACAAACGTGCGTTGATCGAATTCATGAAAACCCTGTGAGCCCTTACGGATAGAGGATTACGCCATGTCACTGGTCAGTCATTGGGAACACGAGTACGACAAGGTCAAACTGCGCATTCACGGCTTGTTCACGCGCATGGAAATGGCCTGGATGAAGCTCATCAGCGAGCTGGAACCGCAGGAGTTTCAGGCGATCATCAAGCTGCTGCAGCGCGGTCACGATCAGGCGCAGTACGTGCTGAAAAACGGTGAGTTGCCGGGCGATGAACCGGCGGTGCCATGGGAGTTGTCCCACGGGTTGTCGATCCTGCGTATCGGCAATGCCACGCCGCTGCCGCAATCGCCGGATCAACTTGCGACCCGGGTGTTGCAGGACGGCAGCCTGCTCGGCTGTCGCAAGTGGGAATTGCTCGACCTGCTGTGGAGCGAAGCGCTGCTCAAGTGGATTGAAAACCTGCGCCATCACGCGACCTTCGGCACTGACCCGGCGGTGGTGCAGATGGAGCGCGACGTGACTTTGGCGATTGCCGGCGACTGGGGCACCGGCCCCTTCGACAGCCATGCGCCGGCGGTTTCAGTCGCCAACCAGATGCAACTGGCGCAGGCCGATTTCACCATCCATCTGGGCGACGTCTACTACGCGGGCAGCCATTCGCAGGAAGACGTCGACATGGCCGGTTGGCCGATGGGCAGCCACGGCTCGTTCACCCTCAACTCCAACCACGAGATGTACAGCGGCGCCCACGGCTATTTCAAGGAACTGGCCAAGCGCTTTCCGGGGCAGCAGGGCACCAGTTATTTCGCCTTGATCAACGACGACTGGCTAGTGGTCGGGCTGGATTCGGCGTATGCCTCGGACGCGATGAACCTGTACATGGACGGCACACTCAACGAGCCGCAGATCACTTGGATGAAAGCCCTGCCGAAACGCAAAAAGATCATGGTGCTCAGTCATCACCAGGGCTTCGATATTTCCGGACACCACCAGACCGCGCTGTATCAACCGGTGTGCGATGCTTTGGGGCGCGAGCCGGATTATTGGTACTGGGGGCATCTGCACAACGGCATCGTTTACGCACAGCAGGGCGGTTTGCACGCGCGCTGCGCCGGGCATGGGGCGATTCCCTATGGCAATGCCAGCGAGCTGAACGGGCATTCGCGGGTGTTGTGGTCGGAGACGCAGGATGCCAAGGATCCGGCGTATCCGCTGCGGGTGTTGAACGGGTATGCGAAGGTGCGGTTGGTGGGGGAGGATATTTTTGAGGAGTTTATTGGGGAGGATGGATCGGTGAGGTGGTCATCCAAGTAATGAGGTGGCTGTTCTGACGCCATCGCGAGCAGGCTCACTCCTACAGTTGGAATGCGTTCCCCTGTAGGAGTGAGCCTGCTCGCGAAGCTTTTGCCTTTGATTTTAGCCCTGGACCGGGACGCCTTTGAGGTACGGCGCAGGCTCGGCCCCAAGGTTGTTCAGCATCCGCTCGCTGTACCAATCCACGAAGTTGACCACGCCAAACTCATAGGTCTTGGAGTACGGCCCCGGCTGATAAGCGGTGGAGTTGATCCCGCGCTGGTTCTCTTCGGCCAGACGCCGGTCTTGATCGTTGGTCGCGTCCCACACCTGGCGCATGCGGTCGACGTCGTAATCCACGCCTTCGACCGCGTCCTTGTGCACCAGCCATTTGGTGGTGACCATGGTTTCCTGGGCGCTGATCGGCCACACGGTGAAGACGATGATGTGGTCGCCCATGCAGTGGTTCCACGAGTGCGGCAGGTGCAGGATGCGCATCGAACCGAGATCCGGGTTCTTGATCCGGCCCATCAGTTTGGCGCAGCCCTGTTTGCCGTCCATTGTCATCGACACAGTGCCCTTGAGCAGCGGCATGCGCACGATGCGGTTGCGCAGGCCGAAACTGGCGTGGGCGTAAGGGATCTTCTCGGCTTCCCAGGCAGCGGCGGAGGCGGCGACGTGATCCTTGAACGCCTGATCGGCGCGCGGGTCGGTGACGTCGTCCCATTCCAGCAGGGTTTTCAGCAGTTCCGGGTGCGACGCGTTGCAGTGGTAGCACTCGCGGTTGTTTTCCAGCACCAGTTTCCAGTTGGCCTTTTCCATCAAGGTGGTGGTGATCGCCACCTTGGTGTTCTCCATGTCGTACGGTTCCATGTAGTGGTTCAGCGTCGACAGGAAGTCATCGATGGCCGGCGGATTCTCCGCCAGGCTGATGAAAATGTAGCCGCCGGCAGTCTTCACGTTCACCGGTTTGAGGCCGTACTGCTTCATGTCGAAGTCGGCGCCCATCTCGGTGCCGGCGAACAGCAGGCGCCCGTCCAGTTCGTAGGTCCACTGGTGGTAGTGGCAGACCAGCTTGGCAACCTTGCCCTTTTCACTGGTGCACAGGCGCGAGCCACGGTGGCGGCAGACGTTGTGGAACGCATGCACCACGCCGTCGGCGCCACGAATGACGATGATCGGGTTCTTGCCGACCTGCAGGGTCAGGTAGTTGCCCTTGGCCGGGATCTCGCAGGTCATGCCGGCGATCAACCACTCTTTCTGGAAGATCTCCTGCATGTCGATATCGAACAGGCGTTCGTCGCTGTAGAACGGCTGCGGCAGCGAAAAGGTGCGCTCGCGTTCCTGCAGCATTTGTGCGGTGGCCTTGCGTGCGGGTTCCAGCGGATCGCCCAGGCTGATTTTTGCGGTGACGTCCATCGATGTATTCCTCAAGGCCATCTGCGTGGCCGCGAAAGTGGCTGATCAGGGTTGCTACGCAAGGTGTAAAAAATTCGTCTTGGTGTGGGGCGAGTGTGGGGCCGGCGCTGGCCGGAACCTTATCCATGGGCGACATGGTGCAATCTGTTCCCGACGCGCAACCCCCGGCGGTTGGGGGCTGGTCGCGATAAGTATGCCGATGTCGCGGATAGGTAAACGGACGGTTCACGCTATACGCAGAATCGCCACATGAAGGCCGACAGTCGGCCGTGGAGAACAGCATGTCCAATAGCTTCCTGAATCCGGTCACCACCCAGACCTGGGCCAATGGCCGACACATCGTCCGTTGCGTCAAAGTCATCCAGGAAACCTGGGACGTGCGCACCTTCTGTTTCATGGCCGACCAGCCGATCCTGTTCTTCTTCAAGCCCGGGCAGTTCGTGACCCTGGAGCTGGAAATCGACGGCCAGCCGATCATGCGTTCGTACACCATTTCCAGTTCGCCGTCGGTGCCGTACAGCTTCTCGGTGACGATCAAACGGGTGCCGGGCGGCAAGGTCTCCAACTGGCTGCACGACACCCTGCATGAAGGCCAGGAGCTGGCGGTGCACGGCCCGGTCGGGCTGTTCAATGCCATCGATTTCCCGAGCCCGAAAGTGCTGTATCTCAGCGGCGGCGTGGGGATCACCCCGTGCATGTCGATGGCGCGCTGGTTCTACGACACTAACGCCAATGTCGACATGACCTTTATTCACAGCGCCCGCTCACCGAAAGACATCATTTACCACCGCGAGCTGGAACACATGGCGTCGCGGATCGATAACTTCAGCCTGCACCTGATCTGCGAGAAACACGGGCTCGGCGAGCCGTGGGCCGGTTATCGCGGCTATCTGAATCACAAGATGCTCGAACTGATGGTGCCGGACTTCCTCGAGCGCGAAGTGTTCTGCTGCGGCCCGACGCCGTACATGAACGCGGTCAAGCGCCTGCTGGAAGTGGCCGGTTACGACATGTCGCGTTATCACGAGGAATCCTTCGGCGCCACGCCACCGGAAGCTCGTGCCGATGCGGTGGAGCAAGCCGAGCAGGCCGCCGATGCGCCGGAAATCGATGCGGCGGATCTGCATCAGGTCGAGTTCACCGCCTCCGGCAAGAGCATTCGCGTGGCCCCGGGCGAAACCGTGCACGCAGCAGCGGCCAAGCTTGGCCTGATGATCCCGAAAGCTTGTGGCATGGGGATCTGCGGCACGTGCAAGGTGCTCAAGCTCGGCGGTGAAGTGGAGATGGAGCACAACGGTGGGATTACCGAGGACGACGAGGCGGAAGGGTTTATCTTGTCGTGCTGCAGCGTGCCGAAGGGCGACGTGCGCATCGAATTCTAAGGATCGATGCAAATCCCCTGTGGGAGCGGGCTTGCTCGCGAAGGCGTCGGATCAGTCGGCATACGTGTTGAATGACACACCGCTTTCGCGAGCAAGCCCGCTCCCACAGGGGGAATGTATTTCAGTCGATAAACAGGTCGGGCATCAGTGCGGCGTCGCTGTCCGGCTCGAACCGGTAATGATCGAACTCAGTCACGCCGTGCTCTCGCAAAATTTCTTCGTCGATAAGCAGTCGTCCAGTGATCTGTCGTGCGCTGCTTCCCAGGATCACGTGCGCCGCATCCGCCATGATCGAAGGCAGGCGCGCATGCTTGAACGACTCACGGTTGCCCAACTGGAATTCGATGGCGGCGGTGGCAATCATCGTCTGCGGCCACAGTGAATTGACGCTGATGCCGTAACTGGCGAACTCCTCGCTCATCCCGATCGTCAGCATGCTCATGCCGTATTTGGTCACGGTGTAGGGGCTGAACTGGGCAAACCACTTGTTCGCCATGTTCAGCGGTGGCGACAAGTTGAGGATGTGTCCGGCGGATTTCTTCAGATAGGGCAGGGCGGCCTGGCTGCACAGCAGTACCGCGCGGGTGTTGATCTGGTGCATCAGGTCGAAACGCTTGAGTTCGATGTGCTGCACGCCAGTCAACTTGATCGCCCCGGCGTTATTGACCAGCGCATCGATGCCGCCGAAATGCTCGTTGGCCTGGGCCAGCGCATTGCGCACCGCGTCTTCATCACGCACATCGACTTGCAGGGCCAATGCCTTGCCGCCAGCGGCTTCGACTTCCTTGGCTACGCTGTGGATGGTGCCAGGCAGTTTGGGGTGGGCTTCGGCGCTTTTGGCCGCAATCACGATATTGGCCCCGTCTTTCGCGGCACGCAGCGCAATCTCACGCCCGATGCCACGGCTGGCGCCGGTGATGAACAGGGTTTTGCCTTGTAGCGACATGCCGATGCTCCTGCTTATTGTTATGTGAGCGGAGGGCTCGACAGACAATGTAGACCAAGAGTCATCGCCATCCCTGTAGGAGCTGCCGCAGGCTGCGATCTTTTGATTTTGTTTTTAAGATCAAAAGATCGCAGCCTGCGGCAGCTCCTACAGAGGGGGAATCAGGCGGACATGACTTCGCGGATGTCACGGGCCAATTCGCGTACGCGTTCTTCTTCGGTGTCCCACGAGCACATGAAACGTGCGCCGCCCTTGCCGATGAAGGTGTAGAAGCGCCAGTTTTTCGCGGTCAGCGCGGCGATGGCCGGTTCCGAGAGTTGCAGGAACACGCCGTTGGCCTGCACCGGGAACATCAGTTCCACGCCCGGAATGTCGCTGACCAGCTCGGCCAGCAGTTGCGCGCAGTGGTTGGCGTGGCGGGCGTATTTGAGCCAGGCGTCGTTTTCGAGGATGCCGACCCACGGTGCCGAGAGGAAGCGCATTTTCGACGCCAGTTGCCCGGCCTGCTTGCAGCGGTAATCGAAGTCTTCGGCCAGTTTGTGGTTGAAGAACAGGATCGCTTCACCCACCGCCATACCGTTCTTGGTGCCGCCGAAGCACAGCACATCGACGCCGGCCTTCCAGGTCAGGTCGGCCGGCGAGCAGCCGAGGAATGCGCAGGCGTTGGAGAAACGCGCGCCGTCCATGTGCAGGTGCAGGCCCAGCTCTTTGCAGGTGGCGCTGATGGCGCGGACTTCTTCCGGGGTGTAGACGCTGCCGACCTCAGTGGCCTGGGTCAGGGTCACCACGCGCGGTTTCGGGTAGTGGATGTCCTGGCGCTTGAGCGCGACCTCGCGGATCGACTGCGGGGTGATCTTGCCGTTTTCGGTGCCGGCGATCAGCAGTTTCGAGCCGTTGGAGAAGAATTCCGGGGCGCCGCATTCATCGGTTTCGACGTGGGCGGTTTCCGAGCAGATCACGCTGTGGTAACTCTGGCACAGCGACGACAGCGCCAGCGAGTTGGCGGCGGTGCCGTTGAAGGCGAAGAACACCTCGCAGTCGGTTTCGAACAGCTTGCGGAAATGGTCGGCCGCACGTGCGGTCCATTCATCGTCGCCATAAGCGCGCTGGTGGCCGTGGTTGGCCTGTTCCATGGCGGCCCAGGCTTCAGGGCAGATACCGGAGTAGTTGTCGCTGGCGAATTGTTGGCTCTTGTCGGTCATGGCCGGCTTCCGTGGTCGAGACTCTTGTGAAGGCTCGTGGTCAATGAGGGTGCGCACTTTACCGAAGATCTTCCGGGGAGCACACGGGATGTCGCTGTCAGAAAATTACCAGTTTGTTACCCGATTATGCACGTGACTAAACGCGACGGCGCGCTGGATCTGCTCAAGTGGCTGGCGCTGCTGAGCATGCTGCTCGATCACCTGCGATATGTCGGGATCAGCGCCGATTGGCTGTATGTGCCGGGGCGTCTGGCGTTCCCGTGGTTCTGTCTGGCGATGGCGGCGAATCTTTCCCGCGCCGGCGCGCAGAAGACCGAGTGGCGCTATCTGGGCTGGCTGCTGCTGTTCAGTGCGGTCAGTGAGATTCCGTACCGTTTGTACATCCCTGATCCCGACACCTTGAACGTGATGCCTACGCTGGCGCTGGGGTTGCTGGTGGCGCGGGGCTGGCAGGTTCGCACGTTGTTGTCGCGGCTTTTGGGCGTGGGCGCCTTGCTGCTGGCGGCGTTGTTTTCGCAGTGGCTGATGTTCGGCATATTTGGCGTGCTGTTGCCGCTGGCGCTGCTGTGGGTGATCCGTCGTCCCTGGTATTTCGGCCTCCTGCCGGGGCTGGTGTGTCTGGCGGGCAATCAGTGGCAGGTGTTGTATGAGGCGGCAGAGTTCGGCAATTACGTGGCGGTGTTCGGCATCGCGGCATGCCTGATTGCGCCAATACTGGGGATGTTCCTGTTGCGACATGCGCGACATCTCCAGCCACCGCCGATGCGGCGCTGGGCTTACGCCCTCTATCCCACACATTTCCTCCTGCTGCTCGCCATCCGCGCGGCATACACCTGACCCCTGTGGGAGCGGGCTTGCTCGCGAAAGCGGTGTGTCAGGCGGTATTGATGTCGACTGACACGGCCTCTTCGCGAGCAAGCCCGCTCCCACAGGGGATCTCCGCAGTTTTGGATGATGTGTCCGACCAGCCTTTTCCGGCCATGTCGTAAACGCACCTTTGCGTGGCGTCCGTAGGCATTTGAGCTGTCTGCGCCGGTCATACCATCGCATCAAAGGGCACTGCCTTGATTGCCAGTGCCTTACCGAGACGAATGGCGCACAGATGCCGCTGGGAGAGACGCGATGTTCAGCAAGCAAGACCAGATCCAGGGTTACGACGATGCACTGCTGGCGGCAATGAATGCCGAGGAGCAACGTCAGGAAGATCACATCGAGCTGATCGCGTCGGAGAACTACACCAGCAAACGCGTGATGCAAGCGCAGGGCAGCGGCCTGACCAACAAATACGCCGAAGGTTATCCGGGCAAGCGCTACTACGGTGGCTGCGAGCATGTGGATAAAGTCGAAGCACTGGCCATCGAACGCGCCAAGCAATTGTTCGGCGCCGATTACGCCAACGTCCAGCCGCACTCCGGTTCCTCGGCCAACAGCGCGGTGTACCTGGCGCTGATCCAGCCGGGCGACACCATTCTCGGCATGAGCCTGGCCCACGGCGGTCACCTGACCCACGGTGCGAAAGTGTCGTCCTCGGGCAAGCTGTACAACGCGGTGCAGTACGGGATCAACACCGACACCGGGCTGATCGATTACGACGAAGTCGAGCGTCTGGCCGTCGAGTGCAAGCCGAAGATGATCGTTGCCGGGTTCTCCGCCTACTCCAAGACCCTGGACTTCCCGCGCTTCCGCCAGATCGCCGACAAGGTTGGCGCGTTGCTGTTCGTCGACATGGCCCACGTCGCCGGTCTGGTCGCTGCTGGCCTGTACCCGAACCCGCTGCCGTACGCCGACGTGGTCACCACCACCACCCACAAGACCCTGCGCGGTCCGCGTGGTGGGCTGATCCTCGCCAAGTCCAACGAAGAGATCGAGAAGAAGCTCAACGCCGCGGTATTCCCCGGTGCCCAGGGCGGCCCGTTGATGCACGTCATCGCCGGTAAAGCGGTGTGCTTCAAGGAAGCGCTGGAGCCAGGCTTCAAGGCCTATCAGCAGCAAGTGATCGACAACGCCAAGGCGATGGCCAGCGTGTTTATCAAACGTGGCTACGATGTAGTGTCCGGCGGCACCGACAACCACCTGTTCCTGGTCAGCCTGATCCGTCAGGGCCTGACCGGCAAAGATGCTGACGCTGCCCTTGGCCGTGCGCACATCACCGTCAACAAGAACGCCGTGCCGAACGACCCGCAGTCGCCGTTCGTGACCTCGGGCCTGCGCATTGGCACCCCGGCCGTCACCACGCGTGGCTTCAAGGTCGCCCAGTGCGAAGTGCTGGCCGGCTGGATCTGCGACATCCTCGACAACCTCGGTGACGCCGACGTTGAAGCGAATGTGGCCAAGAACGTCGCGGCACTGTGCGCCGACTACCCGGTTTATCGCTGAGCGGTTTGGAGTAAATGACTATGCAACGCTATTCGGGCTTCGGCCTCTTCAAACACTCCCTCAGCCACCACGAGAACTGGCAGCGCATGTGGCGCACGCCGACGCCGAAGAAGGTCTACGACGTGGTCATCGTCGGCGGCGGCGGGCACGGTCTGGCGACCGCCTACTACCTGGCGAAAGAGCACGGCATCACCAACGTCGCCGTGGTCGAGAAGGGCTGGCTGGGCGGCGGTAACACCGCGCGCAACACCACCATCGTGCGCTCCAACTACCTGTGGGACGAGTCGGCGCACCTGTACGAACACGCGATGAAACTGTGGGAAGGCCTGTCGCAGGATCTGAACTACAACGTGATGTTCTCCCAGCGCGGTGTCTACAACCTGTGCCACACCCTGCAGGACATCCGAGATTCCGAGCGTCGGGTCAGTGCCAACCGCCTCAACGGCGTTGATGGCGAACTGCTCAACGCCAAGCAAGTGGCCGACGAGATTCCGTACCTCGACTGCTCGAAAAACACCCGCTACCCGGTGATGGGCGCGACCGTTCAGCGTCGTGGTGGCGTCGCCCGTCACGACGCCGTGGCCTGGGGCTTTGCCCGTGCCGCCGACGCCTTGGGCGTGGATCTGATCCAGCAGACCGAAGTGATCGGTTTCCGCAAGGAAAACGGCGTGTGCATCGGCGTTGAAACCAACAAGGGTTTCATCGGCGCCAAGCGTGTCGGTGTGGTCACCGCCGGTAACTCCGGGCACATGGCCAAGCTCGCCGGTTTCCGTCTGCCGATCGAATCTCACCCGCTGCAAGCGCTGGTGTCCGAGCCGATCAAACCGATTATCGACAGCGTGATCATGTCCAACGCCGTGCACGGTTACATCAGCCAGTCCGACAAGGGCGACCTGGTGATCGGCGCCGGTATCGACGGCTACAACGGTTACGGCCAGCGTGGTTCGTACCCGGTGATCGAGCACACCATCCAGGCCATCGTCGAGATGTTCCCGGTGCTGTCGCGCGTACGCATGAACCGCCAGTGGGGCGGCATCGTCGACACCACCCCGGACGCCTGCCCGATCATTTCGAAAACCCCGGTACCGAACATGTTCTTCAACTGCGGTTGGGGCACTGGTGGCTTCAAGGCGACTCCTGGCTCGGGCAACGTGTTTGCCGCGAGTCTGGCCAAGGGTGAAATGCACCCATTGGCTGCACCTTTCTCCATCGACCGTTTCCACAACGGTGCGTTGATCGATGAACACGGCGCTGCTGCGGTTGCCCACTAACAGGAGAAATCCCCATGTTGCATATCTTCTGTCCTCACTGCGGCGAACTGCGCTCCGAAGAGGAATTCCATGCATCCGGTCAGGCGCACATCCCGCGTCCGCTGGATCCGAACGCCTGCACCGATGAAGAGTGGGGCGACTACATGTTCTTCCGCGACAACCCGCGTGGTCTGCACCACGAGCTGTGGGATCACGTCGCCGGTTGCCGCCAGTACTTCAACGTCACCCGCGACACCGTGACCTACGAGATTCTCGAAACCTACAAGATCGGCACCAAGCCGCAATTCACCGACAAGGCTGATACGGCGAAAACAGCCACGACGGCGCTGGGAGAGAAGGTATGAGCCAGACCAATCGCCTGTCCAACGGTGGACGGATCGACCGCAACAAAGTGCTGAGCTTTACCTTCAACGGTCAGAGCTACAAAGGCTTCGAGGGCGACTCGCTGGCCTCGGCACTGATCGCCAACGGCGTCGACATCATCGGTCGCAGCTTCAAGTATTCGCGTCCACGCGGGATCTTCGCCGCCGGTGCCGAAGAGCCGAACGCCGTGCTGCAGATCGGTGCTACCGAAGCCACGCAGATTCCCAACGTGCGCGCCACGCAACAGGCGCTGTACCAAGGCCTGGTCGCCACCAGCACCAACGGCTGGCCGAGCGTCAACAACGACATGATGGGGATTCTCGGCAAGGTCGGCGGCAAGCTGATGCCGCCGGGTTTCTACTACAAAACCTTCATGTACCCGCAATCGTTCTGGATGACCTACGAGAAGTACATTCGCAAGGCTGCAGGGCTTGGCCGTTCGCCGACCGAAGTCGATCCGGACACCTACGACTACATGAACCAGCACTGCGACGTGCTGATCGTCGGCGCCGGCCCTGCCGGTCTTGCGGCGGCCCTGGCGGCTGCGCGCAGCGGTGCGCGGGTGATCCTCGCCGATGAGCAGGAAGAGTTCGGCGGCAGTCTGCTTGATTCGCGCGAAAGCCTCGATGGCAAACCGGCGATCGAGTGGGTGGCCAGCGTCATCGCTGAACTGAAGAACACTCCGGACGTGCTGCTGTTGCCGCGCGCCACGGTCAATGGCTACCACGACCACAACTTCCTGACCATTCACGAACGCCTCACCGATCACCTCGGTGACCGTGCGCCAATTGGTCAGGTGCGTCAGCGCATCCACCGTGTCCGCGCCAAGCGTGTCGTGCTGGCGACCGGCGCCCACGAGCGTCCGCTGGTCTACGGCAACAACGACGTGCCGGGCAACATGCTCGCCGGTGCGGTCTCGACTTACGTGCGCCGTTACGGTGTGGCACCGGGCAAGAAGCTGGTGCTGACCACCAACAACGATCACGCCTATCGCGTGGCGCTGGATTGGCTCGACGCCAGCCTGCAAGTGGTGGCCATCGCCGATGCACGGAGCAATCCGCGTGGTGCGCTGGTGGAAGAAGCCCGCGCCAAAGGCATTCGCATCCTCACCGGCAGCGCCGTGATCGAGGCCCGTGGCAGCAAGCGCGTCACCGCTGCCCGCATTGCCGCGATTGACGTCAAAGCGCACACCGTGACCAGCCCGGGCGAATGGCTCGACTGCGACGTGATCGCCAGTTCCGGCGGTTACAGCCCTGTCGTGCACCTGGCTTCGCACCTCGGTGGCAAGCCGATCTGGCGTGAAGACATCCTCGGTTTCGTACCGGGCGAAGCACCGCAGAAGCGTGTGTGCGTCGGCGGCATCAACGGCGTTTACGGCCTCGGAGATTCGCTGGCCGATGGTTTCGAAGGTGGCGCACGCGCTGCCAGTGAAGCCGGTTTTGCGGTGGTCGAAGGCACGCTGCCAAAAGCGCTGAGCCGTCTCGAAGAAGCGACCCTGGCGCTGTTCCAGGTGCCGCACGAGAAGGGCACCTCGCGTGCGCCGAAACAATTCGTCGACCTGCAGAACGATGTCACCGCCGCCGCCATCGAACTGGCGACCCGCGAAGGTTTCGAGTCGGTCGAACACGTCAAACGCTATACCGCGCTGGGCTTCGGCACCGATCAGGGCAAGCTCGGCAACGTCAACGGCCTGGCCATCGCCGCGCGTTCGCTGAACGTGACCATCCCGCAGATGGGCACCACGATGTTCCGCCCCAACTACACGCCGGTAACGTTCGGCGCCGTGGCCGGCCGTCACTGTGGGCACATCTTCGAACCGGTACGCTACACCGCGTTGCATCAATGGCACCTGAAAAACGGCGCCGAGTTTGAAGACGTCGGCCAGTGGAAACGTCCATGGTACTTCCCGAAAAACGGTGAAGACATGCATGCGGCGGTGAAGCGCGAATGCAAAGCCGTGCGCGACAGCGTCGGCCTGCTCGACGCCTCGACCCTGGGCAAGATCGACATTCAAGGCCCGGATGCCCGCGAGTTCCTCAACCGCGTGTACACCAACGCCTGGACCAAGCTCGATGTGGGCAAGGCGCGTTACGGCCTGATGTGCAAAGAAGACGGCATGGTTTTCGACGACGGGGTGACGGCGTGTCTGGCCGACAACCATTTCGTCATGACCACCACCACGGGCGGCGCGGCTCGCGTGCTGCAATGGCTGGAGCTGTACCACCAGACCGAATGGCCAGAGATGAAGGTCTACTTCACCTCGGTCACCGACCACTGGGCGACGATGACCCTGTCCGGGCCGAACAGCCGCAAGCTGCTCAGCGCCGTGACCGACATTGATCTGAGTAACGAAGCCTTCCCGTTCATGACCTGGAAAGAAGGTCTGGTCGGCGGTGTGCCGGCGCGGGTGTTCCGTATCTCGTTCACCGGTGAGCTGTCGTACGAAGTCAACGTGCAGGCCGACTACGCGATGGGCGTGCTGGAGAAAATCGTCGAGGCTGGCAAGCAGTACAACCTGACGCCGTACGGCACTGAAACCATGCACGTCCTGCGGGCCGAGAAAGGTTTCATCATCGTCGGTCAGGACACTGACGGCTCGATGACCCCGGACGACCTGAACATGGGCTGGTGCGTCGGTCGCACCAAACCGTTCTCGTGGATCGGCCAGCGCGGCATGAACCGAGAAGACTGCGTGAAGGATCAGCGTAAACAACTGGTGGGCCTGAAGCCGATCGACCCGAACGTCTGGCTGCCGGAAGGTGCGCAACTGGTGTTCAACACCAAGCAGGCGATCCCGATGACCATGGTCGGCCACGTGACCTCCAGCTACGCGCACAACTCCCTCGGCTATTCGTTTGCCATGGGCGTGGTCAAGGGCGGTCTGAAGCGCATGGGCGAGCGGGTGTTCGCGCCGCTGGCCGATGGCAGCGTGATCGAGGCGGAGATTGTGTCTTCGGTGTTCTTCGATCCGAAGGGGGATCGGCAGAACATTTGATGGTTCGGCTCCTGTGGAGTGCAGTCGCACCGCGTTGACTTCATCGCGAGCAGGCTCACTCCTACAGGTGATCGCGTACCCCTTGTAGGAGTCTGCTCGCGATAGCGGTAGACCTGCTTGCAAAGGGTTCAAGTCAGAATTCAGGAAGGTGCTTTATGACCACAGCCAATGTTTACCAACAACGCCCGACCACCGGGGCCAAGGCCGAGTCGTCGCTGCACCATGCCGACCTCGCCAGCCTGGTCGGCAAGGGTCGCAAGAACGCCGGCGTGATCGTGCGTGAAAAGAAACTCCTCGGTCATCTGACCATTCGTGGCGATGGCCACGATGTAGCCTTCGCCGCTGGCGTGCACAAGGCCCTCGGCATTGAGTTGCCGGGCGCCCTGAGCGTCATCGTCAAAGGCGAAACCAGCCTGCAATGGATGGGCCCGGACGAGTGGCTGCTGATCGTGCCAAGCGGTGAAGAATTCGCTGCCGAGCAGAAACTGCGCGAAGCGCTGGGCGACCTGCACATTGCGATCGTCAACGTCAGCGGCGGCCAGCAAGTGCTCGAACTGAGCGGGCCGAACGTGCGTCAGGTGCTGATGAAATCCACCAGCTACGACGTGCACCCGAACAATTTTCCGGTCGGCAAAGCGGTGGGCACGGTGTTCGCCAAGTCGCAGCTGATGATTCGCCATACCGCCGAAGACACCTGGGAACTGCTGATCCGCCGCAGCTTCTCGGACTACTGGTGGTTGTGGTTGCAGGATGCTTCGGCTGAATACGGGTTGAGCGTACAAGCCTAAAAGCTTACCCCCTCACCCCAGCCCTCTCCCCCAGGGGGGAGAGGGGGAAAGGGAGCAGATTTGTGTAGTTTTCGAGCCTGAGTTCGCCGCGATATTTCAGGTCGGCGTAGCTCGAAAGAACACCTCGGTCAGTCCCCTCTACCTCCGGGAGAGGGCTAGGGTGAGGGGCAAAAATCCCCCAGACACCGCGCACAAAAGAACAGGAGTCACCGCACCATGAGCCGCGCCCCAGACACATGGATTCTGACCGCCGACTGCCCCAGCGTGCTCGGCACGGTGGACGCGGTGACGCGTTTTCTGTTCGAGCAGGGTTGCTACGTCACCGAGCACCATTCGTTCGATGACCGGCTCTCGGGCCGTTTCTTCATTCGCGTGGAATTCCGTCAGCCCGACGGTTTCGACGAGCAGTCCTTCCGCGCCGGCCTCGCCGAGCGCGGAGAGGCATTCGGCATGGTCTTCGAGCTGACCGCGCCGAACTACCGGCCAAAAGTGGTGATCATGGTCTCCAAGGCCGATCACTGCCTCAACGATTTGCTCTACCGCCAGCGCATCGGCCAGTTGTCGATGGACGTGGCGGCGGTGGTGTCCAACCATCCGGACCTCAAGCCGCTGGCCGACTGGCACCAGATTCCCTACTACCATTTCCCCCTCGACCCCAACGACAAACCGGCGCAGGAGCGTCAGGTGTGGCAGGTGATCGAAGAGTCCGGCGCCGAACTGGTGATCCTCGCCCGCTACATGCAGGTGCTGTCACCGGAGCTGTGCCGCAAGCTCGATGGCAAGGCGATCAACATTCACCACTCGCTGCTGCCGGGGTTCAAGGGTGCCAAGCCGTATCACCAGGCCTACAACAAGGGCGTGAAGCTGGTCGGCGCGACGGCGCATTACATCAACAACGACCTCGATGAAGGGCCGATCATTGCTCAGGGGGTAGAGGCGGTGGATCACAGTCATTACCCGGAGGATCTGATTGCCAAGGGGCGGGATATCGAGGGCCTGACGTTGGCCCGGGCCGTGGGTTATCACATTGAGCGCAGGGTGTTTCTCAACGCCAATCGCACGGTCGTTCTCTAGATCGCTTTCGCGAGCAGGCTCGCTCCCACAGGGATTTGTGTCGAAACACAGGTCTCTGTCACACCAAAGATCAACTGTGGGAGCGAGCCTGCTCGCGAAGAGGCCATAACAGGCAACACAACAATCAGCATCTGTACCCGAGCACTTAACGCGCTGCCTGCCTGGGCAACGCGGTTCCATAAAAACAACAGCGAGGTGAAAGCATGTCTGGCAATCGTGGTGTGGTGTATCTCGGCGCTGGCAAGGTCGAAGTACAGAAAATCGACTATCCGAAAATGCAGGATCCGCGTGGCAGGAAGATCGAGCACGGGGTGATTCTGCGTGTGGTGTCCACCAACATTTGTGGCTCCGACCAGCACATGGTGCGCGGCCGGACCACGGCGCAGACCGGTCTGGTGCTGGGCCATGAAATCACCGGCGAAGTGATCGAAAAAGGTTCCGACGTCGAGAACCTGAAGATCGGTGACCTGGTTTCCGTACCGTTCAACGTGGCTTGCGGGCGCTGCCGTTCCTGCAAGGAGCAGCACACCGGTGTCTGCCTGACCGTCAACCCGGCCCGTGCCGGCGGTGCCTACGGTTATGTCGACATGGGCGACTGGACCGGCGGCCAGGCCGAATACGTGCTGGTGCCGTACGCCGATTTCAACCTGCTGAAGCTGCCGGATCGCGACAAGGCCATGGAGAAAATCCGCGACCTGACCTGCCTCTCCGATATCCTCCCGACCGGTTATCACGGTGCGGTGACGGCGGGCGTTGGCCCGGGCAGCACCGTTTACATCGCCGGCGCCGGCCCGGTCGGTCTGGCCGCTGCAGCTTCGGCGCGTCTGCTGGGGGCGGCGGTGGTGATCATCGGCGACGTCAACACCATCCGCCTGGCGCACGCCAAGGCTCAGGGTTTTGAAGTGGTCGACCTGTCCAAGGACACGCCGCTGCACGAACAGATCGCCGCACTGCTGGGCGAGCCGGAAGTCGATTGCGCGGTGGATTGCGTGGGCTTCGAAGCACGCGGCCACGGGCATGACGGGGTGAAAGCCGAAGCACCGGCCACTGTGCTCAACTCGCTGATGGGCGTGGTGCGTGTGGCCGGCAAGATCGGTATTCCGGGCCTGTACGTGACCGAAGATCCGGGCGCGGTCGATGCCGCCGCGAAAATGGGCAGCCTGAGCATCCGCTTCGGTCTGGGCTGGGCCAAATCCCACAGCTTCCACACCGGCCAGACCCCGGTGATGAAGTACAACCGCCAACTGATGCAGGCGATCATGTGGGACCGCATCAACATCGCCGAAGTGGTCGGCGTGCAGGTCATCAGCCTCGACCAGGCGCCGGAAGGTTACGGCGAGTTCGATGCCGGCGTACCGAAGAAGTTTGTGATCGATCCGCATCGGTTGTTCAGTGCGGCGTAAGTTTCAGGCAATGCAAAACGGCGACCTCAAGGTCGCCGTTTTTTATGGGGATGAGCACGAAACCTGTGGCGAGGGAGCTTGCTCCCGCTCTGCGGCGAAGCCGTCGTAAAATCCACACATGCGGCGTCTCAGGAAAATTACCCACACAAGATTTGGGCCGCTTCGCAGCCCAGCGGGAGCAAGCTCCCTCGCCACAAAAGGTTTGTGGTGCCAGAGTCAGAGAGCCGCTAACGCGCCTTGGTACAGCACCGGCCCGGTCGGCTGCCCGGTCGGCGAGCCACCCTTGGGTTCCAGACTCACCGCCAGCGCAATCGGCTGGCCGATCAAGACTTTCTGCGCCGCGCTCAGTTCAACCTTGCCTTTGCCGCCTGCAGGAATCACCCCCAGTGAAATCGGCTTGCCGTCCGCCGGTATCGCCCACAATTCCAGACTGCGATCTGGCCCTATTGCTGCCAATGTCAGCGGTTCGACCTGCAGATAATCCGCATGCGCCTCGACTTTCAGTGCCGGTTGCGCGTCGGCGCTCAGCAGGGTGGCGTGGTAGCGGGCGTCGTCGCGGTTGTACAGGGAGCCGAGGAACACCAGCACCACGATCGAACAGGCAGCGACGCTGACGCGCAGCCAGTTCCAGAACGGACGTTTTTCCGGGACGTGCAGCACTTGCGGTTCGATCCGTGCGGTGATGCCTTGCCACACCCGATCCGGCACCGGGTGCTCCGGCAGCGTTTCGGTAAGACTGGCGAGGCTCTCCTGCCACTGCGCCAACTCGGTTCGCAGTGCTGCGTCATCCAGCAGCAATTGTTCAAAACGTCGACGCGCCGCCGCCGACATCAGGCCAATGGCGTAATCGGCAGCGAGGGCGCGGCGCAGGGCGGGGGTCTGGTAGTTCATGATTCAAGGCACCTGCGCAGACGCTCCATGCCGCGACGAATCCACGACTTCACCGAGCCCAGCGGTGCCGCCAGGTGTTCGGCCAGTTCCGAGCAGGAAAGGCCCTGGAAGTAGGCGACGCTGATCGACTGGCGCTGCATGCCGTCGAGGGTGTCGAGGCAACGGTGCAGCGCGCTGGCTTCGCGGCTGCTGTTCAACAGGTCGTGGGCCGAAGGGCCTTCGTCCGGCAGGGTGTCCTGTTCGAAGTCGGTCATCGGCCGTTCGCGCTGTTTGCGCAGTTGGTCGATGGCCTGATGGCGGGTGATGTTGATCATCCAGGTCAGCGGCGCCGACAAATGGGCTTCGTAGCGCGAGGCGTTGTTCCAGATGCGCACGAAGCTTTCCTGCAGCACTTCCTCGGCCAGATCCGCCCGGCCCATGAAGCGCAGGGCCACGCCGTGCAGGCGCGGGCCAACGCTGCGATAGAGCGTTTCGAATGCACCGCGGTCGCCCAGTGAGCACTGGGCCAACAGCTGGCGCAACTGATCGTGGTCGGCGATGGAAATGACGGCTCTCCAGGCAATGGGCGGGCGACGAGGGCGCTGCTCGGGCTGTTCACAGGCTAGTTCAGCGACGGCGCTTGTGCCATTCATCTCGGGTTATCCGCGGTTTCACGTTTTATATACGTGGCTATGCTGAAAATGGATGCGTCGGCGAGGAACATGCTGGCTGAAACCCGGTCAAACCGGCAGTTTTGCCGCTCATAGACGGGCGGTTACCACAGCGCAAGAGGATGTCTGAATGAAGATTTTACGCGGTATTGCCTTGGCTTCACTGATGACCCTTGCAGCGAGCCCGGTGTTTGCCGGCTTCAGTCTGGACGATGTGACAAAAGCGGCTGCAAGCATGCAGGGTGGCAACGCTGCCACCGCCGCCGCGCCGACCTCGGAAACCGCCGGTTTGCTGCAAGCCGTTACCGGTCTCGGTGTTACGCCTCAGCAAGCCGTCGGTGGCACCAGCGCCATGCTCGGCCTGGCCAAGAATCAGTTGAGCAGCACCGATTATTCGCAGTTGGCCAAAGAAGTGCCGGGCATCGACAAACTGTCGGGCGGCAGCGGCAACCTGGCGGCGTTGAGTGGTTTGCTGGGTTCGTCGGGCAAGTCGGCCGGGCTGGAAAACGCGCTGGGCAACGTCAAGGACACCAACGACCTGAACAACGCCTTCGGGGCCTTGGGCATGGACAGCGGCATGGTCGGCCAATTTGCCCCGGTGCTGCTCAAGTACCTGGGTGACCAAGGCGTCGGCGGCCCGATTCTGCAGAGTCTCGGCAGCATCTGGGGCGCCGGCACCGGTAGCTGATTCAGCCGCGCTCGCCGCGCAGTTCGCTGATGCGCTGATCCTTCTCGGTCCAGAGCTGGTTGACCCAGTTCTGGACCTGCTGGCGAAACTGCGGATCGTTCTCGTAATCGCCCTGCGACAGTGCCGGGTCGAGTTCGCGGGTCTGGATGTCGACAATCACCCGCGGCACGCTGCCGCTGATCAGGTCCCAGAACCCCGGAATGTTCTCCTGTGGATAAACCACGGTCACGTCGAGCAATGCATCCAGCTGCTCCCCCATCGCCGCCAGCACAAACGCCACGCCACCGGCCTTGGGTTTGAGCAGGTGTCTGAACGGTGACTGCTGCTGCGCACTTTTCGCCGCGGTGTAGCGGGTGCCTTCCAGATAATTCACCACCGTCACCGGCTGGCGTTTGAACAGCTCGCAGGCCTGTTTGGTGATTTCCAGGTCCTTGCCCGCCAACTCCGGATGTTTGGCCAGGAACGCCTTGCTGTAGCGCTTCATGAACGGGTAATCCAGCGCCCACCACGCCAGCCCCAGAAACGGTACCCAGATCAGCTCTTTCTTGAGGAAGAACTTGAAGAACGGCGTGCGCCGGTTGAGGGTCTGGATCAGCGCCGGAATGTCGACCCACGACTGGTGGTTGCTGACCACCAGGTACGAGGTGTCACCACGCAGGTCTGCGCCGCCGCGAATATCCCATTGGGTGGGGATGCACAGGCGAAAGATCAGCTTGTCGATTTCGGCCCAGGTCTCGGCAATCCACATCACCGCCCACGAGGCGTAATCGCGCCAGCGCCCCGGCGCGATCAGCTTGAGCAGGGCAAAGACCAGCAACGGCCCGATCAGGATCAGGGTGTTGAGCAACAGCAGCAGGGTGACGAAACAGCCGGTGAGCAGGCGGCGCATAAGCAACTCTATGAAGGCGGATGGGCGCGCCATGATAAGTGGCTTCGGGTGACAGGCCAAATCGATGGTGACGAATGTTTCACTTTTGGCTGGCTATGCTGGAGCTGATTACCGTGTTGGCAGGGCTGGCCTCTTCGCGAGCAAGCCCGCTCCCACAGTGGATCTTCAGTGTGCATGCCATCTCCAACAGATCCCGGATCCCCTGTGGGAGCGGGCTTGCTCGCGAAGGCGGACTCCAGCGAACCAATTGCCCGTCCGCTGTCTAAAATCTCGCGTCAGACGCCCCCATTTTCCAAGGAAACCCTCTACGTGAAATCCCTCCTTGCACTGTTTGCCCTCGTCGCCCTGCCGGTCATGGCCGCCGAGCCGACCCTGTACGGGCGTTACGAATACATCGCGCTGCCGGAAATCGGTGGTGAGGTGCTCAAGGCCAAGATGGACACCGGCGCGCTGACCGCCTCGCTGTCGGCCAAGGACATCGAGACTTTCACCCGCGACGGCGAGAACTGGGTGCGTTTCCGCCTCGGCACCAAGGATGCCAGCAACAAGGTCTACGAACACAAGGTCGCGCGGATCAGCAAGATCAAGAGCCGCTCGGATGAAGAGGACGAGGGCGACAGCACCGAAGTCGCCAAGCGCCCGGTGGTTGATCTGGAACTGTGCCTGGGCAACGTCAAGCGTACCGTTGAGGTCAACCTGACCGACCGCAGCAACTTCAACTACCCGCTGCTGATCGGTGCCAAGGCCTTGCGCGAGTTTGGCGCAGCGGTGAACCCGGCGCGGCGTTTCACCGCCGACAAGCCAGACTGCTAAGTGGTCTCATTGACGTAACGTCAGGCTTGGGGCACCGTTCGCGCACTTAACCCATGGGCTCGGACGCCATGCCTCATATCCTGATTGTCGAAGACGAAGCGGCGATTGCCGATACGCTGATTTTTGCCCTGCAGGGCGAGGGGTTCGCGACCACGTGGCTGAGCCTCGGCGCGGCGGCGCTGGAGTTTCAACGGCAGACCCCGGCTGACTTGATCATTCTCGATATCGGCCTGCCGGACATCAGCGGTTTCGAAACCTGCAAACAGCTGCGGCGCTTCAGTGAAGTGCCGGTGCTGTTCCTCAGCGCCCGGGATGCCGAGATCGACCGGGTGGTGGGGCTGGAGATCGGCGCCGACGATTACGTGGTCAAGCCGTTCAGCCCACGGGAAGTCGCCGCGCGGGTACGGGCGATTCTCAAGCGCATGGCGCCGCGTCCTGCGGTTGAAGCGTCCTCGACGCTGTTTCGCATCGATGCCGAGCGTGTGCAGATCGTCTATCGGGGACAGCCGTTGAGCCTGACCCGTCATGAGTTTCGCCTGTTGCAATGCCTGCTCGAACAACCGCAGCGGGTGTTCAGCCGCGAGCAATTGCTCGACGCGCTGGGGGTGGCCGCCGACGCCGGCTACGAGCGCAGCATCGACAGCCACATCAAAAGCGTGCGCGCCAAACTGCGCCTGGTGCGGGCCGACGCCGAGCCGATCCAGACCCATCGCGGCCTCGGTTACAGCTACAGCCCGGGGCACAGCTGATGTCGTTGGGGCTGCGGATTTTTCTGGTGTATGTGCTGTTTATCGGCCTGACCGGTTACTTCGTGCTCAACACGGTGATGGAAGAAATCCGCCCCGGCGTGCGCCAGTCCACCGAAGAAACCCTGGTCGACACCGCCAACCTGATGGCGGAAATTCTCCGTGATGATTTCAAGGCCGGCACGCTCAGCGAGAACCGCTGGCCCGAATTGTTGCGGGCCTACGGCGAGCGCCAACCACAGGCGACGATTTGGGGTTTGCCGAAAAACCAGGTCAACCACCGCATCTACGTCACCGACGCCAAAGGCATCGTGGTGCTGGATTCCAGCGGCGTGGCGGTCGGTCAGGATTACTCGCGCTGGAACGACGTGTACCTGACTTTGCGTGGTGAGTACGGCGCTCGTTCGAGCCGCAGCGATCCGAATGATGCGAACTCCTCGGTGATGCACGTCGGTGCGCCGATCCGCGACAACGGCCGGATCATCGGCGTGGTTACCGTGGCCAAACCCAACAGCTCATTGCAGCCTTATGTCGATCGCACCGAGCGGCGCTTGCTGTTTTACGGTGCCGGGCTGATCGGCCTCGGTCTGCTGTTCGGCGCTTTGCTGTCTTGGTGGCTGAGCCGCGCGCTGCACCGTTTGACCGGCTACGCCCAAGCGGTGAGCGAAGGCCGGCGAGTGGAAGTACCGCATTACCGTGGCGGCGAACTGAAGCAACTGGCCACAGCGGTGGAGCAGATGCGCACCCAGCTCGAAGGCAAGGCTTACGTCGAACGCTACGTGCACACCCTGACCCATGAATTGAAGAGTCCGCTGGCGGCGATTCGCGGTGCTGCGGAATTGCTGCAGGACGAGATGCCAGCGATTCAGCGCCTGCGCTTTGTCGGCAACATCGACAGCGAAAGCGCACGGATGCAGCAGTTGATCGAGCGGCTGTTGAATCTGGCGCAAGTCGAGCAGCGTCAGGGGCTTGAGGAACGGGTGGCGGTGCCGCTGGCAGGACTGGTTGACGAATTGTTGCAGGCGCAGGCGGCGCGGATCGAGGGGCGGCGGCTCACGGTCGAGCAGACGATTGCACCAGATATGCTGCTGATCGGCGAGCCGTTTCTGTTGCGTCAGGCCCTGGGCAATTTGCTGGAGAATGCGCTGGATTTCACCCCGATCGCCGGGTTGCTGCGTTTCAGTGCCGAGCGTGTCGGGGAACAGGTCGAGTTGCGCTTGTTCAACGAAGCAGCGGCGATTCCCGATTACGCCTTGCCGCGCTTGAGTGAACGGTTTTACTCATTGCCGCGCCCGGACAGTGGGCGCAAGAGCACTGGACTGGGGCTGAACTTTGTTGAGGAAGTGGTGAAGTTGCATGGTGGGTCGATGCATATCCGCAACGTCGAGAGCGGTGTGGAAGTGACATTGCGCTTGTCCTGAAACCGAGTCGCTGCCTTCGCGAGCAGGCTCACTCCTACAGGGGAACGCGATCAATTGTAGGAGTGAGCCTGCTCGCGATGGGGCCATAACAGTCTCCACACAATCTCCATATTCCCTCCTTATTCCCCCCACACAGCCCAACCAGACTCTGCCCATCCAAACAGGGAGAGTCCCATGAACAAGAATCTGACCATAAAGCTCGGGGCGATTGCCCTGCTGATCCTGCTGTTGCTGATACCGCTGCTGATGATTGACGGCATCATCGATGATCGCCAGCAACTGCGCGACGGCGTGCTCGAAGACATCGCCCGCAGCTCCAGCTACAGCCAGCAACTGAGCGGGCCGGTGATGGTAGTGCCGTATCGCAAAGTGATTCACAACTGGAAGCTCAACGACAAAACCAACCAGCGCTACGACGAGCCAAGTGAAGAGCGCGGTCGTCTGTACTTTCTGCCGGAACGTTTCGAACTCGACGGCCAGGTGCAGACCGAGCTGCGCAATCGCGGTATCTACGAAGCGCGACTGTTCCATGCCGACAATCGCATCAATGGGCATTTCTCGTTGCCGGCGCAATTGGGGATCAAGGAAGACTTTGCCGATTACCAGTTCGATGCGCCGTTTCTGGCGGTGGGCATCAGTGACATCCGCGGTATTGAAAACGCCCTGAAACTGGAACTCGACGGTCAACGCCTGGACTTCGTACCCGGCACCCAGGTCGGCTGGCTCGGCGAAGGCGTGCGGGTGACGTTGCCGGCGCTGGACACTCGCAACGCCACGGAACTGACTTTCGGTTTCGACCTGCGCCTGCAAGGCACCGGTTCGCTGCAGGTGTTGCCGGTGGGCAAAAGCAGTCACGTCAGCCTTGCCGCCAACTGGCCGCACCCCAGTTTTGTTGGCAACTTCCTGCCGGGCAAACGCGAGATCAGCGACCAGGGTTTCAGCGCCGATTGGCAGACCACGTTTTTCTCCACCAACCTGCAAGAAGCCATGAGCCGTTGCGTGATGGGCAATGACTGCGAGGCGTTCAACGGGCGCAGCTTTGGAGTGAGCTTCATCGATCCGGTGGATCAGTACCTGAAGAGTGATCGGGCGATCAAATATGCGCTGTTGTTCATCGTCCTGACGTTCGCCGGTTTCTTCCTGTTCGAGGTGCTCAAGAGTCTGGCGGTGCACCCGGTGCAATACGCGTTGGTCGGGGTGGCGCTGGCGTTCTTCTACCTGTTGCTGTTGTCGTTGTCGGAGCACATCGGCTTTGCCCTGGCGTATCTGCTGTCGGCCAGTGGCTGTGTGCTGTTGATCGGGTTCTATGTTTGCCACGTGCTGCACAGCGTGCGCCACGGCCTGAGTTTTTCTGCGGGATTGGCGGCGTTGTATGGCTTGCTGTATGGCCTGCTGAGCGCCGAGGATTACGCGTTGCTGATGGGTTCGCTGCTGTTGTTCGGCCTGCTCGGGGTGTTCATGGTGCTGACGCGCAAACTCGACTGGTACGGGATTGGGCAGAAACCGGCCAAGCCGCTGGCGTTTGATGTGGGGGCGATGCAATGAGCGGGTTGCGAGAGGACCAGCGGCAGGTCGAGGTTTTGCTGACGCTGATTGTTGCAGCACTGCCGCCGGAACCCAGGTGGTGCCATCGCGAGCAGGCTCACTCCTACAGGGGAATGCGGTCAACTGTAGGAGTGAGCCTGCTCGCGAAGGGGCCGGTTCAGGCGCCGCAGCCTTAAGACTTGGGCATGGTGGCGACCATGGACGGTCGCTGGCTCACCTCGAAATACCAGTTGGCCAGTTGCGGATTGGCGCTGCGCCAGTCCAGATCCGGATGGCGCAGATCGATGTAACCCAGTGCACAGGCGACGCTGATTGCGGCCACATCGAAGTGGCTGGTCAGCTCGGCGATGGCGTCACTTTCCAGATAGGCCAGGGCGCGCCGGATTTTCTCGCGCTGGGCGTCGAGCCATTCGTCCCAGTGCTTTTCCGGGGCACGCAACACCAGTTCGTAACGCACCATCACCGAGGCATCCATGATCCCGTCGGCCAGCGAGGCCAGGGTCAGGCGCCGCCAACGGGCCGCTCCTTCGCGGGGGATCAGCGGATTGCCGACGTGTTGCTGGTCGAGGTATTCGAGGATCACGCGGCTGTCATGGATCACGCTACCGTCCGCCAGACGCAACGCCGGGATCTTGCCCAGCGGGTTGTCGGCGTTGAGTGCGGTGTCCGGGCTGACCGGCGTGAGGACGCAGTCTTGCAGGGCGACGCGATCCTGCTGACCGGTCTCGTGCAACAGCACCATCACTTTGCGCACGAACGGGGAAAGCGTGTTGTGGAACAGGGTCATGCTGGGGGCGGACATTGGCAAACCTCGGTGGTCATCGAAGAGCAGGAGATTAGCCTAGTCAGATACAGAGCGGCTGGCGAGGGATTTGCTGGTGTTCATCAGGCCGCCTTCGCGAGCAAGCCCGCTCCCACATTGGATCTGTTTCGTTCACAAATCCCCCGTGGGAGCGGGCTTGCTCGCGAAGAGGCCTTGTCAGGCGACACGGAAATCACCCGCGTCGCAGCAATCCCTTGATCGCCAGAAATGCCGGAACACCCAACCCGACCCAGCTCAACGCATCCCAGATCCCGTCCCCCAACAGCGCCGAAAACAATCCCGCCGCACTCAGCAGCGCAATCACCAGCGGGGTGCTGAAGACCTTCCAGAAATTGGTCTGACGCGGCTTCATGCAACAGCCTCCGCTGGCAGTGGTTTCGCCGCTTTACGCCGTACCACCCACAGGTACACGCCGCTGCCGAGGACAATGATGGTCAGCAAGTCGAGGGTCGCCCAGAGGATCTTCATCGGCATGCCGCCGTAGTCGCCGAAGTGCAGCGGCTGCGACATGCCCATGGCGTCCATGTACCACGGGCGCTCGGCCACAGCGGTGACTTGCAGGGTGCTGGCGTCGATCAGCACCGGCGTCAGCAGGTGCGAGGTCAGGTGCGTGCCGCCCTTCATGAAGACTGAATAATGATGCTCGCTGGAAAACCGCGTGCCGGGGAAAGCGATGAAATCCGGGTTCATGCCCGGCGCCACCTCGCGGGCGATGTCGAGCAGGCGGGTGGCCGGGGCTAGTTGAGTGAGCGGCGGGGCATCGCGATAGGGTGCGACCATGGCGGTCAGCGTGTCATTGCGCCACGCGGCGATGAGCAGGTCGGCGCAGGCGCTGATCACTCCGGTGACGCCGACCACCAAGGCCCAGGTCAGGGTGACGACGCCGATCAGGTTGTGCAGGTCGAGCCAGCGCAGGCGGGTGGACTTGTCCTGACGCACGGTGCCGAACTGCAAGCGGCGCATGAACGGCAGGTAGAGCACCGTACCCGAGATGATCGCGACCACGAACAGCAGACCCATGAACGCCAGCAGCAACTTGCCCGGCAGTCCGGCAAACATGTCGACGTGCAGGCGCAAGATGAACAGCATCAGCCCGCCATTGGCCGACGGGGTTTCCAACGCTTCACCGGTGCGCGCATCGAGCATGAAGGTGTGCGACGAGTTCGGTTCGGTGCCGGCGGTTTTCGCCATGATCGTCAGCACGGCGTTCGGTTCGTCGTCTTCGAAACCGAAGTACTGCACCACTTCACCTGGGCGATGTTTTTCTGCGGCCTCGACCAGTTGCGCCAGGTTCAGGCGCGGCGTGTCGGCGGGCATTTCGCGCACTTGCGGGGCATCGCCGAGCAGGTGCTCGATTTCGTGATGAAAGATCAGCGGCAGACCGGTCAATGCCAACAGCAGCAGAAACACGGTGCAGATCAGGCTGGTCCAGGTGTGGATGAACGACCAGCGGCGAATTGTTTTACTTTTCATTTCATGACCTTCAAAAACACCGAAGCCGTCCACGGGGGACGGCCTGGTGACAGAACCTGGTTCAGCTCACGCGCTTACCACTTGTAAGTGGCGCTGGCGATGACGCTGCGCTGGTCACCGTAGTAGCAGTAGTAGCCGTCGCAGGTGGAGATGTAGTCCCTGTCGAACAGGTTGGTGGCGTTAACTGCCAGCGACGCACCTTTGAGGCTGTTGTCCAGGCGGCCGAGGTCGTAATGCACCGAGGCGTCGAACACGGTGTAGGCGTCCGCTTTGCCCAGCCAGGTGTTGGCCTTGTCGCCGTAAGTGTTGCCGGTGTAACGCACGCCACCGCCGATGCCGAAACCGTCGAGTACGCCGCTGTGCCAGGTGTAGTCGGTCCACAGCGAAGCTTGCTGGTTAGGCATCAGTTGCAGGCGATTGCCCTTGTCCACGCCTTTCTGCACTTCGGACTTGGCCAGGGTGTAGGCGGCGATGACTTTCAGGTTATCGGTGACGTCGGAAACCGCTTCCAGCTCCAGGCCTTTGACCTTCACTTCACCGGTCTGGCTGGTGATGGTCACGTTGTTGACGATGCTGTTGACCGCGACGTTCTTCTGGGTCAGGTCATACACCGCAGCGCTCAGCAGAGTCTTGCTGCCCGGCGGCTGGTACTTGATGCCCAGTTCCCATTGCTTGCCTTCGGTCGGCTTGAGCGAACCGGTGGAGGTGGCATCGGCGCCGCTGGTTGGCTGGAAGGATTCGGCGTACGACAGGTACGGCACGAAGCCCGAGTCGAACACGTAGCTGAGCGCCGCGTTGCCACTGAACGCCTTGTCGCGCTGGGTGTTGGTGGCGTCGCCCTTGTTGATGAACTGCGTGCCGGTGTGCACCCAGTCTTCACGCCCGCCGAGGGTCAGGCGCCACTGGTCGAGGGCCATCTGGTCCTGTACGTACAGGCCGGTCTGGTAGGTCTTCTGGTCATAGTCATAGAACGCCGAAGAACGTGCTGGACGGGTGATCGGCTGACCGTAGATCGGGTTGTTGACGTTAATGTCCGGCGCGGTGCCGAAGATCGACGTGTAGTTGGTGTTGCTGCGCTGGTGATCCAGACCGAGCAACAGCGTATGGCGGATGTCGCCAGTGGCGAAGTCGGCCTGGAAGTTGTTGTCCACGGCGAACTGGCTGATGTCTTCATCGACGTTGGTGGTGCCGCGACCGACATTGCCCTGATCATCCACGGTGAAGCCGGCGAACGATGGGTTGTAGCTGTTGACGGTCACGGTCTGGAACGACAGATCCGACTTGGTGTAGCGCAGGTTCTGCTTGAACTGCCACACATCGTTGAGGCGATGCTCGAAGGCATAACCGAGCGCGTAGTAGGTGCGGTCGTAGAAGTCGTAGTCCGGATCACCGAGGTTCTTGTGATGGGAAATCTTGCCGAACGGCATGTCGATCTTGGTGCCCTGAATCGGGTAGAACTGGCTGGTGACACCGGTATCGTCGCGGGTGAATTGGGTCAGCAGGGTGAATTTGGTGTCGTCATCGATGTTCCAGGTCAGGCTCGGCGCGATGTTGTAGCGCTTGTTCTCGATGTGATCGATCTGCGTGTCGCTGTCGCGCACTACACCGCTGATGCCGTAGAGAAACTGCCCGGCGTCGTCGATCTTGCCGGTGCTGGCGAAGTTGATCTGACGATGGTTGTCGCTGCCGTACTGCAACTGGATTTCGCTGCTGGCTTCCGCGCTCGGGCGCCGGCTGACCATGTCCAGCAGACCGCCCGGCGGCGTCTGGCCGTAGACGGAAGAGGCCGGGCCGCGCAGCAGCGCGAGGCGGTCGAGGTTCCAGGTTTCAGGCTTTGGGTTGGCGTATACGCCCTTGGGCAGCGGCAGGCCGTCGAGGAACTGAGTCGGCTCGAAACCGCGCACCCGCAGCCAGTCGATACGGGTGTCGCTGCCGTAGCTGCTGGCGGTGATGCCCGGCATATAGCGCACGGCGTCATCGAGACTGTGCACGCTGCGATCGTCCATTTGCTGACGCGTGGCGACGGAGATCGAGCGCGGTGCTTCGACCAGCGCGGTGTCGGTCTTGGTGCCGGCGGCGGTGCGGGTGGCGGTGTAGCCTTCGACCGGGCCCCAGGCGGTTTCCAGATTTTCCACGCCGATCACTGCGGTTTCCGGCAGCGCCAATGTCCCTTCCGGCACGGCAACCAGGGTGTAGGTGCCGGTACTGCTTTGTTCCAGTTGCAGACCGGTGCCTTGCAGCGCCGCGCGCAGAGCACCGGCGGCGTCGTACTGACCGCTGACCGGCGCAGAGGTCTTGCCGGCGGCCAGCGACGGATTCAGCGACAACGCGAGGCCGCCCTGGCTGGCGATCTGGTTCAGCGTGGTCGACAGCGGCGCCGCTGGCAGGTTGTAGGCACGCACGCTGGAGGCCTGTTCAGCAGCGAGCAACGGGCTGCTGAGCAGCGGCGCGCTGAGGGCAATGGCGATGGCCAACAGACTGGGGCGCAACAAGGTGTCTAGCGAACGGGACATGCGAAGGCTCCTGAATGGAAATATTTCTCAATTGCCTGAGTGCCGGACGAGAATTGAAAAGTGATAGGGCTGGATGAAAATAATGTCGATTAACTTGGAAGGGGGCGGCCGCTTCGGGATTTTCGAGTGTGGCGGATGGCCCTATCGCGAGCAGGCTCACTCCTACAGGGGGAACGCATTCCTACTGTAGGAGTGAGCCTGTTGTGGTCGAATTTTTTTAGACCATGATGTAGGAGCGGCGATTTAAGGAAGCATCATGGGATATCGGGTTGTCACGTCAGAGGAA